>PABH01000073.1 GCA_002702705.1 Anaerolineaceae bacterium
ACATCAAAAAAATTCACCTGCCTTAAATTAGAAAAACTTTGTAACAATCGAATGTTTAAATGGGCTAACCAGAGGAAACCACCCCGATGAGGTGGGTTGTTTGCAGTTAAATACCATTCAGGAAGAATTTTCCACAATCGGTTCCATTATTCTCCAAACCAACCAACCCTACCCTATTCTTAATTGAGGTTCACTTTAGAACGGGTTTTGAAAAGGCCTGGTGAGGGGGTAAACACGATTAACACCTTAAAAAGACACTTAAGTGTCTATCCGTTAATACCACTTTGTCGATAAACTATCTCCATATTGAGTGAGGGACGCGGAACCGCAGATCTCACAGAAAGTCAGGAGAGATGTCAGACAAACACCAAACAGCCAGCCAGCCAGACCAACCAACCATTTACCAAATCCGGGTCAAAGGCCATCTGGACGCCCAATGGACCGATTGGTTTGGGGATGTATCCATTGAACAACAAGAAAACGGCGATACGCTCATCACCTGCCCGGTAATAGACCAGGCTGCGTTATTCGGATTGCTCAAACGCATCCGTGACCTTGGCATCTCATTAATCTCAATTAATCAATTAAGATAAGAAAGGAAAGTATCATGTCTCAAGAAGTATTAAACCAAACAAATAAAGGTAATTCAGTCCAAAAAACCGCAAGACTTGCGGGTGTCCTCTATCTAATCATCACAGTAGCCGCTACCATCGCTCATTTTGTAGTGCCCTCCAACTTCATAATCCCCGGCGATGCCGCAGCTACTGCCAGTAACATCATTGGTAACGAGAGTATGTTCCGGCTTGGTGCAATCGGCGGTGAATTGATAGTCTTGTTGAGTGAAATCATACTCGCTGTAGTTTTATATGTTTTACTCAAACCGATCAATAAAACATTGTCCTTAATCGCCGCAGTTTCCAGATTGGCGATGACCACCATTCACGGACTCAATTTGATTAACTATTTCTTTGTCTTGCTGCTTTTGGGTGGTAGTTATACGACTGTTTTCGCACCTGACCAGGTAGATGCGCTGGTGACATTGTTCCTTGATGCACACAGTTATGGTTTTACGATCGGAATTGCATTTTTGACCATTCATGTTTTTGTCCTCGCTTACTTAATCTTCAAGTCCGGTTACTTCCCGAAGATATTGGGCATCTTGTTTTTTGCCGCTGGTGTGGGTTACCTGGTCGATAGTTTCGCACTCCTGCTGTTCCCAAGCTACACGACAACCCCGGCTTTTCTGTCACTGCCGATTGCGATTGCGGAAATCGCATTCCCGATCTGGTTGTTGATCAAAGGTGTGAATAAAAAAGGATATCAAAAACGCGTTTTACCTTCTAACAAAACAGTTGTCGCCGGGTAATTTTCAAAATTTTATACTGACTAAAAGAGAAAGATAAAACCGAAATGAAACAAATGATCATAAGCTTAACCGTAATCATGATATTGATGACAAGCTGTGCCACGATCCAACAAGAAAACCAACAGACCTTCCCGCCGGATGTTACGGCGGGAATACAAACAACAATGGACAGCCTGACCGCAGTCGATACACCCACTGGTATGGTGGTGTGGATTGACACACCAGGCTACCGGTTTGAAGGAGCAAGTGGTTCCGCCGATCTCAAGGCAGACATCCCGATAGCACCTACCGGAGCCTTCCGGATTGGCAGCATCACCAAGATGTTCACTGCAACCGTCATTTTACAGCTAGCTGAGGATGAGGTATTGAACCTGGATGATCCGCTTGCGCGCTGGCTGCCAGCGGTAACGGAACAACTACCGAATGGTGATCAAATCACCCTACGCCATTTGCTAACACATACCTCCGGACTGTTTAACATCGTCGAAAATGAATCATATTATGCTGATCTCTTCGCAGCGGTCACGATGAATGAGGATACGGGAGCGGCAGAGTTGGCCTGTGTCCAACGGGATCCGCATGACACCCTCACCCATTACGTCTATGGCAAAGAAGCTCTGTTTGAACCGGGAACACAGTGGAGTTACAGTAACACCAACTACACCCTGCTCGGGATGGTAATCGAAACTGCGACAGAAAAACCGCTGGCAGATGTCTATCGCACCTTTATTTATGAACCGCTGGGAATGACATCAACCTTCCTGGATTGTTACGAGGAAGCAAAAGTGGATGTAGTACACGGTTATATGGGATTAGGAGACACCAAAACAGATGTCACCGATTTACATGAATCCATCGGGTGGTCGGCCGGCGGGCTGGTATCCACCGCACCAGACCTGATCACCTTCGCTCGCGGTTTGTTTGGTGGAGCATTGTTTGACGATCCGGAGTCATTAACTGCCATGACAACACCTGCCCCCGGTAGTTCCTATGGGTTGGGTATCTCAGTCCGGGAAGAAATGATGGGGCATGCCGGTGGAATTGCCGGTTTTCGGTCAGTGCTTAATTATGTACCTGCCTTTGATACCGTGATTGTAATGCTCTACAATAACGATGCAGCCGATCCCGAACAAAATCTGGCGGAAGTACTCAAGCCGGCTTTTTCGCTGCTGCAAGAAACGGAGTAAGAAACCGGATATCCCTACCGCTAAGAGAAGAACTCCGAACAGAGAATAATGTACTGTTCGACAAATAGGGACACTGAACCAGCCCAGCCAACCCGCAAAGGGGGGACCGCCGACCATACTCAAAAGCATCTCAGTGTCCCAATTATCTTTTTTCTCCAGCATTGGTGACCAATGAAACAAATGATCTCAAGTCAGTTAATGTAAGGATTATAAAAATCATGAAAAATCTTAATAAAAGTCTTCCCATTCGCATCCTAAGAATCGTCATGCCGATTGTGGGATTAATCACTGCCATCATCATTCCTCCCTTAGACCTGGTACCGCCCATGTTAGCACCCTTACCGGATACGGTGCAGGAGCAGGCCGATCGTGCGATTGACCTCGGGCTGGATGGGATCATCGTGTATGTAGATCAAGGCAGCCAGGAACCAGCTTTTTATGCCGCTGGCTGGAAAAACAAATTAACTCAAGAGCCAGCCGATCCGCACGCTTACTTTAAAATCGGTAGTATTCACAAGCTCTATATCGCCACGGCGGTCGCCCAATTGGTCGATGAGGGAAAACTTTCGCTGGAAGATACGATTGCTGATTACTTTCCTGAATTG
This sequence comes from Anaerolineaceae bacterium, assembly GCA_002702705.1. Lineage (GTDB taxonomy): Bacteria > Chloroflexota > Anaerolineae > Anaerolineales > Anaerolineaceae > UBA6170. The sequence goes on from PABH01000073.1 coordinate 3,159, forward strand.
GTTGGAAGAATTGAATATGCAGATCAGATTACCCTGAAAATGTTAGTACAGCACCGCAGCGGAATACCGAATTTCACGGATGATGAGGATTTTGACTGGTTCACGCCGCAGACTGGCGATACCGATATGCTGGAATTGGTACTCGATCAACCAGCAGACTTTAAGCCGGATACTCGCTACAGTTATTCCAACACAAATTATCTATTGATCGGACGAATCCTTGACAAAGTGTTGGGATACAGCCACCACCAATACGTCTATGATGAAATTCTGGCTCCTCTCGGGTTAACACACACCTATTTTTCAATCGACGAGGTGGAATTTGATGATGTTATCAGTGGTTACTGGTATGGATATAACGATGATCTCAGGTATCTTGGTGGTTCAATGATCGCGACCGCACAGGATGTGGGTATCTTTTTGAGGGCATTAAATGACGGTTCATTGTTGAATGACAATGCACAGCTTATCTACTCCTCTATTTACGAATATGAACATACCGGCTGGGTGCCAGGCTACTACAGCATCGCACGTTATCACGAGGATATTGATACAGTTGTCATTCAGTTCGTAAATACAACTGGCGGAGAAACATGGGGTTTAGCGAATGTAATCGGCGGAAAAACTACAGGGTTATCAAATATCGTATATAACCGGATTGTCAAAATTCTGCGCAGGTAAAAAATTCCAACTCCTCCTAATGGTAGGATGATATTGATAAAAAGAAACGCTCTCCAATATTGGAGGCGTTTTTTGATGACACCTTAATTAACAACTGTTAATCCAGTTTGCTAAACATCCACCATTACCCGTATTTTAAGAAACAATAACGAATCCCTTGTGGTGTTTCAGGCTGTTTAACTATTGGAGTCTGTTTCTCTTTTTTTTGAGGAGCTTTTGCGGTAATTGTATAAAGTTAACTTTTTTAAATTGCGACATTCTCGGGTAATATAATCAATAATGATTATCAATAAAGATTATTTATCGAAAGTTAATCAATGAGCGTGCCAGATTCCCGTTTTGATCAACTAATAAGTGCATTAAAGGAACACAATTTCCGGCTTACCCCGCAGCGGGTTGAGTTGGTTCGTTTGATTGCGGTCAGTGAAGGCCATCCCAGTGCAAGCCAGCTGCATGCAAAAATCAAACGCAAATTTCCTACCATGAGTCATGCCACCGTTTACAAAACACTCAGCTTGTTAAAAGAGATTAACCAGGTGTTGGAGATTGACCTGCGTGATGACAGCCATTATGACGGCAACCGTCCCGATCCGCACCCTCACCTGATTTGCGTTAATTGTAATAAGATCATCGATGGGGAATTATTAATCGATCAGCAATCAATCCAAAGGATGGAACAGGAATCGGGTTACAAGATCCTTCGTCCTCAAATTTCATTTTATGGACTTTGTCCGGATTGTAAAGAGGAAAATTAAACGGCTTTTTACAAGATTTTGCAGGAAAAATATTTATTTCAAAAATTTTACATAAGTAATATAAGTTAAGGAGTAAAAAAATGAATGAAGAAAGTAAATGCCCCGTAACGGGCGGAGCTCACAAACAGGTAGCCGGTCGAGGCACCTCCAACAGAGATTGGTGGCCAAACCAGTTAGACCTCAGTATCCTCCATCAGAACTCATCCTTGGCTAATCCAATGGATAAAGATTTTAATTATGCAGAAGAATTTAACAAACTTGATTTCAAAGCATTAAAGGAAGACCTTTACAAACTGATGACGGATTCACAAGACTGGTGGCCGGCCGATTTTGGTCATTACGGGCCACTATTCATCCGGATGGCCTGGCACAGCGCGGGCACCTACAGAATTGGTGATGGCCGCGGTGGCGCAGGTTCGGGCAGCCAGCGTTTTGCACCGCTCAACAGCTGGCCGGACAATGTCCACCTGGATAAGGCGCGCCGCCTGCTTTGGCCAATCAAGAAAAAATATGGCAAAAAAATCTCATGGGCCGATCTGATGATCCTGGCTGGCAACTGTGCTCTGGAATCAATGGGATTTAAGACCTTTGGTTTTGGCGGTGGACGTGAGGATATCTGGGAACCGGAACTGGATATATATTGGGGAGCGGAAAGTGAGTGGCTTGGCGACAAACGGTACAGCGGAGAACGGGATCTTGAGAACCCTCTGGCCGCCGTACAAATGGGACTTATTTATGTTAACCCGGAAGGCCCGAACGGTAATCCCGATCCGCTTGCCGCCGCCATTGATATCCGTGAAACCTTTGCTCGGATGGCGATGAATGACGAAGAAACAGTCGCGTTGATTGCCGGCGGCCATACCATGGGTAAAACGCACGGTGCTGGCGATGCAGCCTTGGTCGGACCGGAGCCTGAAGCAGCCGGCATTGAAGAGCAAGGTCTCGGCTGGAAAACAAAATTTGGTACCGGTGTAGGTGGGGACACCATTGGCAGCGGACTGGAAGTCATTTGGACCACAACACCAACCGAGTGGAGTAACAATTTCTTCCACAACTTATTCAGTTACGAATGGGAACTGACAAAGAGCCCAGCTGGTGCATACCAATGGACCCCCAAAGACGGAGCCGGTGCGGGGACAGTGCCGGATGCTCACGATCCTTCAAAACGACACGCACCTTCTATGCTGACCACCGACCTGTCTTTGCGTTTTGACCCCATTTATGAAAAGATTTCAAGGCGTTTTTATGAAAACCCGGATGAATTCGCAGACGCCTATGCCCGAGCATGGTTCAAATTGACACACCGTGATATGGGGCCAATTTCTCGTTACCTGGGTCCTGAAGTTCCTGAAGAAGAGTTAATCTGGCAGGACCCTGTCCCTGCTGTAGATCATGCCCTGATTGATGCAGATGACATACAAGATCTCAAAGCAAAAATCCTGGCTTGCGGATTATCGATCCCCGAGCTCGTTTCTACCGCATGGGCGTCCGCCTCCACATTCCGCGGTTCCGACAAACGCGGCGGCGCCAATGGAGCGCGCATTCGACTTGCACCGCAAAAGGACTGGGAAGTTAACCAACCTGCTTTATTAAACAAGGTGCTGCAAACGTTGGAAAAAATCCAAACCGATTTTAACAGCGCACAGAACGGTGGCAAAAAAGTCTCTCTGGCTGACCTGATCGTGCTTGGTGGAAACGCAGCTGTCGAACAGGCTGCCCGGAATGCTGGCAGTGATGTAACCATTCCTTTTACACCGGGGCGAACCGATGCGCTGCAGGAGCAAACCGAAGTTGAATCATTTGCCTACCTCGAGCCGGCAGCCGATGGATTCCGTAATTATCAAAAAGCAAAATATGCAGTAACAGCGGAAGAAATGTTGATAGACCGCGCCCAACTGCTTACCTTAACTGCTCCGGAGATGACCGTTTTGATTGGCGGCATGCGCGTTCTGAACACCAACTTCGGAAAGTCCAAACATGGTGTATTCACTAACCGGGCGGAATCACTTACAAATGACTTTTTCGTCAATCTGCTGGACATGAGAACAGTATGGCAAGCAACCAAGGATGACCCGGATGTATTTGAAGGCCGCGATCGTTCGACAGGCGAACTCAAGTGGACCGGTACCCGTGTGGACCTGGTCTTCGGATCAAATTCCCAACTGCGTGCTCTGGCGGAAGTTTACGCCAGTGACGATTCATCAGAGAAATTCATAAACGACTTTGTTTCCGCGTGGAATAAAGTCATGAACCTGGACCGCTTCGACCTGGCCCGATCTTAACATAAAAATTTTTCTATAAGGAAGATAATAAAAAGCACCCTCCAAAATTGGAGAGTGCTTTTTCCTTGTTCAATAGCGCTAAAAATACCCATACCGATTTGACAAAAATGGACATAAAGACAAACAAAAACGGTTATCTTGACTGCTCAATTTTTTGATGGCAGGATAGTTTAATCTGGCTATTTGACCAGGATATAACCCGCCTGGAAACGGGGAAATTTTTGCTTAATTAATACTACGATCTGATTATTGATTATTAGATCACCAACGTGTTTAATAAAATTGATGACACAAATAAAAGGGAAATGAAATTATGAAGAACTTACGCTTTAGCGAAAAACACCCATTCCTGTTCAGTTTTTTGATGTTATTACTACTCATTATCGTACAAGCAGCCGGGGTTGTTATCGCCCAGCTAATGGATTTGCCTTTGACCAGTTTTAGCGGATATACTGAGGCAGTCCTCGTTATTATTCTGGTGATTATTGTTTCCAAACTAGGTTGGTGGCAAGAAATTGGTTTCCGAAAACCTGAACGCCCAACAAACCTGCTGCTTTTTCTTCCAGCCCTGGCACTCACCATCGGTAATTTAACTTTTGGCATTGCAATTACTCAGGGAACGGCGCTGTTAATATTTGCTTTTTTAGCCGTTACTTCTGGTTTTGTAGAAGAAGTGATTTTTCGAGGACTTATGTTGAGAGCATTCTTACCAAAAGGTGAATGGAAAGCTGTATTAATCACAACGGCAGCCTTTGGACTTACGCACTTAGTAAACGTCATGGCTGGTTATGATCCCGTTTATGCTGTCATTCAGGTTTGTTATGCCCTATCCATTGGTTTCGGATTCGGAGTAATGGTCATCAAAGGACGCGCTATCTGGCCCTTAATCATAGCTCACGCTTTGGGTAATTTCTTTGCTTTTATAAACAACGGTCAAATTGGAATGCAATTGTATGTTGTCTCCCTGACATATATTGTCTTATTTACTGGATACGGGCTTTATCTTATGCTTCACAAAAACAATACGGCAAGACCAGCAATTCTTACAAATGAAATTTAAATAATCTGATGTATGATTAATGTAAATTATCTTTGAATAAGATACCCTTATTCATTAATCGTCGGTTGCACGTCAACCCATTTCACCAATATTAATCCATTGATGAAGGAGAGTTAACCATGATTAAAGGATCACGCGTAGTATTACGTCCTATTCAAGATAAGGACTGGCCAATCGTAGAAGAATGGGGGCAAAGTCGAGAAGCACTTTGGGGACCATTCCAACGTTTTCAAATGGACAATGTGCCTTTATTAAGACAAGCTTATCAACATTCAGGTCTTTTAAAACGAGAATCAGGCTTATTACTCATTGAGACGATCAACGAAAAGCAGGTTGTTGGATTCGTTCGGTACACATTGATCCCATATCCTGATGGCGATATTCCCCATCCCGAAATTGGTTTTGGATTACCCGCGGCTAGCGCACGTGGTAAAGGCTATGCGAAAGAAGCAATCAAATTATTAGTGAATTATCTTTTTGAAGGTTATTCTACAGAGCGCATAGGAGCTTTTACAGATGATGAAAATATTCCTGCCCAACGATTAATGGAAGGTATTGGATTCCAGCGGGAAGGCACATTAAGAAAGGCAATATTTCGTGACGGAGAGTGGTGTGACGTTGCGATTTATGGCATCCTGCGGCAAGAATGGAAATTTAGAAAATAATCTAAATAACAGTTTTTCATCGATTTTTATTTTATCCGGATGATCTTGGGCTTTATAGGCAGATCAGACCAGTAAAGTTTACAAAAAATTACTGTTTGAAATTGATTGGTTGCTGAATCCCACCGAGAAGATTTTTGGTTTGGGGATTAATTTACTTTTCTTAAGCCGATTGGTAACAAAAGGGTAATCTGTATAATATTTTTTGATTGGGATACTGTGGATTATTTGATATAACCAATTATAAAAATAATCTATTGGTTTGGTTATTCAGAGTCTATATCATTAATAATTGGGCACTTGAAGTACTACACTTACAAAAAGGAATTTATGAAAAAAAACCATCTTGATAATCATATTTTATTGGAAACACGCCTGGTTGCGGCATTCGTTATTCCCTTTCTTGTAGTTGCTTTTATTATATTATTCATATTTCCCCATAAAACTGAAACTTTGTTTGCTTGGAAAATCCAACCGCAAATGTCCGCAATGATGTTAGGTTCCGCTTACGCAGGCGGAATATACTTTTTTACGGGAGTATTAAGAAGTAAACAATGGCATAAAATCAAGGTGGGGTTTTTACCGGTAATAATTTTTGCCTCTTTATTAGGTATCGCAACCATTCTACATTGGGACAAGTTTAACCATAATCATATTTCATTTTTTGCATGGGCTGGTTTGTATTTCACCGCACCTTTTCTTATCTTCTTTGTTTGGCTTCGTAATCGAAATCAGGATACTGGGGAATTGAGTGATAAAGATAATATAATCCCATCCACAGCTCGTATGATAATGGGAACATTTGGTGCAATCACATTAATCATTAGTTTATTTCTTTTTTTACAGCCAAATATGATAATTAATCTCTGGCCCTGGACATTAACACCATTAACCGCTCGGATAATGGGAGCCATGTTTACCCTTCCTGGAATTGTTGGACTCGGAATAGCGTTTGATAAACGATGGAGTGCCGTTATTCTTATTTTACAATCTCAAGGTTTTTCAATATTACTGATATTAATTGCTTCTATTTTTTCTTTGCAGGATTTTGATTGGACAAAATGGGGAAGTTGGATGTTTGTTGGTGGTTTAGGCTTGATGTTAATCAGTATTATGATGCTTATTTTAATAATGAAAAATCGAAACCGGATTCAATAAAGGTTGCATTATCTATTTGATTCGAAACAATTTTTCACGTATTGTTCTAACTTCTAATTTTTTCTACTTATAAACCGAGTCTCTGTTCAAACCAGCGTCATACTTTGCAAAACAAAGCCACCAATCAACCGATGGGTGGTAAAAAATTTAGCTATTGACACCCAGGTACCAGTTATTCAATAATATTGAATAACTGGTTATTGTTCAGCGAATAGGTGTGCGAACATGAATCCAAAAATGCTAATTGTTTCATTCTTATTCGTTTCCTTACTTCTTACTACTGCACGGCAGCAAAATCCCAGCCCGGTGAGCAGCATCGCGAATGCAAACTGTTATAACGATCCTAAATTGAGTGCATGTTTCAAAAGGGATTAAAAATGAAAAACGGAACACTCATAATACTTAATGGAACTTCCAGTTCAGGAAAGACCAGTATTGTACAGGCATTACAGAATAGATTAGAAACACCCTATTTAGAAGCGGGGTTAGATAAGTTTCTCTGGATGCTGCCAAAGCGGTATTTCGAACGCCCTTTGTGGGATGATGTTTTGGGATTAGCCACAAAAGCAGGTAAAACAGGAAACACATTAGTATTAGGGATGCATCAAGCGATTGAAGGTTTGGTCCGTAGTGGAAATTCGGTAATTGCGGACCATGTTTTGGTAGAAGCATCTTGGTGGCAGGATTGTATTGAAAGATTTAGCGATTTACCTGCCTATTTGGTCGGTGTGCGTTGTGACTTAGACGTGCTGGAGGAACGTGAAAAAACACGCCGTGACCGGACATTGGGGCAGGCACGCGCTCAATTCGCTCTAGTTCATGGTTTTGGGATATATGATATTGAAGTAGACACGGCACGATATACGGCAGATGAATGTGCTTTACAGATCATAAAACGTCTATCCATGAAAGAACCTCCATTTGCTTTAAGAGAAATGAAACATCGCAAATTGGGCTAAAAGATCGTTCTCTGACACAGAATACTTCGCGCATGGAGTGAAGTATTCTGTAGTCTTTTATTAAGAACACAGCGATTTGCAAAATAGATTGGCAAGAATTGATACACATGGCGTATAGAGAAAATTGGGGTGTCAAAAATCGGTTTCACCGATTTTTGACACCCCAAATCTTTTTTCAGTGCTACTTTGCGAACAGCCCTGTTAAAAAAATCACTAATTGAATAAATGTGGAATTGTGTCATAATTTTAAAAGGGAAAAGAATTAGTCAATATAAAAGTTCAATAGGAGGATTAAATGCCGGACGAGATAGAACGGATGGAGGTCGAACAGTGTATCCGCGATTCAATTGGTTGGGCTTTAAATAAAGATATTGATCGTCTTTTTTCAATCATGGCGCAAGATGAAAATTTTTTTATTTTTCACCCTGATTCTCGCAGCACCATTGTTGGGTTTTCTGCCTTTCAGGAACTGGGACAGCGTTCTTGGATGAATGAAGCTTTTAAAGCCACTGATTTCGCAATCAGAGATTTACGAGTAAATTATGCTTTGTTGGGTAACGCGGCCTGGTTTTCATGTATGCTGGATGACCATGCCGAGTGGAATGGAGAACCCATCGGATGGGATAACTGCCGCTGGACAGGGGTTTTGGAAAAACGGGATAACCGCTGGGTTATCGTTCAGATGCATTTTTCATTTGCAAAAGATAATTGAGGCACTCAAAATGGATGTATCGTGAAAGGAGATGTCATGTTGCCTTATGTGATATTGCATATGGGAATAAGCCTTGATGGCAGAATGGATTGGGGAGGGCACAATGCTACCCGATGTCGCTGAAACTGGGTTATTGACATTTTATTGTCATGTTATCGAGAGTAAAAATCCTGACCCTATCCTATTGGATCAAAAAGCGGTAGAAATATCTCGTCAACTTAACCCTATCCTTGAAAATTCACCCAAAAGTTTTTTGCGAAATTTAGCAAAAGGTAAAGTCAAAAAAGATCTAGTAGTTCATATCAATTTACGTGCCAAAAAGTATGATGAATACGCCAATTTGTTTTTGACGAAAAACCCCAAAGGAATCATCGTAAATATCGGATGCGGGATGGATTCGCGCTTTCACCGAATTGATAATGGCAAGGTAACATTTTTTGATCTTGATTTGCCGGAAGTGATCCAATTCAAAAAAAATTATTACGAGGAAACGGATCGTTATCATTTTATCGCAGCTTCGGTATTTGATTATGGCTGGATGGATCAGGTAAAAAAGGTCGAAAATCAACCTGTCTTATTTTTAGCAGAAGGTGTCTTTATGTATCTGGACGGGGAAAAAGTTAAGGACCTCATTCTGAAATTACAATCGCGCTTTCCAAACGCAGAATTGGTGTGTGAAGTAGTCACTGAAATCTTTACCCGAAAGCCATGGAACAAGATCGTCGCTTTAAAAATGAATAAAGAGCTGGGCGTCGGCAAAGGAGCCGCTTTTATCTTTGGTATTCGGAACAGCCACGAATTAGAAACATGGCATTCAGACATCGAATTTCTGGATGAATGGTCCTATTTTGAAAGTGAACATCCCCGCCTGGGGTGGGTAGGTATCCTCGGAAAATTAAATTTTATGCAGAAAGTGCAGTATACAGTCCATTATCGTCTAAATTAGAATCTGGACAAAAAAGCAAATCCTACCAAAAGAGTTATTTTGGAGCGGTTCGATCCCCACGGTATTCGCAAAGTAGGTTAACAAGAATTAATTTACATAACGCAAAGAGAAAATCAGGGGGTCAAAAATCGATTTCACTGATTTTTGACCCCCTAAATCTTTTTTTCAATGCTCCTTTACGCATAGCCCTGGTTCGACCCTTCTTAATTGATTTGTTGTCAAAATGTGATTGTGCAATAATAATTTATGAGGAAAAGAAAAAACTTAAGGGCTGATTTACAAAATTTCATAAATGGATGACATCCAAAAAGGAGTTAAATGATGAATATTGGATTACAAATTCCCTCTTTCAAATACCCCGGTGGTACGGCTGCAATTCGACCGACATTAAAAAAGATCGTCACGACTGCAGAAGATGCTGGCTTTTACAGCCTTTGGGTTATGGATCATTATTATCAAATCAAGGGTTTGTTTGGTGAAGCCTACACGGATCCAATGATGGAAAGTTATACCACACTCGGCTATTTTGCTGGGTTAACGGAGAAAGTCCATCTTGGGGTTCTGGTAACTGGTGTCATTTACCGCCATCCTTCCGTGCTGATGAAAATGGTCAACACCCTGGATATTCTCTCGGGTGGGCGGGCCTATCTCGGCATTGGTGCGGCCTGGTATGAAGAAGAAGCCAAAGGGTTGGGTATTCCGTATCCTTCAACTGCCGAACGTTTTGAGTATCTGGAAGATAATCTTCAACTTGCAAAGGCACTCTGGAAAAGTGATGAGACCTCCTTTAAAGGAAAACATTTTTCTGCTCCCGCAATTACCAATAATCCTCGCCCACTCTCTACCCCCCACCCTCGCATCCTGATTGGTGGAACAGGACCGAAAAAGACCCTCCGGATGGTAGCACAATACGCCGATGCCTGTAATATCTTTGAAAGGGCTGGTAAGGAAAACATGCAGAAAACCCTCAATACACTAAAAGGGCATTGTGAAAATTTGGGACGCGATTACAACACCATCGAAAAAACATCACTCGGCACCGTGCATCTTTCCGGAAACGATACGGTTGATGATGTCATCAGGCGTATCAAAGACCTTTCTGAGTTGGGCTTCACGCATGCAATTTTCAACATGCCGGATGTTTATGAAATCACCCCACTCGAAATTTTTGCAAAAGAGATTATTCCAGCCGTTGCAGAACTTTAAACTGAAAAATGTAAGCATCACCACCTTCAGTTCCTGGCTGAGTAATACCTTTTTGATTTTTTCGCAGCCGAAAAACTTACCCTAAAAACTCAAGGTATCGATGAAAAATTCAAACACACAAAATCAACGTATTGCAAAAATGACCTTCGCTACCGTCTATCCGCTGTATCTCGCAAAGATAGAAAAGAAAGGCAGAAGCAAGAATGAATTAGATCAGGTCATAACGTGGTTAACGGGTTTCGATGATAACAAGCTGCAGGAACTCATCAACGAAAATGTGACATTTGAAACTTTCTTCCACCAAGCTACATTAAACCCAAATGCATACCTCATTACAGGCGTCATTTGTGGGATCCGTGTCGAGGAAATTGAAGAACCTTTAACACAGCAGATTCGCTATTTGGATAAACTGGTGGATGAGTTAGCAAAAGGCAAAAAAATGGAGAAGATCCTGCGCGGTTCGTAAGGCAAAGCATGATATACAATCGATTTTTGGATTCAATTGAAGTGAGAAGTATCGTGCGTACATTATCCCACTGCTTCGGTGTGTAATGTGCTGAAAGATTTCCGATAATCGTTTTTGCAAGGATGTTAGTTAACGTGAGCTTGCTCTTGCCTGTATAATAAAATTTACTCGAATATACAAGAGAATTTCTTGCCATGAAAGTGGCTCGACGACTAAGCCACACTGATGATCTGGAGGTGCTGAACCAATTAGTTCTCACAAGGGGTTTACCATAATACACTTCGGTTCAGATAATGGTTCTGAATTCGCCGCAAAAAAAAGTGAAATAAAAGTTGGCTACATTGGAAATAAACCAGTTGTATATTGAACCCGGAAGTCCATGGAAAAATGCCTACAGTGAATCCTTCAATGGGAAGATGAGAAATGAATTGTTGAATACTGAAATATTTTACTCAATCAAGGAGGCTCAAAAAATTATTAAATTGTGGCGTGTTCATTACAATACCATCAGACCACATAGTGCACTTGGGTACAGACCACCTGCACCTGAAACCTAATTATTAAACCTATCCATTTTTCACAGATCGGACTATCCTAAAGTATGGTACATAAATTAGAGGCAGATCATTATTTGTTATTCCAAAAACGGGTTTTGAATTTGCCCAAATAACTGGTGAAAGAGTTCATAACCATTTAGATATGCCCAGGTGTGCAACCATTGAGAGAGAAAAGAAAGATGATACTATTTTCACAATTTGGTTACGCAGCGCGTCACAGTATAACTTACAACCCAAAGTCCAAACCAGGTCATCTCCAACTCTGGTCTTCTTATAATGGGTCCTTGATTAGCACTGATCCATTAATAAATGGCGATAGTGTTTTAACAGAATTTTTGTCTCATCAATTTAAAAACAGTTCGATTTTCGGTGCAAATATTTATTTGTACATTGCTATTGGAAATGACGATGATGTTTTTTCTATTTTATCTGCGATTCTGATGATAAAAGCTGGAAAGGATTTTTCTTTCAAGAATTTTGCAGGTAGAATGATTACATTTTCTCTGACAAAATCAAGTAGTAAAGCTAATGATGTAATTCTTGTAAGGATGCGCCATAATACAGAAATAGGAATCCTGATGTTGAAAGAATTAAATGAGTTTGAAATTATCACAAGAGATATTCTTGCAAACATTGGTTATTCAAAACAAGAAATTACGGATAGGGTTGAGCGAATAATGACCCAAAACTCATCTTGATAGGTTTGATATCTACGCGCAAATTGAATTAGTATGCCTTAAGTTATAATAGATTCTCCAACCAGCATTCCACAAGCTGCAACACTCAAGCTGAAATTGCTTAATAATATGATCACTCGTGGTCAAAATTTTAAATGCCAACACACAAAGAGAATGTATTGAATGAGAAGTTCATCAACACTAATTTCAATTGCTGCTGGTTTTAGCTTAGTTTTCAACCAGAATATCCTTCAATAGATAAATTGGGGAACCACCTGGTACGGGAAAGCAGCTCGCTTCAAAAAGGCAATGAAAAACATGAATAACCGGTAATGGAAATTTTATATGAAAAAAATTATTGTACTTGAACATATCTCCCTGGATGGTGTGATACAGGCGCCGGGCGGACCAGACGAAGACCCAAGCGGCGGTTTTGCCCATGGCGGATGGATCGCACCATATTCCAATCCGGTTCTTGGAACAGCCTTGAAAAGGCAGATGAACCAATCATTTGACCTGTTGTTAGGACGCAAAACCTATGAGATTTGGGTGCCATACTGGCCGAAGCATGGGGATGTTTGGCCACGGGCTAACGCGGCAACCAAGTACGTCGTTTCAAATACTCTATCATCCGGCGAATGGTTGCCATCCGTGTTTATCAACGGAGATGTGACGGAAAAAATCAGGCAAATCAAAAAGCTTCCCGGACCGGATTTGCACGTTTGGGGCAGTGCTCATCTCATCCAGACTCTGATCAAGTTTAATTTGGTCGATGTCTTCTGGTTAATGATCTATCCGATCACCTTAGGTTCTGGCAAACGTTTGTTTGCCAGCGGCACCATCCCAATGGCATTTAAAGTGACGGAAAGCAAGGTTACCCCAAACGGGGTTATTATCGTCAATTATGAACGTCTAGGCGAAACTAATCGTGAAAATCCACAATAGATTTACAAAAAAGAACCAAATCTTTTCCAGAGATCCTGAAAGGTAAAATGGAAACTTTTGAACAAACCAGGCCCAATCAGAGACAGGCTGTTTTGGCTACAACCAGTTTCATATCCGGGTTATTTAGTTTACTCTTTCCGGTAACTGCTGTTATTTTTCTGTTCACAAAAAATGGCGGCCCCGGGTACCTGCAAAGTCTAATCTGTGGATTTCCTTTCGCTCTAACCAGTTTAATCACCGGGACAGTCTCTTTGGTGCAAAAAAATAAAAACGATCAACCAGGCAGTTGGATGGCTATATCGGGAATTGTGTCTGGTTTCCTGTTTTTTATTTCCGCTTTGATTTTGGTGATTATCCTGTTGTTCCCTTTTTTATCAGGAACTTCATCCTGAATTGTTTTTTGCAAAAATAAAAACGCGGCTTTGCAGCGTTTATCATTAGTTTCCCAAGAAAAGAATGTATCTTGTAACGACAATCTTTCCCTGCCTATACAAAATAGGGCATGAGGGTTAAGGCTGCCTATAATTAATAACTGATCAAGACCATTATTAAAAAGTGGATCGTAATGAGCATTTCAACAACAGGACCAAAACTGAACTTCGCTAAACCAAAACAACGGATTATTGCCTTCGTTTTTGATTTTCTACTTATCGCTGGTTATATTTTAATCCTGTTAATTATTGGTATCAGTTTGACCGCGTTTCCAGGCATAACATCTTTATTAAATTCGCCTTTGGCCACAAACATATTATCCTTTATGGTTCTTGTACTGCCTGTAATCCTTTATTTTGCATTACAAGAATATTCGACTAAGCAGGCTACATGGGGGAAACGACGTGCCAAAATCAAAGTGGTGACGAAGAATGGATCGAGAATGAGTTTTTCGCAATCCCTACTCCGTTCTGCCGTTAAGTTTTTTCCCTGGCAGCTGGCTCACATATGTATCATCGCCCTGTGGTATGGAAATCAATCGACGATCTATCTGGTTGGCGCAATAACGGCGCAAGCTTTCGTAGTTGTCTATTTTGTTTCTTTATGGTTCAACAAAAAACATCAAACAATGTATGATTGGGTGGCAGGAAACTATGTCATCAGGAAGGATGAGAATTAAATTATGGAAAAAAATAAAAACGAAACCTATCTGGAAGTAACCCAAGAATCCGGTAGAGCGTTTATGATGCGGGGTATATCAGGACCAGTTGTTATGTTAAATTTACTCCGCTTCCGAGATATTGCAGATTATTCTGCGACTCCACATCTAACCCCAATGGAACCGATTAGCGGAGAAGAAGCCTATCAGCTGTATATTGAGCAGACATTACCTCATTTGAAAAAGTCAGGCGGTGAACTTATTTTTTTGGGAAAGGGCGGTAATTTCTTAATTGGTCCAACCAGCGAGCGATGGGACGCAGTCATGCTTGTTCGCCAAAACAGCGTCAATGATTTTATGGCATTTACATCAAATCCGGAATATATGGAAAGTATGGCGCATAGAACCGCAGCACTGGAAGATTCAAGATTACTTCCCATCATCGAAGAAAAAAAGCATACCGGATCTGCTTAACCAATTTTCAGGAACAAATTATTTCCTACCAGTTCTAATTCGGCGCCTTTGACACCGTTTTATATAGCGCTTTTTCTGAATAAATGGTTTTCCATTATAATATCGTTATTAAAACCCCATCTTTTAACAGTCATTTCTGTAATTAAATGTTAAAAGATTTCGTATTGGAATAAATCAAAATGCCCAAAGTTTTGTTTTTACCCGGTTATGCCTGCACGTCTCAGATCTGGCAATCGATTCGTGAAAATATTGATTCGATTTGTTCTGCAACCTATATCGATTGGCCCACCCACATCACCCCCAATTTTCACCAAGCGGATGATTTTGCAAATTGGTTAAACAGCTCGATTGATCCGGAACAATATGATTTTATCATCGGGCACAGCATGGGCGGGGTGGTAACACTCCGTTTAACCGAGATCGTGGAAAAATTCAAACCGACCATTATTCTGATGGAATCTTTTTTAACCTCCCCATCCCCCTTTTTTCAGAATCTAATCCTCAACCAGGCAGCCTCAGCACCATCCCTAGCCATTCCCGAAATGTTAGCACAAAATAAGATTCATTATTCATCCAAATTAGGGGAAAGTCTTCGTAAACTCGATCTCAGCCAAACAGTGATCCATCAGAAAAAGAAGATGGTTGCTTTTTATGGAGATCGAGGCAGCGGGTCTCCTGAACGCGTTCAAAAAGAATTACAATGGCCTGATGCCTTATTTTCCTGCGTCGACGTCACGGTCGTTCCAAACGCCTGTCATTTTCCAATGGTTGAAAATCCGGCTGCAACAATGAATGGCCTGAAAAACATCCTGGAGTCGGAATTCAAATAACCAGAATAATCAATCAAGAACATTCGACTTTTTTATTAAAAATAATCATGCTGTAAATAAGGAGAACTGAATTCATGATACGAGAAATTCATCCGGATGATTTGGACGCCTGTGTAAAAATATTAATTGCCGCCTACAACCCACCCCCATGGAATGATTATTGGACACAAGAAACCGGAAAAAAGTATTTATCGGAATTCATGGCCAATCCTAATTTTATGGGTTACGTCGTCATTGAAAACGATGAAATCGTTGGCGCAATGTTTGCTCGCCAAAAAACATGGTGGATCAATGATGAAATATTTATTGATGAGTTATTCATCCGGCCGGATCGGCAGCAGCATGGTTATGGAAAAATGCTGATAGATCAAGCTGAAAAACGCTCAAAAGAATTAGGGCTTGGTGGGGTAACGTTACTCACCAACAAACATCACCCGGCAAAATTGTTTTATGAGAAAAATGGCTATACAGTTGCTGACCATGTTATTTTTATGTACAAGGAATTATAGGGATTAAGCAATCCTTGCCTATCAAATTCACCCTTTCTTTCAAGACTTCACCAGTGTTGTTTTTTTGTGAATGATATTTTGAATCCTTAGGAGATTTGTTTGTGATTGATATTATCGAAGACTATATAGAAACCTTTGGTGAACAAACCAAACAAAGGTTTGGAATTTTATATCATCTGATTCTTGAAAGCACGGATGAACCCATTGAGGAGAAACTTTGGGCAAGAATTCCCTCTTTTTATTGTGGTAAAAGCTTTATCCGGTTTATTCCATTTAAAGATCACATCAACATTGAAGCAAAAGCAATAATGGTACATAAAGAAAAATGCCATGGCTATAAAATTACACCAAAAGGAATGCTGAAGTTAGACCATAAACAAGAAATACCTGTAGAATTGTTAAAAATGATTTTCAAAGAAAGTTTGGAAACAAAATAAGGCCCCTACTTTTGATCTTGGAGGACAAAACCGTAGGGGCAACATTATACTCAATGATAAGGCAGGCCTACCGTGCAACCGAGTATGTTTACCCCTTACGCCATAAAAATAGTTTGATAATACCCTGAGTATAGTCTGGCACAGACCCAACCAGCATGAGGATAAACACATCTGGCAGAGCGTAGGGCAAGTAGGCCATCATCGTCAACAGGTTAAATCGATTACCATAAAAACCACTGATCTGCCAAAAAACAACAATCAGAATAGCAGTGGGGATAAGAAAACTGATAGCTACATCCATAACCCGTTTGAACGTAGGCAGGCTGCGGGTTCGATCTCTCCAATTACGTAGAGTTAGAAAATTGCGGGTTTGGAGAATAGCCAGAACGAGGACAAGAAGCCCTATCCCCCAGCCAAACCAGCGTACCGACCAACCTTCTGAAACGGGTGGTGGGGTCTTGTCCAGAATAATTGTTTCAACACTGTCCCTTAACTGCGCTGCTGAAATAAAGTGATCGACCTGATATCCCTCGTTTGTCAGCAGAACAAAAGCACGATTACGGAATGGGTAGAGATTGACATCGGTGCGGAAGGTGTGGTTCGCACCACCATGAATAATCTTTGCGCCGCCATCAAAGATCATCCAACCCATGCCATAAGACCCCTGACCTGGTGTAAGGATACGTTTCATCATTTCTGGTGATACCAAACCAGCGCCATCATCCATAACAGCAATGGCATACTGTGCTAAATCCTCGGCGGTTGAAACGATATAACCAGCCCCCACACCATAAACCGGAATATCTTCATGCATGGGAAGGGGAAACCCAAACAGACGGCTGTACCCTTGGGCAAGGTCATTGACTGTGAAAGGGTCAGCTGTAGAGTTGTTCATGCTTAAAGGGGTCAAAATATGTGTTTGGATATAATCGGCATAGGTTTGTCCACTGACAATTTCGATAATGTATGAAAGCACACTGTATCCCATGTTGAAGTATTGGTGTTTCGATCCAACCGGGGCGGTTAATTGTGCCTCTGCCAGCGCGCGAACAGCTTGCTCCAGGGAGGTATCAGGCGGTAGAACTACACCAAAGCCGGAATCGGAAAGGCCACTGGTGTGATGCAGCAAGTGATTGATCGTGATACGGGCTGAGGCGGTTTCATCGGCTACACGGAACCATGGTATATAGGTTTGCACCGGTGCAGCGAGGTCGAGTTTACCTTGTTCGGCCAGTTGGGCAATTGCCAAGGCGGTAAAAGATTTACTCTGCGAGCCAATCGTCATCTGCGTTTGAGCACTCATTGAACGATTTTTTCCGGCAGATCCATAACCTTTACTGTAGACGATCTGACCGTCTTCAACAACAGCCAACGCCACCCCCGGCAGCCCATGTTTATCCATCTGGGCTGTGATGGCATCATCCAGCATTTCGAAGTTAATTTCACTGGCCGAAGTCGATGCCGCAGCATCAGGGATCAGGATCAGAGCAAATAATACAAAAATAACAAAAACTGCATGGAAGGCTTTTTTCATATCTGTTTCTCTTTTAATATTTATTTTTCTTTTTTGGGGAACAGCACCTATCTTAAAATCAGAACAAAAACATATTGGTGGCAGAAGATTCAAATATGAGGTTGATGTATAAACTATTAAGCACAACATCCGATTGGATAAATATATCGAATGTTTTGCAGCATAGTAAAAATTAATCTGACCACGAATACAGTTTGCCTTTTATTTTAATGCGGGCTGTGGAGAATGAGCAAGAGATTTGTAGTCTGAATTATGGTGCAATAATACGCGAGGTGGTGACTATTTAAACTTAATCGTAATGTGAAATCTTACTCATATTCTTGCATAAGAATTATAATTTATGTGTAGCACTCCCCTATTAATAATAATTGGGCTGTTTTTTTGCACAATATAGGTTCATATATGAAAATCTCTAAGATTGCAAAAGCGTTGGTCAATGATGAGTTTATTTTTTACTACCAACCGATTATTTCTTTATTTTCAGGAAAAATCTGCGGTGCAGAAAGTCTCATTCGTTGGAAAAAATCTGACGGGACAATAATTTACCCAAAAGATTTTATCCCGGCAGCGGAAGAAAAAGGGTTCATCACTGAAATTACCCATCACATGCTTCCAAAAGTAGTAAAAGGACTGGAAACCCTTAATCAAATCGATGATTCCTTATTTGTCTCCTTAAATGTCTCACCGCAAGATTTTTCCGATAAAGAGTTTTTGGATACCCTCCAAAACACCATATCTGGAAAATTGCAAAAACGAGAAAATTTATTTATTGAGATTACAGAAACTTCTTTTTTACCTTCGGACCCGCACACTCAAAAAGTTCTGCATGAAATTACCGAACAAGGATTATCAGTTGTTTTGAATGACTTTACGGCTGGGTATACAACTTTCTCCACGCTCACACAATTACCATTATCAGCTATTAAAATAGCAATGGAAGTAACTCAGCGAGCGCCATTATCCAGAATGGATTTCAGGCTATTTCGACATTTAGTAAGCATGGCGAATCAACTTCATCTTTCAATCATTGCTGAAGGTGTAGAAGATTATGAAACCCATTCACTCATAGCTGGCGTAGGTTGTTCACATGCGCAAGGTTATTATTATGCTCGTCCAATGCCACTGGATAATTTAATTCAATTGGTGAACAAATCTCCTGATTGGCTAGAATACCCCTTTGGGTTGGAATATCTAGCTCAATTTGACCATATTGATTTTCGAAGAGATGTGATTAGAGCTTCGTTAATGATATACAAACAACAGGAAATGGAACTTAAAGAAAGAGCACTGGCTCGATTGCCAGAACTTAACCATGAAAAATGTCGCTTTTGGGTTTGGTATAAAAACATTGAACCCCTGAATAAAGGAAATCATTCATATCAACAACTTGGCGTTGAACATCAAGCGTTTCACGCTATAGCAAATTTACTTCTGGAAAAATCGTTGGCACATGCAAATTGGACGGAGATTGAGAGAATTATTGTTGAGTTTTCAAACAAGTCCAAAAGAATGATGAGTTTGATTCAAGATTTAGAAATAGAAAAATTAAAAAACTATTTTTCTTAACCATAACAACCAACCATCAATGCGTCTTTCCATTCCTCACGGGAACTCATGTATATCACAGCAATCAAATTGTGTCATAATATGATTGAGGGGAAAGGAGATTGTTATGGAAAAGAAAAGCAGCCTCTCAAAAGTTCTCGCAATTACCGGAACAGTATTGGTATGGATTCCAATCATCGCACCGTTTTTATTGGGTTTTGTTTCATTCATGATGGATGGCATTTATCGTTTTGACTATCTTATGCCCGTAGAGATTGGTATCTTAGCAGCTGTCGGCGGCGTTTTGCTTCTCTGGGGAACAATCCGCACCAAATCACACCGGAAAATCATCGCTTGGGGACTCGGCATCATGGTTGGCGCAATCATCATCTTGTTTGCAGTCGGCGATGTAGAACCAGGCAGTTTAAGATGGGTATTTGCCATCGGACTATTAATAACATATTCTCTGGCGATTATCGGAATTGGCCTCGGCGGTATCCTGTTATGGAAAGATTTGGTAAAGAAATCCACGATTTAACAAATTGGTGATAGAAAAATATAAAAAAGAACTGGTCTGCAAAAAACAAGATGAACTGTAATCCTTTTGGTAAAAAGGTTTATCTCTTTAGAAATTTGATCCAAATTTTACAGTTAAGAATAAGCCCAGCAACAAAGATTATGAAAAATCTTTCCAAAGAGATAATTGTTTAAATCGTCTCGCAATGAACGTTGTACTACAAGATAAATGGAATGATCAGCTTGGTTTTTTTCGAGAATTCCACATATTCCGGATAATATGCACGTAGATATTGTTCTTCAACCAAAATTCTGATAAAAACCATACCCGTAACAATTAGCCCAATAATCAAATTAAGTGATGAAAAATGCCCAAAAATGCCTGACCAGATCATTATCAGGGCAGATGTATACATCGGATGACGTATAAATTTATACGGCCCGGAAGTTATCATTTGCCCAGCTTTGGGTTCTGCATGGACATTAAATTGTCCCTGGTGAAAACTACGCCTGGCCCAGGGCATCAAAGTTAAGGCTAAAACTTGTACGATAAAAAATATGTTAAAAGAGAACAGGTTGCCTGAAATCAATAGATACAGGGCAGCCAATATTAAAACGACCAGGGAGAACTTAGAAATAGATTTCATCTTTTTGACTCCTATTGTAATGAACAGACAAACAATGGCAGTAAATATTCGGGTTTAAGTTTTGTTAAACCTGTTGATTTGGAAGCAAACCCAATTGTGCCAAGATTGCAAATCTATCAGGTGATCCCCAGTGTTCAACAATTTTTCCATCTTCAAATCTGCACATATCAAAAACTGTGGCCTGGAAAGATTTACCATTGGGTGGTCCCATAAAACCGCCCTGATTCGTCCCATAAGCCGTCATCCGGGCCCACACTTTATCTTCATCAGCAACCATGTCTTCAATTTGTATTAAAAAATCAGGGAAAACTTTGCGCAAAAATTGAATGTCCCCTATAAACCCTTCAATTGTTGGGTGAAGCCCAAATTGATGCTCAATGTAATCTGCACGAAAATGTTCATATAATACATCGTAATTACCTTTGTTGAACGCCTCGATAATCACATGGTGGAACGTGTTTTTATTCTGTTCTTTAGACATCTTGTATCCTTTTACCCAAAACAAGCTCATTAAATTAATTTGGTTTCATGTATACTTATTAAAAAGTCGATCTATATTCAATACAGTTTAACTGTATTGAATATAGATATAATATATCCAATTTATCCGATTGTCAAGAGGGAAAAATGAAAACTCCCAAAAAAACCAAACGGCGATATAACTCAACAAGACGCCAAGCCCAGGCAAATGAAACACGTAATCAAATTATGGAAGCTGCATTCAAATTGTTTTCTTTACAAGGTTATACCGGTGCAACGATTGATTCCATCGCGCAAGAAGCCGGGGTGTCTCCTGAAACGATCTATGCTGTATTTGGAAATAAACGAACGATCTTAACCAACCTGATTGATGTTGCAGTGGGAGGTGATCATCAACCGATCCCCTTACTTCAACGAGATGGTCCGAAGGCTGTTCTTCAAGCGAAAGATCCAAAACACCTCTTAAACCTATTTGCTCAGGATATTTCGGAAATCTTGGAACGAATTGCACCAATTTTCGAAATCACACGTTTTGCGGCAAAAACTGAACCAGATATTGCTGATTTGTTAAAGACCATGTTAGACCAAAGATTGCAAAATTTATCGGTGGTTATTCAGCAATTAGAGGCTCTTGGTTCATTACGGGAAGGTTTAACTAACATTCAAGCTTCAGAAACCATTTGGGCAATCTCGAGCCCGGAAGTTTTCCGTTTGTTAATCAAGGACCGAGGCTGGGATAAAGACCAGTATGTTAATTGGTTGAGTGATACCCTGATTCGATTATTATTATCAAACTGAGTCAACCAGCTAATAAAAAACAAACTATTGAGTAAATGGATCCCCATTCGACAAAATTACCAACTTTCTCTAAAAGTATTGGATTTTAAGGCCGGCATGTTACCATAAAGAAGATTAATTCCTCTTAAAAAATTGCAGATTATGAATATAAATAACATCACTACATTGGTTAATTTCAACTTCTGGGCAAACAACCGCATTCTATCGATTTGCCAAAATCTCACAACAGAAGATTTTACCCGCCAGGTTTCACCAGATCCCGGTTGGGGCAGTTTGCGTGGGATTCTCGTCCACACTCTAGATACAGAGTACGGCTGGCGATTAATCCTGCAAGGAAAGGATGCAGATACTATATTAAAAGCATCCGATTTTGAAAATGTAGCTGTTTTACAAACCCGCTGGGAAATCGAAAAAAACGCTTGGTTGGATTATATCAACAGCCTCAGCACAGAGAGTCTAAACCAAAGTTATGATGACAGCACTTTGAAAGACCCCAAGGTCTGGCAGACCATTCTGCATATCATCTTCCATGGAACACAGCACCGCAGTGAAGCAGCCGCCATATTAACCGGATATGGACATTCACCCGGCGATATGGATTTTGATGTCTTTCTCCAGGAGGAGAAATGATGGTTGGCGAAACAGATTTAAAAATATTGTTACGTTATATGAAACCTGAACTCAACGAAGGCGTGTTTGTTTTCTGTACGTTTGATAACAAAGATCATCCAACCCACCTTGATCCAATCGCCTGGTTTCACGAAAAAGAAGGAATAACGGTCATTGTATCCAAAGACCAGGCTGACAAATTTGGTCTGTCCTATTCGTTTGTGAGTGCCTGGATTACGTTAACGATCCATTCATCGCTAGAAGCCGTTGGTTTAACTGCCGCAGTATCTTCCGCGCTTGCCCAGGTTGGGATCAGCTGTAATATGGTTGCAGCGTATCACCATGACCATGTATTTGTTCCATTGGAAAGGACCAATCAGGCATTAAAAGTCCTGCAAAGTTTAACCTCTACCCCAGCATCGTGATAGAAAATCAATATTATATTTAATTCTACTAACAGTCAACTTCACATTATAATTGCAGCGATAAAAGTCAAAATCATTAATGAAAACAAATAACCTGTTAATTCTTATTTATAAAATGAGTGACTGAAATTTACATGGAAGATTATTTTGATACTTTAACGGATAATCAAAAAACATTATTCTTATCCATCGCTAACTTCGCTTTTAACCTGGGTTACAAGGTCAAAAAAGATAAAACAAGCGCTCTTGGGTATACCTTTACAAATAATAAAATCAAAAAGACCATCCTCCGTTTTACCAGCCAACAGGGGAAACCGATTCTTAAGTTGAAGTTTTTTGCTTCTTCATCTTATTCGGTTTTTTTTCAAAATTTAATCCGATTCACAATAGAAGAATATGATTATAAGTATACGGGGTGTTATGGCTGCGGAAAGTGTGATGGCACCGAAGGTTATCAATACCAATATCTCGATGGCAGAGAATATTTCCGCTGTGGATTAGAGTTGATTGAAATATTTGATGTTGAAAATGTGCCGCTAGAGGAATTTCTGCTTCTTTTTAAGAAACAACACGAGTATTATCTACCGGGTAATAAATAATAAAAGGAGATTGAATGATGAATAGAGAAAGCATTTTTATCGAAGTAGAAGAATTGGTAACAAAGATGAACAATGCTAATTTACGAATATTCGATACAACAATTCTATTTTTCCGAAACGAAACAAACCCGGAAACTGCCTACGAAAAATATCTCCAGGCGCACATACCAGGCGCAGCCTTTTTTGACCATAATGATTTTTCAGATCCCAGTAGTAACTATGAGTACACAATCTTGTCAGGACCCGAAATTGTTAAACAAATAGGGCATATCGGGATTTCCCATGATTCGGAAGTTATTCTGTACGCGTCTGGCGTGTTACCGTCCGCAACTCGTGCCTGGTGGATACTCCGATATGCAGGCCACAATAATGTCCGCATCCTCAATGGGGGGCTTGCCGCATGGGTGAAGGCAGGGGGGAGTTTGGAACAAGAAGCCCGCCAATATAAAAGCTCAAACTTTAAGGGCAGTATCAAATCCGACATGTTTGCTAATAAAGAAGAGGTCATGAACGCGATGGAAAACAGCAGCATCCGTTTGGAGCATACATTACCTCTTGATATGTACGAAGGAGTTACCATTCCGGGCTCATTTTTCTTTTCTGTGATGGATTTGATGGAAGAGATGAATACGTTTGTACCGAACGATAAGTTTGTACCTGAACTTAAAACAGAAACAGAGTACGAACGAATCATTACGTACTGCGGTGGTGGTATTGCTGCGACTGTTAATGCAATCGCACATTTAATCGCCGGGCATAAAAACGTTGCAGTGTATGACGGCTCATTGTTTGAATGGATGGGTGAAGGGTTGCCAATCACAAAAAAAGAAATTTAATAACAGTAAGGGATAAGGTGAAGTAAGGGCTGTAATCGCTGTCAAATACTCAAAAGAGGTATGATCCCAAATCGAATTAACCGAATATCTATTGTCTACATCAAGTGACTGAAACCCAAAGATCTAACACAAAAGTGTTAGGTCTTTTTTTTAATAGATTCCCACCATGGTGTCTTCAAAAGTTAAATCATGAAATCTATACTAAAAAAGGTGAAAAGTCTTTTTTATTTTACATTTTAAAATGAACTGGTCGGTATGGATAAAGGATTTATTTAATGAAAACAGAAAATTTTTCAGTTAAGTTATTCGCACGAAAGGCAAAAAGCTTTATGTTAACAACTATTTTGATCTTATTTGCTGGAGTATTTATTGTGGTAGCTTTATTGTTGGTTTGGAGCCCCGGAAAACCAGAACCTTTTTTTGATAAAAACGGAAATATCCTGGCAGGAAGCATTTCAGAAAAAATCCATGTAAACATCAACGGCATGGAACAAGGAATGTTTATTCAAAGCAAAGATACAAACAATCCCGTGTTACTTTTTCTGCATGGGGGACCAGGTATGCCGATGTATTGGCTGACAAAGCAATATCCCACTGGGCTGGAAAATGAATTCACCGTTGTTTGGTGGGAACAGCGCGGCGCGGGACTCTCTTACCACCCCGACATAAATCCAGAGACAATGACGGCGGAACAATTTGTGTCCGATACGGTGGCAGTAACCAATTACCTCCGTGAACGTTTTGGTAAAGAAAAAATATATCTGATGGGACATTCTTGGGGAAGTTATATTGGCATCCAGGCAGCTGCACAAAAGCCAGATTTGTACTATGCTTATATTGGCATCGGGCAGTTATCCTATCAGATCAAATCAGAACAAATGGCGTATGCTTATGCGCTTGAACAGTACGAACGCATTGGGAACAAAAAAATGGTAAAAAAATTGGAAGCAGCCCCACCCACAAATACAGTCCCCTTGCCGCGATCGTATGAAATACTACGGGATGAATATATGCACGGGATTGGTATCGGCACCACCCGTGATATGAAATCGGTTATTACTGGCCTCTTTTTTCCATCCTGGCAGTTCCGGGGTTACACCTTGGGAGAAAAAGTAAACCTATGGCGCGGGAAAATTTTCTCGCGATCCCCACAATTCGGCCTGTGGGATAAAATGCAAATGACTGATATGAGTCAAAAAGTACCTGAATTGGAAGTCCCAGTTTATTTCTTGCACGGCATTTATGATTACACCTGCGCCTACCCATTGGCGCTGGACTATTTTGAAAAAATCAACGCACCATTAAAAGGTTTTTACACATTTGATCAGTCTGCTCACAGCCCGATTTTTGAAGAACCAGAAAAAACCTTAAAGATATTACAAGAAGATGTGCTGGCAGGAAAAATCAACCTGGCAGACACACCATAAGATTTTGAAGACAGTACTGTAAAACCAAACATGGAGAGTCATCAGCTATTGAAGGCTCTCCATGTTTCCATATTAAAGTCCAATTTCCTTAATTAAAAACCTAAAATATCGTTTATTGGCTAAAAAAGGTTTATTCAGGACTTGACAAATCATTATTAAACTAATATTATTAGTTTATACTAATACTATTAGGATAAACTATGTCTACAAAAAACACACTTTCCCCCCGCCGCCAGCGTAACCGTGAACGAACCATCCAAACCATTTTAGATACAGCCCGGGATATCATGCGGGAAAATGGCGCAGCTGCCTTAACCATCCACGAACTGGCCCGGCGGTTAGAGATACGGCCGCCTTCACTCTACAATTACTTTTCCAGCCTGATGGAAATTTACGATGCCCTCTTTCAATTGGGATTTACTTTATGGGATAAACATTTCGAAGAATATATTCAGAATGCACAGACCTGGCAAGATGAAATCCGACTTGCCATGGAAGCGTATATGGTTTTTGCCATTCAAAACCCCGAACTTTTCCAATTGTGTTTTGAGCGGCCCGTTCCTGGTTTTGTGCCCTCTGAGGAGAGTTTACAAATTAGTATTGGTAATTTGGAAAACCTATACGCCAGAATATCAAAGGTACAAACTGACATCCAATCTGATTTAGAACCAAAACAGATGACGGATTTAATGATTGCCATTGCACACGGCCTAACGGCGCTGCATATGTCGAATGAACCCCAATTACCGTTAGGTCAAGGTCGTTTCGGATCATTAATCCCTGCTGCGCTGGACCTGCTTGATAAAGCCTGGTCAAAAAAATAAATGGTTATTGGTAAAGGAGTAAATAAAATGATTTCAATTTCTTCACAATCCAAAATGTTTAACGCCGCAGACATCGCCCCAGTGACCGCTGATGAAGCTCACAGGTTGCTGCAAACTGCCTTGGATCGTTTCCTGGTATTAATGGAATCTTTAAACCCACAGGACTGGGATAAACCGACTGCCTGCGCAGAATGGTCAGTGCGGGATATTTTGGCACATCAAGCTGGCGGTTATGCCAGCGGAACATCCTATAAAGAAATACTCAGGCAGGCCAGCCATCTACCCAAACGTGGTCAATTAATCGAAGATGCCATTAATGCTTTTCAACTAAAAGAGCGGGCTGGAAAATCTCCGTCAGAATTGATTAATGAGCTGAAACAGGTAGGTCCTATTGCGGCAAAAAAATGGGCATATCAATTTCAATTGGCTAAACTGATCTCTATCCCTCACCCTATCGCGGGAAGTTTATCATTTCGGTATTTGATGTGGATCATCCACAGCCGTGATACCTGGATGCATCGCCTGGATATTTGTCGAGCAACCGGAAAAACCTTTGAACAAACCCGCGACCATGATGGACGTATCGCCGAATTGGTCATGCTGGATGTAGCCAATCTTCTGAAAAAGAAATATGATGGACCAGCCCTGATATTTGATCTAACAGGCATCGCTGGCGGCACATGGAAAATCGGTAATGGAGAAGCTGCGGCCACGATTCGGATGGACATGTTGGAATTTAATATCTTCGCTTCAGGGCGATACACCTATGAGGAAGCTCGCCCACTGGCCACGATAACGGGAGATGTTAGACCAGCCGAAGAAGCGCTCAAAAAAATCTTGGTTCTTTATTAAAACATACTTTAACTTTACATTGAGGAGGTATTCATGAAATCAAATACGAGCAGTACCCTCGATCACAAAATCATTAGATATGGGGTTTTATTATTTCTATTGGGATTAATCACTGGTTTTGTGATCCCCCTGATGCAAAATCCCCGTATGGGTCTTTCCAGCCATCTGGAAGGCGTACAGAATGGTATGCTTTTAATATTATTTGGCCTTATCTGGCCCAAGCTGGATTTATCCCAGCGGTCTCTTACCTGGGTTTATTTTCTTGCCTTATATGGCACCTATACCAATTGGTTTACTACCTTTTTGGCCGGGCTTTGGGGAGCGGGTTCAGAAATGATGCCGATTGCCGGGTTTGGTTTCCAAGGGTTGAGTTGGCAAGAATTACTCATTAAATTTGGTCTATTCTCTTTGTCCGTCACCATGGTTCTTGTGTGTGCCATATTACTTTTTGGACTTCGGGGAACGAGGTTTAAAAATCAAAAAACTGCTTAGGTACTATTTGTCACACCCATCTATGGAGATCGACATGATTAACAAAATCCTGAAGGATACTGCTTCATACACACCCGGTGCGATTCTTCTGATTACGAATCAAAAGACAACCATCTTTGAATCGGTTGGTTTTTCTGATCGAAAAGCGAAAACCAGAATGAACAAAAACGCTGTCTTGCGAATTGGGAGTGTAACCAAAACTTATGTAGCAACCCTCGTGATGATGGCAACCGAGGAAGACCTTTTAGACCTAAACAGCGGAATTGATAATTATCTGGATTCATCTGTGCTCAAAAAATTGCCAAAAAATCTCAACCCCACCATGCGTCAGCTTTTGAACCACACGTCTGGAATTCCTGATTATTATGGGCCGCGCTTCTATTTACAAGATTGGAAGGACAGAGGACCACTTACCACAAGTCTTATACTCCAAACGATCAGAGGGAAAAAGCCCACGGGTAAACCCGGTGAGAAGTTCAACTATTCAAATACAAATTACCATCTTGCAGCTTTGATCCTCGAAAAATTGTATAAAAAATCGTTAGCTGACTTATTTCAGGAAAAACTTTTTTCCCCACTTTCTCTTAAGGAGACATATTATGGAATATCTTCCCCTCCAGGTGATGACATTCACGGGTATGGCTCCCTAGGACGACCCTGGCAGGATACGTATACCTGGCAGGAAAATACCGGTCCGGATGGCGGAATATTCGCGACTGCGGCAGATTTGAATAAATGGATGAGAGACTTGTTTTCTACTTACGGCTCTTATTATAAATATGCCCAAGAAATGATGGCAAACCCTGTTTACGAAACGGACCAGAAACAACAAGGGATGGGTGTAGAAATACTGACATCCAAAAGCGGTATCAAATTTGTGGGCCATACGGGTGGATTGGATGGTTACCTTACGGCGGCCTTTTATTTGCCCATTAAGGACACAGTAATCGTGCTGCATGTTAATCGTTCAAAGGAAAAACAGTTCGGTAAAACCCTTCGTTCGGTATTGGGATATGTCGCAACAAACAAAGAATTTGACTAACAGGTCTTTTTTCCTTGTAAACACATAAAAATATAGATTAACATCCGGCATGAATTAAATCGTCTTGAACACCACAGCCACTTTCACAAATGTTCCGTCTAATTTATGCCACCATGATGACCACATTTCCGACCATTTTCCCTGCTTCGATGTATCGATGAGCGTCGGCTGTTTGGTGAATTGGAAATTGTTTATCAATGATGGTCTTGATTTTCCCAATTTCTACCATTTCTTTAATTTGCTCCAGGTCTGCCGAACTTTCCATCGACATGGCACAAACCACCTTTTTACCACCTCGCATCGACGTTTTTAACATTTGCCAAAGCTGGAGCATCTTAAAACTGGCTAAAAGATATATCCCATTTTCGGTGAGGGAATGTTGGCAGCGAGAAAATGAACTTTTGCCAAGTATATCCAGGATTACATCATAGGTCTTACCATTCCGGGTAAAATCTTCCTTGGTGTAATCAATGGCATAATCTGCTCCTAATGATTTGACCATCTCCATTCTTGGTTTGCTGCATACGCCGGTTACCTCTACCCCATAGGTTTTGGCTAATTGAAGAGCAAACGAACCAATTCCACCAGATGCGCCATTAATCAGAATTTTTTGACCTGGTTTTAGGTTGGCTTTACGGAGAAGATTAAAGGCTGTCACTGCCCCATAAGGCACTGTTGCCGCCTCAGCGTGGCTCATATTGTCAGGTTTAATGGTTACCAGCCCCTTTTCGGACATACACAGATAACTGGCATTAGCGCCAAACGCCGCTCCACGATAACCAAATACCAGGTCGCCTTTCTTAAAACGTGTGACGTTACTACCCACTGCTTCTACCTCACCAGAGAATTCTGCACCAAGGATTTTCTTTTTTGGTTTATTTACACCAAACTCCAGGCGGGTCAGCAGCCAAAGTAGAAATGGCATTGAAAATTGACTGGGAGAAATCGCTTTAAAATTTCGCGCCCAAATATCCCCGGTTTTAACCGTCGTTGCGTGGATTTTTATTAAGATTTCATCGGCTTTTGGCGTAGGTTTTTCCATTTCTGCTAGCTTAAGAACTTCGGGTGAGCCGTAATCGGTATATATCACTGCTTTCATCGATCAACTCCATCTTTTTTCTGGTACTTTTTTTATATATTTCAAATTTTTTAAATTAATAATCTTGCCATTACACATGAGGTACATTGATTACAATTTTTCCTCGCGCATGTCCTTGACTAATATATTGAACTGCTTCAGCTGTTTTATCCAATGGAAAGGTTTTGTTGATAATGGGTTTAATCTTTCCTTCTTCCACAAGCTGTATGATAAATTCCAAATCCTCGCCACTTGCTTTTGCAGCCAAAAGACGCATCTTTTTCCCGCCAAGAGAATGAAGCCAACCGAATAACATGATGTTAAAAATCTGAGAGAGCCCGCCACCCAACATGACAAGCTTCCCTTTCGGAGCCATAACACGGCGGTAAGTTGAAAGGGAGTTGTTGCCATTTACAACCAATACCAGATCATACAAAGGACCGCCAATGGAAAAATCTTCTTTTGAATAATCAATGACATAGTCCGCCCCGAGTGAGCGAATTAGATCAACATTATGCGGCCCACAAACAGCGGTCACTTCAGTCCCAAAATATTTGGCTAACTGAACGGCAAAGGTGCCCACACCCCCGCCCGCGCCATGGATCAACACTTTTTGACCCGGTTTGATTTTTCCAAGATTACGCAGCCCTTGTAAGGCGGTCAGGGCAGCCATGGGTACAGCTGCCGCTTCGGTAAAAGAGACACCGGCTGGTTTTAAAGCCAATAAATTTTCAGGGGCGGTGACATATTCAGCGAAACCACCAAATCCATAGGAGGAAAGATCACCAAAAACCTCATCACCAACTTTAAACTTTTGGATATTTTTTCCAACAGCTTCCACCCGTCCCGCAATATCAGATCCAAAGATCTTTCTTTTCGGGATACTGCCCATACGCATGGAACGATAGTCGGCGGCATTGATCGATACCGTTACAACCTTTACCAAAACTTCATCCGCATTGGGAACAGGTTTTTCTACTTCTCGATTTGCGAGGTGTTCTGGCAATTTTTTATCAAAAACAACTGCTTTCATTGACCTTCTCCATTTATGAATAACTTTAATTAATGACCAAACCAGATTCAGGGTTTCTTATTTTCCCTTGTTGGTTTTTTCTTCCTTTACTTCATAGGTGAATACTTCACCAATTTCAACCCCAAAGACATCTGCAATGCGAAACGCAAGTTCTAAAGAAGGTGAATATTTGGCAGCTTCGATTGCTATAATTGTCTGTCGTGAAGCACCAGCCTTTTCCGCAAGTTCCTGTTGGGTCATTTCGTTCGCAAAAAATCGCAGCTTTCTTATATTATTAGATATGACAAACTTTTTAGCCATGATAAATACCTTTACGGTAAAAATACAATTGCACAAAACCCTCAATCAACGAACCCACACTGAAAGAAATAAACAAAATATTGATCATGACAACAGGCGAATAATTAAGCACCAAAGAAATCAAAGCTGCCACAAACCCAATCCCGGCAAAGAAAAAACCAACCTGACTGGATTTCAAATCAATCAATTTATCCATTTCATCTTCCACCATTTCCAAATTGATGGATTTTTCAATTTCCTCATCATCAATTGATTCATCCTGTATTTTTTTAACCACTGCAACGGAGATTGACAACAGAATATGAAAGACAATTTGGATAACAATGGACGCTACGATACCAATCCCGATAAAGATCAAGATTGTACTGGCCCAAGGTTTCAGCTCACTTGTGGTAAGTATTCCAGAATTGTAGCGATTAAGGGTATAAATGCAGTAAGCGGCTAAGATCACAAAGCCTGTAAAGATACTGACAATCGTTCTTTTTTCTTGGTAAGACATTTTAAGGTTTCTCCTTGCGATGTAATTATTTGTAGACATATAGTAAAACATTAATAACTAAATGTCAATTGTGTTTTACTTTGTGTTTAGTTTTTTTTACCAAAACAATTTTTTTATTAAAGATATCTTTGATGGAGATGGTTTTAAGTTATATGAATCAAAAAAATGTATAATAATTTGGTGTGGAAAAAGGAGCCCGATGACCTCAAATAAAAACATCAAGCCATTAACGCCATGGCAGCCAAAAAAACTGGATCTCGGTTTCGCAGCTTTTTTTGCAATATTACTCCCGGTTGTTGCCGGTGTCCTCTATGGATGGACGGGTGCTCTATTGCCTATGATTCTGTATTACGGGCTTGCCTGGGGGATTGTAAAATGGCGGCGCGGTTCAACCGGATATTTTAATCCGTTCCCCAAACAAATCACCCCTTATTTTTATCTCAATGTAGGAGTGATACTGAGCAGCCTGGTTTGTGCTTACCTGGCTCGAAACACCTTTCCGGATAGTACTCCCATCGGCTTACTGATTACAGCCCTGGTCTGGGCACCACTGAATGCTGCCAGCGAGCAGCTTTTATGGATCTATATTTTTGAGGCCTGGGATTTATACCCCGCAAAACACCACCTTGCTTTTCGCGCAATTGGTTTGGTCTTCTTTGCAACTTTCGTTGGTATGATCCACACCATGTTCTGGGCAAAATTTCTGGAGACGGTGAACCCCAACCAGTTTTTTGGAATCGCCTTCATTCTTTTGACGACGGTATCGGGCTTTCTTCATCTGGTGGTGTGGCGCAAATCCAACCATATGATTCTGACCTTCATCCCCCACTTTATGCTTAACCTGATCCCAATTTTTTGGACAGGTTACGCCATCCTGCCGTATCTGATTCGATAAATTTTGATTTAAACTTGATGGGTTCTGGGACTAAAGTATAGGTTTTCTGGATCAGCATGTTGATGCACTTTCCTACAAGGAAGGGTAATTTTCATGTTGAACTTTTTAAAAGTCACCCTATAATAATAAATCAGACAATAAAAATCTAATTTGTGAACA
The DNA here is from genome assembly GCA_002702705.1 of Anaerolineaceae bacterium. Taxonomy (GTDB): domain Bacteria; phylum Chloroflexota; class Anaerolineae; order Anaerolineales; family Anaerolineaceae; genus UBA6170. The sequence goes on from PABH01000073.1 coordinate 36,155, forward strand.
AATGGGAAAATGGATCTATGGCAGAAATTGTACTATTCCACCACGCACGAGGGCGAACCCCAGGCGTTTTAGCGTTTGCTGAAACATTACGTCAGGCCGGACATACTGTCCACACCCCGGATCTTTTTGACGGTCATCTTTTTGACACGCTCGAAAAAGGAATGGAATTTGTGGAAGAACTCGGTTTTGGCGAGATAATGGAACGCGGCGAGCGTGCTGTAAAAGATCTGCCCTCCGAATTAGTTTATGCCGGTTTTTCTCTTGGTGTGGTCCCCGCTCAAAAGCTGGCCCAAACCCGCCCGGAAGCGCGTGGTGCGCTTTTCTTTTATGCTTGTATACCTGTATCTGAATTTGGTCAAACCTGGCCAAAAGGGGTACCGATTCAAATACACGGAATGGATGCTGATCCGATCTTCGTTGGTGAGGGTGATATCGACGCTGCCCGCGCACTTGTTCGAGATGTGGAGAAAGCCGAGTTATTTCTTTATCCAGGCAACCAACACTATTTTGCGGACAGCTCGCTTCCTTCGTACGATGCGGAAGCAACTGCCCTTCTTTTGGAAAGGGTTTTAGCCTTTCTTGCGGAATTAACATAATACACTTAGTTATCAAACAGGAAGCGATAATATGCTTGTTTGAATATAAGGAGAATCCAATGTCTAAAATGATATTCATTAACTTACCGGTAACTGATCTCAAAAAGTCGATGGATTTTTACAAATCACTCGGGTTTGAGAACAATCCTCATTTTACCGATGAAACCTCTGCCTGTATGGTATGGAGTGAGGCCATTAACGTCATGCTGCTCACGCATGATAAGTGGCGCACTTTCACCAACCGCCCTATCCCTCCGGCAACTTCAAGTGAGGTGATGCTTGCATTAACCTGTGATAGTCGGAAAACAGTCGATGCTCTGAACGAAGCGGCTGCTACAAATGGCGGGACAGCTGACATCAACCCGACGCAAGATCTTGGCTTTATGTACAATCGCAACCTGGCAGACCCAGATGGACATGTGTGGGAAGCATTTTGGATGGACCCGAAGTCGATTCCACCACAAGAATAATTTAAGAATAAAAATGAGCAAAAAATCGGTACCCAATAAAAAAGAAGAAGTGATTGATGGCTTCACCATTAAATATCATGCTAATGGAAACACGCGATGGTCTAAAGGGAAGATCTTGAATGGAAAAGCACAAGGATATTGGGAATGGTATCGTTTGGATGGCACCTTAAAAAGGTCAGGATATTTTAATAATGGCGAACCTGTTGGGGACTGGACGACTTATGACAAACAGGGAAATGTTTATAAAGTAGAAAGCAAAAAACCCAGGTGAGCGCAAAATTAAGCAAACGTGAGAAAGAAGTGATTAACCTGCTGCTGGAAGGCAACAGCAATAAATTAATTGCCCTGGCAATGGGTATATCTGACCGCACGGTTGAATTCCATTTGCGTAATATTTACACCAAATACAACGTCAGTTCCCGATTGGAGCTCGTTTTACAATTGGAAAACCCACCAGGTAAGGAAAATTCCAAAAACCCAGGGATTTCCACAGTTGACGACCCAGGAGAAAACTCCGAAAATGGGAACAGGCTCAATAGATGGAAAGATTGGGCTGTCTATTTTAAAGATACCGTAGTGAATAACGGTAAGGAGTTCCTGATGGATAATTCAACAAGTGTGAACAAACTCGAAACAAAAAACCCACTGACCTTTTTTGAATCAATTCGTGTTTGTTTCACAAAATATGCTGATTTTCAGGGGAATGCAAGTCGCTCAGAAATATGGTGGTTTTTGTTATTTGTTACCCTTGTAACCTCTGCCTTAATGTATCTAGGCGAAGTTGTAGCCAGTATTTTTTTGATCGCGGTATTGTTACCTCTCCTGGCTGTGGGGTCTCGGCGACTGCATGACGTGGGCAAGAGTGCCTGGTGGTTGTTATTTCTGTTGGCACCCATCGGTGGTTTGGTCATACTAGGTTTTTTATGGAGCATGCCACCAACAATTCCTTTTGTAGACAAATCTCTCCAAGAAAGATAAAAACTGGTAAAAATTAATTCATTTATACCAATATTAACTTGGCAATAACCTAACTTAACCTCAGTTTTGGTTTAGCTCTTTTATGTCATCAATTAGATCGTTATCCAAAATTCAGGTTAATTTATTGATGGTGGATATTAAATAAAAGAATTAACCGCAATTTACAGGAAAAATTTCCGACAAAGACAGAACTGTAGAATATTTTTAGCCTTATACTGCAATTCTTTTTACAATATTTTTCTCTCTATACTGAAATTAGCGACTTCCGATTTCAGATAAACCGGATAAAAAATTGTAACCAAGATGATTTAGGATCAATACTATGAAGGATACTCAGCCAAATAACAAAAACCCTCATTGGTGGTTTTATCCAGGGTGGGTTGTGTTGAATAATATAATCATCGTATTGGCATGGTACATCACTTGGGCAATAATGAACCAACTGGTTGCCTTTATTGGGGGGCGAATTGAAATTGCCGGTCATTCCCGAATAACGGAAGATTTTCTGTTTATTTTTTTATTCCTGCCCGTCACCGGTTTATTAGCAGGTTTTGTCCAATATATACTACTGCGTCCATATTTACCCAGAATGGGTTGGTGGGTAGCCACAACATTTTTGAGCTGGATCATGCCCATAATTACCGGTTCATTAATCGCTAACCTGCTTAATGCCAGCAACAACATCCTTTTGATTATGCTCGGTATGTCGCTGATTGGGGTTTCGATTGCGCTACCCCAATGGTGGATGCTTCGCCAGCGGGTTCAGCATGCCTTTTTGTGGATTCTTGCTTACGGATTGGGCTGGGGAGTGAATGGTCTTTTAGCTTTGGTTACGACGGAACCATTACCATTTTTATTGGCGATGGCTTTGATTCCTAATATAACCACTGTTTTTGTTTTATGGCTGCTATTAGATGGCATACCCAGACTTGAAACAAATAACATGATATCAAATCATTAAAAAGAACATCGAAAAGATGTCAGAGGAGAAAATTCTCCTCTGACAAATGAGATGATAAATCCTGCTATTATTGTGATCAGTTCGAAACTATGGATTGCATTTGTTTGTAAATGAGCTTGGCCGCCTGTTTCGGGTTCAAACGGCTCAAAAAGTCCATCATTTTGGCATCCGAACCAATCAAAACCCGGTAGCTGTTTTTCTCCATACCATCAACAATGGTTTGCGCTGCTACAGACGGGAACGTCATTTTAATCGGAGAATCTTTTGCTTCACCCATATCTCTTCCCACACCGGAGTTAGCGGCAATATTGGTTCCAATCGCACCAGGAAAAACAACGGTTACACGCACATTGGTATCCAAAAGTTCTGAGTTCAACCCTTCGGTAAACAATTTAACAGCCGCTTTGGATGCCCCGTATAGGGTTTGTCCGGGCACGGGCAAAAAGCCGCCCATGCTGGAAATATTAACAATATGCCCTTCCGGTCGTTGAAGCAAATGGGGTAAAAATGCTTTGGTCATAAATATCACCCCGTACAAATTAATATTAATGACCCGCTCAATTTCCTTATATTCCAATTCATTTACATGGACAAATTTCTGAATAATTCCTGCGTTATTAATCAAACCGTCAACAGTTCCGTGGGCTGCAATCACTTTGTCCGGGAGTGCTTCTACTTCTTCTCTATTGGCGATATTAACAATATGGGTAGATAAATTAATCTGTTTGTCACCTGCCAATTTAACTGTTTCCAATAAAGCCGCTTCATTGATATCCACAGCAGCAACCTTGGCCCCCTTCTTTAAGAGAAGCAGTACCAATTCACGCCCAATCCCATTTCCCCCACCTGTTACAACAATTACTTTGTTATCGACTTTCATTCCATCACTCCTTTACGTTTTTTTGACTAAGTAAACTTAAATAATCCGGTAAAACATCACAAACAATTTGCTCAGATATTTGTTTAACTGAAACTGGTTTCCTTTTTTCTAACCACCACACAATAACACCAACAAAACCGGAACAGGTAAATCTTAATCCCATCTCGGTTTGCCAATCAATTTCCTGCTGGTTTTTACTTTCCACAATAGGTTCAAAAATTAATTCGGAGAGCAGCGCTTGAAATAATGATTTAAATTCGGGATTTCCTTGTTTGCCTAAGATGGTGCGGTAAAAATCCTCATACTGTTCCAGATGGTAAAACACACTGCTGACAAATGGTTCAAGCACAGTTATATCCGATTGGAAATCAAATAATTCATTGCCGTAAATATCAGCTCGCATTTGGTTAAATAATGTTCTAGTGCAATCATCCAGCAGTTCATTAATTCCAGAATAGTGCAAATAAAACGTTGTCCGGTTCAGTCCGGCCTGTTTGGTAATATCTTGGACTGTCAAATTGGTAAATTTCTTTTCAGCCGTTAGATTGATCATCGCTTCTCTTAAAAGCGTGCAGGTACGAATGGACCGAGGATCAGATTGGGATACTTTCATAAAATAATTCCTCAAAATTGCTGCAAAACTCTAAATTGTACTATTTTGATAATTTATACCTATATTGCATATCAGTGTAATAGATAATCAACAGCTTGTCTATTAGTTGGTATAAACTTATTTCTATTGTTAACCAATCTAGTCCCAAAACATGTACCAAACAGGGTAAAGCCCACCGTAAAATGCTTATAATCGATAAAAAAGCGAATCATTTTTAAGTATAAAGGAATACAAAGTGGAAATAGGTATTGATAGTTTTGCGGCAAACAAGTTAGATAACGAGTCCGTTGATCCAAGGTTAAGCAAGAATATTTTGGCGGAACTGCTCGAAAGAATGGTCTATGCGGACGAGGTTGGGCTGGATATATTTGGGATAGGAGAACACTACCGCAAAGAATTTCTTGATTCTGCCCCAGCCATTATCCTTACGGCCGCAGCAGCACGTACCAAACGCATTCGCCTGACGAGTGCCGTTACCGTGCTGAGTGCCGCCGACCCAGTTCGGGTATTTCAAAACTTCGCCACGTTGGATTTAATTTCTCAGGGTAGAGCGGAAATGGTGGTTGGACGTGGTTCGTTTACGGAATCCTTCCCATTGTTTGGTTTGAATCTCCATGATTATGATGAATTATTTTCCGAAAAATTGGAGCTCTTACTAAAAATACGTCAAAATGAAATCATTACCTGGTCCGGTAAATTCCGTCCCCCACTCAACAATCAGGCTATTTACCCAAGGCCCTTGCAAAATCCCTTCCCGATTTGGTTAGGCGTAGGTGGAACCCCAGCGTCATTCGTTCGTGCTGGTACGCTAGGGCTGCCTCTCATGGTTGCCGTCATCGGAGGGGAAACACACCGCTTTCGACCGTTAATTGACCTTTACAGAGAAGCGGGTCAACAGGCAGGGTTCAAACCGGAACAACTAAAAGTGGGGTTACATTCACTTGGTTATGTAGCAAACAGCAGCCAAGAAGCAGTAGATGATTACTTCCCCGGTTATGCCGAAACCTTCACACGTATTGGTAAAGAGCGCGGATGGCCGCCAGTAACCCGTGCCAGATTTGATGCACAAACCGGCCCTACCGGTGCCTTGGTCATTGGCAGCCCGGAAGAAGTCGCCCAAAAGATACTTCGCCATAGTGAGGCACTCGGCGGGATTTCACGTTTTACCTTTCAAATGGATAACGCAGGTTTATCACACGAAAAGTTAATGAAATCTATTGAGCTTATCGGAACAAAAGTAGCGCCATTGGTGAATAAATAGGCCTTAATTTGAAAAAGTTGAATTTGTAATCAAACGCCGTAATTTGTTCGAACTTTGCGAAAAAAGCTGAAATTTTAGCGTTTTTATTATAGCTTCTCTAATTACACGGGGGTATACTAAACGAATATCTCAAGGGATTATTCTTTCCTTGGAATGTATTTTCCTTTCCATAGACACAACTCATCTGCTGCGAACACAAATCATTTTTGTTAACCCACCCCTATTGCCTATCTTTGGATAGGGGATTTTCCATACGAAAAGGGATACACTTGAGAAAGATAAAAAAATTCACTTCCTTTTCTTTTACCAAGATTTATGGAGCAAAAATGTTATCAAAAAAACAAATTGAATCTTCCTACCTTGCCCGATATTTTTTACTAAACACAGTGGATATCTCTGATTACACCTTGTTTCCTTCTCGTCCAATTGAAAATTCACCAGAGGACATCTTTAATTTTTCTAATCCAGAAAATCAGGACGAAGTATTATCCATGTTTAATCAGACTGCCCTTTCCTTTCCAAAACACTCTCCATTGGAGACTCTTGATCAATTTCTCGAACGCAACGGAACCACTGCGTTTCTCATCATTCGTGATGACAAATTACTATTAGAACGTTATTACAATGGTTATCAACATAACTCCACTTGCACTTCATTCTCTGTTGCAAAATCATTTGTGTCCGCTTTAATAGGAATCGCTTTAAGCGAAGGTTACATTCAGAACATTGATGACTCGATCACAATATATTTACCGGAATTAACTGCACCTCACTGGAAAACAATCACTATTCGTCATCTTATCAGCATGAGTTCCGGGCTGAGATACGATGAAAAAGGATTTTTACCTTGGAACGATGAACCTCGTGTGTACTATTCAGTGGATTTGCGCCAATTGGCCCGGCAAGCCAAGTATTTGGAACCACCAGGAGTTCATTTTCACTATAATAATTTTAATTTAATTTTACTGGGAATGATTTTAGAACGTGTTACCTCTGGCACTGTATCAGAATACATGCAAGAAAAACTTTGGAAACCCCTCGGTATGGAGATGCCAGCTTCATGGAGCCTTGATAGTCAACGAAGCGGTATGGAAAAGATGGAAAGCGGTTTAAATGCCTGTGCTATAGATTATGCCAAATTTGGTCGGCTTTACTTACGAAAAGGCGACTGGAACGGAAAACAAATCATTCCAGAAAACTGGGTGGTCGAATCAACTACAATCCATTCCGATGCCAAATGGTCAAATTATAAATACCTCTGGTGGATCTCTCGAACCGGCAAAGGAAGGTATACTGCAGTGGGCAACCTTGGTCAATTTATTTATATTGCCCCGGATAAAAACTGTATTATTGTGCGCTTCGGCAAGGGAAAACCAAACAATTGGAAAATGGTATATCCCCAATTGTTTGGTTCAATTGTTGATACGTTATGAGATGGAGATACTTATTTGTTTTTCGTTAGCCGTTGATTCCCCATCAAGTATTGGGGTTTCTCAATACCAAAGACATTTATAACAGAACTATTACCGATGTTGTGGAAACATCTTAGAAAGAATATAATTCCAATAATTATTACTTAATCTCATTCCAAGAACGGAATTTTTTCATGGAAACGTCAACAAAACATAATCAATCCTCCTTGACATCAACAAACCTGCGAGCAAAAATGCAGCGATACCCTCTGTTCTTTTTCTTCCTGATTGCTTATTTAAGCTCATGGATATTATCTGTTCCTTTTATCCTCTCAGAATGGGGTGTTTTACATGGAGACTTCACAATTATCTTCGCCATTAAATCCTTTGGCCCTTTCCTGGCTGCTTACGTTATCATCAGAATCACGGAAGGGAAAGAAGGGTTACATCGCTTAAGACAACGTATTAAACAAAAACAAGCCAGTTTGGTGTGGTATTTATTGATCCTATTGGGGATTCCCACTATATTGATGGTTGGGATCATCATCCAACCAGGCGCATTGGCGAACTTCCAGGGCTTGAACGCTACATTATTATTAAGGTATCCATTAACCTTTATCGTCGTTATATTTGGGGGAGGCCCCCTAGGTGAAGAGCCTGGCTGGCGCGGTTTTGCTTTACCCCGCATGCAGTTTCGTTATGGACCGTTGGTGGGCACCTTATTACTCGGTGTTTTGTGGACAGGCTGGCATCTGCCGGACTTTCTAACATCAGCCCAGGGCGGCGGACCAGGCACCGGTTTTTCCACCTTTCTTATAAATTTTCCGATCTTTTTCTTATTGGTGATGGCACTTGCCATTATTTTTACCTGGATCTTTAACCATACCAAAGGCAGCATCTTTATCGCGGTGTTGGCACATGCCAGTGTAAATACACCCCAGGTTGTTTTGGTACCGTTATTTCCTTCTCTAAACACAACCACTTTAAATCTTGCCGCTATGATCGGTTTTGGTATCCCAGCGTTATTAATTTTATTATTCACGCGCGGCACGCTGGGATATCCATCCTATCAAGATCAGAAAGTTAACTGATATTCCAAAAAAAGCTTTTCGACAACTCAATTAAATAATAATTATCTTCACTGTATAGCACTTATAGTTTGGACAAGACCTCCATCACCAACCATCAAAATTGGTATGATGGAGGTAAGGTTTTTACAATTAATAATCGCTGCACAATACAGGAGGAATGGATGAATTTATTGCAGACAAAGCCTGCATTAAAAAGAAAAAGAACCAAGCAAAAAATAAAACAAAGTCAAAGAAGCTTCATATTGATCTGCTTATTAATTATTTTTGTTAGCTTTTTTTTCATCCAATCTCCAGTTCTTGCACAAAGTGGCACAAACCCTACCCCCACCCCATCTGGCGATAGTGGTCCTTCCGAAGTCCCAGATGAAATTGACATTCAACCAACAGCACGAGATTATGAAATCAGTGCACGCCTCAAAAGAATTATGGTAGCAACCGGTTGGTTTATCAACCCTGATGTGAAGGTAAATGAAGGTGTTGTCTTTCTCAGTGGACAAGCAAAAACAGGTGATTACCGTAAGTGGGCTGGTGATTTAGCTCGCAATACACAAGATGTAGTTGCCGTCGTTAATCAAATGGAACTGACTCAACCATCACTATGGGATTTAAAACCAGCCTTTGTTGAATTACGCAGTCTATGGAGCAGCTTCATTCGCTCTTTGCCGCTACTGGGGTTCAGTCTTGTAGTATTACTGGTAACAGTGATTCTTACGCGACTTTCCTCTCGTTTGGTGCGAAGAACCTTGCATAAAAGATTACCAAACACGCTGCTGCTCAACGTCGCCGGATATACTGCCGGGGTGATTACTTTTCTAGTGGGGTTATATATCCTCTTACAAATTGCAGGGCTTACCAATGTTGCCGCAACCGTGATTGGTGGTACAGGTTTATTAGGTTTAGTACTTGGTATTGCCTTTCGTGATATAACGGAAAACTTTTTAGCCAGTATTTTCTTAAGTGTGCAAAACCCCTTCCGTTCTGGCGATTTGGTTGAAATATCCGGCATCCGAGGTTTTGTGGAAGCATTGAATACACGAGTAACGGTTCTGATGACTTTAGATGGGAACCATGTCCAGATCCCTAATGCCACGGTTTACAAGAGCAATATTTATAATTTCACCAGCAATCCGAACCGCCGCGCTGATTTTATAATCGGAATAGGTTATGAAGATTCCATATCCAATGCACAAGAAGTCGCATTAAAGGTGCTGGAAAACCATCCTGCAGTGCTGAATGATCCCGAGCCGATGGCTCTGGTGGACAGCCTTGGGGCAGCCACTGTGAATCTAAAGATCTATTATTGGATCAACGGTAAAGAGTATAGTTGGTTTAAGGTCAAATCTGCTGTAATTCGGCTAATTAAACTTGCATTTGAGGATGCAGGTATATCTATGCCGGATGAAGCACGTGAATTGATCTTCCCACAGGGCATACCCGTTGAAATTATAGGACAATTGGAAACCGGACAATTACACACAAAATCAACTTTATCCACTAAAACCAAACCAACGCCCGAATCATCATCCGATTCAACAAAAGCTGAAGCAGGACTCTCCAGTGAAGCCAAGGAACTTAAGCAGCAATCCCAAAACGCCTGGAAACCCGGAGATGGGGAAAATCTACTTAAAGAAGATGCGGAACCAAACAATCCCTCTATATAACCCTTTGTTGGTTGAATCAAAATAAACTATTAATAATCACCTGGATACAACAAAAACGAATTCAGCTTTATGAATACAACAACTAGCGAGGCTTGGCCTACGTCAAATGGGTGACGGGGTACGCAGTATGGAAAAGTGGCAAATCAAACAACATGTACCTTTACGGCTTTTTAAAGGATAAAAAAGGCGAATTGTAAAGACGGGAGAATATCGCACCCCTGTTTTTTGTATTTAAATGCTATAATCCAATTTTGTTAAAAAAGGATAATCAATGCGGATACTCTTCACCTTTGCGGGTGGTAATGGGCATTTTCAACCATTAGTTCCAATAGCAAAGATTGCCCAGCAAAAGGGACATCACGTGCTTTTCGCGGGACAAAAAGCAATGAAGTCTATGATCACCGCTGCTGGTTTTTTAGCAAGCGTGACAAGCGGTGAGACGCTTAGCACTTCGCCAAAACGACGACCACTGCTCCCACTCGATTCAGAGCGGGAAGACCGGGATCTCCGGGATGGGTTTGCTACCCGGCTCACTCGACAACGCGCTTCTGCTCTTATTTCATTATGTAATGATTGGAAACCGGATGTAGTTGTATGTGATGAGGTGGATTTCGGTGCAATGATTGCTGCTGATTATTTAAATATACCCTATGCAAGCGTATTGGTAATTGCTTCAGGTTCCTTTATCAGAACAGAAGTAGTTGGCGATGCATTAAACAAAATACGTGCTGAATTTGGATTGTCACCTGATCCGGATCTACAAATGCTGCATCGTAATCTTGTTTTATCCCCGTTTCCACCTAGTTTTCGTCATCCTGATTTTCCCCTGCCTTTCACAGCCCATTCCTTTAATAATCAGGATCATTCTCACATCGAATCAGAATTTTTCCAATGGCGAACTGACAGAGATCTACCAATCGTATATTTCACCCTTGGTACCATCTTTAATCTCGAATCAGGCGATCTGTTTGAAAAGGTCCTGCTCGGTTTAAAAGATTTGCCCATCAACGTAATAGCCACTGTGGGGAATGAGATTGACCGAAATGAGTTTGGACAGTTGCCACAAAACATCCAAGTCGAGCAATATATTCCTCAGGAATTAATTCTCCCCAATTGTACCTTGGTCATATCGCATGGCGGTTCAGGAAGTGTGCTGGGAGCGATAAGCTACGGAAAACCGATGGTATTGATTCCAATGGGCGCGGATCAACCGCATAACGCAAGCCGTAGTGAAGCCTTGGAGATTGCAAAAGTGCTTGACCCAATAAAATCCGAGCCAAATGATATTAAGTCTGCGGTAATGGAAGTTTTAACGACCACGCAGTACCGGATAAATGCCGAGTCACTGCAAGACGAGATTATGAACTTACCTGATACAAAATCCGCACTTCAATTAATCGAACAACTGGCAACAAAAAATAATAAAATTTCTCATCTACCAGCTTAGACAACCACTCTGGCATTTTTTCATTAACCGTAAAAAGGACAAGCGTTGTTGTGATAGACCTAGATGGAAACCCGATTCTTTTTGACCAACATCGCTAAAATTTCGATTTTAGAAGGATTATATTCTCAATCATAAACCTGATTTGATTAAGAGTTCCTTTTTACTAAATGGTTAAAATCATATTCCATTAACTCTCATCACTGATATACTTGCAGCATTATGTTTTCCCCTGCTGAACCTTACTTTGACCGCCTGATTCGCCTGCTTGATTTAGAAGCTGAAGCTGAAAAACAAGAAGCACTCTTGGATATGCAGCGTTTTTCCTCCACCGAAGCGGAGGCATCTGGTACAACCCTCACCAATCTTGTGATCCGAGATGAGGATACCGGATTTGGCGGGCGAATCCTGCTCACATTCGGTAAACGAAACCAGAACGTATCCCTGCCCTGGACCCGTTTAGGAAGTGGTACACCCGTTCTCCTTTCCGAAGATGGCACCAGCGGCTGGCGCGGGATCGTAACACAGCTGCATAAAAATGAAATTCAGGTCGCTTTTGAAACCTGGCCGGAAAGTGAAAGTGACCAGCCCATCTTCCGGTTGGATCGTTCAAACGATGAAATTTCTCGCAAACGCCAGCGCCAGGGATTGGAAAACGCCAGGCGAGCCTCAAATTCTCGTTTTGCGGATTTACGTGATGTGTTATTGGGAAAGTGTACACCCTGCTTTAATCCAATCAAAGCCATTACTCCTTTTAATTCAACTCTGAACGCCTCACAATGGGAAGCTGTACGTTTTGCCTTCTCGGCAGAAGATATTGCCATTATCCATGGCCCACCCGGAACAGGAAAAACCACCACAGTCGTTGAATTAATTCAACAGCTTATCCACTCCGGCCAAAGGGTACTGGCGGTTGCACCCAGCAACCTTGGCGTGGACAACGTACTTGAGAAGTTAATCGCAGCGGGTGAAGAACCAATTCGTCTCGGCCACCCCGCACGGGTGCTGCCCGAACTGAGAGACCACACCCTAGACCTGATGGTGGAAGAGCATGATGATGGCCGCCTGGCACGTAAACTTCGCAAGGAAGCATACAGTTTGAGGGAAAAAGCCGAAAAATATACCCGAGCCAAACCCTTACCCGGTGAACGGCGCGAAAAACGCCAGGAAGCCAAACAAATGCTGGCTGAAGCGCGCCAAATTGAAGACCAATTGGTAAGTCGTATATTGAGTTCTGCCAGGGTTGTTTGTGCTACCTTAACCGGACTTGACCAAACCCTTATGGCAGAGCAGCATTTTGATTGGTGTATTGTGGATGAGTCCAGCCAAAGTACAGAGGCCGCAGCCTGGGCGGCCATCCAATTTGCTGACCGGTTGGTATTGGCGGGAGATCATTTCCAGCTTCCACCAACCGTGATCTCTCCACAAGCAGCTGCAGAAGGATTCAATATCAGTCTGATGGAACAATTGCTCACGCAGGTCGGACCAAACATTTCTCACCGGCTATCTGTTCAGTACCGCATGCACCAAAACATCATGAAATTCTCCTCCTTAGAATTTTATGAAGACAGCCTGGTATCCGATCCAATTGTTGGAAAAAATTTGTTAAAAGATTTGCCTGATGTTACAACAAATGAATTAACCGAAACCCCGATCCACTTTATCGATACAGCAGGTGCAAGTTACGACGAAAGCCTCGAACCGGATGGTGACAGCCGTTTTAACCAACAGGAAGCCGAATTAGTCGTCAAAAAGGTTCAGGCTTTACTTGATGCAGGACTTTTGCCCACCGACATTGCCATCATATCACCATATTCTGCCCAGGTACGATTGCTTCGAGAACTGCTCAGCCTTCCCGAAATAGAAATTGACAGCGTAGATGGGTTTCAAGGCCGGGAAAAAGAAACGGTAATCGTTTCAATGGTGCGCTCCAATTTTGATAATGAGATTGGTTTTTTGGCAGATGTACGCCGCATGAATGTCGCCCTGACCCGCGCCCGGCGCAAATTAATTGTGATCGGCGACAGCGCCACCATTGCCGTCCACCCCTTCTATCAGCGCTTGATCAGCTATTTTGAGTCGGTAGACGCATATCACTCCATCTGGGAATATGCAGTCTAGATTTTTAATAATAAAATTCAATAATCACCCAAATGTTCGTTTGTTTTAACAACCGAATAAGTTGGTATACCCAAAAATCACATCGTCAGGAGTAAATACACATGAAACAATCGATTACGCATATTGCTCTCGTAGTACGTGATTACGACGAAGCGCTCGACTTTTACATCAATAAACTCCATTTTGAACTCATTGAAGATACCTACCAACCCGAACAAGATAAACGTTGGGTAGTCATTTCACCGCCCGGTTCCAGTGGAACCAATCTCTTGCTCGCCAGAGCTTCAAAACCAGAACAAGAACCCTTCATTGGTAACCAGACTGGAGGGAGAGTATTTCTATTTCTTAACACGGATGATTTTTGGAGAGATTACAACCAAATGGTTTCCAAGGGAATTCAATTTATCAGGGAACCGAAACAGGCTGAATATGGAACAGTCGCTGTTTTCGAAGACTTGTATGGAAACCTTTGGGATTTGATTCAATTAAATGAAGATCATCCACTTTACAATCGAACTTAAATCCATTTTGATCCCTACATCTTCTTTCAGTTCAACTTTACGAAAAAGTCTTACAAATCAATATGGTAAAACCAAGCACAAAAGGGAATAATCAGTATAATGATAGGATAAAGTCTTGTATTGGTGCAATCAAATTCAACAATTTAATCAGGTGTTTGAAAAAATTTCAGCGGATTAATAACAACACTAATCTACGCGCAGGTGGGTGAAACAAGCAATAATTTAATAAAGGAAAAGATGCAATGAAACCTCATCTCAAAAACAGAAATCCCTGGAAATACTTCTTACTTACTTTTGTTTATTCATGGGTAATATGGATACCATCAGTTTTAGACGGCATCGGTGTTAATATCCCCTTTAATATAGCCGGATACTCAATGGTAGTTGTTATCATTGGCGCCTTCGCCCCCATGTTGGCATCAATCACTCTTGTTTTCCGTACAGAAGGTTGGCAGGGTGTTAAAGCGTTTTTGGGAAAGGTGCTGGATTTTCGTTTCAAACCAGTCTATTTGGTTATAGCCTTGGTATTGCCGTTATTAATCCATGCCATTTCACATTATTTAGCGCCAATTTTTGGTTTGGATGTTGCCCAAACACTTTTTCCAGCCGAAGTTCCTGTACCTCCTATCGTTCTGGCAGTTCCCTATTTTATTCTGATGTTAGTATTGGGCGGCGGTCAGGAAGAATTTGGTTGGCGGGGTTATGCTCAAGAACCTTTACAGGATAAAATAGGTGTACTTCCGGCAAGCTTGGTTATCGGTATTATTTGGGGATTTTGGCATTTACCGCTTTGGTTTATGGAAGGTGATTTACATAGCGCTTACTCGTTTTTGGCTTTTGTTATCATGACGACAAGTATATCGGTAGTTTATGCCTGGTTGTATAATTCAAGCGGCAAGAAATTGATCCTCGTTTTATTTTTTCATGCCATGAGCAATACCGCTGCGCCCTTGTTGCCCTTTTTACATGGGAAAGTAGGGGAACCGGAAAATGCATACTGGCTGTACGCTGCTGTTAATGTAATTGTTGGGATAATCTTTGCTTATCTTCTTATAAAAGAAAAAACACAAAGGAATAATGTAGTGTAACGGATTTAAATCCCACATGGTGGATATTAACATTCGCAAAAATGATTCTTTATATTTGCTGAATGCAATTTAGTATACAAAACAAAGATTGTCGTTTAATATATCTCTGCGAATCAAAATAATTTGTGTTTTTTAAACACCATTAGTATTCCCCTTATAAGTAAGGATACTTTGTATGAGTAATTTAATGAAAAACGAAACCTTAAATGATGTTGATATTCTTAAAATCTTTGATAAAGAAGTTCGACGAGAATGTGAATGGACTCGAATGCGGCGTGAAACATTCCCCCACTTGGTTCGTTATACATTAACGGATGTAGGCAATGGCGGAGGGATGATCAGTTGGTCTGACCTGACCGCAGAAACAGTGGATGAAACTATAAAATCTCAGATTGCATATTTCAAAGGACTTACCACGGATTTTGAGTGGAAATATTACAGCTATGACCAGCCAGCCGACCTGCCGCAGCGATTGTTGGCACATGGCTTTACTGCCGATGAACCGGAAGCATTGATGATTGCAGATATCAATGAGCTACCATCAGAATTTTGGACGATGGATGTGTCAGCCGTTTTACCTGTTACAAAACCGGAAGAGGTAGATGAGATTGTCCGTATGGAAAGTGAAGTTTGGGAAGATGATATTTCCGGTTTTGCAAAGGGGATGAAATATGATTTGGAAAACAACCCAAACCATATCAGCGTTTTTGCAGTTTGGAAAGATGGTCGCATCGTCAGTGCCGCATGGACACATTATCTGCTCTCAACCTCGTTTGCTACCCTCTGGGGTGGATCGACCCTTAAAGAATACCGCAAACACGGATTCTATACTTCTTTATTAGCTGTGCGTGCAAGAGAAGCCCGCCAACGAGGTTTTCGTTTTTTGCAGGTTGATGCAAGCCCGAACAGCCAACCCATCCTAGCAAAGTATGGGTTCCGTTGTTTGGCTTATTCAACCCCCTATGAATGGACACCAAAATAATCAAATTAACAGGCACAACATTTTGAGTCGATTTTCAAGTGGTTGTGCCTGTTACTGATTGATCCTAATTTTTTGTGGAATACAAATCGATGATTTTTAAAATTACTTCAACCGCTTTCTCCATCGAATTGGTAGGGATAAATTCAAACCGGCCGTGTGCATTATGCCCACCGGTAAAAAGATTGGGACAAGGCAATCCTTTGTAGGATAACATAGCACCATCCGTTCCGCCGCGGACTGGAATGATCTTAGGTTCTATGCCACAATCTTCAAGCGCTTCTTTCGCTGTATCAACAACGTGCATCACCGGAAGAATTTTTTCTTTCATATTGTAGTACTGGTCTTTTAATTCCAACGATACTAAACCATCGCCATATTTAAAATTGGCATAATCTACCGCTTTTTGTATTAAAGATTTTTGCCAATTAAACACTTCATGATCGTGTTCGCGAATAATGTAGAACAGGGTTGCGTTTTCAATTGACCCATCAAATTTTGCTAGATGAAAGAATCCTTCTCTTTTATCTGTGTGTTCCGGGCGCTGTTGCGGGGGAAGCATACCGGCAATATCCATAGCAATATTAATGGCGTTAATCATTTTATTTTTCGCGGTGCCCGGATGCACGCTGCGCCCCTTAACAACAATCCTGGCACCGGCTGCATTAAAATTCTCGTATTCCAATTCGCCAATCTCACCCCCATCCACCGTGTATGCAAAATCTGCACCAAATTTTTCCACATCAAAAAGATCTGCTCCGCGCCCAATCTCTTCATCCGGCGTAAAACCAATTTTTATCGTACCATGTTTAATTTCTGGATGGTTGACCAAATATTCAACTGCTGCCATAATCTCAGCAATTCCGGCTTTGTCATCCGCACCTAACAAACTTTTCCCATCCGTAGTGATTAGGGTTTGACCTATGTATTTTTTGAGGTCAGGAAAATCATGAGGACTTAAAATAATATTATCTTCTTGATTTAAGAGAATATCTCCTCCATCATAATTTTCAACAAACTGTGGGTTTACATTCGCACCGCTCATATCCGGGCTGGTATCCATGTGAGCCACCCACCCAATCACAGGGATATTTTGATCGGTATTGGCTGGCAGTGTAGCCATCACATATCCATTTTTATCCAAGCTAACTTCGGATAATCCCAGATTTATTAATTCTTGTTTCAAAAGTCTGGCTAAATCCAATTGTTTGGCTGTACTGGGACAGCTGGTAGAATCTGGATCAGACTCCGTATCGATTTTTATATAGCGGATAAAATTTTCAACAACTCGATTCATGATCTCTCTCCGGTGGTTAGAATAATTGATTATGCTCTCAATTTCTTAAAAAATAAAGTAATACATTTCATAATCTGATACGATATTTATCTTACATCAAATACGATGCAACAATCGTTAAACTAAGGGCCACAGAATTATTGATAATATGCAAAACAATTGGGGCTGTCAGGGAATGGCTTTTTTCATACAACCAGGCTGTCATCACACCCATTGGAAAAACCAAAAGAGCCTGTAAGGGGATGAGATGGAACGCACTAAAAATAAACGCACTGATCAAGATGGCGGGCCACATTGCAAGCCGATTTCTTAACCAATTATGCAAAAAACCCCGAAAAAATAACTCTTCACCAATTGGAATGATCACGCCACCGAGCAGCAAAGTTGAGAGCTGAGAGAGCAAATTGGTATTATTGGTGATAAAGGCTTCTTGTAAAATTTCGGTACCCTCCAGTAAAGATGGAAAAATCAACAAGATTAACCCTGCTAATAACGCTCGCAGTATCATCAGCCCAACCCCCACAGATAAGGCGATTAAAATCCAAACCATAGAGGTTTTCCGGAAACCAATTTGAAACAAACTATGATTCTTAAAAAACAAATTAACTACCAATATACTACCAAAACAAGCCAGCGCATTGCTGATCAACGCACTAAAAGTTATCCAAGAAGGATCTACATTTTCATTTAATAAAAATCCAGCCCCCAAACTAAGTCCAAAATACAAAATAATAAAAACGAATAAGGATACCCAACCATTCAAGCCACTCCACAATCGGGGTGGAAAATCCGCTTGGTTCATTTTTTGTTCTACTGGATAAATTGTTTCCATAAAAAAGTCCTTTATTGTGGTTCAGTTTTTCTTTGAATACAAATAAGTATAATCCACTATTTTTGGGCTAGGATCAAAATATGCTCATCCGGGAATGTATATTCTGGAGTAAGAATTTCCACCACATCATGCCATTTCCCCTCATTCATTGTGAGTTTACGAAACTCCTTAATTTTCAATTCTTGTAACGAAAAAAGTTTGTCAAATTCTTCTTCTGTAAAATATTGATAACTTTCTAACTGTTCTGTTTTCCAAAGCTGTTTTCCGAGAAAAATTGATTTGGTAATATAACGAGTAAAATCGCGCTGTGACAGCGTTACCACAAATGGGTCTGAAGTTTTACCATAAGTGATTTTGAATGGATGATATTGCTGCACAAAACTATTAAAGTTCAAAAATCCCCGTTCATCATAAAAACGAACGGAAACATTACGATTGGGATCCCCACTAGGTTCGAGACCGTCAAATAAAACCACCCATCCACCCGGGGATATACAATTCACAGCCCTGGCAAATGCCGTTTCAACATTTTGTTTTGCAACCGGTACATCCACTTCACCCAATTCGGGGGAAAAACTATCCGAAAACACTTCGTGTAAGGCATTAACCAAAATTACCAAATCAAATTTTCCAAGGGAATTTAATAATTCCGCCTTGGTGAAATCACCCTGAACACAAGTCATACCGGGAAAATCCCTGCGGCAGTTTGTTATGGAAACCGGGTTGTAATCCACACCTACCGATTCTCGGATTGAACATACCTGACTATGCGCGTCGAGTAAGGTGCCAATGACTTGCCCCTCACCGCAGCCCAATTCCAACAAACGCAGTGGATGAGGTTTCTGTTCGGATAAGCTGCGAATTAAACGAGAAGCAGATAGAATCGCTGCCCGTTTACCTAGATTCTCCATCGGTTGCAGCCGTGTTTCCCAGTAAAAATCCCAGAAACTGTTGTTTTTTAGCATCTGAATAATTGAATACCTTTATCTTCCTGATCCAATTTTATTTCAAACACTGCTTGTTTTTCTGAAACCGTATAGGAAGTAAATGGGATATGGTGAATATAAAGACATTTTGATTAAATTCCTCTTAAAGGATCAGCTAGATCATGAGTTGGTTTAAATTTGTTTTTTAATTTTAATATAGGCTTTTCAAGAAAATAATATGAACTACTGGCTGCAATAAAAGTAAGTATTAATTTAATGAATGTCATTACAGTGGGAGACCATCCCATAGTAGATTGATCAATGATAACTCCAATCGGTGCATGCCAGAGGTATAAACCGTAAGAAATTACACCAATCTTGACAAGAGGAGGAAAAGAAAATATCTTTGTCAAAATTAAAGATTGGTTGTTAACTAAACTACTGATGAGAATAATTGTACCCAATGATACGGCAAGAATTCCAAAAGTTGGGACAGATGAAGCTGTGAGCACACTTTCAAACAACAGCCACACACCAAAAAGAACTGTGATAAATGTTACAAGTGAAAAAAACAATTTATGTTTTGAATAATCCGGTAAATAGCCATACACTGTCATAAGTCCAAATGCGGAACCGAGCAATAAACCATCTGCGCGTAAATCCGTTCCCATATACACCCGAAACCAATCATTTGTTGTGGTCCAAACAATAAAACGCATCAATGCAGATGCCAATCCAAAAAATAATGGAATAGAAATGATAAGTTTTTTAGGAAGTTTAATTTTTAGTAAAATGAGAAGGACAAACGGCCACAAAAAATAATATTGTTCCTCAACAGATAAAGACCAAGTATGATCCACAAACAAACTATCCGGTTGTAAATGCAAAGCCTTTACCCAGTTCGTGAAATAAAAAAGTGTGGAAATAAAATATTGTTGCGGAATACTTTTTAAAAAAAACAACAAAACCAAAAGCAACGCCGGATAGAGCCTTAAAATACGGCGCATATAAAAGTTCTTCAAATGAATCGTTTCAGAACGATTCCATTCTTCTAACAATAATACTGTTATCAAAAAACCGCTTAGCGTAAAGAAGATATCCACACCAAACAAACCATCTCGACCAAACGGCAATTCATAGTGAAAAGCAATTACCCAGAGAACGGCAAAACCCCGTAATCCGTCCAAAGTGGAATGGTAACCGAGATGAAAAGCTGGCTGTGTCGTTAAGTTCGATTTCATTTATATGGAAAAATTATATTGGAGATGGTATTAATTTTTTTAATACCTAACATAATTGTATTTTATTATAAAAATAACAAAATACTTGATCCCTTTAATAGCGTGTAATTTGATTTATTTATCTTCCAACAAATAATTTCACACCACCGTTCCAAAAAGCGCACCAATCAACGCCGTAGCCGCCATCGCCAATGCGCCCCAGAACGTTACCCGGATTACCCCTTTCCATACATCAGCCCCGCCCACCCTGGCAGAAACTGCGCCTAACAAAGCAAGTGACACAAGCGAACTGCCTGCAACCAATGGAATAATAACCTTTTCAGGGCTGATCAATGTAAACAGCAGCGGTAAAGCAGCGCCAGCCGCAAAAGTAGCAGCTGAAGCAAGGGCGGCCTGAATCGGCCTGGCGGTATGGATTTCATTTAAACCCAGCTCATCACGAGCATGTGCTGCCAGAGCATCATGTTCCATAAACTGTTCTGCAACTTGCCGTGCAAGATCCGGTTCAAGTCCTCGGTTGATGTATATATCAGCTAACTCCTGGCTTTCAAACTCACGGTCCGTTTCTAATTCCAGCGATTCCCGTGCTAAATCTGCTTTTTCAGTATCAGCCTGGGAACTAACCGAAACATATTCGCCAGCAGCCATCGACATGGCACCGGCTACCAGACCAGCCAGTCCGGCAGTTAATACATCACCGCGTGCTACATTAGCAGCCGCCACCCCAACCACCAAACTTGCCGTCGAAACAATACCATCGTTTGCACCTAATACGGCAGCACGCAGCCAACCAATCCGTTCTGCATAATGACGTTCCAAATGTTTACTCATTTTTCGTCCGTTTCGTTTTTTTCTTGTTTAAATTTTCCTGTACGCGGAATAATACTACATCACGAATTAAGTCAAATGGGATCGGTTGGTCAAGGGGAAATCGAATTGTACCCTTGCCACTTTGATAAATCGATAAGGCTTCCTTAAATTCCTCAATCCCACTAGGAGCAGGGTAAAACCCAATATGATCTTTATAGGCACCAAAATGAACCAGATTCCCAGCCATAGTAAACGTGGGAATACCATACTTTATTGTTTCTTGAGCATCCGGCGCAGCTTGTTTAATCACTTCACGCACTTTTTGCAAAATTTTTTGAACATCTTCTGGATAATCTTGAATATAAACATCAATTACATTTTGTTCATTTTGATCAGTTTCCATAATACTCCTTTTTCTCGATGGAAAAAGATTTTTCTGCTTAACATTCAGAGATCCTTATCAAAAAAATTACCAAATGGAAAACATGTTGGATATTTAGGTCTTTTTGGAATAATACAGCTGGATCCGGCAATTTTTTTAAATTAATAACTTTACTGTCTCCAATGAAAACTCAGTTAACGAACTTAAAACGACATCAGCCAAAGACAAAACCTCAGCTGGAGGCGGTGCATATCGCGCATCCGGAACAGCAATCACTTTCATGCCAGCAGCTTTTCCTGAACGAATTCCATTGGATGAATCTTCAAGGCAAACACAATCGCTGGGGTTAACCCCCATACGGCGAGCGGTTTCTAAGTACACATCCGGTGCTGGTTTTCCTGCTGCAACTTCATCTGCACTCACCGTTACCTGAAAACACCCTTGGAAATAGGGTTCGTTGGTTACCATATCAATCAACTGCCTGGGTGATCCCGAAGCCAAACCTGTTGGATAATTAGAACTGGCAATTTGTACTGCCTCCACAGCACCCGGAAAAAACGGGAAGGACTTACGATAACGAGCAGCCATACGATGAATAACCATCGTTTCTAATTCATCGGGGGCTACTTTTCCATCCAAACGTTTGCTCATATAATGTACCCACTCGCGGGTATTAACACCCATCACCGCTTTATGATCTTCACTGCCCCAGGGTTCACCTGCTTCGAGAAAGATCTGTTTGCGCGTTTCATTCCAACTACCTTCTGAATCGATCAGCAGTCCGTCCATGTCAAATATTATTGCTTTTATCATATACATAATTATACCGTTGTACGATACAAACCAAGGCTGTTAGTGGACAAATTTTATATACTTTAATAAGCGGGAACTAATTTAGTTGAAATTTCGTCCGTTTATCAAAATTGATTAACGATTAATGGAGTAACTGATGAACCGATTAATTACTAGTTTAATGGTAGTATTTCTTCTAACTTCTTGTGCCAAGACTGTTGAGCCTTCAGCCCAGCCGGTAAACACCATACAGGTTCCTCAAAACACGATAGAAAATCTCCCTGAACCAACGAACACGATTGAGAAGGAAATACCAACACAGGAAGAAACACAAAAACCCGAAGAAAATCTCACAACACCTGAAACCCAGAATTCTTCTTGGGTTGCTTATGTCAGCTTTGATGGAAATATCAGACTGTTGGATGTTAAGACAGGGGATCAAAAAGATATCACGCTGGACGCAAGTACTGGAACAAATATTGCTGTGGGTGAAAGCCGGGTACAGTACAATGATCCAAAATGGTCAAGTGATGGAAATTTCCTGGCGTTTACGATGGAGAAAATGACCCAATTGGCAGACCGTGCTGATTTTCAAGATGGCATTATGTTATATGATGCTGATTCCGGAGAATTAAAAATTCTTTTAGAAAACCAACAGTTGGCAGGGTTTCGTTGGCAGCCGGAAAAACCAGTATTAAGTTATGCTTTAATCACGGAACCTGCTTACTTTACGGGCAGAGGTGAGGTAGACTCCACACTCGCACATGGAATCTTTGCAATAAATGTGTTAACCAATGAAAAATACGAACTCGTGAAACCGCAAGTTTATTCTTTGGTATCACCGCGTTGGTCTGCAGATGGTACGATTGTTTCCTTTAATGAAGTTTATTTAATGGAAGGAAGCGGTCAATTTGCTTATTTTAATTTGGAGACCCAAGAATATGTTTCATGGGAAAAACCGATTGGCAATTATGATTTATCGTCTTCCGGGGAGAAGATAACCTATGACAACCTCACTTATGTTCCCGGTGGTGATGAACGCATTTACATGAATAATCTTTCCGGAGAAAATGAAGAACTTTTTTCAGCTCCGCTATCAGAAAATGAGTACGCTTTTGCCCCCATATTTTCGCCTGATGACAGCGATCTGGTTTATCAAGTTGCCTCGTTGGGTACAGAACCTGTTTTGTCCAGATTGTTTGTAAAACCAATGGATGGTGGTGAACCGCGTTTCTTAATTGAAGGAGAAATTATTGGTGAAGTCATCTGGTCCCCGGATGGAACGAGCCTATTGCTTTCCGTAGGCCCTTACCAGGAATCTCAACTGGTGTTGGTCAATTATAAGGATGGAACAAGTAAAATTCTAACTGAAGGCTGGATGGCAGCCTGGCAGCCGAATTAAGAAATAATTATTGTAATAAGAAACAGGCTGTCTCTAAGTCCAGCCTGTTTCTTATTTAATAAATTAATGGGCAAAAAAAGATCAAAAAGAATTTTGACTATCGAGTTTGTTCTATACCAATTCCGAGATTTTGAAGATCTACCTTGCCCTTTTTATTTTATTTTTAACAACCGATCGAAACTATAAAACGAACGAAGGTTAATTCAGTTTTGTATTTTGGTGGAATGGCTGAAGGTTAACCGATCAAAATCAGCAGAGCGCCCCCTAAAAACAGGGCAAGGACACTTAATACCAAAATTCCAAAAATAAGACGGTTGCCTTTTTTCTCCCCAAAACGGCGGCGTATAAAAAAGATGTTGTGCATGGTGTTTCTCCTTTTTTTGTTTTATTCACCTTCTTATGTATTAACGATACAGTGCTGGAGAATCTGAAACCATATACGAAAGTATGGAAAATGGGTGGTTTAAAGAATGTCCAATTCTCTGGCTCGGGCTACAGCTTCTGTTCGACGGTTAACATTGAGTTTGCTGTACACCTGAGAGGTATACATTTTGATGGTGTTAACAGAAAGAGAAAGTTGGACAGCGATTTGTCGGTTGGTTAAACCTGATGCGAGGAGTTGGAGCACTTCTAATTCTCGTGTAGTAAGCGGTTCGACTAAAGATGGTGGCGAAACTTGAATATTTTTCATCGTCTCCAATTCGATTGCACCCAAAAACTGGTGACCGTGGTAGGTAAAATAGATACGATAGTTTTTCCCCGATTTGATTAATCGCTGTTGGATTTTGGTAATACGGAAGGAATGGTTTTTTACTTGAATGGAATAATGAATTGAACGAAGTAACCCAAATCCGAAATCGATGTTCATTTCTATCGTTCCTTCTATGAATTTTACAGTCCCTTCGAATAGATCAAAATTAGCCAACCGCCAGCGGCGAGGCATGTCTCTTAAAATTCACAGCCAAAATAACATCACAGGAATGAAAATGAATAACTCTCCCCGGCTGGCAAAATCGGGGTTTTTGAACTTGATTAACAAAATGAAAATTAATCCGAATACCACCCCTACAAAACCAACTGTGCCTGCAATCCAAACCAATCGCTGTGATTGTACCATTTGACGCTGCCTGTCACTAAGCAAGCCCAACCGGTTGGCTTTTATATCATCATCTGTTAAGTAGATATTGGTCATATTTTAATTGTAACCGACAAATATGAGCAAAATTATTGGTTGGGTAGTCGTTCTTTTTCCGGAATACCAGACATTATATATTCAGAGACAGCGGTGATGGTAAGTGCAGGATTGGCGTTTAAGTTTGATGGGATGACTGAACCATCCGCCACATATAAACCTGGATAACCAAATATCTTCCCCTGTTTATCGACCACACCTTGCTGCGGTGTCTCGCCCATAACACATCCGCCTAAAATATGGGCAGTGGACGGTGCGTCTAATAGCACCTCAAACCAGCTTCCTTTGGGGAAACCCTGCATTTTTTCTGCCATTTTCCGGGTGACCTGGTTTGCAATGGGAATATATGATGGGATTCTTTTTCCATCAGGAGGTAATTCAGAAATTAACCCAAAACGTGTTTTTCGCAGCCGCAAATAGTTTTCCGTAGACTGCATTACCAAAATCACGGTTGTGCGTGCACTCTGGCCAGGAATCCATAAAGCGCGTAAAAACTGGTAGGGATGCCGAATAATGTTCCCCAAAAACCGCAAGAAACGAGGGATTTTTCCACCACCTTCTGTTAACACAGTCGCAATGGCATACAAAAGATCGGAACCTTTGTTATACCGAACAACCTCGATATGCGTATTGGCATCCGGATATATCCCTGAAGTAATGGCGATATGATCATTCCAATTTTGGCTTCGATCACGCGAATCCACCCCCAAAATAGCCTCCGAATTCGTACGGGTAAAATCTCCCAACCGATCAGAAAGGTTGGGCAGCATTCCATTTTGTTTACAGTTCAGCAACAAATTAACCGTACCCATCACCCCGCCGCTGAACACCACATTTTTTGCTCTAAAATAACTGGTTTTCCTGAAAATACCATGAGATTTTCGAGTAATCACCTCGTAACCCCCTTGGTCGGATGGTCGTACACCCGTGACTTCCGTTTCAGGGAAAATAACAGCCCCTAGTTTTTCTGCAAAATAAAGATAATTCAAATCAAGTGTGTTTTTTGCCCCAATCGGACAGCCAATCATACATGCGCCACATTTTATACATCCGGTTCGATCGGGTCCTTCTCCGTTAAAGTATGGATCGGGAACCGTTTTTTCAGGCTCACCAAAAAATACACCCACTGGGTTAACGTGAAAAGTATCTTCACCACGTAATTCAATACCGACTTCCCGCAAGATACGATCCGCATTGCCCACATCCGGGCTTTTTACCGCACCAAGCATCCTTTTGGCTTCTGCGAAAAATGGTTTTAATATTTCTTTCCAATTACCTGTACCCCATTCCATTTTATCAAAAATCGAATCATCGGGGACGATTAACTGGTTGGCATACACCAGGCTGCCACCGCCAACACCCACCCCGTGTAACACCAAAACATGGCGCAGTAAGGTCATTGCCTGAATACCCAACAGTCCAAACTGCGGCATCCAAACTGATTTTCGTAAATGCCAATTGGTCTTTGGAAAGTCTTTTGATTGGTAACGAAGCCCTTTTTCTAAAACAGCTACCCGGTATCCTTTTTGTGCTAGACGATAAGCTGAAACGGAACCACCAAATCCGGAGCCAATAATAATAAAATCAAAATCTTTTTCTTTATTCATATTATCCCTTTAGCTGAAATAAAGCCGCTGTGTAAATATGTTTGAATCAACACAAGACAATTGTACTGGTTACGGGGAGTTATAACAAAAATTGACTCGTCCTATTTGGAATGCTACACTGGATTCATTGACAATATTTATATTTAAAGGAGGAAATCAATGGCAATTCGAGAATCTAGTGCTGTTTGGAAAGGCAGTTTGGTCGAAGGTAAAGGAACGATGCGAGTTGGTTCTGGTGTTTTTGAAGGAGAATACACCCGCGCATCCCGCTTTGAAGAAGGTCCAGGTACAAATCCGGAGGAATTGATCGGTGCAGCCCATGCTGGTTGTTTTTCGATGTTTCTTTCAGCACTTTTATCCAAGGAGGGGCATGTCCCCACACGTATCGAAACTTTCGCCAAAGTCCATCTTGGCGATGGACCTAAAATCACATTAATTGAACTTACTACCAAGGGGGAAGTATCAGGTATTGATGAAAAAACCTTTGTTGAATTTGCAGAAAAAGCAAAAACAGGTTGCCCGGTCTCACAAGCCTTATCTGCGGTGGAAATGAAATTAAATGCTAGCTTAGTTTAATTAATTTTTAATCATAGTAAAAAACAACAAAAGGTTTTCATTTGTGCTGAAAACCTTTTGTTAATTTAACGACATATTAATATCAGAATTAATGTTGATAAGTTTCCGGTAGAATGGTATTGATCATCAAGTCATGGAATAAATCTGCTTCTTCCCAGATCATACCGTGCCCGGACTCTTCAAAGAAATACAACTGCTTCTGGGGTGCATCAATCATCTCAAAGTATTCCTCAGGAATTTGATAAGGGTTATTCATATCGTTTCTCCCAAGCATCATATAAACTGGCACTTCAAAATTTATCCCATCCATGCGAAAATCCCTCGCTTGCAGTTGAGGATACACAATATTAAATGTATTCATCAGTCCCAACAAATAATAAACGCGATCCAACCATCCATACTCAGGCTGTTTGAGCATCAGCAGCAAAATATCGCCATCTTTTCGGTAGGCTTCATTTTTTATGTTTGGATATTCAAAGACACTATATTCGCGGCCAAAAAGGGTGGAATAGGGTTTGATGGGGCTTTTTCCAAAATAAGGCGGCTCACCCATTCTTTCAAGTGTTCGAACAAATTGGGTATCGCCTGTCTGGCGGGCATGTTCCATTACCAAGTCGTAAATTTTCTGGTCAGTTTCCTGTACATCCACCATCTGCGCGGTACCAATATAAGCGTGGAATAAATCAGGGCGCTGTTGAACGGTGTTTACACCAATAATCGAACCCCAGGAATGCCCTAACACGTAAATCTTTTCTTCATCAAACCGTTCGAGCATTAAATTTGTC
Organism: Anaerolineaceae bacterium; assembly: GCA_002702705.1. Lineage (GTDB taxonomy): Bacteria > Chloroflexota > Anaerolineae > Anaerolineales > Anaerolineaceae > UBA6170. The sequence goes on from PABH01000073.1 coordinate 64,073, forward strand.
AGTTCAAGAAGGTCGGAAGTGTACTGATCGACAGTCATTGCAGATTTTGGATTGATGGAGGGATAAGATTTTCCACAACCGCGCTGTTCCCAAATGACAACTACAAAATGTTTTTCAAGCGCCGCATTAAACCGAATAAATCGAGCAGCTTCGCTGCCGCCAGGTCCACCTGAGAGTAAAATCAGCACGGGTTTATTCACATCGTGTGCACGAATTATGACCCATTGATCAACCCCACCGAGGCGTACTTTTTCCATTGTCGCAATGCTGCCTGGTTTGGGTTGTCCATCATCACCCAAAATTTTGGGAGTATGTGCAGTCAACTGTGAACCAAACACAAAACTGGCCAGTAAAACAATAATAATCAATACAAAAACCATTTGATTTCCTAATTTTTTCTTTTTTGATTTCCGGTCTTTATTAATTACCAGGCCAATCAACGTAATCAAAACAACAATTATTGTTCCGATACCGATGAGTAATAATGCACCTAAAAAAAACATTTCAATCCGAGAGCCAACCTCTACGCCAATTGCTTTTCGCCTGAAAATAAAATAATCAACAATGATCGTTAATCCAACAATAAGAAATAGTAATTTTTTAAAATTTGTTTGTAAAAATTGCTTCATACTGTAACCTTTTTTATTTTATCTTTCTTAATCCGTTTTTTTAATTTTTTTGTGTGACCAAAACCGGTTCCATCACCGGATTTGTGGGTTCAACAAAATGATGGTTTCCTTTTTCGATATTCATGACAGCTGGTATAAACAAACTGACAACTGCCGTCAGTACACATAAACTACCCCCTACAAAAAACCAGGTCTGAATCCCAAATTTATCTGCAATTGGGCCAGCAATCATTAAACCAATCGGGGCGATGCCAGCACCAATACTGAATAACAAGGAAAAAATTCGTGCTTGCATATCCGGCTGCACATGAGATTGAATGATGGCATAAAAAGGTCCCATGGTGAAAGGATTCATCATACCAAAAAACAACGCGCCAACAATTGCCAGAAAGATAACCGAATCCGGTGTAAGAGCCAAAATCAGGGTACCCACACCCATCCCCATTAATCCAAACATAGAGGTCAAAATTTTCCGTTTGAATCCGCCCCATGCACCTAACAATGCACCTCCCAGGACAATACCGATGCCCATAGCAGATTCGATCCACCCCAACATGATAGCATCTCCGCCAAAAAAGTCCTTCACCATAAGTGGAAGTAAAGAAAAAGCGGGAATAATGGTGAAATTAATAACCACAGTTAACAAACTGATCATTAATAAACCCGGCCAACCCAAGAGGTATTGAAGACCCGCTTTAAAATCCTGCCAAATGGATGTACTTTTTGCCAATTGTGTTTTGTTTTCATCCTTCTGTCGGGGTTGAGGAATACGAATAAAACACAATGGCAGAACTGCCATTAACGCTGTAATAATATCAATAGCCAGCACACCTTCCATCGGAAGAATACTCAAAAGAAGGGCACCTAAAGGAGCGGAAACAACATTCAGCCCCCCGTTCAACATCTGGTTAATGCCCTGAATCCGAGTCAATTTTTCCACTGGAACCATTAACGATGTGGAAGCATTCATGGCATTTCCATGGAAGCCGCCAGCCAGGGATCGAATGAACATAACGATATAAATGTGCCAAAACACAACCACATCTAACAAAAACAATACCGCTAAAATAACACTGGCAAGTGCAACAACACTATCCGCGATCACCATGATCCAACGTCGATTCCATCGATCCACCAAGGTACCCACAAATGGACCCAGGATTACACCTGGGAGCATTGAAACCAGGGATGCTGTCGCCAATACAGTAGCCGATCCTGTTTGAACCGTAAGGAACCAGATCAACGCGAATTGAACCAACTGGCTCCCTAAAATCGAAAATGCCTGCCCACCCCAAATTGTAAAAAATGTGGGTTTCCAGGACCTTCCATCTTTTTCTGAAAATTGTACTGCCATACCTTAACCTCTTAAACTTTTACTCTCTCTAAACGTATAGGTCGAGTATATCTTTCTCCCCCTGCTTTGTACCCTATCCGAAGGTAGGTTCTCGGATAGGTCTAACAGATAGTTAATACAAAAAAATCAGCAGATCTACCGAACTTCAATTCTTTACGGATCAAAGAATTATTTAATTCAGGTTGAAAAATTAAGCTCAGATGGATAGATTTCAGGCCAATCTTATTTATGATGCTCAGTAACCGTTAGGTTATCTAAAAAATATATTCTTGAGTTGTTTTTTATGTGGGGGTTACCAGGAAAAACGCAATCGCCATTAACAAGTAAACACCCAATAAGAGTGCACCTTCAAACCAGGTCACATCCCCATCTTTAGAAATCGCGTTGATAATAAAAGCCACACTTGCAATCGCAATCAGTTCAATTGGATTATTAAATACTAAATCCATGGGTTTACCAATTAAATAGGAAATTAATACCAGTAAGGGAGCAACAAATAAAGCGACCTGTACGGTTGAACCCACAGTAATGGTCATTACCAAGTCCATATCCCCTTTTTTTGCAAAGTAGACCGCCGAAACATATTCTGCTGCATTACCAATTACAGCGAGAACAATCACCCCCAGAAAAAAAGTAGAGACACCAATCATACCAGCCGTTTCTTCTAATGCGCCGGATACAAATTCTGCCTCTAATGCGGTTACAGCTGTCGCACTGATCAAAATTAATATCGATTTCCACAAGGGCCAGGGTTTATTTTGATCTGTAATTTCTAATTTTACCTTCTCACCCTTTTTATCATTGGCGGAAAATATATCATCATGGGTGACTAATGTGTAAATGAGATTACCAACATATAATAAAATCAGCACAACAGAAACAGCCAAACTTAATGTTTCATCTAAAACCAAAGCATTTGGGGCGTTGGCAATATCCCTTTCAGTAAAATCAAAGATCGCTGGTAACAAAAGCCCTACCAGTACCAACATTAACAGCGTGGAAAGTAATCCTGCTTGATCACGATTAAACTTGAGATTTTGTTTACCCCATGTGCCAACAACAACCGCCAGGCCCAACCCTAAAAGACTATTCCCAATAATTGAACCCGTGATTTGTCCTTTTACCACAATTGTATTTCCCGCTAATAAAACAAACAAAGCCAACACCAGTTCAGCAGCATTTCCAAAAGATATATTAAGTAAACCACCAATGGACGGGCTCGTGCGGTGGGCAAGTTGTTCTGTTGCACGACGAATCCAAACCGCCAATGGAACAATTGCTAATACCGATGAGAAGAACACCCACACTGGTGATGCATCCACCAAATAAGACAAAATTAATGAGACTGGCACCAAAATTAATAAATAGGAAAACAATTCAACCTCCCCATTCCTATGATATGTTAAATCTATGCTCTTTTTTCACATGTTTTCAAGTTGATTATAAAGATTTGATCTGATTTATTCAATTGTATGAATGGGCTTTGAATTAAAAAACTGAATAATAACATACAGGACTGCTGCAAAACCAGCCATTACTGCCCCCGAAAGAAAATCAAATCTTACTCCGGGGACTGAAAAAACCCGACCTAAAAAGGCAAAAATAACCGGTGAAAAAAACTGACCTAAATATAAACCGCCATTGATAAATGAAAGGGCTGGTGCGTTTAATTCATTTGGCACCAAATTCGCGGTTGTTAAAAAGATCGTTGGCATCAATGTACCAATGCCCAAACCAGCAATGAACATCGCGGTCAAAACAATCACAAGATTTTCTGAAAAATACAAGATGAATAAACCGGAAGCTAGCGCCAGCAGACCAAACAATGATAAATAACGACCAAATACTTTTCTCAACCGACTAAATTGTAAACCGACCAAAAAGGCCGCCACATTTAATAATGCGATTACCAAACCAACCTGCCCTGCATTTCCAATTTTATTTTCTTGCATAAACAATGCAGCTTTGGTTGGAATAAGATAAAAAACGATCATCAACATAAAAGTTAAAAACACCAGACCATACACCCCAATAGGCAATTTTCCAACTTTTTTACCCGTTTTTTCAGCCTTTGGTGGTTCCGGTAAAAGCCGCCATACCATCAAAAACACAAAAATGCTGATTAAATAGGCTCCAAAAGCAAACCGCCAGTTATACACAGCCAGCCAACCTGATAACAACGGCATCACTGCTCCACCCAATGTGGCAACTGCCGACGATTTTCCCATCATATCGGCCCGCTCATCACCGCTAAAAAAATCAGCAATTAAGGACTGGGAAAGCGGAGCAATTAACCCGGTTCCAATCCCAAGCAAAGCCCGGGTTACCAAAAGGAGAGGAATGGAATTAACCAAGCCACCACCTGCCCCCGCTAAAAGGTATATTGCCAAACCTGTAAATAACAAAGAACGTTTTCTAAATCTTAATGCTAACCAACCAGAGAACAAACTAAATGGAATAATCAATAAGGGCGGCAGGGTTAAAATCATTTGAATTGCCAAATCATTTGTTTCTGGAAATGCGTTTTTAATCTGTGCCAACGCCGGGGAAACCGCCGCCCCAGCCAAAACACTTAACAGTGAGATGGACAGTACAGTTGGTTTTAAGATGTGAGGTTTTTTATTCATGACCGCTCTATGTTGGTTAATAATTTTTGATTCTTATAAGCATTCTGCTTAATAATAAAACTCCTTTATTGTTTTATCTGAGTTAATAAGTTCAAACTGGCTTCTAAAATTTGCTCTTGCTGTGCTTCGCGGGAGATCTCTGCCACGTTATCCCCTTTTTGGGGGCCATAATATCCAAACTGAGCATGATTACCGCCATTAATAACCACAAATTGTGTGTCTGCTGGTAAAAACCATACGGAGTTATTGATATCATCCACAGTCGCTAAACCATCCAAAGAACCAGAAATTGAAGTAACTTTAATATCAGCTCCCATTAACGAATTGCTCTCTGTCGGATAAGAAGCCCATAACAAAAGTCCAGAGATTTGGTCCGGGTGTTGATATGCGAAATTGGCTGCCATAGCTCCACCCAAAGAATGTCCTCCAATAACCCACTCGCTATCCTGAGAAGCCTGGGAAATGATGTTTTCAGCACGATTAGGGGCAAACACAGCCAGGCTGAGCGGCATCCGCACCAAATACACCGGATAACCTTGGGCTGCTATTTTATGCATCGTAGGTGCATAAGCCTGGTAATCTACTCTTCCGCCAGGATAAAAGATGAGATTGGTTTGTTTCTGATCTTCCAGCGGCGTAAATAATATACCTTGATCATAATAACTAACTTGTACTTGCGAATCCGATTCCAGAGCCGCCAATGCCGCAGCTTCCGGACTGGCAGGGTTCGCGGCCCACACCAAAAAACCAGCTACCGCCACCATTAATACCAAAAGCACTATCCAATACCAACGTATCCGTTTCATAATTTATCACACCTTCGTTATTTTCATGGTTGGAATGACACGTCCAAATAATCCCTAAACCAGTCCAAAGCAGATTTTATTCTTTTATTGTGCGGAAAGATTTTTAAGGACGGCAAAAGTTCATCTTCCATTAATTCAATAATGCGATATTTGGGTGGATTTTCTTTTAAGATCGCGGTAAATATCTCACCGATTGTTAAATCTTCATCCAAAAGAAATCGATAATACTGAAGATATAAACGACCACGCCATTCCCAAGGGAATTGTACCAAACGGGTTTCCAAATTTTGTATGGCTTGTACCAAGTCAGCCTGGAAACTTTGATTGTTATTCCTTTTTTTATGAATTAATGAACGGATATAAAAATTAAAATCGTCCTCAGGAGAATATAAAATGGATTGAGATACGTAGGAAAATGCCAAATCGAATTCTTTTTGAAAAAAAGCCATAGCCGCACGAACACCCCAACCCCAGCCATATTCTTTATTAATCGATAAAGCATGAATGAAATCTTCTTCAGCTTTATTAAAATCAGCATTTAGATAATAGGTTAATCCTCGGGCGGCAATCACCCATTCCACCTCAGGCTGAAACTCCAGCGCTTGATTATAATCCTCCAAAGCCTGGTGAAATTTCCGCAAATTTTTATACACCACGCCACGGATTGCATAAGCCCAGCCATATGTTGGGTTCAGTTGAAGGGCAGAGTTCAGATCTTCCAATGCTCCCTCAGGATTTTCTAATTGGTGTTTAAGCTGTCCTCGGCTGGCTAAGGTACGGTAGTCATCTGGTTTTTCCAATAGAAATAATTCGTAATAGGTCATTGCCTCTTGTAAATTTTTTGTTTTGTAGTGCATCAGGTAAGCTAGATTTTCAATAGCAACCAGGTTTTCTGAATCCAGTACGAGTGATTTTTTATATGTTTCGATAGAGGCTTCAAATTGACCATTTTTTTCATACATCCAGGCTAGATGATCAATTGTCCACAGATCATCCGGCTCAATCAGCAATGCTTTTTCTAGATATTCAACCGCTTGAGGGACTTTTTCCAACATGATAAAAACATCCGCAATAGACTGAAAAGCCCAATGATAGTCTGGATTGAGTTCTAAAACCTTATAAAAATCATCCAATGCTAAATCATATTGCTCTTGATCTTTATAGGATTCACCACGCTGAAAATAAGCACCATAATACGAGGGGTTTTGTTCAATCGCTTCTGAAAACAATTGAATTGCTTGGGATAGTTTTCCTAATCGCCTTGTAACAATCCCTTTTCGTAAATATGCCCAAGTATATTTTTTATCAATCTTTAATGCCTTATCGTAAAAAGTAATTGCTTCTTCTAATCGACCCAATTTTTCAAGGGACTCTCCATATACGGAGAAAATCCACGGGTCATCAGCCCAAACAGTAAACAATTTTTCAAAATCAGTTAAAGATTTTTCATATTCACCGGTAGCCTGGTAAAGTTCTCCACGAGCACTAAAAGCCCAATAATAATCAGGCAGCAATTTTAAGGTCTGGTTGTAATCTGACAAAGCCAGGTCATACTTTTTTTCGCGCCGGTAAACCTCTCCTCGGCTAAAGTATGCCCAGGCGTAATCCTTATCCATTTTAATGGCCTGGTTTAAGTCTTCTAGGGCAAGGTCGATCTCTTCCAATTCCAGGTATACCCGCCCACGATGAGCTATTGCCCAAATATAATCCGGGTTTATTTTTATCGCGGTGGAAAATTTTGATACCGATTCCTGGTAACGGTTTAACTCACGGTAAGCCTCACCCAACATGGCGAACAACCAGGCGTCTTCGGTTAATAATTTTTCCGCACGTTCAAAATCAGTGCTGGCATTATTAAAATCGTGAATTTGCATATAAGCCACACCCCTCTGTGCATAGGCCCAACCATAGTCAGGGTTCAGGGTTATCGCTTTAGCAAACGAATCAAATGCCAGATCAAAATTTCCCAGGGCGCGGGCAGATTCTCCTAAATGACCGTATATCCAAGCATTATCTTTTTCTGTTTTTATTACTTCCTGGTAAGTTTCCAACGCTTTGTGGTAATGTTCATTTTTTTCAAACAAATATGCCTTGCCTAACATCATATCAACCGAATCAAAATCCTGTTTTGTCTTTTGGTTTTTTGATTGTTTTTTATATTGAGAAATTGTGGCAGGCATGAGTTATCTCCTACGAAATTTATGTTTCTAAAACCATCATGCGTTATTTTATTTTAGCGCAAAAAGATTTTGTAAAGTTTAAAACAGTAAATCATTTTGTTTGTTTCCAAACTTCGATAAATTTTTATTTAATTTTTATGGTAATTAATCAAATTTTAAATGAAAATAAGAGGACTATATTTCTCCGAAAAGGAATTTTCATGGGGTTCAATCCAATAAACAACCAAACTGTTTCGAAACAATTAAGAACACTCACAATAACAAAAAGCATCATTGGTCTATTAATCCTTTTTGGTATTTATCAAGTGATTAGCGGTGAACCAATCAAATCGCTTTCGTTATCAATTGGTGGCGCGGTTACGATTCTTGTTTTATTTTGGGTCCGAAGATTTGTTAAAAGTTCACAAACAAACCGGGCCGGTTTTTTTATCATCTTTATCATTTCTTTATTCGTTTTATCCTTTGTATTGATTGACCCGGATAGTTCCTGGATCATTGGACCTACAACCGCTCTCTTGTTAATTCAAATGGCAGGTCAATTTCTGGATAAAACATGGGCGGAACTGGGCGTTTATTTTGCCATTGTCTCCGGGGTTTTCATAACAGCATCAGATACGTTAACCAAATCACAATATTCAAACAGTCTGGATGAAGCCGTCTTTTTGGTGGCAATCCTTGCTTTTATATTTACCATTATGATTATACGAAGGTATTCTGTATTTTCAATTGGAGCCAAATTTCAGATTCTTTTTGGGTTAATTAGCTCCATTGGTGTAGTGATCATGATTATTTCTGTTTCTGTGATCAATTTTACTTTAATAGAAAACAACAAATTTCTCATCAATGAGATTTTTTCCGGTGAATTAGCCCGAGCGATGGTTTTGGTTGGTGCGATATCAATTTTAATAGCCAACACGTTATCGTTACTCGTCACCAGAAATTTCGTTAAACCCATAAAAGAACTGGTTAAAACCGCCGACGCCATTGCCGTTAAGGGAGATTTAAGTCAAACCGTTCAATTAAGAAACAAGGATGAATTTGGCACTTTGGCGGACTCTTTTAATTTAATGATCACTGAATTTCAAGCCCTGGCTGCTGCCGCAATAAAAATATCCAATCATGATTTAACATTGGAATACAAACCCCGCTCTGAAAAAGATGAACTGGGGATTGCATTCCAACAAATGGTCGATAATTTAAAAAAGATCCTTCAACAATTAGAAAACAGTATGGCGCAAATTGAAGAATCCATGACGGAATTAAATCATGTTGTTAAAACCAGCACCTATGCCTCTTCTCAAATCACGGCCACCATGCAAGAATTGGCAAAAGGCACTACACAACAAAGTGAAGCAGCCAACCGCACCATGATTTCTGCGGAACAGGTTAACCAAGCGATTGGCAACTTGGTGAAAGGCTCCAGTGAACAAGAAGCAGCCGTTCAAAATGCAAAGCTGGTTAGTGATGAAATCTTTCAAACCACCAATATGGTTGATAACCAAATTGAAACCATGTTAACTCAGTCTCAACTTGCCATACAGGAAGCCAATCATGGCTCGAACACGGTAGAAGACACCATTCGTGGAATGTTATTAATCGCCCAAAAAGTGCAATTGTCTTCTGAAAAAGTACAAGAAATGGGGAATCGTTCGGATCAAATTGGTGAAATTGTTCAAACGATTGAAGAAATAGCAGCCCAAACCAACCTACTCGCATTAAATGCAGCCATTGAAGCGGCCCGTGCTGGGGAACATGGCAAGGGCTTTGCCGTGGTGGCCGAAGAAGTCCGCAAATTAGCCGAACGATCTTCTAATGCTACACAGGAAATAGCCGGACTAATCGAAACCATTCAAACTTCGGTGTTTGAAGCTGTGAACGTGATGCAAGACAGCACGGAAGAAGTTAACCGAGGAAGCAAACAAGCCAACCAGGCTGGTTTGGCATTAAATCAAATTTTAAGTGCCGCCCAAGATGTGTCAGAACAGGCCAATCAAGTAAAATCAGCCATGCAAACGATGGCAAATATCTCCAAAAAACTGACGAACACGATGAATGATGTTGCTCATGTTGTGACAAAAAATATCCAGGCAACAGAACAAATCGATCAATCATCAAATCAAGTGTCAGAGGCGATTGAAGAAATTGCATCGATTTCAGAAGAAAATTCAGCAGCCATTGAAGAAGTCAGTGCATCCAGTCAAGAAATAAATGATCAAATTGATGGTGTCGCAAAATCCACACAAAAAATAAATAATCTTTCCATTGATCTTAGAAATTTGATTAATTTATTCAGGTTATAATGTATATATATAATTTTTTTTGTAAAAAAGGATTATGTTATAATCTGACTGGTTTTTGATACAAGTGATCAATATTACCGGTATTTTATAAGGAGAGTATAGGTATGAGCGAACAAGTTCTCGATACAGTCGTGCAAGATGTTGTTGTCGGTATGGAATACGTCCTGACCGTTGATGGGGAAAAAATTGATTCCAGTGAAGGATACGGACCATTAGAATTTATTCAGGGACATCGTAATATTATCCCGGGTTTAGAAAAAGAATTGTTTGGTATGCAGGTAGGTGAACATAAAGAAGTGATCGTTGAACCCAAAGATGGTTATGGGGAATATGATAATGATGCTTTTGTGGATTTACCACGCAGTCAATTCCCACCGCAGTTTCAGTTTGAAATTGGGAAAACAATTCGTCTGAGTGACCCAAATGGTCGTTTAATTACTGCCAATATCATGGAAGTGGGCGAAAATGATATCCGATTGGATTTGAATCACCCCTTAGCAGGAAAACGATTAAACTTCTCTGCGACCATTGTATCGGTACGCAAGGCAAATGAAGATGAATTAGCCTCCGGACGTGTTGGCGGCGGCGGTTGTGCTACTTGTGGCAGCGACAGCAGCGGCGGTTGCGGCGGTGGTTGCGGATAATTTTCTTTTTCATGAAATTAAAAATGCCCGAGTTAGTCGGGCATTTTTTTATTTTGTGTTAATCTTTTTTTATTAAAGCAAGATCAATTCACGATCAATGTCCAGGTAATTTGTACCTGAATGGAAATCGTTTGCGTACCGGGGGCAATCGGAGCAGATGACTCTGCGGCAGCAAAGTCTCGCGCCACTGGACCAGGGGAATAACTCGTTTCCTGAATGGAATAAACATCACCTAGGGTAGCACCCGTTAAATCCGCCAATTGTTCCGCTTTTGCCTTGGCATTTAAAACAGCTGCTTCCCGAGCCTGCTCCATTAATTGTTCAGAATCACTGATTTCAAACTGAATATTATCAATGGTGTTCGCGCCAGCTGCTACTGCCTCATCCAATAAGGTACCTAAGGTGGTCAGATCCGTTGTCCGTACTTGAACGGTGTTATTTGCCGTATAACCGGTTAAGGTACGGTTATTCGATGTTCCATCTTGTTGGTATTGTGGATATAAACTGACTCGTTTGGTTTGAATATCTTCGGTTTTGATACCGGAAGTTTTTAAGCTGTCAACCAAAGCCTGCATTTTGGTATTATTTTCATCCATAGCGGCTTTTGCCGTATCCGCTTCCGTTTGAACCCCTAACCATACCACAGCCATATCGGGCACAGATTGCACTTCTCCATTACCCGTCACCATGACAGTTCTTTCCGTTCCCGCTGCTTGTTGAGCTGGGTTTTGATCTAAATTAGCCGGCACAAAACCGGTTCCAAAAACCATTACAATCAACATGGCTATTAATACCAATGGTGCAATGAAAATTTTATTTTTGTGGTTCATTTTTCTTACCCTTTCTTTATCAGATTGTTCTTATCCTTCGCGATAGATTCTATAGATTCTAAAGTTCTTAAAATCCCTTGAAGGCTTTATATCTACTATAGGACAGTATGAGTTAAATTTCCATAGATCGAGATATACAGATGAGATATAGATTACGATATGGATCACTCATATTACGAGTTTTTCCGGCTCGATGGGATCTATGCCCTTTGCTTTTTCATTTGTATCGTTTTTTATATCTTGATCTTATATCGTTATCTATAGATCATTGTTCCTTTTTCTTTTATGGTTAAGGTATCAATGAAGAAAAGTGTAATTCTTCAAAATGTGGGAATAAAAAAACACTCATAACTAAAAAAAGAAAGGATGCTTTTATGAAAAAGATTTTATTTATTACAACAATCTTGCTGATGGCAGGTTTTGCTTTCCAAACGAACTCAGCGGTTGCTCAAACAACCACTACAAATTGTGGAGAATCATATATCGTGCGAAGTGGGGATACTTTACGGGAAATCGCAATTAAGTGTGATGTTACCGTGAATGAAATCCTAGCCTATAATGATTTTATTGATGATCCTGATTTGATTATTCCCGGTTGGATTTTGGACTTAACCCAAGAACAATCTGACACTGTTCTCATTCCTGAAACAGGTGCAGCAGCAACCAGTAGTGGATACTATGTTATTAAAGCCGGAGACACCTTACCTTATATTGCCAGGCGTTTAGATCTAAATGAAAATGATCTGCTTATTTCGAATCCTCAATTAAATGAAGATTCTGTACTTTACACTGGTCAAATTTTAATGTTACCTGGCGCTTTGGATGAACCTTCTGCCGCCGTATCACCACGTGTGATCGAACCTGGACAAAATGTAACTGTTGTAGCCCGTGGATTCGATAAAAATATTGAGGTGCTTGTTGCTGGTGGTCCACTTGGAGAAGTTGAACAGGTCTTAAAGGTAATGGATGTGAATGGGGATGGTGCCTTACGAACGACAATTAATGTTCCTGCGAATGCTGATCGAGGTCAACGGTGGTCATTTATTGTTCGCGCTACCAATGAAAAAGATGTAGAAACCCGGACAAACCTTGTTTATATTGTTGATACGACTGGCCCCAATGAATCGATCGTTTACAATGTCCGTTTAAATGATACCTTAAGCGGTATTGCTTTCAAATTTGGAATAGAAGTTGAGGACATTTTAGCAGTCAATCCTCAGATTGACGAAAAATCCATCATTTATGTTGGTCAGGATATTCTTATCCCTGGTCCTAGCTTAAGAACTGATTCGTAAAGTTGGTTAATGAAAAAATGCGCTGTTTTGAACAGCGCGTTTTTTGTTTTAAAAATTAAACATGCCACAACATATTTGATCCAGAATAACTTGCAATCGATTTAATTGGTTTGTTGTTCAAGGATATATAGCAGATCTTTTAAAGATAGACCTGACAAGGTTTTTTCTTGTTTATCCAGCCATTTCATTTTCACCTGGCTGCCGTCATTTGATACAGTTAAAAATCGGACTTCGGGGTGTTTTAGCATATATTTGTCTACCCATGATGGCATTGTCTGATCCTTTTCAGGGGACATAATTACCCACTCTGCATCAAGCCTTTCAATGGCTGCTGATAAATTATGATGATCTGTTATCTCTTGCACTACTTCCAAATGATCTGATTTTCGGAAAATCCTGTTTAACATTTCACGAAGCAGCCGGGAACCATTCGCTAAAATAACACGTTGTTTATTCATTTGTTATACCTACTTTTTGACTGGTCATATCTTCAGTTTAACACTGACAAAAAAAAATTTCTATAGGTATAGTTATAATTAAAAGGTATAGATTGGGATATAAATTCTCGACAAATTCTGTATTTGGTTCAATAAAGGGAGGGTAACAGCGTTTTTGTTATGATTTAATAAATGCCAGATATGCTGCCGCCTCACCTCGACTGCTCACATTCAGTTTTTCTAAAATACTGTGTACATGATTCTTAACTGTCCCCACTTCAATCACAAGACTTTCAGCAATTTCTTGGTTGGTTTTGTTTTTGCCAAGCAGTTCCAGCACCTCTATTTCCCGCGGGGTTAAATCGGCATCAGCAACTACGCTGTTTTCAATTTCAGAAAACATTTGTGCCAAATCAGAAAGACGCTCAATCATTGCTGCAGCAATTTTTGGCGAAACAAACACTTTGTTATCTTGGGCAGCACGAACGGTTTTTATCATTTCCTCCAGTGAATCATCCTTAAGAATGTAACCAGCTGCACCAGCCTCCAGATACCGCAAGACCTGTCTCTTTTCTTCCGTTAAACCTAAGGCAAGCACTTTTGTCTGAGAGGCATATTCGGTGATTGCCTTAGTTAATTTTAACGCACCGTCCTCTGGTAAACGGGTACTTACCAGTGCGATATCAACCTGAGATTCCTGCATCGTTTTTAAGGCATCTTCAAGATTAGTGACACAACCCACCACATCGATATCGGGTTCATCCTCTAATGAGGCAGCGATAACATTACCAATGAGTAAGATTTCGTTAACCAGAAGAAGATTAATTTTATGTTCTGATTTTTTCATGCTGGATTCCATATTTTTATTATACGAGAAAGTAATTTCATTAAAAATGATATGTGAATAGATGTACATGCGTAGTTTCCCCCATATCCGGCTGATTAAAACAAAAAAGCATTCTTTTTTACAAATTATGCGTTAGAAAGTTAGCAAAGGGAGCGTAGGATAATTTAATTCATTAAGAGTAGAAAAGTTGAAACAAAAATTTTTTTTGTACGTATATCTATTAGAGATAAAAACAGCCATCAGCTTTAATAAAACAATATAATGATGGGATCATTCATGAAGCCTATACGTTTCATTAATTTATAACAAGAAATCAGGAAAAATTTAAACTATGATAAATGGAGAATTTAAACGATCTTTTATAAAATTTCGAAACCGCACCCGCAGGATCTACTACGTTTTTAAAAATGAAGAGGAGCCTTCCGGTTTAATCCATTACCCATACAAAAATCTGGTCTTTAAGGGCGGTGGGATCCGTGGTCTGGCTTATGCCGGTGCGTTAGAAGTGCTGGAAAAAAACAATATTCTTCAGCAAATTGAACGGGTAGCCGGAACTTCCGCTGGTGCAATCACAGCGATGCTTGTCAGCTTAAGGTTAAGTTTCACAGACACGTTGGCTACTTTACATACATTAGACCATACCAAAGTACCCCAGACGCGGATCAACACCACCAAAACTTCGGAAATCATTAATTCATTAGGTCTGCGAAATGGGGATTTGGTTTGCACCAACCGAATGTTAAACGAATTTGGCTGGTATTCAAGCCTATATTTTTATGAATGGCTGCAAGAAACCATTGCAAAATTTTGTGACGGAAACGGCAAAGCGACTTTCAGCGATTTTAAAGATAAGGGTTTTCGTGATTTATTTATCGTTGCCAGCAATCTTTCTAAACATCGGGCGGAGTTATTCTCATACGAAACCACCCCGAATGTCGCTGTAGCAGATGCGGTACGGATGTCTATGTCCATTCCATTTTTCTTTCAAGCACTGCGTTTTGATGGAAAGACATTTGGCCAAGGGGACATTTATATCGATGGGGGCTTGTATGATAACTTCCCCATTCAGCTTTTTGATAACCCGAAATATGCTAAACAAAACCCCTGGTATATTCATGGTATCAATTGGGAAACCTTAGGATGTTACCTCTATCCCTACCGCAGCGAAGAGGAATTAGAAAAGGACCCAAAAACATTACGTGAATATTTGGTACTCACCTTAGATAATATTTTTGATGCTTTTCAAATGATGAGTTATGAAAACAGCGAAATTGATAAAAAACGAACCATTAAGATCAATGATTGTGGTATTTCACCGATTGAGTTTAATATCCCCATTCACAGCGACCGCTATTACGAGTTAATTAATTCTGGAAGAAACGCAGCAACTCAATTTTTAAACGAAGATTTTCCAAACGAAATTTTTACTTAAATAATGCAAAAAAAACACCTAAAATGCTTGCAGCTTTGATGAATTGATGTATAATATAGATACCTTTCCGCGGTAGTCCCCCTCTACCGTGGGAAGGTATTTTTTTTCAGGGTGGTGATTTACAAGAGATTTTATTGCACGAATAGGTTCAGATTTTGAACTATAAAACACCGTTGGAAATCTCAAAAAAACGGTTGACAAATCGGTTATAAAGTTATATATTAATAACAGACCGGCCAGTCGGTCTGTAAAAACCAGGAGGTAATCATTGTCCCCAAAACCTGATGTGAGTGAAGAACGAAAACACCAAATTCTTGATGCCGCTATGAAAGTATTTGCTCGATTGGGCTTAAACAAAGCCCGCATGGATGATATCGTAGACGAAGCCGGCATGAGTAAGGGCGGTCTTTATTGGTATTTTAAAAGTAAGGATGAAATCATTTACAGCGTCCTTGATCGAATGATTAACCGTGAGTTAGATGATTTTTATAAAAACAAAGATAAATTAAATACTGCTGAAGAAAAATTATATTTTTTGGTTGATTTAATTGAAAAAGATATGAATGTTTCCCAAATTTTTTCACCAATCATGTATGATATTTACGCATTTGGCTTAAGAAATAATTCTGTTCGTAAATTGATATCAATTTCTTTGCAGCGTTATTTTGATCTGTTAATCCCCATTATCCAGGAAGGGATAAAAAATGGAGAATTTCGATCGTGTGATCCGCAAGAAGCGGCCATTGCGTTGGGGGGCATGATTGAGGGCACAATCTTATTAAAAGCCTATCAACCGGAAACGGTAGATTTATCGAAACATATTCGTACTGGGGTTAACTTTTTTATTCAAGGCATTAAGGCGGAGGTGTAATATTCTCCGTTTTATTTTCTTCTTGTGTTTCAACAACAAAAACTGTTTATAAAAGAGGTAAAGATGATATACGGATTATTGATTGGTTTTTTAGTGATTGTGGGTTTGTTAATGGGTTATCTGGCAGGGGTAATATGGAAACAGGAACGCCCATTGGGAATGAATGGTGATCTCGGCATTGGCGTTTTGGTTACATTACTCATCGGGTTTTTAGACTGGTTTTTAATCCCGGCCTTGGGGTTTAGTAATGATCTTAAATACCTGGCTGTTGCGATTGAGCCAGCCATAGGGGCTTTAATTGTATTATGGATCATCCGGAAGCGAGCACAAAGGTGAACAATTCCGTTTGTATCCACAGTAATCAATTATCGCGAAAATTTCGCAAACAGATTGCGGTGGACTGTTTGAATCTAACGATCCCGAATGGAGAACTATTCGGGTTGGTAGGACCAGACGGTGCAGGAAAAACGACCATTTTACGGCTTCTGGCGGGATTACTGCATATTAGCAGTGGAGAGGCAACCGTATTAGGATACGACCTAAAACGAGAATCCGATTTGATCAAAAAAGAAACCGGATATATGGCTCAACAATTTAGTTTGTATGGTGAACTGAGTGTTGAAGAAAATTTATTATTTTTTTCAGATTTATTTGATGTAGATCCCGTTATAAGAAAAGATCGTATGAAAAAATTGTTAGCTTTTGCCGGTTTAACACAGTTCCAAAAACGCCCAGCGGCTTTACTTTCCGGAGGAATGCAAAAAAAATTGGCGCTTGCCTGCACCATGATTCACGAACCCAAGCTTCTTTTATTGGATGAGCCAACAACAGGGGTAGACCCCATTTCCCGCCGGGAATTTTGGGATATTTTATCTGAATTACACTTGCAAGGTACGACAATTATTGTATCGACTCCTTATATGGATGAAGCGGATCGGTGTTCGCGAGTTGGTTTACTATTTCAAGGCAAACTGGTTGAATGCGCTTCGCCCACAGATATTCGTGCCATGTTACCCGGAGAATTAATCGAAATTATTCCGGATGATTGGCAAAAAGCAACAGAAATTTTGTCACAGGCATCAAATATCAAAGAAGTTCAAACATACGGGGAAACCATTCGAGTTTTGGTTGATTCTGCAGAGAAACAGCAGAAAAAAATAGAACGCAGCTTAATCAATGCGGGAATTCAAATTCGTTTGATTCGAAAAGCACCGGCCAAAATGGAAGATGCCTTTATTTCATTAATTGGAAAACTGGAGGGCTGATATGTTCTTAAGACATTATCGTGCCATGACCCGAAAAGAAATCATCCATATTTTACGAAATCCCGGCACATTAATTTTGATTTTATTTATGCCTACCCTACTTCTCTTATTATTGGCATACGCGATGACAGCCGATATTCGTCATGTTCCCGTAGCTGTTTTTAATCAGGATGGCGGGCAAATTTCACAAAATTTTGTAACGCAGTTATTTGCCGGAGATGATTTACAACTGACTGCATGGATATCAGACGATGACCAAATTGAAAGTCTCTTTTTACAAAATAAAATTAAGGCTGTTATCATCTTAGCACCAGATTTTGGGGAAAAACTCATCTCGGCCGAAGGATTACCAATTCAAATCACAATTGACGGTACAGAACCACAATCAGGATGGTTTGCATTGGATCATATCGTTAACCGCACGGAAGCTTTTGCCAGCGAACGATTAAGCAGCATGTTTGGAAACGATGCTGTTCTAAATCCGATCGATCTGCGATTACGGACCTGGTATAACCCGGAACTAAAATCTTCCGTATCCATTATCCCCGGATTGTTGTCCATGGTTGTAGGTTTACCCGGTTTATCTGTCGCTTTGGCGCTGGCTCGTGAACGGGAACATGGCACATTAGAACAACTTATGACCACCCCACTCGGTCGGGCTGAACTTCTTTTAGGAAAAATCACACCCTATATTATTGGCGGTTTATTAAATGTTTTGCTAACAACCGCTGTTGCCCGTTATTGGTTCAACGTCCCATTTAATGGAAACTTCTTCCTATTTTTTGGTTTGTCCGCTTTATTTTTATTTGCAATCCTTAGCATGGGCATCTTAATTGGGGTTTTCATCAAAACCCAGGCTGCAGCGTTGGCACTTTCCTTCCTATTGATATTTTTCCCTGGTTTCTTTATGACCGGCATCTTCTTTCCAATTTCTTCCATGCCAGAAGAAATGCAGTTAGAGGCTATGTTTATGCCGGGAACGCATTATGCCACCATTACGCGTAATGCTTTTTTAACCGGTGTAGGGTTGGAAGTTCTCTGGCTGCAAGCCCTATTGTTATTTGGTCTGGGCATTATCTTCACCGTGATCGGTGCAGTCTTTTTTGAAAAAAAGCTGGCTTAAGAGAGGGATTGAATGATAAGAAGAATTTTTTCAATCATCATTAAAGAATTTATTCATTTACGCCGGGATTGGTGGATGCCAGCTTTTATGTTAATAGGCGGCGCACTAGAATTAATCTTAGTAGGCTGGGCAACGGGCCGACCAATTACAAATCTGCCACTCATCGTATTGGATCAGGATAAAACTGCAGCCAGTCAAATGGTAATCACCCAGCTTGAAAATACAGGCACATTTAATTTTCAATTTTGGGCAAATGATATGGATGAAATTCGGACCAAGATGGACCGCGGCGAGGTAAATGCAGCCGTCATTATTCCGGATGGATTCCAAACGGATATGCATTCAGCACATAATCAGCCAACCTTACTCGTTTTATTAAACGGAGCGGACAGCACAGCCGCACAAGAAGCATTACGTGCCGTTGAAGGAACAACCAGGACCATTGGGGAAAACCTGGCATTAAAGCGACTTGGTTTATCAGCCAAAGACTTAAAAAGGTTTGATTTTTCTGTACGCGTTCGGTACAACGAAGAACTTAAAGAATCCTATTACACCACACCCGCTGAACTGGCTCTAATGCTAGAATTTACCATTTTGTTGTTTGCAGCCCTGACCTTCGCCAGGGAAAGGGAACTGGGTACTTTAGAGCAATTATTGGTTATGCCCTTCTCCTCCTTTGAAATCATTCTCGGAAAAGCCATTCCGGTCATGTTAATTGGATTTGTGGATTTTACTTTTTTACTGGGTATGACAACCTTGTTTTTTGGTATTCCCATCCGTGGTTCAATCGTTTTGCTCTTAATCCTCGCGGTTGTTTATATCTTGGCGGAATTAGGAAAAGGGTTGGTAGTTTCTGTCTTTTCTCGCAGTCAACATCAAGCCTTTTTGATTGTCATGTTAATTGGTATGACAGATTTTATGTTCACAGGTTATGCCGTACCCGTTGAGACAATGCCAAAAATTCTCCAGTGGATTGCAAATTTTGTCCCTGCTCATCATTGGCTAGTGATTGTGCGAGGTATTTTACTTAAAGGAAGTGATTTGACTGTATTGTGGCCTCATGTTTTAGCCCTTGCAGGATTAGGATTGGTCATTGGTGGTGTTTCTACCTTGGTCATGCGGAAAGCACTAAACTAGGAGAAACTTATGGTGGAAGAACATCAAACAACAATTCAGGTTCATAACCTGACCAAAAAATTTGGCGATTTCACAGCTGTGAACAATATCTCCTTTCAGGTTCACCGTGGAGAAATCTTTGGCTTTTTAGGTCCAAATGGTTCCGGCAAAACCACAACCATTCGCATGCTGCTTGGATTATTAAAACCAAGCCTGGGCGAAGCCCAAGTTTTAAACGTAAATGCCAGCAAACAGCCCCATTTAATCCGGCCCAAAGTCGGTTATATGTCGCAGCAATTCACTTTATATAACGATTTGACGGTTCTCCAGAATTTAAATTTCTATGGAAGGGCTTATGGATTAGACAATAAACAACTTCAAACCCGCATTAACGATGTGCTAGAGATGGCAGGTCTTGTTGGGCGTGAACACACTCGCACGAAAGAACTATCTGGTGGTTGGCGCCAGCGCCTGGCATTAGGTGCATCGATCTTACACCAACCGGAACTGGTATTTCTTGATGAACCAACTGCTGGTGTTGACCCCGTATCTCGGAGAGCCTTTTGGGATTTGTTATACCAGCTGATCAAGGATGGGGTCACAATTTTTGTTACCACTCATTATATGGATGAAGCAGAGCATTGTCACCGCTTAGCATTTATTCAGTACGGGCAATTAATTGCAATCGGCACACCCCAATCCATTAAATCAGATACCTTTGAAGGTGATTTGTTTGAATTAAATTGTGACCAACCAGCTTTGGCACTTAATCTCTTAGAAGATATAAAAAAGAACCCAAACAGTGAAATAAAAGATATTGGGTTGTATGGCGCTTTAATTCATATTTTATTTAATAAAAATTATCAAACAAAACAAATTAAATCAATTCAAAAACAACTTTTAAATAGCGGTTTAAAACAGGTGGATATTCAATCAATTCAACCGACCCTGGAAGATGTTTTCATTACCAGTATGCGGTCAGCTCAAACCCTCAACCATGGAGAAAATTATGAATAAAAAACTATTTTTAGCTTTTGTAGCTTTCATACTGCTGCTCTCATTAAGTGCATGCGACACATTAGAACAACTCGATACGGGTGGAAATACCACAACAAACAAAGAAGCGATTGCATCGGGAACTTTTAGTGCAAATGAAGTTTCTGTAGCCAGTTTAATTGGCGGAGAAGTCAATCAGGTTTATTTTGATTTGGGTGATCATGTTACACAGGGAGAGTTAGTATTAGCCCTGAATACCGACATGATCGATCAGCAAATTCGTCAAAGTGAAGCGGCTGTTACCGCTGCAGAAACAATGGTGAACAGCAGCCTTTTAGCTTATGACCAGGCAGAATTAGAATATCAAAATTTAGAACAACAATTGAGGATGAATGAGATTGATAGGCTTGCCGCTAATTGGCAGGAAGAATCTGCCAGTGAATACGATTTACCTGCATGGTACTTCAACAGTGATGATAATTATCAGGCCGCACTGTCTGAGCTTGATTCGGCACAAGCAGCTTTAGAAATTGAACAAAAAAATCTGATAAGCGAATTGGATAAAGCCAGCAATGCGGATATCGTTGAAGCTGAAAAACGCCTGGCTTCCGCCCATGAAACCTACCGCATATCAGAGTTGGTCTTGGAAGCAACCAACCAGGCCAAAGACAACAGCAGTTTAAAAGATGCAGCCCAAGAGCAACTGGATGCAGCAAAAGCGGAATTAGAGGCGGCTCAATTTCATTATGACCAAATTTTGTCCTCGTCCGCTGCCGATGCCGTTTTGGAAGCTCGCGCCCGTTTAGCTGCTGCCCAAAAAAGATTTGACTTAGCACAAAATCGAGTTGACAGCTTAAGTACAGGTGAAAATAGTTTAAGCTTAAAAGCAGCTTCCTTACAAATGGAACAATCCAATTTAATGGTCAAACAAGCAAAAGACAATCTGGAACAAGCCAAAGCTGCATTAGACATTTTAAAGACCCAACAAACAAAATACAATCTTTATTCACCCATTGATGGCGTTGTCTTATCCCGTACCATTGAACCTGGTGAAATACTTGCCCCATCCACCACGGCATTGGTCATAGGCCAATTGGATACCCTGACCCTTAAAATATTTTTGCCGGAAGATGAATATGGCAAAGTACAATTGGGTACTGATGTGGAAATCACGGTTGATTCTTTCCCCGGTGAACGTTTTTCAGGCACGGTTGTTTATATTTCCGATAAAGCTGAATATACGCCAAGAAATGTTCAGACCGTTGAAGGAAGACAAAGCACTGTTTACGCAGTCGAAATCCGTGTTATGAACCTGGATCATCAATTAAAACCGGGTATGCCCGGGGATGTTCTTTTATCGAGTCTGAATTAATTTTTCAAAAATCCCCGATCTGAAAATTTCGGGGATTTTTTTACTTGTTTAAGATTGTGAGTAAATCTCTGAAAAATCTTTAATAAACTCATTTATCACCGCTTGACCAGCCGACCATGAAGTTACCAGGCGCACCGCGGAATGGGTTTCATCAAACTTACTCCATACATAAAAAGCGTATTTTTTTAATAATTTTTCGATCACCGTATTTGGTAAGATAGGGAAAATTTGGTTGGTGGGCGAATTTGTCAAAAATGGTACACCCAACGATTTCATACTCTCGGAAATTTGTTGTGCCATCCGGTTGGAATGGGTAGCCAGTTCAAAATATAATCCATCTTGAAACAAAGTCTCGAATTGAACCCCTAATACCCGTCCCTTTGCCAACAATCCCCCATGCTGCTTCATATAAAAACGAAAATTATGATTTAAATCCGGATTACAAAAGACAATCGCCTCACCAATCAAAGCACCATTTTTGGTACCACCAATATAAAACACATCCACTAAATCAGTGATATCTTTTAATGTCACATCGGATTCTTCAATTGCCAAAGCAACCCCAAGACGAGCGCCATCCATATATAAATACAAATCGTTTTGATCACACACCAGCCGCAGCGCTTTTAATTCTGCCAAGGAATACACGGTTCCCATCTCGCTCGCGTTGGATATAAACACCACCTTAGGCTGCACCATATGTTCATCCGTGTGCAAATCACAAATGGATTGGATTCCTGCCGGGGTTAACTTTCCGTCTTCAGAAGGAACACAACAAATCTTATGGCCTGTGGCTTCAATAGCACCCGCTTCATGGACGTTAATATGAGCAGTTTCCGCTGCAATGACAGCCTGGTATGGCTTCATCAGGCTCGCCAAACAAATCAAATTTGCCTGGGTTCCGCCAGAGACAAAATAAACACTCACAGCTTCATTTTGTGCGGCTTGTTTAATAAACTGTGCTGCCTTGTCAGAAAATCGATCTTCCCCATATCCATCGGACTGAATAAAATTATATTCAGACAATGCTTCTAAGATTCGGGGATGAGCCCCTTCTGAATAATCATTTTTAAAACTGTACATAGCCATAGCTCACCTCGATGTTAACAGGATTATTCGAAGATGATACCACAAAAAATATAGGCGTTGCTGATGGTAAACCGAAATTTATTGATGGTAAACCAGGTCATCTTTGAATTTCCCAGTTTTCGCAAAATCGGATTAAGGTTTATAAAATCAATCAATAAAATCTGCGCTTGACCTTAACACAAGGTGAAGCAGTAAAATCTTTAACAGCCCTCGCTCCGCACAGTGCTGTTTGTGATCCTACAAACACAGAAGAAGAACCGGTGTTGGTCATTAGAAGAGAAAGTAGATTCCCTCAATTATTCGATAAATACCTTTGTAGGATAGACTTTAACTATTTCAGAGGATAACTGTACTCCCTGTGATTGCAGCAGATTAACCCGTTTTAAATAAGCAGCACCATTCAAAATCTGTAAAATCACATCAACAACGTAGCGGTTTTCCGGTTTTTCAAGGTAAGTACCCTGCACCCACTCATTAAATGAACCCATTGAGGGACCGCACCAAATCTGAAAATCCATTTCACGACCAGCCTCGCCTACCACAGACCAACGTGAGGATAAACCCAAATACCATCGAAAAATCAACGCCATTTTATAATGACCATCTTCCTCCGCTCGGACTAACTGCTTCGGATCGCGTTGTTTAAAAAACTCCGCTGTATCCGCCCAGACATCATCCAGATTTCGGCGAAAGATCGTTTTTTCAATTTTTTCTCGATCAGCAGCTGGGATAGTTTCAATATTTTCATAACGAGAATAAATTTCATACAATTTGGAAGCCCGCATGGCAAACATGGTACCTCGTTTTAAAACCTGCACCTTTACCCCCATCTCAAACATATCGGCGGCTGGTGCCATGATGACGTCCGCCATATCGGCCTGGGCTAATAACTTGCGGGTATGTTCGGATGCGCCCGATTCGACACAGGCCTGGTTGATAGAACCAGTCACCACATAAGCTGCGCCCATTTCAAATGCCGCCAACGCCGAAGCCGGGGTGCTGATTCCCCCGCCTGCCCCTACTCGAACAGGAACAGTATACTGCCGTTCAGCTTGGATGCGGTCTCTTAAAGCGATCATGGTTGGAATCAAACCCACCAAAGGACGATTATCCGTATGTCCACCTGAATCCGCTTCTACCGTAATATCATCTGCAACCGGAACAGTTTTTGCTAATTCCGCCTGTAAGGGTGTTATTTTCCCGTCCATCATTAATTGATCTAAATACTCTTGGGGGGCGGGGTTCATAAAACGACTAGCAACTTCTTTACGAGAAACCTTGGCAATAATGCGGTTTTTGATTTTGACTTGGCCGTCTTCACCCAACGACAATCCGGCTGCACGGTAATAAACCAGACTGTAAGACATATCCATATAAGCGGATGCTTCTAAAACAGGTACACCATATTCCAGGTATAATTCCACCAATTTTAATTCCAAACCTGGTTCAAACGGTGTATGAATTAAATTTACAGCGTACGGTCCATTCGGCAAGGCACTCTGAATATCTTGTATTGCGGTTTTTATGCGGTCAATCGGCATACCAGCAGAACCATAAGAACCCATCATTCCATTTTTTCCGAGGGTTATTACCATTTCTACAGAGGCAATGGCATTTGCCATCGCACCGCTGTAATATGCGTACTTTACTCCATAGGTTTGTTTAAAAGCTTCATCACCCAAGGCATTGGCTGGAACCGCAGGAAGATAAGCTAATCGTTCTGCCTCAATTTCAGAATTATCGGATGAAAAACCTGGATCGCCGGTAATAAAAATCTGCCCACCCAGACGTACCACCCATAATGGTGTGGAAAGTTGATCCAGTTTTGCACGAATCGTTTCCGGTGTATTTGTTAGTTGGTCGGATTTACCATACCAGGGTAAACCAGAAAAAGAAGTTAACCCTGAAAATTCTATTGGTTTACATTTTGGTTTTTGTAGATCAATATGAACCATTTATTTAACCTTAACCTATAAATTGAAGAGGTTCCAGGCATCCAGGAATCTCCACATGTGTAATAACCCAAAAAACGCAATTTGGTTACTTTTTATTAAATTCCTACAACAAACACCCCATCTTTATAAAACAAGTTCCCATCAATCCAGACGGAAGTATCTTCCCTTGAATCACAAATGAAATCCCAATGCACAGAAGATTGATTTACGCTTCCTGTCTTTGGATACCCAGCCCCGATTGCTACATGGATTGATCCACCAATTTTTTCATCAAATAAAATGTTTCCCGTAAATTGTCTAATGCCGTTATTGGTTCCAAATGCAAATTCTCCTAAATATCGAGAGCCTTCATCGGTATCTAAAATAGTCTCTAAATAATTTTGTCCCTTATCTGCTTTTGCCTCAATAATTTTTCCATTTAAAAATCTCATAAAAACATTCTCTACGGTTTGTCCATTAAACACGGCAGGATAATTAAACCTGATCCATCCATTAGCTGAATCCTCAACCGGTCCAGTAAAAATCTCTCCGCTAGGCATGTTCTCTTTCCCATCTGAATTGATGAAAATCCGATCCTCAATGGAAAGGGTCAAATCTACGTGTTTACCTTTTATGACTACTTCTTTTTTTCCAACTAACCAATCAATTAATTTTTGTTGATAATTTTTTAAATGGCACCAATGTGCTACAGGATCATCCTGATCAACACCCATTGCACTGTAAACAAAATCTTCATATTGGTTTAAGCTCATTTCCGCTTGTTGGGCAAATGCAGCACATGGGTATATCGAGTAAACCCATCGCAAATCACCTGAAGTAGAACGTTTTGAGAAGCTGTCAAACCATTTACCATCAGGCTCACTACGCATTTGCATTTTTTCAGGGGTAACAGATTTTAACATATTCACATTTACCGAAGAATCGATGTATATTGATACGGCACAATTATTGACGATAAATTCATCAACTGGCGAATACCATCGAATTTGTTCTTCGGTACCGGATCTTAATAAAATTTCTTTATAAAAAGGCAACTCCATCATTACTGTTGGAAATCCACCTGCTTGTAAAACTGCTGATACAACTGCATTAATTAACGGCTCTGCGACAGGTTGGCAATGAATAACCACCCACTCCCCTTGTTGAACTTCAACACAATAATCAACTAATAATTTTGCATGTTTTAAATTTCGAGGATCTGGCATCATTACCCTCCAAAGATATTTATGTTAAATAGTACAGTGGCTGCCAGGAATGTCAATTTAATTTTGTTAGTAATTATGGTGGATATATTATCTTAAGTCCTTAACGAATTAACATATTCATGTTTTAATCATTGGTTATGCAAACAAAACCCCTGATGGATTTACTTGAAGTTGCCCGGCAGTTCATTTCGGACCCCATTCATTCGATTGATTCCTATCTTGGCGGTCATATTCACGATACGTATCTTGTGACAACATCCAACAATGGCAAACCAGGCAGGCGTTATTTATTACAAAAAATGAACACCTACGTTTTTCAAAACCCACAGCGGTTAATGGAAAATATTCAATCGATCAGCCTTCACCTTCAAAAAAAAGCGAGCTTTTTTGGAAAAGACCCCAAACGCACCACACTGGCATTAATCCCCACATTCCAGGGCGCTCTTTTTTATAATCAACAAGATTACGGAGCCTGGCGGGTATTTGATTTTATTGAAAATACATTTTCAGTTGAATCACCCCAGAATTTAGATCAGGTGCGGGATGCGGCTGCAGTTACCGGAGATTTTTTACAAATGTTATCTGACTTTCCAGTCGATTCCTTATATATCCCCTTACCCGATTTTCATAATACACCAAAACGATATCAAGATTTCCGAACCGCCACCTACAGCGGTCTCCCCGAGCGTATTCGCAACGCATCAAAAGAAATCGCTTTTATTCATCAACGTGCATCCTGGATGAATATTATCCAGGATGGCTTAAACAATGGCAGCATACCCTGGCGCGTTACCCATAACGACACAAAATTAGAAAATATTCTCATTGACAGCAGCAGCGGAAACTGCCTATGTCTGATCGACCTGGACACCGTCATGCCCGGCAGCGCATTGTATGATTTTGGTGATGCCATTCGGGCTATGGCGAACCCAGCCGGAGAAGATGAAAAGGATTTATCCTTGGTTAATTTTCAACTTCCCGTTTTTGATGCCTACACAGCTGGCTTTTTAGAATCCACCCGTCAGATGTTAACCCCGCAAGAAATCAATTTAATTCCCCAGGCAGCCTGGTTAATTACTCTCGAAATTGGAATGCGCTTTTTGAGTGACTACTTGATGGGTGACACCTACTTTAAGGTAACCTATCCGGAAAACAACCTGATCCGATCACGCACCCAATTTAAGTTAGTCGATGATATGGAAAAACTAAAAAATGAGATGCGGGAGATCGTAAGAAAATACCGCTAACTTCACTCCATGACTTTATCGTTTAACACAGCCTGAATACAGAATCTACAGTTTACCTTTTAATTGTTTTGCCGCTTTTTTCACAGAGCTCCGATGATCTGCCAAATATACTTCTGAAATTCTATTCAGATAATCCCGTTCCGAATCCAAAAAAACTGACATTTTGACAAAAGCTTCCAATACCAATTTGGCATGTTTTCCCTCACGAATATTGATTGCCATTTTTAGTATTGGAAAAACTTCATTTGCTGCCTGGAAACTGGTTTTGCCATAATTACCCAAGGTTGTAACCGCATAATCCCGGACAATGGTGCTCTCATCCTGACGGATAAGATCTTCAATTACAGGAAGTATATTTTTTATTTTTCCAGGGATGCTTTCCGCCAAATAAGCCAGGCAGTGAATCGTTTCCCAACGGATCCTTGTTTTTTGGTGCTGCAAGAATGGAATAATCACATCCGTATACGGTGTAATTAACTCTGGTTGTTGCTCAGCTACCATTGTTAAAACTTCAACACAATCCCCTAATAATGCAGGGGTGGCTTCTGATATTCCACTAATTATTTCATTTACCCGCTGTGGATTTTTTAAAATAACATCAGCTGCCCTGCGGTTAGGCATCTCATTTTTTGTTTTTAACGAGGTGGAAAGTTGGTTAATTAAATTCATAACCCATTCTCATTTTAGAGGAAACCAAAACATAAATGTCAAATCATTGACGTTGGTTCCGGTCGGACCGGGTTTTAACAAATCACCCAATGGATCAAAAAAGTTATAGGCATCGTTATTATCCAAATAACTTTCAGGGTTAAGGCCGATTGATTTGGCGTTCTGAAGAGTTTGTTGTGTTACCACTGCACCAGCTGCGTCAGTGGGGCCATCTTCGCCATCTGTTGCCAAGGCAATCAACATCCAATCCGATTCGCCTGCCATAAGCGGAACACTCGCTAAGGCCAATTCTTGATTTCGGCCGCCTTTTCCACTTCCACGTAGTGTAACTGTGGTCTCACCGCCAGCCACCAGGCACAACGGTTTATCTGCTAAAAATTGGTCTTTCATTTTTTCAATCAATAGGCCTGCAACCTGACGGGCTTCCCCCTGCCAGGCATTTCCCAAAGAAATCGTCTCAAACCCGGATTTGGCAGCACATTCCATTGCCGCGGCGGAAGCCAGTTCATTACTGGCAACCAACACATTTTGAACGCGATCAAACAAGGGATCGCCCGGTTTTGGTGTTTCATACCCCAATTGAAGACAATTTATGATTGACTGTGGAAGCTGATCTGCCAGATCATAACGCCGGATAATTTCCAAAACCTCGTCAATCGTGCTTGGATCAGGTGCTGTTGGGCCGGAAGCAATCGCCTCCAGTGGACTATTTACCACATCCGATAGAATCAAACTGATCACAGTCGCCGGAGAAGCCGCCCTAGCCAAACCAGCACCTTTTATCCGGTCCAAATGCCGGCGCAGAGTATTCATTTCATCGATTCGCGCCCCACAAGCAAGCAACACTTCTGTTAAGTGCTGCATATCAGCCAAACCAATCCCATCGTATGACAAAGTTACCAGAGCAGAGCCACCTCCGGAAATCAAACATATCAAGAGGTCATCTTCTGTCAAATCGTTAACAAGAGCCATTAAAGCTTTGCCCGCATTTAAACTGTCTTCATTCGGAACAGGGTGCCCTCCCTGCAAGGTTGTAAATCGGGAATCCTTCACTTCAGGAAGATGTTTGCAAATTACCAATCCTCCCGTTAGTTTTTCTCCAATAATGTCCGCCGCAGCAGCGGACATTGGTACAGCCGCCTTCCCAATCGCGGCGATAAAAACTCGTTTAATACCAGATAAATCATAAAGTTGATCGTCCAAAAACAACCGATCCTGAGAACATTTCAAAAAACGCCGAATGGCAGCTCCCGGTTCAACGGCTGCCACCGCGGACGATAAAATGCGGGTTATTTGTTCACGATAAGGGTGTAATGAAAGCGTTTGTGTCGAAAAATTACCGGCTGAAAGATCCTGTCCGACATCAAAATTACAAACCACGGACAACTCCTACCATCATTATCAATGCGACTACATCAGCCAGGAAGTGAGCAAACCAGGCAACCAGTAAATTGTGACTCCGAGCAAAAATCAAACCATAAATGATGCTGTCTACAAAAATCAAAAGTACATCCACTAAAATCACAAACCAGATTCCAGGCGCGATGTGCAATAAAGCAAAGATGAAAGATATCGATAATATTGCAAGAGAAGTAGGCATAAACCAGCTAAAACGCTGTTGGAATAATCCACGATAAACAAATTCCTCAACGAAGGTTGCAAAAAACAGACTTACAATAATCGGAATCCAGCTTCCTCCAATAACAAATGGCAAACGGGCAGTAATATGTTCTAAAAATTCAGGAAAAAACCAATTTGCCACCAAAACAACGCCAACTTGAATAACAACAGCTACTAGAATTACCAAAAAAAATTGTGAACGCAAATCATGAAAAAACCGTTTTGGGCGAATACCAAAATCAGTCCAACTTCGTTTTCGTATCCAACGTTCTACCAGAACATATAAAACAGGGATAAAAATCCCTATTCCCTTTAACGATGGAAAAAAGATAAATGGAATAGTGCTAATCAATAAAACGATGATCGTTTCCCACAGGATTCTTTTTGGATGTTCATTTTTTAAAGGTGTGATAATTTCCGACATGCTTTTCTCCAATTTTTATTCTATTTGATATTAGGATTTTACTTCTACTGGAAAAGAAATAATAGAGAGCAGCTTATTATTTATAGCCAACATTTTTATAACAATAGTGGCAAAAAAGGCGGCTGATCAATTGTTGATCCTTCCAACCATGGTTCAGCGCCAATGGATTTAATCAAATCGAGACCTTTTTCCCAAATCAAGTCGTCAGTAGTACATGAAGCCAACATCAACAAACAAGCAGCCTGTTCCAATAAACGATTTAACTGATAAGCTAATTCCAGGCTGCGTTCCAATAACACGACCCGTTCTTCAAGGGGAGAGAACCAGGCCAAACACCGCAAACTAACCTGTTCCAACACCAACGATTCTCTCTCTTTACTCCATTCCAAAATCCGGCTGGCACGGGAGAAAGCCGCTTCCTTTTTTCCAAGTTGATCCTCACATAAGGCAATCCACAAATCATCGAGGCCATACCCATCGCGTGAGCCGCGTTTTTCAAAATAAGTATGTGCGGCTTCGGTTTCGTGAATTGCTTGTTCATAAGCTCCCAAATAATAGAGGATAGTTCCCAAATTACGCCGGCCGCGATTCATCTCGGAAACAAAACCAATTTTTCTACAATGATTAATATGCTCCAGTGTCCAATGGTGAGCTTTTTCCAGATCACCTCGAGCGAAATAGGTTAAACCCAAGTTACCAAGATCATAAGAAATTAACTGTTGTAAAGCACTTTTTTGGTAAAAAAGAATAGAACGTTTTAGCGACTGTTCTGCTTCATCCAGTTTTCCCATTGACCAATACACCAACCCCAGATTGCTGTATAAGGATTCTGCGTTAAATAGATCGTCTTCACTCTGGTAAAGGTCAATAGCGAACTTTAAGTCAGCCACAGAACATTCATAGGAAGCCACATTCCACAACAAGGTTGAGCGGTGGGTGATTAAATCCGCAGTTAATAACGTATCCGGTCTGCCAAGTTGTTCATCCAGCGAGATCATATCTTCCACCAGCGTTAAGGCTTCGTTTAGCTTTCCTTCTTCTCTTAATAGTTCCAGTCGATTTTGGTTAAACCGCAGCCATGCCAAAGCTTTACTGCCGGATACTTCTGAGGCTGGTTTGTGTGCTTCAAATTCAAAAAACATTTCTTTGATTAAAGCTTCGGCTTGCAAAGATTGCCCTAACGAACGGTAACTGGTAAATAACACCCGTACTGAACGAGCCAATTGGACCGGTGAAGGATTTGCCATGGAAAAAACAATTCCGGCATGTTCCATCGATTTATCAAATTCACCAGAAAAGAAAAAATAATCAGCCAGATCATTATGATATAAAGCTCGCTTGTTTTCCTGAGCTGTATTTTGAATTGCAAAATTTAACCAGGGTTGCCATGCTGCCCCATACCCCCATCGAAGCGGCAGCGGATGGAGGTTGGTTATTATCGCTAAAATGGATCCGTACAATTCCGGGTACCGCTGCGCTTCATGAATGGCGGTAGTAAAACTGCGAAAATGGGTACGGACTTCAGCTCGGGAACGGTTCTGAATATAGTGCAAGGTAACAGCCAGTCGCTGCTGCAGATGGTGCTGGTAAACCCCCTGCCATTGATGAACCTGCTGCTGGCGATAATCAAGGCTGGGAAGCATCTTCCCCTCCCCACACTTTTAATATATCGGTTTGCAAAAAAGTAATTGTGAGCCGGTGTAAACGGTAACGCGGTTTATGAACATCTCCGGAAATTTCTAGCAGAGAAAATTGATGTAACTCTTGCAGAGCCGGGTAAAACTGATCTCCTAAACCACTCATCAGATGGATAAATTCCAAATCTTCCCCTTCCGGGTCAGAAGCTAAAAATGAAAGCATAAGATGGCGTGTGTTCTCTGCCAACAGCTGCCATGCCTCCCAATATAAGTAACGGTAAAGATTATCCATCCCGGCCTTGGCCTGGCGGAATCCCGAAATAATTTGTTCCAGCGGCCGAATCATCACCTGGGCAGCTACCAATTTAATTGCCAGGGGAATACCACCAACCAACTCATAAAGCTGGTCAAACGTTTCCTGATTCACAATACCTGGTTTTCCCAGACGATGGGTTTCACTGGACACCAACTCAAACGCATCCCGGTTATTTAATTCACCTAATGGAATACAAAATACAAAAGGAAACTGGCGTAACGTCTTGCGGGTCGTAATCAGAAAACGAGTTTGCCCATTCAATTTTGCCAAAGCGGGGATCAATTGTTCATATTCTTCCACGCTTTCGAGATTATCCACCACAACCAATGTAGGTTCCATATTTAAAGCTGCTTGCAGACCTTCCAAACGATCCGGAATATTTTTGGATGCCAAATGGCTAACCCCTAACTGATCTGCTAATCTGGCGGTGACATCATCCAATGTAGCGGCATTTCCGGAAAGCGATTGAATCGTACCGAAATTGGAAAGGTATTCCTGGCGGGCACTAACCCATAAGATTCGTTTCCATTTTTCTTCTGTAAGCGGGGCAGAAACAAAAGCTCGGGCTAAAGCGGTTTTTCCGATTCCGCCCAATCCTTCCAAACTAACCATAAAAGCGCCGTCAGGTTGATTTATGGCTGTATTCAATTTATCTACATAAGATTGAACAGCAATCAGGTGTGAATAATCCGGGATGGG
This sequence comes from Anaerolineaceae bacterium, assembly GCA_002702705.1. Classification (GTDB taxonomy): domain Bacteria; phylum Chloroflexota; class Anaerolineae; order Anaerolineales; family Anaerolineaceae; genus UBA6170. The sequence goes on from PABH01000073.1 coordinate 97,058, forward strand.
TAAATTCGGATTGACCTGAGGGCGTTTATCCATCGCCTGGCGTTCCATACGCCGGAGATGATCCACCACAAAAGCCAGGCCACTGTTAATTCTGCGGCGAAATTGTTGGGGCACCACACCCGCCGCAGCCGCAAGGTCTTCCACGTTGGTTGATAACGGTGCCATATAACGGTAATACAATGCACTCCATGCTTCCAGATCAGCATTTCCTAAGCCAAAATCCTCCTGAATTTTGATTTTCAGGTTATCCCGATCTTTGGGGAGACTGGGGGTTAATTTTTCAGCTTTACGAAATTGCAGGTAGTTTTTTTCAATGATCTCACCGAACAGATCAGCTAAAGCCATTTCCTTTTCAATTTCAGAAGACAAGCCCTGTTGTTCAAGAATGACCATTTCCAAGAGTGATTTTTTTGTGTTTTCCCCACTGCGTTTACCGCGCAGAAAGGTTTCGACGGCACCGGTTGTGATCTCAGCAAGTTGCATAGTTACCTTTCAGTTCGTTTTTGGTGCTATTTTTGTTCATTTCCGCTGGGTTTATTATACACAACTTGATATAGTAATAAGAAGACGGGGGACAAGGAAATTTCCGGAGGCGTACCAATAGGGGAGTACGCCTCTCCGCTTTTTTAAGGATATCGTTTTTAATTGAACAATATGGAATATTTTTTATTTAGACACAATTTGGTTATTACAAAATATTCTTTTTACTCTCTCACAAACGATATAATAAACTTATCTCTTCGGTAAAAAAGGAAAATCGTATGGAAAACAAAATTCGCTGGGGTATTTTAGGAACCGGTAATATTGCCAACTCATTTACAGAAGCCCTGACCAGTTTACCGGCTGCAGAAATTAAGGCTGTTGGCTCTCGTACACAGGACAGCGCTCAACAATTTGCGAAAAAATTTGGTATTCCGAACATTCACACTAGCTACGAAAGTTTGGTCAACGACCCGGATGTGGATGTTATTTACGTCTCCACCCCACATACTTATCACAAGAATAATACCCTCCTGGCTTTGGGTGCAGGAAAACATGTTTTATGTGAAAAACCATTGGCACTTAACAGTCTTCAGGTTGAGAGCATGATCTCTACCGCGCAAGAAAAAAACCTCTTCCTGATGGAAGCGATGTGGATGTGGTTTTTTCCTGCAATTCAAGAAACAAAACATCTGATCGATAGCAGAAAAATTGGCGATGTCCGTCTTTTAACTGCTGATTTTGGTTTCTTTAAAGCCTTTGACCCGCAACACCGTCTTTTTAACCCAACCCTGGGCGGTGGTGCATTATTGGATATCGGCATTTACCCGCTGGCACTGGCATTGTATTTATTCGGTAAACCAGACCAATATTCCGGGCAGGCTTTTCTTGGTAAAACCGGTGTGGATGAACAAATTCACCTTTCGTTATTATATGGTCAGGAAAAAAGTGCAAACCTCAGTGCCACCATCCGTGCAATCTCCCCCTGTGAAGCAGTCATCAGCGGCAGCGAAGGATTTATCCGCATCCATAAAGATTTCTGGCATCCGGAAAAAATCTCTCTAAGCCTTGGCCGGGGCGAAAAAGAAAAAATCATCGAATTTCCTCACCGATCAAATGGCATGGATTATGAAGCCCAGCACGTCATGGATTGTTTGATCGCGGGAAAAACCGAAAGTGATGTCATGTCATTCCAGGCTTCACGAGATTTAATGGAAATCATGGATAGCCTGCGCCAGGATTGGGGCATTGTTTATCCTACAGAATAAACTACCTGTTTTTTTAGTGTTTTGATCATGTGAATATCATCCGGTTCCTCAGCAAATAGCTGGGGATGTGGTGATTCCACTGGCTGAAACCCTTTACTTAAATAAAACCCAACGGCGGAGCCGGTTGGACATGCAGAGACATAAAAGAACTTTGCTTTGGATTCAATCGCTAAACGCTCTAACTCATTATGTAACGCACTGGCCACTCCTAAACGCCGAAACGGTTTTGAAACATGCAACGATAATAATTGCGCCGTGTCAGCAGTTAATTGATAACGGATACTTCCTAAACCTGCCAAGGTTCCGTTAACATAGGCTCCTAACAAGGTTCCGTTCTTTAAATCCGGTTCCATACCACGAATTTTTGCCGGCACAGAATGACTGCCATTGTCCTCCAGACTCCAGGAAGGAATAACAAATTCTTCATTCTTTTTCACCAGCTTTTTGTTCACAATATGGTAAACGGTTTGTACCGTTTCAGCCCGATCAATTAAAGCAAGTTGTGAGATTTCTGTAATTGGTAATTCTTTAATAATAATCAAAAAGGTTCTCCCGTATACGATAAATTAAACTGCATAACTTACTTTTATCCATCGGACAATTGTCTATAATCTCGTGTACCAATGAACTGTTTTACCATTATCCTTAAGTTCAATAACGAAAACTCAAAATTATGGAAATACTTATCATTTCTTCTTAGCCATTAAAATTATCCAAATTAAATAATTTAATTATGTCGAATTTTGACATATACTTTATTTATAATCCAAATAGAATTGAAGGAAACCAGGTTATGAGTAACAAAGCCACCCGATTGATCACCTTAATCATGTTGTTACAGCGCAAACCCAACCAGAAAGCAGCCGCTCTGGCAGGCGAGTTGGGCATTTCCGTGCGAAGTTTGCACCGCTACTTTAACATGCTGGAAGAGATTGGTATTCCCGTATATGCAGAAAGGGGTCCCTATGGCGGATTTTCACTGGTGCGCGGTTTTCGGATGCCGCCGATGATCTTCACCGCGGAAGAAGCGGTTGCGATTTATCTCGGTACACACATGGTTGAATCAATTTGGGGAGATTTATATCAGGAGGGAGCACGTGGAGCACTTGCGAAACTGGAAAATGTTTTACCAGCCGAACAGTTAAGCGAAATCCGTTGGGCACAGCAAAGTCTGATCACTACCGGAATTAATCAGGTTACCCGCGAGGCCGTCAGCGGTTTATTAATTCTCCTGCGTAAAGCGATCCGGGAACAACGCGCCATATCCTGCCAATATCGTACGGGGGGTAAAGCCAGTGATCAGCAACGAACAATCCACCCTTATGCCCTTTTGCACCGTTGGGGTTGGTGGTATGTAGTCGCTTACTGTACCACCCGCCAGGCAAATCGTGCTTTCCGCCTGGACCGGATGGAAGAGCCAACCCTTACGGAATTTGTCTTTTCCATACCGCCCGATTTTGATATTCATCAATACCTATTAACCGAGTTTGAACAACAATCGCTGATAACAATCCGGCTGCGTTTTTCCACAGAAATGGAGGGTACTGTACGAGATTACCACACCTGGTGGAAAACAATCGAACACCAAAAAGATGGTTCCATCCTGGTGAGCCTTGAAATGCCCGAATTAACCTACCCGGCAAAATTAGTCCTATCGTATGGCCCAGGGGTTGAAGTGCTGGAACCACAGGAATTAAGAAAAATGGTCTCTGAAATGGCCAGACAAATTTACAAATCGTATAGTTAGGAAGGAATACATCATGAAACTGGAGCTTGAAAAAACCTACAAACATCTTTACAAACCATCAGCAAAAAAGATATCGCTGGTTGAAGTACCCAAATTAAACTTTCTTATGATTGATGGCGAAATTGAAAAAGGCTTTAAACCCGGTGATTCACCCGGTTTTCAGGAGCGCACTGCTGCATTATATAGTTTTGCCTATACGCTTAAATTTAATTCAAAAAAAGACCCCATCAAGCCGATCGATTATAAAGTGATGCCATTAGAAGGGTTGTGGACGATCACAGGCGGTGAATTTGACATTACCAAACCGGATAACTGGGCTTATACCTTAATGATCATGCAGCCAGACCATATCGATGAAGAAGCAATGCAAACAGCCTATCAAAAAATGCTGAAGAAAAAAGGGCCTTCCGAGGTTTTGCAAAATGTAAGGCTGGAATCATTTGAAGAAGGCTGCTCCGTTCAAACACTGCACATCGGTCCATATATTAATGAACCAGCCACGATTGAAAAAATGAAGGCTTTCGCAGCTGAACAGGGTTATGTGCAAAATGGTCACCATCACGAAATTTATCTGGGCGATCCACGCAGAGCAGAAGCAGAAAAACTAAAAACAATCCTGCGGTTACCACTCAAAAAACAACAATAGAAAGGGAATTTTATGCCAAGGGTTACCAACAAACAACAACTTTTAGACGATGCCTCTTTATCTTTATCCAAATTAAACACTTTTCTGGAAACCCTGACCTCTCAAGAATGGGAAATGGAGGGTATCGTTGGCGAATGGTCGGTAAAGGACGTATTAGCGCATCTGGCAGAATGGCACCAGATGGTGCTGGGTTGGTATCAGGCGGGTTTGCGCGGTGAAACACCGTCTGTCCCCGCCCCAGGTTATACCTGGCGCACCCTGCCCGATTTGAACCAGTCCATTTATGAAAAACATCACCAGCGCCCGCTGCAAGAAATCCGCAACTGGTTTTTAACTTCCGATCAGGAATGTATCACAACAGTAAAATCCATATCCGAAGAAGATCTTTTCATACGCGGTTTGTATCCCTGGATGAACAATAACGCTTTGGCCGCATATTTTTCTGCCAACCTCAGCAGTCATTACACCTGGGCATTAAAAGAAATAAAACGCGGCATCAACCAAAAACGAAAAAACAAGCTGAAATAATTTCTCTTTATGCTGTTGGAAAAACAATCCGCATCGTTGTACCCATCCCGAGGCCATTGGAAAACGCATAAATTTCACCACCCTGTGCCTGAACCAATGCCCGGGATATCGTTAATCCCAAACCGGCTTTCCCGCCTCGATTTGTACGAGGGCTTTCGACACGGTAAAACCGGTCAAAAATATGCGGAAGATCTTTTGCGCTTATTCCATCACCATTGTCCTGAACCTCAAAAACAATTTGATTGTTCTCATTCCAAACCCGAAGTGTAATTTCTCCGTTTTTATGGGTATAACGCATTGCATTTTCGACCAGGTTTTTTATTACCTGAACCATCCGGCCTTCATCTAACGGCACCAGAGGCAGCTGAGGCTGAATATCTTTTTTGAATTTTAAACCACCTTTTTCCATCATCGGTTGGTATGCCTGATAAATCTCCTCAATTAAAATACCGGGGTCAATTGGTTCAACCTGAATACCTAAAACCCTGGCATCTGCCTGGGATAACATATTCAAATCTTCTAACATACGGCGCAGGTGGTCAATCTCAGTATTAATCGTTTCAATCCGTTTTGGTGTGAGGCTCTGGGGATCGTCTTCAAGCATTTCCATATACCCGGATATAACCTGTAAGGGAGTTCCAAGATCATGGGTAATGTCGGCGGTTATCTGTTTCCTTTGTTCATCAGCATATTTTAAATCCGCACTCATTTTATTAAATGATTCAGAGAGCTGTCCTAATTCATCCTTAGAGCTAACCGGTACTTGTTGATCTAAATCGCCAGCTGCCATTGCCTGGCTGGCCTGCATTAAATTACGAATAGGTTTTAATAATAATCCTGATAGGAGGATTCCCATTAAAATCGCCCCCACCGCACCAATTAAGGCAGCCATCAGGATCATATTATTTGTTCGTTCTAAAAACACTTCCTCTTCCGCACTTAATTTGAATTTTAAATTTCGATCAGGAATCAAATAAGCAATGGTCTCTCCATCTAATTCCAATGGGATTTTATCTTGAATTAGATTGGGCGGTAAAATGGTTCCAACCTTAAGACCAAACGCTGGGAAAATTAAACGGTTATCCAAGTCAACCAAGGCCACCAATGGACGCTGTTCACGGTCATTTACAATAACATCCGGCGGTTTGTTATCCGGGCTTATTTCCCGAAAAAGATCAGGTGGTTTATTGTTGGTGCTTATATAATCGAAAAAGCCAGTCCAAGAACCATTCTCACGAAAATAGGTTAAAGCATCTTCCTTAATCACCGCAGCCTGTTTATCCACAACCAAACTTAATAATCGATCATTAGAGCCCAAACGAATTGTAACGGCAATTACAACCACGGAGATGAGGGCTACCATTAAAAAAGAAACGATCAATTTAAGTCGTAGGGAACGATTCATAAAACTTCCTTCGCAAAACGATACCCGACACCAAACACGGTTTCAATATAATCTGGTTGGTTCGGGTCGGCTTCAATTTTATTTCGCAAATTTCGTACGTGAATTTTTAAAGTTGCTTCTGATCCGCTAAACCCATTCTCAATCAAACGGACACATAAAGCGGCTCTCCAAATTACCTGCCCATGGGATTCCATCATGGTTAATAAAAGGCTGTATTCAAGCGGGGTTAAGTCTACTGTGTCATTATCCAAGAGGACTTCATGTTTGTTTTTATCCACCACCAATTTGCCTGCTGTCAAAATAGCTTCTTGAGGGATTTTTGGTGAAGCGCGCCGTAAAACTGCCCGCATGCGTACCAGCAGTTCCCGCATCCGGAATGGTTTGGTGATGTAATCATCTGCGCCCAGATCAAACCCTTTGATTAAATCATTCTCTTGCTGCTTGGCTGTGATCATGATGACAGGGATACTTGATTCTTTGCGTAATTTACTGATGAATTGGTATCCATCCATGGAAGGCATCATGATATCCAGCAAAATTAAATCAATGTCTTGTTTTTCTAAAACCGAAAAAGCTTCAATTCCATCAGAGGCACAAGTCACTTCAAAACCCTGCCCTGATAAAAACTCGGCCAAAAGTGTTTGTACGTTATGATGGTCATCTACTACAAGAACATTTCTTGACATTGGTTTCCTTTAAATTTCATTTACTCATTGTATATCAAAAAAACAGTTAAAAAACAGCAGGATTACAAACAAGATAGGGTTTAGCCTATCCTGTTTGTAACCTTTATCAGAGGAGAAAGAAGATGTGGTTTTTGCAATTGGTTTTTTCCTGTTCCTTTGTTATCTATATCATAGTTTATTTTGATTCTGATTTGGTTTAGATTTGGTATAGAAATTAAAAGAAACCGGCAGCTTACCGGTTTCTTTATCAGGGAAATGAAGTGATTTTATTGATTGTTTACGAATGTTTGCCCTGCCGCATAACGACTATTAACATGGGTGATTAATTCATCAACGGATTGATTAAAAAGATCCACCGAGCTTAGCTGGGTATATCCCTGGGTTTCTGCCAGCACATAGGGTGCAATCAGGTTGTGATAGGTTTGGTAGATTTCAGTCATTCGTTCCGGATAAAACACATTTTCCAGGATATACGCTACATAGTCCACATAAGTCTGATAATAGACTTCATCATCCAATAAATACCGTATCAATGGCCAGTTGTCTCCGATATTCTCCTGATCAAGTGTTTTGGTCTGCCCCTTTCCAACGGAACTTGACAACGCCATATTATTATCCCAGGGAATCCAGGTTACCAAACCGGTTGTCAGATCGGTATATAAGTAATAATTGTGATTCATAACACCGTAGGTGTCCCAATTTTGTACCAACGTATCCACGGCCAGCCAATTTAAGAAAGCATCAACATCAAAAACAGCCTCCAAATCTGCCCGCCACTGAGCCGGATCGGTTAGACGGGTATCTGCATGGATTGCAGCAAACACAGCTTCGATATCAGACCAATCCGCTTCTTCCTGATTGGTTGACTTTTCAAAACTATCTTCAGAAAAAGTTCCTTCTGCAAAGGTGGCCCCAATACCTTCCGGTTTATAAACATTTCCGTCGTTATCGTCAAACTGGGTATCAATTACCGTATCATCGACCATTTCTAAAGCCGTATACAAACCGAAGTAAACAGGACCTTCACCATAATCCACATACACTTCATAATAAGCTGATTGAGCAGCAGCAACACCGGCATCACGGAATATATCGGCTGTTACCTTTTCTCTTAACAATGAGTTATCAAATGTGTTGCTTGAAAACACCAGCTTTTTGAAACCATAAAAACGTTGGTCGTCAATCTCAGGATATGTATCTTCAAACTCGTCAAAATCCAACATGAATGAGATTTTTGCTGTGCCATTTGACCATGATGCTCGCAGCGTAGAATTTCCACGGTACCGAATACCAACATTGGTCCAGGTATCTCCTTCAAAACTAACTGTTGTTGTAAAATAATCCGGATCAGGTGAGGACATCATTGGGCCGCCACCGCCCCGCTCTTGTTGATTATTACCCATTGGGAAAGCCCCATCTTCCGGCGGAACCATCCCGTCAGGCGGGATCATCCCGTCAGGGGGTGCCATCCCATCCGGTGGAAACTTGCCATCCGGCGGCGCCATACCTCCCCCACCAGGAGCACCAGGCCTACCACCGTTTCTTCCGCCAACCCCCAAGCCAACTGAAGTTCCATCGCCTGGTTCACCATAAAGAGCGGTCATATTTTCCTGCATCGCCTGCCAGGTGTCAGCGGTAATGGTCAAATCAATCCGGTTCACTTCATCCTGGGGAAAAACCACCTCATAATTCGGGTCTGCCGACTTATCATGGGTTTCTTCCGTCCAACCATCCGGACGTGAAATCTCCTCTTCAGTTTCTTCTTCGTTAACAATTTGGGTATCTGTCTGTTCTATAGGACTGCTTTCGTTTTGGGCCTGTACTTCAGCTGTCTGAGGACTGCAGGCTGAGAGTACGAAAGAACTCAACAGAACAATTAAAATGATCCAATATAAACTGTTTTTCATTTTCATTTTCATTTCCTTTACAAGGTGTCTTCATCTTGAATATAAGCTGATAAATTGTCCGCAATCTGCAACCATTCTTCATGTTCCGGATCATCATAATAAATTTTTATTTCGGCAGTATCCCGTAAAAAATTTACTTTTCCAATGACAACCCGTTTAATCATTAACCCGGTCCGTTCTTCCAAATCTTGAATTAAAGCCTGTTGATTTTGGGGTTTGATCAGTTCAATTTTTTCGTAAAGAATTTTTTTGGATGCTTCGTAATGAAAACCCCATTCCCTTTCCAAGATAAACAGGATCAACAAAACAAAAAGATTTGCAGCCACCAATTCCAGCCAAATATCACTTTGCAAACCAGCCGAATTCATCACAGGTAAAGCAGTGATCACAAACAAATAGGTCATCTCCCGAATGGGGATGGGATCCGTCCGGTAGCGCAGGATGGAGAAGATAGCAAACATACCAAACCCTACCCCTACACTAATTTCAATACTGGTCAGGAAACTCAACACAAAGTAGATGATGGTGTTAAAAGCCAGAAAGGTAAATACATACCGTTTGTTATGGCTGTGTGGATAGTAAATTAACCGTACGACAACCAATACAATGCTGAAGTTAAATAAAACCCCGACCAGAAATTCCATGAAATTATCCATAATTCACTCCCATTTGTAATTTTTTAACCATCAACTGTTTTGGTTTCAAGGTGTTTTTTTTCACGCCGTCATACAGCATGGATACACCCATACAGTATTTGCTAAATCCTGTCGAACGGTTTCCAGTTCCCCGCATCAGTTGAATAAAATCTGACTTTTCTGACAATCCATCCTGTTTTACTTCCGCAACAACAATTCCCGGCAAACCCATTTGACGATTTTCGTTAAAAAACTGCAAATCCAAATCAATGGTCAGACGTTCCTGATATCGCTTGCTCACCAAGGTGATTCGTGTAAAAGTGTTCCACAATTTCGGCTCAAGTTCACGGCTGTCAAAGGGATAAAACGCTTGTAATAAACCAATTGAATTACAACCCAAATCGTCCAGGAGATGATGGGTATGAATTCGATTTTTAATTGTTCTCTTTTTCTGGTTCTTATACTTCACTTCCATAAAAAACAAGTGACTGTCTACATACTCCCTGGAGCGCACTTTATAACAATTGCAGCCTCGCGTGACATGTTGGTGATACAAGTCAAAATCTGGGGTATCAAAATACAAGGTGCGATAACGGTTTAACCGAACTCCTTTTACATCTAATACCCGATAAGCACTCTTCAGTTTATTTAAAATAGAAAGAAGTTGATTTTCCGATAACATAAATTTTGTATCAACCCGATTTAATAAAGCAACGGAATCCATTTCCTTTAAATCAATCCCTTCATACTGATCCACTATCAAATCCAATCTTGTTTTTGTGGGCTGAAAAATTCTGATTTTTTTTGGTGCCATGGTTAACATAATGCTTTCCTCCTTTTGTAGAGGTGTTGTCCTTCGTTGATAGTGTTTTTAATTTAACGTCAGTTTTGGTTTAGCTCTTTTTGTCATCGCGAGACCCCCTTGTGGGGTCGAAGCGATCTATTGAACTGTGATTTTAGATTGCTTCGCTTCGCTCGCAATGACATTTACATAAATTAGATCGTTATCCAAAACTCAGGTTAATTTAATGTGTTAATTACTTTTTCTATTCAAATATTATCGTTTTCCCCGTTGAAACTGGTTTAGATTTGGTATAGAAGGATTTAAATAAAAAGAGCGCGGATTTATTCATCCACACTCTTTCGATATAAAAAGAACTGATTAGTAATTTATTTTCTTTCTACCAAGCACCTAATTGAACGAGTAGGTTACCCCGGTTAATTTTTCCGAAATTTCCCATAGTTTTTTAGCATCCTGCAGGTTATGCGATGCTGCATTACTGGATACTTTTTTCGGATATCCTCTCATTTCATTAAATCCACCCGGTCCAATATAATCACATGGATTTACATCAACCGCCGTAGCTGCGTACAAAGTGGGTAAAGCGCCAATTTCCACGTCCTGTGCAAACAAACGGTTGGCAATGCTCATAATAAATGCCCGGAATTTTGAACCGGAAAGCTCCGGCCCAACCGCCTGCAGGTTGGTATCCGTATAACCGGGATGGGCGGCAACGGCCAATAGATCTTTACCTGCTGCTTCTAAACGGCGCTGTAATTCATAGGTAAATAATAAATTTGCCAATTTGGATTGTCCATAGGCGGCTGTTTCATCATAATTTTCTTCACCCATTAAATCATCAAATTTCATCTCGCCGCGAGTATGCATTAAACTGCTGACATTCACAATCCTGGCGGTCGGGTTTTCCATTAAACGGTTTATTAACAAGCCGGTTAACGCAAAATGACCAAGGTGATTGGTGCCAAACTGCATTTCAAAACCATCCTTGGTCTCCATACGAGGAATCATCATTACACCCGCATTATTAATTAAGCCATCAATTTGTTCTTCTTCAGCCAAAATATCGGCGGCAAAACTTCGTACTGAGCTTAAATCAGCCAAATCAAGAGATTTTAATACCAGGTCTGCCTGGGGATAAGACTTTTTAATACTTTCCAGGGCAGCCTGTCCTTTTTTCAAATTACGGGCTGTCATAATTACCCTGGCACCCTTCGAGGCCAATACCCGGCTGGTTTCCAAACCCAACCCACTGTTTGCCCCTGTAACTATAAATGTTTTTCCGGTTAGATCCGGAATATTTTCTGCCGTCCAATCTGTTTCAGTCATTTCATTCTCCATAAAAAATCAAAATAATAACAAACAGAATCATACCCCTTCTGGGACAGCGATTCAAACACAACCTTTTACGAACTTGTTACAATCTTATGGAAAGGTTCAAACAAGGAGAGCCATTGATAAATTATCCAGGTATACCCCATCCCGAAAGATGGCATTTTTATGCCGCCCTTCCACAACAAAACCAAATTTTTCATAAAGGCGAATGGCCGGCTCATTTTTGGCAAAAACCAATAACTCCATTCTGGTAACAACCGGATTGTTTTTGGCCCATTGAACCGCATGTTCCATTAATAATTTACCAATGCCTTGTTTGCGAAACTCCTGATCAACGGACATGCTGATTGAAACAACATGGCTGGTTGTTTTTCGGTGCCCTCCGGCACAAACAATCATTCCAACCAGCCGGGTTTCCTTTTTCGCAATCAAATAAATCGCATTTTGTTCTTCATGAAAGGAACGTAATATTTCCGCTTCTTGTTGTTCGGTTTTACCAAACTCGCCGGGCGACATGGCGATATATATATTCGGTTCTGCGCTGAGACGCTCTATATACTGAATAATGTCCTTGGCATCTTCTGGCTGTGCTTCTCGGATAAGGATCCCGTTCATTGTCACTCCTGATGGTTATATCTTTTATGATTATAAATGATCTATATCAAAATCAAGTGCCGGCAGCGGGTAATCGCAAACTAGCCTTTTAAAGAAGAAAAGGGGCTGAAAAATCGTTGAAACCGATTTTTGAGCCCCTTATTTATTCTATACACCATGAATGGTAATTTTTGTTAATCACCTTGCGGTAACCAGTTACTCTGTTTGAAACAACAACCTGCACCCATTCCCCGCCACGGTCAGTGTACTGCCACAAACCACAGTTTCACCACTGAAACCATCGGTTGTTGTTTTTCCGTTCATCTCACTCGGCAAATCGAAACGTACTGGTTCAGGATTATGATTTATGAAAACAAACACGCTTTCTTGATCGGTCTGTTTCTTAAAGATAAAGGTTTGTTGGTTTTCATCCACGGACAACCATTCCAAATCGACCACCTGCAAACAAGGATGTTCTTTACGCAGCTGAACCAACCGGCGCACAAACTGTTGTAAATCCTGATTCTGCTGGTTTTTATCCCAAATCATACAACGCCGAAAATGTCCTTTCGCTCCACCCAGGCCAACCTCGCTGCCATAAAAAATACTTGGTGCACCGGTAAAGGTGAACTGTAACAAGTAGGCTTGTTTGACCTTATCCACACTGCCGCCGCAGACACTTAAGATACGATCCGTATCGTGGCTGTCCACCAGGTTATACATGTACATCAAGTTATTTTTCGGATAACTGACAAGAAGTTTGTTAATACTTTCCTGGTACTGTGTCACCCCAAATTGTTCAAAAGCGAAGGCTTCCGTTCCCAGTAAATTCCAGATGGGATACATCAACTCATAATTCATTACCCCGTCAAATTGATCCCCTTGCAGCCAGGGATTGGAATTATCCCAATTTTCTCCAAGGATATACACATCCGGATTAATCGCCTTAACCATTTTACGGAATTCGCGCCAGAAATCATGCGAAACTTCGTTTGAAACATCCAAGCGCCAGGCGTCGACCCCATATTCTTCGGTCCAATAACGCACGGCACCTAATAAATGTTCTTTCACCAAAGGATGATCGGTATTCCACTTGGGCATGACGGGCACAAAGGCAAAGGTACTGTAATTTAAATTACTGCGCTGTTCCGGGGTCGTCGTTGGGTATTTCCCTTCTTCAAAAGGAAAGTTAATTACCGGGTCACCGTGAATCAGGAAACAATCATAATATTTCGATTGTTTTCCATATTTAATGACATCTTGCCAATACGCATGCAACCAACCGCAGTGATTAAAGACAGCATCCAACATCACCCGGATACCACGTTGATGCGCGGCATCTACGACTTCCTTAAACAATTCGTTTGTGCCAAAGGCGGGATCGATTTGGTAATAATCGGTTGTATCGTATTTATGGGAAGATGGCGATTTAAAAATTGGGGTAAAGTAAATCCCCGTAATACCCAGTTCTTGTAAATAATCGAGGCTGTCTAATACACCTTTTAAATCACCACCATAAAAATTATAAATATTTTCATTGTCATCATCACCCCAGGCCGTCACACCATCCGGATTATTTGAGGAATTTCCATCCGCAAATCGTTCCGGGAAAATTTGATACCAGATGGTATCTTTTACCCATTGTGGGGCAGTAAATACATCTTCAAAATTCAAATAGGGAAAATTAAAATAGTTGCTGGTGGAAAATTTCTGTTCGGGTTTTTGTTTCAAATCGATAAAGGCTCGGCTGCCGTACAAAATTTCTTGATCCCCTTTTTCCAAAATAAAACCATAACGAATGCGTTTCCAGTGCGGTTTGACAGCCGTGAACCAGTAATCAAACAATTCCGTGCTGTATTCCAGGCGCATGGGTTGATAAAAAGCAGCCTGTTGATCCCATTCCCATTCATCTGGGTTATTCTCTTTCCGCTTCCAACGGAATGGATCACCACCAACTAGAGTCACTTTGGGAATATCACCGCGCGCTGTCCGCAGGCGCAGGTGCAAAGTGTCTTGATCATACATATAAGCAAATTTGCTTTTTGCTTCATGGTAAACAGCCTGTAAATTGATCATTGAGTCTCCAATCAATATTAATATTTCCTGATCTCAAACCTCATATATTAAGATTTGGTAAGGTAATAACGTTATTTCTTCATTTAGATTGTTTATTTTTTCATCCGTCGATGAATAAATTATTAATTCAGGTTTATCCGGAGAGTGCCATAAAACCGTTTCACCAGACATATTAAAGACAACCATTAAATGCTGGTCTTCTGACCGGCGTGTAAAAGCAAAAACTGGCGCTTTATCTTCCAACAGTTCAATATCGCCATCCATCAACGCAGGATTAGCCTGTCGAATTTGTATTAATTCCCGGAAATAATTCAACATTGAGGTCGGATCTTCTTTTTGATCGGAAACATTCACCCCTTGCTCATAATCTTTGTTAACAGGCAGCCAGGTTTCCACCCCCTCCGGAGAAAAACCAGCATTCGGTGCATTTTCCCACTGCATCGGCGTCCTGCAGTAATCCCGGCACATTTCATTCACGACAAAATCAAAAGCTGATTTGTGATCAAGGCCCCTCTTTTTCCTTAATAGATCGTAAAAAAATATGCCTAACCGGTCTTTGATATCCGTTATCCCAGCTGGCTGATAATTTTTCATGCCGATTTCTTCACCATTATAAAACACCGGCGTTCCACGCAAAAAAGCAACCAGGGCTAAGGCCATTCTGGCTCGTTTTTGATTATCTTTACCATCACTGTAAAAAGAAAACGAGCGGGCACGATCATGGTTTCCGACCGTATTACACTCCCAAGCCCAGGCCGGAAGTGCTTTATACCGTTCGGATAGATTTTTATGAATTGTTTTTGCATCCAAGCCTGTCCGAACAATGAGGGGAAAATTAAACATGCTGTGAAGTTCGTTTGCCTCTTTTCCGTAAAATTCGACATCCTCAATTTCTCCCAAAAGGATTCGATCTTCGTAATCATCCACCAGACCCCGGATTTCTTTTATTAAGTCATGTACTTCCGGTAAATTATTTTGAAATCGTGTTTTTTTATTATAAATAGAAGAATTAAACAAGGATTTGTCTTGATCATTTTTCCCGCGGTAGGTGTCTAAAAACATTTCTTCCAGTGAAATATCCACCTCACAGTTTGGAAAATTTTCCGCTTCATAAATGGTACCAATCGCATCCAAACGAAAACCGTCCACGCCGCGGTCTAACCAAAAACGTAAAACATCAAACATGGCTTGTTTTACTTTGGGATTACGCCAATTTAAATCAGGCTGTTCTTTGAAAAAACAATGGTAATAATATTCTCCACTGTTTGGCTCAAGCTCCCAAGCCGGACCACCAAAAATGGATTCCCAATCATTCGGCAATTCCCCTTGTTTGCCTTTTTGCCACACGTAAAAATCACGGTAAGGACCATCAGGGTCATTAACCGCCGATAAAAACCAGGGATGCTGATTTGAGGTGTGGTTTAAGACAATATCAAATAAGATGCGAATATCCCGTTTATGGGCCTCTTCAATTAATAAATCAATATCAGCTAATGTACCATAATCAGGGTCCACATTCGTAAAATCGGAAATATCATATCCCCAATCGAAATTTGGGCTTGGATAAAATGGAGAAATCCATAAAACCGTAATCCCTAACCATTTTAAATAATCGAGTTTATGAATGATTCCTTGTATATCCCCGATACCATCCTGATTAAAATCGGCATAAGAACGAGGGTAAATCTGGTAACAAACGGCATTTTTCCACCATGGCGCTAATTTCATAAATTCTCCAAAAATGATCAATATATTGATTGCTGAAAATTTTTTCGGCTTTTTGTTTACAAATTAACTATATCACAATATAGTTGATGCATCAACTAATTTTAAGGATGTTTTATATCCTCTGATAAATGCGTCTGCAGTTTGTGATTTAGTGCCTGTATGGTTCCAGTGAGGGTACGCAAGGTATCCAAATCCTCAAAACCAAACCGTGAAATATTAAACTGTTGATAAGCAATACTCACTTCTTCAAATAATACTTTTCCCTGTTCAGTTAATTCCAAACGATACGCCCTTTGATCTGTCGGGTCCGCACAGCGGGTTAATAAACCATCATTTTCCATTGCCCTTAAAATCCGGGTGGCATTTCCCTTTGTACACAATAACCGGTTACTAAGTTCACTTAAAGATAATCCGGAATCGGCCTGGATATGTTTGAGCGCATAAAATCGCGCCGGGGTAAGCTGGTACTTTGAAAAAAACTGCCGGTCTCCATCTGCCAGTAACAAATTGCACTTAATCAGCTGATCATACAAATCATCCGCATTTTTCATTGTTTCTCCCTAACTATTTGTTGATAGGTAAACAATATCACAACCCGTGTTTTCAATCAACCAAAATCAGGAAGAAATTTTATGACAATTCTTGTTTTAATTTTTTTAAAAATTCATCTCTGGCATATCTTTCAGCCCAAGGGTAATGGCCGCAGTTTTTTAATATATACCAGTGATAATCAGATAAGATTTGAGATAAGGGGTTAATAATGCCTTCCGGCGGCGTGCTGTCATAATCACCATGAAATGACACCACAGGACATGTGATCTTTTCACCTGCGGCTAACAAGGCACCAGTTTTTCGCAAAGCAGCTGCCTGCGGCCAAATATGATCATACACTTCAAAAGATATCTTTTGTTCAAACTGCCCCTGCTGCACTTCATCGTACATATCGGCTTTTCGCATTAAGGAACCAAATTCAGCCATTACAAAATCCTTATTTTTGTAGGCTGGGTCTTGAAAATATCCCATTAATTGCTGAAAGTAGTTTTGTTCGCGGGTTGAAAGTCGTGCCAATCGAGTAGGCATCAGATTTGTAACGTATTTCTCTTCAAAAACACCCGGCGCCACCAAAATGATTTTTTTCACCAAATGCGGATGTCGAGCGGCAAATAACCAGACCAACCAGGCTCCCCAGGAATGTCCAACCAAGGTCACGGGTAAATTTCCTGCTAAAGTGATCTGCTCTCTTAACTCTTCAATCTGACCATCGATGGTTAAAACTGTTTGCCAGGGAGCAAAACAATCAATATCGGGAGCCAACAATTCGGCAAGTGGGGTCAATGTCCCCGCTGCTCCAGGTCCACCATGGATTAAGAAAACTGAAACCAACGGTTTGCCAAACATCGTATTTTTCTTGAGCATAGGTGAAATTATAATTTGTTTTTTTCAAAATCGGAGAGATGTCATATGATGATCAGGGTTTTCGTTTTTCACCACGTTGTATCATTTCATTAATTTCCCTCAGGAATGTTTCTGCCGGCACCTGATAAATTATTAACGCGGTTTCCAGGCGTTCAAACTCATTCATATAACAGCCGGGGCAGCTCATGCCGTGATGATTAAATAACACCGCAGTTTTAGGCCATCGATTAAGAATCTCACCGATACTTGTGGTTTTGTTAACCTGATTCATAATTTTTACCCATAACAAGCCTTTTCAATATACTCAATTGACTTTGTTGTGGTTTATCCACACCAACCGGATAAAACCAAACTCTTTGATGTTATAAAAATACAAATTAAGTGACTTCTTAACACAGAGTTTGCCTCCCGTTGATGAAATTATCTTTGTTTCGATCATCAATCCGCCCAACGGGAGGCATGATTATAAGCCAACCTCCCGTAGGGTAGTATTATGACCAAGATCTTTTCAAATCACCTACGGGAGGAAAAACCGAGTGCGAGAGAAATTAGCGCATCTAAAAAATTAATAGATATCGTGTACCGTATTGTAAACGTTGAACTTACCGGTGGGTGTTACCAAATCCGGGATGCGGGCAATTTCTTCCAAAGTTTTATCATCATAGACTACAATCTCACCGGTCTGTCCGGGTGTATCTGCCGTGCCCCAAATACTGACCCAAACCTCGGTACCTTGTTTGTTGTATTCAAAATGAACAGCCCGTCCATAATCCGCCGCTTCCCAACAGCGATAAACTTCCGTCGGGTTATCTTTGGCAATCACACAAATGGTGCGCTGCGTCACTTCATCAGAGCTTAATACATGGTCGGCCCAAATCCAGGGGCTGTTGGGATGGGTCTTTATAAACAAACTGCCGCCGCCCAATAGCTCGATATTCCGCACCACCTTCCATGCGCTTTCGGGGTGCCCCTCAGGATCGGTGCCAATCGCTACTAAAGAACCTTCACCGAGGTGAGATGTGCTCCACACCGGGCCAAACTCTGGATCAATCCAATTCGCACCACGACCCGGGTGCGGGATCTGGGAGGTTTCCACAATTGCTTCCAATTCTCCATCCACGGAATCAATCACGGCAATCTTATTGGCCTGATTGGCAGCCACCATAAAGTATCGTTGGGTGGAATCCCAACCGCCATCATGCAAAAACCGTTCGGCTTCAATCATTTTAATGGTCGGGTTTAAGATGTCCGTATAATCCACCAGCCAGACCTGACCGGTTTCTTTGATATTCACAATCCATTCCGGTTTATTGTGGGATGCAACAATAGCAGCCACCCGAGGCTCAGGATGGTATTCTTCCGTGTCGTAGGTATAACTGCGGGTACTGACGATTTTAAAAGGCTCCAGAGTCTGCCCATCCATCATCACAAAATGCGGCGGCCAATAACAACCCACAATGGCATACAGGTCGGTAAAATCACCTTCTTCACCATTATATTTACTGCCATCTACGGAACGGGCATCATAACAGACCTTCACTTCCGCAATCTTGTCCGGCACTTCCATCCAGGTGTCAATTAATGCCAGTTTTCCATCTCGCCCAATGGTGTAAATATAGCGCCCGGTAGCAGACATGCGCGAAATATGGACCGCATAACCGGTGTTAACCGTATTCACAACTTCGTAGGTATCTCCATCAATAATGGCCACCTGACCGGCATCCCGCAAGGTGACTGCGAAAAAGTTTTCCCAATCACGATCATGCTGCGGCTCGGTTGGCCGATCTTCCAGCGGAACAATCACGTTCCAGGTTTCCAACATCTGGTCTAAAGACATCTCTACCGGCTGCGGTGGTTCATTTTGAATAAACTTCGCCATCAATTCCGCTTCGGCTTCGGTTAAAATACCTTGTTTTCCCCAATCCGGCATACCGCGTGGTGTGCCGTTATAAATGATGGCTGCCAACCCGGCTGTGCCTTTGGGCAGCGTATTCTCCGGGGTCAGCGCTGGTCCGGTAGCGCCATTTCGCAAAACACCATGGCAGCCCGCACAGCGGTCAAAAAAGATCTGGGTTGCTTCACTGAATTCTTCATCGGTTAAGCTCGGTGCTTCCCCTAATACCACACTTGTCGTTTCACCATCCGAAGCCTCTAAATCAGCGTTGGGCAGCGAGGCTAAAAAGACTACCATCTGATTCAGTTCGTCCTCGGAAATCAGATCTGCCAACGAGGCAGGCATCACCCCTGCACTGCAAGGACCACCTTCACAGTCCGGTGAGAGGTAAATATCCGGATTTTTAATCGCTTCCACAATATAACTTTCAACCGAATCCGCCTGACCGGTATAATCACTGCTGCTTAAGTGGCTTTCAGCCACCTCACCCATCCGCGAAAGATCCGGCCCAATCGTTCCAACCGCACCGGGTACACCCGGAATTACATGGCAGGCTGTACATCCTGCTTTTTGAAAGGCGGTTGATACACTTTCGACACTGACATCTGTTGGCGGTGGTACATCCGTTGGTGTTTTTGAACTACACGCCGCCAAAAGGATAATGAATACACTGAGTAGAAAAAATCGTTTTATTGATCTTTGCATAGAATACCTCTTTCTCTTCCTGTTTAAAGGATAACAAAAAGAGGCCGGGGCTTCTTTGCGCCAGCGCAATCATCTTTATTCGCCTAAGTCACATTTTCGGATGGTTTCGATGTGTTGTTTGTTAACTGCGGGTAGATCTTCCGCAATTTGAACCAACCCATGCGGGTAAAGGATCAACACCCGTTGGCGTTTGCTCTCTACAATGCCGCGGTTTTCCCATTCTTTTAAAATCCGGCTGACGGTATAAAGAGTCGTTGCTGTCATTTCGGCCAAATCCTGCCGCGAAAGCGGCAAATCAATCAATACACCTTCTTTAATTTCTCGTCCGGAATGGCGCGCTAACCGCAGAATCGCTCTGGCGACACGCTGCTCCACGCGCTGGGTGGAAAGATCACGCACCGTGTTTTGAAATTCACGAATTTGACCCGCCATAATATGCAGGGTGTTTAAAGCGATGCGTGGAAAAGAATCCATCAAGGTATTGATGGTTTTTTGGTCCCAGGCTAATGCGGCACATACACCAACGGCTTGTGCTGAAACCGGGTAGGTCATTTTTTTTAGGGAAGCGATCACACCAAAAGTTCTTCCGGGCACCAAATATCCCAGAATGATTTGCTGACCGTCCGGGGTAACCTGCACCAGTTTTACCTTGCCCATAACCAGAACAAAGGTTTCGGTCGCCGCTTCATCTTCCATAAAGAAAAATGCACCATCCGACAACCGTTGAATATGGGCGGCCTGAATCACTTCATCTAATTCAAGCGGGTTTAACCCACGCAGCAGGCTTGCTTTGTGGGCTGCTTCAATTTCATTTTTTGATAAAACCATAAATTTATTTTACCCAATTTGCAGTCAAATTCCTTATTAAAGATGAAGCTCTGATTAATTCGATTCAGAACAGGAATAATTAATCCAAATATTGACAGAATGAATGTTTTTAAATAAAATATACATCGTATAATTTTATACAACGTTCAATTTTATTAGGAAACCTATGCAAAATTCAAATTTAATTAGTCGAATGGATCGTAAAAAAGAAAAAACGAGAAACCAAATTATTGAGGTAGCCCTAAAGCTGATCCGGTCTCAAGGATATTCTGAAACAACGATGGAACAAATCGCGGAAGAAGCTGATATCGCCAAGGGCACTTTGTATAATTATTTTCCCCTCAAAGAAGCCATTCTTAGTGCTTATATTCAACAATCATTTACAAAAAACAATCCCGATCGTTTCAAAGAAATCGAGAACTACCCGGACACCCGTTCAAAACTGGTATTTATTTTTAACCTGTTAATGGATGGCGTGAAACCCAACCATGATATTTTTGAACAGTATATCGTATACCGCATGCAAAGTATGGTTTCTTTTCAACCAAAACCGGAAGAGTCCAGCGGCATCAAGGCACTCTCCCAACAAATTCTTCAATCAAGCCAGGCGGCAGGGGAAATCCGCACCGATTTGGATCTGAACATCTTAATGGATCTGTTTGAATTTACATTTATTGAAATTGTAAAACAGTTTTACAAACAACGAGAAACCTTTGATCAAAATAAAACCATCACTTCGCTGGTAGACCTCTTTATATCCGGAATTCATTCCTAACAAACAATTGTTTTCATCTGATCCGAGGAAAACAAAAATCATATACCAATGATGGAGCGTTTTTATGCCTACTTTTAAAGCAAATTTCTTTAATTTTTTATTACGTCACCGCCATATCCTTAACTTACGTTTTAAGAAAGAAATCATCACCAGGGATACCTCCATCCCTGATCTGCGAAAGCAGCACGAAAAAACAAATCGTTTCATAACAAAACCACCACAAGGGATGTCGGTTGAAGCAGTAACCATCGGGGGCCGCAAGGCGGAATGGCTAAAACCGGAAAAAGCACCGGCCCATCAGGTCATTTTTTACACCCACGGCGGCGGATATGTTTCCGGCTCTTGTAATGATCACCGCTCAATCGTTGCCAAATTCGCCAAATCTATTAACATCAACACATTACAATTTGATTATCGTTTGGCACCTGAACACCCGTTTCCGGCTGCTGTAGAGGATTCCATCGAAACCTACCAATGGCTTTTAAACCAGGGTTATTTACCCAAAAACATTGTTTTTGCGGGTGAATCTGCGGGCGGCGGTTTATGTCTTGCTACATTGGTGGCATTAAGAGATAAGGATCTTCCCCTACCTTCAGCGGCTGTTGCTATCTCTCCCTGGACAGACCTGACCTGCGGTGGGGCTTCGTACCTCAGCAACGCAGAGCGTTGTTTGTCCCCGCTCGGATCATGGCAGGTTTTTGGCGCATACTATGCCGGCGAAAGCGAACGCACCCATCCCTGGATGTCTCCCCTATTTGCCGATCTTAACGGTCTGCCACCCCTTTATATCAACGCAGGTGGAGATGAGATCCTGCGAGATGACTCGGTACAGTTTATTAACAAAGCAGTCGAATCCGGGATTCACATCCAATCACGCATTGAACCGGGCATGGTGCATTGTTATCCGCTGTTAGCACCCCTCTTTAAAGAGGCTGCCTTAACCATGAATGAAATAAGAACATTTATCCATCATTATCTGCCTGCCTGACCCATCACTTAGTTTCGCCATTGATTCTGTTTTTACTTCTACAGTTTGCAACCAATTGGCTGGTTTTTCGTTATCGTTAACATTGAATTTTGTGACTGCTCAGCATAACGCACCCCTGCCGTTGGTGAATTTTGCGTTAGCCCGGTTAAAAATCTACCCAATGGGAGGTTTTCATAAAGATGGCTAAGGTACGAGAGGTTAAGCACTTTCTTTTCACTGGGCAGCGTGAAGAAAGGGGTGTTTTTATAACAAACTAATCTGATAAACCATGTGCGATGCACTTGGGCTTACCAGGGGCATTTCTATGCAGACTCCACAGCAATAAGATCAGCGAGTAATGAAGTCAGTGCGTTGCACATGAATAGCAGTACTCGATTCCGAAGGTGCAACGCACTTTCGGAATATATGGTAACCCGTGTAAAAAAATGGGTTTTTCCGTCAAAGAACCTTTGCCAACCAAGTGCGTCGCACCTTAACAGGTTGAAATTCCTTTATTTTTCGTTATAGTTAACATTGAATTTTGTGACTGCTCAGCATAACGCACCCCTCCCGTTGGTGAATTTTGCGTTAGCCCGGTTAAAAATCTACCCAATGGGAGGTTTTCATAAAGGCTACCTCCCGTAGGGAAAACTTTTTGAGATTGAAGTTTTGCATCTCACCTACGGGAGGATTCTCGATGAACAAGCTGAGCATTAACTGAGTTTTTATCAAAGGAGCAAACATGGATTGGCAGGCGATTGGATCGGTGGGGTTGCATATTTTGGTAGGTTTGACCATGCTGGTCGGCTGGCTTGGTTTGTTTATTGTGATCATACCGGGATTGGTCATCATCTGGACAGCCGGTTTGGTCTACGGGCTGGTGGTAGGATTTAATACAGCCGGGTGGATTCTATTTGGGGTGATGACCGTGTTGATGATCGTTGGCAGTTTGATCGATAACGTGTTGATGGGAGCCAGCGCACGAAAAAAGGGAGCCTCCTGGTTATCCATTGGGGCCGCCCTGGTGGGTGCCCTGCTTGGAACCCTGCTGCTGCCCCCAATTGGCGGCATCCTGCTGGCTTTGGTCGCCCTGTTTTTGGTGGAATATTATCGTGTCAAAGATTGGCGGCAGGCCCTGGATTCAACCGGCAGTATGGCAATGGGCTGCGGCTGGTCGGTTGTGGCCCGCCTCGCGATGGGCGCTGTTATGATCGGCTTATGGTTATTATGGGCGTTTGTGTTTTAAGAAAGTAATAAGGTATCCAGTTATTAGCTTTTAGAGTTATAAAACTTGATAAATAATTTGCTTTATGCTAATATATTTATATGGCCTATGACATTCGCTTTACCAAGCAAGCTGCAAAGACATTACAGAAAATTCCGGTTAGTTTAAAAAACACTATTCGGTATAAAATCGAACAGATAGCGGAAGATCCATTTCTCAAACATCCCAACGTGACAAAATTACAAAATCGAGAGGGATATCGCTTGCGGGTTGGAGATTGGCGAATACTATACGAGGTTCGGCAAGATGATATTTTGATTATTGTTTTAAAGATTGGTTTACGAAAAGAGGTGTACCGATGAGCGTACAATTAATTATCCAAAATGGAGAACCGGAGTGGGCTGTTTTACCTTACAGTGATTATTTACAATTAATTGAACAGGCTGAAATGTTGGAAGACATTCAAGATTTCGATAGTATCCATTATGCTGTGGAAAATGGGAAGGAAGAATTATTACCTGCTCATGTGGCTTTTGCATTGGCTGAAGATAAAAATCCACTAAAAGTCTGGCGGGAATATCGAGGTTTTACACAACAGGAACTATCAGACATGGCAAAAATTAGTGTACCTTTCCTCTCCCAAATCGAAAACGGAAAACGTACGGCTTCTGTTGGTGTTTTAGTAACAATTGCGTCAATTTTGCGAGTGGATGTAGATGATTTGATAATAAAATAAATTGGGTTAAAATTAAAAAGCTGGCTTTTATCAGCCAGCTTTTTTTTATTAGAAATTCAAATTACTCTGCGCCGCCTGCGGCTTCGGGATGAGCAATTAAGTTCTCTAAATAGAACAAGTTACGATCACCCATCTTCCGTACCAGACCCAGATATTTTTCCATGGTGGTTACTTCTTCTAACTGTTCATTCACAAACCAGTTCAAGAAGTTCTGTGCCATATAATCATTTTGCTGTCTTGCTAAGTCCATCAGCCCATTAATCTGACCGGTCACTTCCAATTCCCAATTGAGGGACATCTGGAAGGCATCTTCAGCAGAATCGATTTTCATTTTCGGGGCAGGAACAGCCGGAATATTCACTTCACCGCCAGCGTCCACAACATATTTCAGCAGTTTTAATCCATGCTGCCGTTCTTCTTCTGATTGTGTGTAGAAGAAGGAGGCTGTATTCTCCATGGCTTCTTGTTCAAAATATACTGCGATTGCCAAATATTGAGCTGCAGCGCCAAATTCGTTTCCAACCTGTTCAATCATCTTGTCGGCTAATTCTTTTTTGATAAGCATAATTCCTCCGCTATATTGTTTTGATTTGATGAGTTAATTATAACCATCTTGTGTATGAATTCTATTAATTTTATAACATAATATTGTACAAAAATAGTGAATTAAGCGTTGTAAACAGGGTTGTTTGCAAAGTTCCACTGAAAAAAGATTATGGGTTTCGGAATGAGGCCTCATCCAAAAACAGTCCTCCCGTTGGGAGAACTGTTACTCAAAGTAAATTTAAATTTCACCAACGGGAGGTAATAATATTTTGTACAAAATCCCGATGTTTGGCAGCCACCATTCCATCGACAAACCAATCCAGCCTACGATTTCTGGCGAGCCATGAGCGCAAGATATAAAACCACTGATCCGGCGGCGGATGCGTTTAACGAATCGATCTGGCCCCGCATGGGCAAACGCACCACGTGGTCACAAATCTTGCGGGTCAGGGAACGCATGCCACTCGATTCACTGCCCACCACAACCGCCAGAGCACCGTCCAGCCGCACGTCACTCACCGGCTGGGAATCCGGCCCACCGTCCAGCCCAATCACCCAAACACCATCTTCTTTTAAGGTTTCCAGGGTCTGCGCCAGGTTGACCTGTGTCACCAGCAAATGTTCAGAAGCGCCGGAAGAAGCGTTCACCACAGCGGGCGTCACCGAGGCAGTGCGCTTAAAGGGCAGTAAAACCCCATGCACACCCACCGCTTCGGCAGTTCGCAGCAGTGTTCCCAGATTTTGGGGGTCCTTCACGGAATCCAACGCCAGAATAAACGGGGCTTCTCCCCGTTTTTCCGCCAGTTTTAAGATATCCTGTAAAGCCGCCTGGGGATACGCACTGACCTGCAGGGCAATGCCCTGGTGATTGTTATCAATGCTGTCCAATTGGCTGCGGTTTACTACCTCAACGCGTAATTTACGCTCTTTTGCGAACTGGACAATATCATTAATATGGCCGGTGCGTTCAATTGTATCCCCTAACAGCAGGCGGAACACATGCCGTCTGCGGGCTCGTAAGACTTCATAAACCGGATTTCTTCCGGTGATCCATTCTTTCATAAGTTGTTATGATCCCCAGCGCCAGGTGGTGCCGTCTTTGCTGTCTTCCAAAATAACACCGAGCGCCAATAATTCATCCCGGATTCGGTCGGAGTAAGCCCATTGTTTATCCTGGCGTAAACTGGAACGTAAACTGACCAGCATATCAATAAATGCATCCGCTTTACTGGTCCCGGCTTCTTCGGTAACCAACATCAAACCAAGCACACCGCTCAGTTCACGCACCTTATCCTGTGCAGCGGATAATTCTTCATCGGTTGCACCGCTGGATCGGGTTTGATTGATAACACGTACCAAATCAAACAGACTGGCTAAGGCACCAGACCCGTTAAAATCATCATCCATTGCATTTACAAAATTTTCCTGGGCGGTTTCAACCGCTTTTGCCAGCGTGTCTAAGACCTCTAACGAGGCACCTTTCACGCCGGGTAAAGCCGGGCGTAACCCGGAAGCCAACCGTTCCAATCCTTTTTGCGATTGGGCCAAAACCTCTTTGGTAAAGGTTAAGGGGCTGCGGTAACCGGAATTTAACACTGTAAACCGCAAAACATCTGCACTGTAATCCGCCAGAAAATCCTCAATCGTAATCAAATTGCCAGTGGACTTGGACATTTTTTCGCCGCCCAACTGTAACATGCCATTATGCACCCAATAGGTGGCAAATGGTTTGCCGGTCAGGCTTTCCGTCTGGGCAATTTCATTTTCGTGATGGGGAAAAATGAGATCATTCCCGCCGCCGTGGATGTCAATTTGCTCACCGATATGGTGCAAATTCATGGCGGAGCATTCAATATGCCAGCCAGGACGGCCTTTACCCCACGGGCTTTCCCACTCCGGTTCACCGGGGCGGGCTGCTTTCCACAAGGCAAAATCCATCGGATGTTCTTTACGGGTATCCACATCAATGCGGGCACCGGCCTGCATATCGTCCAGTTTTCGTCCGGAAAGACGGCCGTAGTCATCGTCCTTTTCAACGCGGAAATAAACATCCCCATCGACCGGGTAAGCATACCCTTTTTCGATCAAACCTTCGATCATTTCGATGATCTGCCCAATTTCTTGGGTTGCACGCGGGTTAAAAGAAGCTGGCTTAATATTTAAATCAGCCAGGTTTTGTTCATAATCGCGAATATAACCTTCGGCCAATTCAAACGGATCCACGCCACGCTCATTGGCACGCTGAATGATCTTATCATCCACATCGGTAAAGTTCATCAAATAACGCACATCATAACCACGATATTCCAGATAACGCCGCAGAATATCAAAAACCATGGCGGACATGGCATGACCAACATGCGCCTTTGAATAAACCGTGGGACCGCAGACATAAATTTTAATCTTGCCTGGTTCCAAAGTTTGTAGGTCTTCCTTTTTACGGGTCAACGTATTATAAATTTTTACTGCCATATCTACTTCATTTCCTGCTAGTCGAAAATCTCACCGTTTTCGGGGCGGGCAAAAATCATCCGTCCGGCTGCAGTTTGCAGCACCTTGGTGACAATCACGATAATTTCCTTGTCCATGTAATCCCGACCGTTTTCAACAACAACCATGGTACCATCGTCCATGTACCCAACACCCTGGTTGGATTCTTTGCCATCCTGAATGACACGAACATTCATCACTTCACCAGGTAACAAGACCGTCTTGACCGCATTGGCCAATTCATTGATATTCAACACGGTTACGCCCTGTAACTCGGCAATCCGGTTCAAGTTGTAGTCATTGGTTAACACCGGACAGCGTAACTGCCTTGCCAGGATGACCAGTTTATCATCCACTTCCCGCACCCCTTCCACATCAATATCGCTGATGCGGACCGGAATAGACGGTTCTTTTTGTAAGGCTGCCAGCACTTCCATGCCGCGGCGTCCGCGTTGACGGCGCAAACCATCCGCAGAATCAGCAATATACTGCAGTTCGTTTAACACAAAACGCGGGATCAACAAAGAGCCGGGCAAAAACCCGGTGCGGGCAATATCACTGATGCGGCCATCAATGATGACACTGGTATCCAACAAAATATTGCGGCTTTCCGCCCAATTCATGCTCGGTTCACCAGCGACATTGCCATCGGGCACTAAGCCGGGGCCGCCGCGTCCCCCAAAACCGGGGATGACGTTAAATAAATCCGTCTGGCGCATAACAAACACGGAAACACCGAGGTAAGCAAAAACAACCACACCCACGAAGGGTAAAATGGAACCAAACGGACTAGGCAGGAGCGAGAGCGGAAACGCTAATAAAGCAGCGATAATAAGTCCAGCGATTAATCCAGCAAATGAAGCGAATAATGATTGCGCAGAAACCCGGGTGAGCAGCGCACGAATGGCGCGGATCGGACGGGTGGTTAAGATTGGCGTCAGGATGAGCCCAAACAATGCGCCAACGAGGCCGATCGTAAAGGCATACTGTTCCACCGTAAAAGGGTTAACAGCATCCGGATTCGAATTTGCGATTGCGCCAAGGTTGGTGCCGATAAAAACACCGATAATTGTAAAAACAACCATGCCAATGAGGCGAAAAATAAAATCAACACTCATAAAAACACTCCTTCGAAAAAAAATATGCAGCTATTAAGGTGCAGAATAATAAGGGATTATTGCTCTAGTAGCATGATAGCACGAGCGGGAATACAAGTCAATGAACATTGACAGCCTAAAATGCGCATGTTAAAATACGCTACTTGTTTATGCCGCCCCCATCGTCTAGCGGCCTAGGACGGAGCCCTCTCAAGGCTCAAACAGGGGTTCGAGTCCCCTTGGGGGCACCAACGTTAATCCTCTTCTGAAGGGGATTTTTTGTTTAAAGAGCCCTCTCATATCATCAAGATATGCATGCGAAGGATCAAACAGGGGTTCGACAGCGTACGCCATCGGGTAGTCCCCTCGCCAAGGCGCGCTTCGCGGTGGGGGCACCAACGTTAATCCTCTTTTGAAGGGGATTTTTTTGTTCAGAATTATCATCAGATTGTGGCACAATCTGGCCTCGGGTTACAGACCACCTCACCCTAAACATTGATCATTAAACTTGTTTAATTTTCAGAAATTGACTAACATAAGGTATAGTACAAACAATTAGGGCAGGACATGATTTATGGTGAAAAATTGATTGTAATCGCCTTTAATGGCAGCACCAACACCGGCATCACCGGGGTAACAAATGCCAATGGACAGGCAGCCCTTAACCTCCAGGCGGGCAGTTACCGCTTCCGCACCACTGTGGATGGTACTCGGTTCTGGAGTAACACGGTTAATCACTGTACCGTTCCGGGCTGTGACACAGCACAGATCACGGTCAGCGGTCCGCTGCCGGTAACCGTGCGGGACAGTGACGGAACACCACTGGTTAACCTTCCGGTGTATGCCTTTAACGGGAGTACCTATGTGAATGTGTCCGCCATCACCGATGCCAACGGGCAGGTCTTCCTGACCCTGGTGGATGGAAACTACCGTTTCCAGACTGAGTTGAATGGTGTTCAGTTCTGGAGTGCAGAAACCAATCACTGCACTCTTCCCGGCTGCACCGGTGCAGAAATTGAAGTGACCAAACCCTTAACGGTGAGCGTGACCGATACCCAGGGAATGGCGCAGGCGGGATTAACGGTGCGTATTTACAATGGCGAGACCTATACCGGATTCTCCGGGACGACGGATGTGAATGGGCAGGTGAGTCTGACCTTACCCGCAGGAGACTACCGGGCAAGAGTAGATTACAACGAAGCCAAATTCTACAGCAATGCAACTAACCACTGCACGCTNCCTGGNTGTGAACAAATCTCGGTGACCGTGAATGTNCCGGTGACCGTCTCTGTGGTGGGGGTGGATAACAGCCCCTTTGAAGGGATNACGGTGGAACTGTACAAAGATGGGGTNCTGCAAACCAATGATGACCTGAGCGGTGAAAATGGAGCCGTGCTCTTTACCTTGAATGACGGTGTCTACCAATTTGCAGCCAACCTCTCTGAAACCTGTACCATGTATGCTTACGATATAGATAACACGATTTGTCAGTTTTTTTTACACAGTGCTTTTGGGAATTCTTTTCATTAACGTTGATTAACCAATAATCGGCTTTTTTATTTAAAATCCGTTTTTACACCCGGATATTTTATTGTGGTCAAATTTGACATTTTTTAGTTGCTGTCACATCAGCGCCCCCCGTTGGCAAAGTTTGCATTCGTCCGGTTAAAAGTTGACCTAACTGGATGATTATCGCTGAACAGACTGAACAGTTACATTTTCTGTAATAAAATACGGATTGTTTGTATAATTAGGAGCAGGAGAAATAAAATGGATACCATCGAATCAATAGCCTTTGAGGTTTTAAAAGGATACCCGGTTAAACGGGCGGGACTCTTTGGTTCTGCTGCGCGTGGCGATATGACCACTGGCAGTGATATTGATATGTTGGTCGAATTTTTTCCTGATACTCGTGGAATTTTATTTTTTAGCTTGCTGGCTGATTTAGAAGAGGCATTTAATAGATCTGTGGATCTGATAACTTTTGAAGCTTTACAGCATGAGGCTAAAGAGCATTTTAAAAAAAACATTCAACAAGATGTGAGAATAATATATGAACGGGAGAGTTAAGTCGATTTTAGAGCATATGCTAGAGGATGCAAAAGATATAATTGTATTTTCACAAACTGCTGGCTCCTTAAAGGAATTACGGAAAAATTCCCTGATTAAAAAGGGTGTTGTTATGTCTTTGCTTAATATCGGTGAATTAGCAAGTAAGCTGCCTAATGAATTTACAGATAAACATGCTCAAATTCCTTGGCACTCTTTGGTGGGAATGCGGAATTTCGCTGCTCATGGATACCACATTATGAATCTAGAAATCGTTTGGGATACAGCCCAAACCTCTATTCCGGAATTGATAGATTTCATCGAAAAGGTATTAAAAGAAGACGACACTCTATCATGACAAGGTAACACAATCGTTCCATGCGGAAATATTAGTTCAAGCCACCCTTGACCTGCCCCAAATTCATGTACCATACTTTATGATAGTCCGATCTGTGAAAAGTAGAAAAGTTTAATAATTATAGTTTCAGTGCATCTCAAAAAATTGTTAATTGACAAACGGATACCAATAATTACATTCGGTACAAATCCGCAATCCAATTGCGGATTTTCATGGAATCACCCTTCCAACACCGCCAATATCTCATTCGCCCGATATACGCGGTTGCGGCTTTTTCCCGTCAACTCTTCCAGAATGCCCAAAGCTTCGAGTTTGTCAAAATAACGTTGAAGTGTGGAAAAACTACCAAGCCCAGTGACTTCCTGTGCCTGAACAATGGAACTGATGGGGGTACTCATCAAGTAGTCAACCACCTGGAGCAATTTTTCTCTGCTGCGATCTTTAAGGAACATTTCCTGGTATTTTAGGCGCAGTGCCTGCAAGTTTTGAATTTTAACAACAGCATCCTCCGCTTGTTCTTGAACCCCATCCAGGAAAAACAGCAGCCATTCTTCCCATTTTCCTTGTAAAGACACAGCCAACAATCGATCATAATATTCTGTGCGATTTTTTTCGATAAAAAGACTCAGGTACAGCAGCGGTTGTGAAAGAACATCCCAGCTAATTAACAACAGGGTAATTAACAACCGCCCAATCCGTCCGTTTCCATCCAAAAATGGATGAATGGCTTCAAACTGGTAATGAATAAGGCCAATACGAATCAACACGGGGAGGTCCGATTCCGAATGAATATATTTTTCCAGGTCAGAAAGGTTATCCTGCATTTCTTTTACGGGCGGCGGCACAAAACGCGCTTGGGTTAAACTGGCTCCTGGTCGTCCAATCCAATTCTGACTCCGTCGCACCTCCCCCGGTGTCATTAATTCTCCCCGCACCCCTTTCATTAAAATTGCATGAAGTTCACGGATCAATCGCAAACTGATTGGCAAATCCTTTATGCGGGCCAGACCATAATCCAAAGCTTTCACATAATTCAACACTTCATGGCGATCCGGCATGGTTTCAAATAAACTTAACTGCCGGGCTTCATAGGTTAATAATTCCTGGAAGGTGGTTTGTGTCCCTTCAATTTGAGAAGACAGAACGGCTTCTTTGCGGATAAAGGGCCGGACAACAACGTGCGGAACAGGAAAAGAACATCCCACTTCTTCCAAACGTGCCATGCTCCGCTCCGCGGTTGCCAACTGGCTGATTAATCGATTCGACCAGGTTAGCGTAGGCGGCAGGGGGTTGGGAATATAGGCGTAATAACCGGTTAAGGTTTTAATAACTTTTCCTGGCGCTTCGTGGTTAAAATCTGTAGGTTTCATAATTTTCTGAAGTTAAATGATAATAAACAACATTCCTTATTATCATTTTATGTCATAACTGATAATAAGACAACCCCCTTATTATCAGTTAGATCGGTAACTGATAATAAGAACAGATTTTTATTCTTTTCGGAAGCCTTTACTCCTCTTTTTTCTTTTTACCAAGCCGTTCCTTCACACGTTGATTTGTATCCTCAATGACGGCTTCACCCACCAGGCCAATTAATCCGGCAATAATGCCCAAACCCACAAAAACATAAAGGGTGGTAAAGATCTTGGCGAGCGGAATGGTTGGGCTGATATCCCCGTAACCAATCGTCGTGAGGGTGATCACCGTAAAATAATAGGCATCCACCCAGGTAGTGATGGTAGGTTCAAATTGATGGTAAAACCAGGTGCCTACCAGAACGGTACCCAAAGCGACCAACAACAGGCCGCGTATTTCCTCTTTCCGCCACAAAAGTTTGAGTATTCGTAAAACAAATCGGCCAATGGCGAATATTCCTAAAGCTGGCATGGTTTACTCCCTATCGGAATTTGGTCTACACCAATTGTAGCCTGATCCACCTGAAATCTGATTAACTTGTGATCACCAAAAACTTTTGATTTTACTGCGTATCAAAACAACATTCCGCCAGATGAACTATTTTTGTATGGTGAAGGTGTGGTAACAACATGGTGAACTCTCTTCACCGGAATAATGTTCCATAACATAACCATTATCGGTAAGAATGATGATGACATGTTTTTCTTCTTCAACAATCGTACTGGTCACTGCTGCCCCGCTGCCGCTGTCTACAATATAATATCCCATAAATGTTCGTTTGTAGGTATTCTCACCAATTTTATCGTATACTTCCGCGCCACCGCTTGCATCGAGTATTTCCAGCTGATTTTCTTTAAAATTAAAATTGGTCGTCACATTTCCAGCCACCTGACAGGTGCATCCAAAATTGGTTGCATTTACCGAATATTCATGGACGCCAGCAATTGATTGGGTTGAAGGTGAATCAGATGGTGATATGGATTGGTAAACCGGCTGCGGGGTTTCTTCAGCTTGGGCTGAGGATGCTTCGCCACTATTGCTGGCATTTATGGTTTCTTGTAAATACATATTCTCTAAAAGGTTAATCGGCTCGGGGTCATCACTAATAGCGAGACCTTCATATCCAAACGAACAAGCCATCATCAGGCTAACAACCACAAATAACAATGGAATCACAAATTTTTTTCTCATCATTCAGCCTTTGCTTTAATAAATGGAGTTTTGCGAATATTCCATCACGATTTGATCGTTTGTGTCCCTAAATATTTATCCCTTTATCGTGACTACGATAAGTATAAACTTTCTTGATTGAAAAACATATCCGTTTCGACAAGCAAATCAGGGCTGTTGATTAAGTAGCACTAAAAAAAGACTTTGGGGCTACCAACCAGCCGTACCCGGGCCGCCCTTAAACGGTCCCACGATATTGGATGTGATCCACCCGCCGTAAAAATCGCCTTCCTGGGCGGTTACCTGTTCATCACCCACAAAACAGGCTTCCATTTTGCTGGGGTAAAACGCAGCGTGATCTTTGATCATAACGTATTGATTCACTGGATTGGGATAAAACCAGGCCGCTTTTTTGGCAGTTTTATCATTCACGGTCACATCATAATAAAAAGCCTGGCCTTTCCATTCACACCAGCTTTTGCCAACCGTCAGGCGCAATACACCAAGTTTGACATCTTCCAAGGGAATATAATAGACCGGAGGGTGGCTCGTTTCCAGTACCCGTTTTGTATTCTGCGATTCGGCTATGATTTCACCATTAAAGATCACCGTAATAACTTGTTCTACTGCTTCCACCGCCGGAGGCCTTGGGTAATCCCAGACGGATTCTGTGTTTTTGATGGTTGATGTTGATGTTGGTGTGGGTTTCATCATTTTTCCTTTCGCTTAAGTGTTTATCGTGCTGCTTTGATCACCTGAACCAATTCATCCGCTTTTTCTGCAGAATAAGCCCCCGTGGTTCGCCATAATATCTCCCCATCTCGATTCACCAGGAAGAGGAAAATATTTTCTTCGTTGGGGATCTCTAATGCGGATTTAAATTCGGTTTTATTCAGGTAAAGTGTGATGGTTCGTTCACGTGAGGTTTGGTCCGGAATACCAGCCCGCATACCCTCATTAATAAAGGTTCGGGATAAAACCGGCATTTCGTAAATGGTGGGTAGTTCGTAATAGATAAATCCCGGAAAAGCAGCTTCAATTTCCTGAACAGCAGGCAGCCAGGTATTGACGGTGTTTTGTTGGTACTGCTGAAACGGCACAATCACCAGGTTCAGTTCTCTTTTAAAATCCCGGGGAAATTCAAATTCCTGGCGGTTTAAATTAAAGCCGGATACCACCGGGAAATAAGGTCCACTCTGCACAACCTGCAGCTGGCTTTTTGCAGGCGCGATGCGCCAAACCAGAACAAGCCCACCCAAGATAACCCCTGTGAGAATAACAATCCGTAAAAAAGTCATTTCGCCTCTAAAAACTTATCTTTCGTATTCAAACGATGATAGACACACCTTAAGTTGGTAAAACCTATCATCGCCAATTTTTTCGCCATATATTTTACCTAAATTTTAATCGATTATGGAGCGATATCCCTTATTTTGTATAATCTATGTATAATCTTTGGTTGTGGGTTATTCACTTTAACACGTTTTTTCACAAAGTAGAGTGACGAAAATTACGATACATGGCGCAAAGAGAAAATTAGTGGTTCAGCTTAAGCAAATGCCTCAAATTCAAGGTAAAATTTGGTTGACTAGAATTTTAATTCCAAAGGAATCGAACCATGCCGGAAATTACAGCGGATCTTCTTGACCGTTTTTCACTTAAAAAATATGCTGATCCCGAAACCATTTCTCGTGGGGAACTTTATTACAAAGAAGGGCGGGTTGTCAGCACGGAACTTGATGGGGAAGTTTATTCATTTAAAGTGATCGGCAGCGACCAATCCTACCTGGTACACATCCGGCGCCCAACAGAGGACCAGCTCAGTTTTACCTGCACCTGCCCGCATGCCCGCCGGGTCGCCATTTGCAAACACATCGTGGCTTCCGTTTTGACGTTAAAAGACAAACTCAATAAAAAACATGTCAGCCCCTGGCAAGACAGGCTGAATAATGTATTGGAATATCCGCTTCACCAAACGACATCCACCACAAACCGTGCAAAAAATTACGTGGCTTTTTTTGTTCTGGATTTATTGGATTATTTTTATGGCCCTGAGTTTTATTTAAAACCTTATGTCTTACGGACCTCCCAGTGGCCTTTATTAAATGACCTCCGGCAGCTGCCTGCCTCTCAGGTGAATGATTGGCTGGTTCAGCACCGTGAATGGGAAAGCCAAATCACAACCCCCTATCAAGCGTTAAACCCAAACGGCTGTATTAACCTCTCTCCGGAAGCGGTTTCTTTTTTCAATTTTATGATCGACCAGGACCGTTATGATACTCGTTTTGAGAAATATATCAAATACCTGCCGCTGATGCGAAGTTTAGGGTTTCTGATCTTTTTTGAAGGAGATTCCGACAAGTTGGAACAACGGCTGTTCATTCAATCCGAACCGGCTGAAATCCGGGGCGTTTTAAGCCGTACGGACCAGGAACTTCAAATTCATTCCGGGTTAAAAATAGACGATCAAACCCTGCTCTCCACCGATGAAAATTTTTATCTACTTTCAAAAGACCCCACCTATGCCCTGTGTGGTAATTTTATCCTCCCCATCGCGAACCCGGACGGTTTTAATATCTCCCAATTTTTTCCTCTTTCCATCCCATTAGAAGAAGAGGAAACCTTTTTAAATGAGTATTTTCCCGGCCTGGTGGAAAAACTGCCGCTCGAAGGGGATAAGATCGAATACCAAAAGCTGGAGATACCGCCCACCCCACGCCTTTATTTAAGAGAAACAAAAAAGGAACTGCTGGCGGAATTACGGTTTGGATATGGCGATTATGAAATCCCGGCTGAAAATAGCCCGGAACCTTTTCAAACCGTAACGACACCCCAATCATGGACGATTACCTATGTTAAACGTGATCTTGAAATCGAAAACAAATTTTATGACCTGTTAAAAAAAGCAACATACCGTTTAAAACGATCCAGCAGCCAATATGCTTACAATACCTTTCAATTACGAGCCCGCGCCCATCCCTTTGATTTTTTAATGTATTCCGTACCTGCCCTAACCCAAGCCGGTTTTGAGATTTATGGTGAAGAAAATATTAAGTCGATAAAGATCAACCGCAACAAACCCAAGGTGCGTTTGAATATATCTAGCGGCATCGATTGGTTTGACCTGAATGTGATGGTGGAATATGGGGACCAGGAAATAGCATTGAAAGAAATTCGCAAAGCGTTAAAAAAAGGCACCAAGTACATCAAATTAGCCGATGATTCGATTGGAGAAATCCCGGAAGAGTGGCTCAATAAATACAAACACCTGTGGGGTTTGGCAGAGGAAAAACAAGATGGGTACCGGCTGTCTGAACTGCATTTACCAGTGTTGGAATCACTATTGGAAGAGCCGGGTGATATTGCCATCCCGCCCGACCTGGCAGAAAGGCAGCAGCGCTTGCGTAATTTCGAAAAGATCAAAAGCCAGCCCCTGCCGTTAGCATTTACTGGTGAACTGCGTCCCTACCAAAAAGCCGGGTTCGATTGGTTGCACTTCTTACGTGAATATAAATTTGGCGGCATCCTGGCAGATGATATGGGCCTGGGAAAAACCATTCAGGTTCTGGCTTATTTACAGGCGTTAAAAGAAGACACCGATCATAAAACCTGCACCTTGTTGGTGGTACCAAAAAGCCTGTTGGCAAATTGGCAAAAGGAAGGTGCGCGGTTTACCCCTAACCTAAATTTCCTGGAATACATGGGGAATACCCGCCAAAAAGACATTACCATCTTTAACGATTACGATATTATTTTAACCACCTACGGCACCATGCTGCGAGATGCTGCCTTGTTACGCAGTTTCCATTTCACGTACATCATTCTGGATGAATCGCAAGCCATTAAAAACCCGCTTTCGCAGAGTGCAAAAGCCGCCCGTTTGTTACAGGCGGATTATCGTCTGTGTATGACCGGCACCCCGGTTGAAAACAACAGCTTTGAATTATGGTCGCAGTTTGCCTTTTTAAACCCGGGACTATTGGGCAACCTTGATTTTTTCAAAAATGAATTTGCCTCCCCGATTGAAGGGCAACAGGATGAAAAAGCAGCCCAATTATTACGCAGTCTGGTATATCCTTTTATCTTAAGGCGCACCAAACAACAGGTCGCTCCGGAACTGCCGCCGCGCAGCGAACGGGTTTTGTATACCGAGATGACACCCCGCCAACACAAACTTTACAACAAAACCCGTGAAAAATACCGCTCGGAACTGCTCAATCTGATCGACAGCAGCGGTGTGAATAACAACCGCATGAAGATTTTGGAAGGGCTGCTGCGTTTACGCCAAATCGCCATTCATCCCGCTCTGGTAGAGCCTGATTATAAGGGTGAAGCACCCAAGTTTGAATTGTTATTAGAGACCTTGGAAACCCTTATGGCCGAAAACCACAAAGCACTCATTTTTTCCCAGTTTATCCAAACCCTGAAATTCCTGCGGGAAGAATTGGATCAACGCAAGATTCCCTATAATTACCTGGATGGAAAAACCAAAAACCGCCAGGAACAGGTCGATTCTTTCCAAAACAATCCGGACATTCCCTTTTTCCTGATCAGCCTCAAAGCGGGTGGTGTGGGTCTGAACCTAACCGCAGCCGATTACGTCATTCACCTCGACCCGTGGTGGAATCCGGCTGTGGAGATGCAAGCCAGTGACCGCGCCCACCGCATCGGGCAGGATAAACCGGTTTTTATTTATAAACTGATCGCCCGCGATACGGTGGAAGAAAAAATTCTGAAACTTCAGGAACATAAAAAAGCGCTGGTGGAAAGCCTGATCACCACCGAAAGCAGTTTCTTTAAATCCTTAAGCGCCGATGATGTTTCGGTGTTATTCGGTGATTGAAATCGCGAACAATCCTATTATCCTCGGAAAATGTGTAGGTTGGGCAAGGCCACCAAGGTGCCAGATCGATTTTTTGCAAAATAAGGCTTAATCTCACGGCGATTTGATTACCACATGCCCAACAAAAATCACAGCAAGATAATTTCTAACGCACACAGAATTACAGAAATGTGTAGAGTGCGGTATAAGTCAAGTAGGAAAAAAAGGCCAAAAAAAGGAAAAAAAAAGAAGTACTGAAGAGACCAAGAACAATTATTCAAGGCAAGAAATAAAATATAGCTACCATTAAAAAAGAAGCAGAACAAAAATTAGGGATGAACCTCCTCAGGCTTATAGACCTGATGATGAAAAAGCAACCCCACCACAAGTCCAATAGCCTTGCGGCCAGAAAGAACCACAGCACGTTTATGGTGATGTTTACTGGCTTCGGCAAATTTTTTATCATAAAAATTTCGATAAGCAGGGATCGATTGGCGCATACGATCAGCAGCTTCAATAAAGTAATAACGGAGATAAGCATTACCTTTTTTGGACATAGGGTGTTCTTCGGCAGTGAAATTACCAGAAGAGCGCTTAGGCCACCAGAGCCCGGCCTGTTTGGCAATTGCATCTTCGGCATCTCGGCAATTACGACGGCGATAGGAATTGAGTTTTTTATCCCACTTAGGGGGATCAAAGAAACGCTGAATATCGCCGATTTCAGCAGCGATGCCACTGGAAAAAACGGGGCCGATGCCTGGGATGGAGCGGAGCAAATCTACTTCGGGATAATCTTGTGCAACCAAATTGGAGATCTGCTTATCAATGAAGGAGATTTCGGATTTTATGTTCTTGATGACGGTTGAAAAGGAAGATAGTATAGTGTGAAGAGTCTCCTCGAGGTCAGGTAGAACTGGATAGCTTTTGTGTAAACTCTCACGCAAACGGAAGGCGGTCTCAGCAGGTTTTTTTAAAGGGCGGTAACTGAGATCATTTAGCTCTTGAGCCAATTCTCTGAGGGGCAATTCAGCAAACTCCTCCAGTAATTCTGGATGGGAAAGTAAATATTGGCTGAGTTTACCAAAAGGATCGGAAAAGGCATGGGAGGTGGTGTAACTACTGTAAGCCAAAAACAGATGGAGTTGGTAGAAATTTTTCTCTCGCACCATAGAATCGACCAAATGAAAATGGGATCGTGTAAGGAGCCGTAATTTTAGCCAGTGTGGGTCGTAATGCCAGGAAATAGGCTGGGATAAGGTACGAATACGATCTGCGATGTAAAAAGGATCGCGTTGATCAGTTTTGTGATCAGGAGAAAAACTCTTTTTAAACCAACTAACCCAACCAGCATTTAGCAAGGTGAGCTGGGGCTGATAGGGAAGTAGAGCCTCGTCCAAATAGAGCTGAGTAAACAAAGGTAACCAATAATAACTGGTTGCCTCTATTGCAAATTTCACTCCATCGAACTTTCCGGATTTTAATGTATTCAAAATGAGTTGGTGTGCTTCCTGAAAACCTTGCATCGAATTATCAAGTGAACAATGCGCAATAACCGGTTGTCCATTTGGAAGCATCAAGCAATAATCGGCTTTACTCCTGCCAATATCAATACCCACGCTCAATGGGTTGTGCGCATCCAATTTGACCTCCTTTCTAATTATCAGTAGAATGTAAGTGAACGGGTATTCCAGGATCACTGGTCCCGAAGCGGAATCCTTGTGATAATTAGCCCTCACCGCTGGTTGGTGCGCCTTACCCAGGGTTGCTCGGGTAGACCAACACAGTTTAGGGGAATAGTGCGAGGTAAGCCGTCTAATCGGGACGTGAAGCGGAAGCAATCTACTAAAAGACGTGATCATCTCTGATCCGGCAAGGTTGGGAAGCTTTTCCGCTCACCTACTCTTCGGAACCTTTCCGAAGTACTTCTATTATCTTAGAGTTACCCGTTCTTTGCTATTATATACAAGGTTGGGCAAGGACCGTATGCCAGATCGATTTTTTGCAAAATGAGGCTTAATCTCACGGCGATTTGATTACCACATGCCCAACAAAAATCACAGCAAGATAATTTCTAACGCACACAGAATTACAGAAATGTGTAGGTTGGGCAAGGCTTGTATGCCAGATCGATTTTCTGCAAAATGGGGTTTAATCTCACGGCTGTTTGATGGCCACATGCCCAACAAAAACCCCTCGGTTGGAAGACTAGCGAAGCCGGGATTTTGGGGAGGATGAAACACTGGGATGGATAAAATATTGGTTAATCAGTTCGCTGCTTGCACGAGGATAAAGCCCGGTTTCTGATCTTCAAAGAGCAAACTTCGGGCTGCATTTTTGTAAAGGAAGGGGTTTCCTGGCAAGCTGCGGTTATTTTTTGTTGGGCACTTGGCTATCTACCTACCGTGAAAATATACCTGACATCACAATAAATCGATCTGACACCTTGGTGGCCTTGCCCAACCTACGATTAATTCTATAACGGACACATTAATTATTCGGTGATGATCTCTTCTTCCGGCACCCAAAGCTGGTAGAACCCATCCTGGAAGACATAAAGCGGGCTTTCATTCACTACCACAACCTGGCCTTCCACCAACTGTGTACCGCGAATGGTAACCTGCAAATCATACAACCCATCCGATTCCGCTGGCAGCCATTCGTACGCTGCCAGGGTGCTGTAACAACTCGGTGGACAAACGCCGGCATTATCATGATAGGTTTCCATAGAAAAAACCATCCCATATCCGTCTTCGAAAGGTTTGTAAAATTCATCAACCTTAACACTTTCCCCTTTTTGCTCATACACCTGATGGAAGACAAACCCTGGTTCCTCTTCTCCAAACGATACCGCTTCAATTCCCGGCACCCCACACAAACCATCTTCCGGTTGGAGCGCGGGCTGCCAAAAACTACTGACCCATTCTCCCCCTTCAAAACGAAGTTCAGCCAAACCGATTACCATCTGGCACTCCACACTTAAAGCAGGGAATGGTGCACTTTGGGTAAACACCACCACCCGCTCGGGCTGGTTTTCGTGCTGCGGACCAAGCTGCAAAATGCGGGTAAGATAAGGACGCGCACCATTGGCAGGGAATGGTCCCAACGAATCCACAGCCGGCACCCATTTTGCTTCCGTTACCCCATCCGTATCTGAAAACTGATAGGTGGCTTCTTCACCAAACAAGAGGCGTAAGATTTTAAGATCATCCAATTCGGATTGCGCCTGCTCCAAGAGGGTTTGCGGTGTTTCGGTAGACAAAACGTCAGTGGTGGGGGTTACTACCACGTAAACCACCTCGTCTGAACTTTCGGGAACCGCGTTGTTATTATTTAAATAATAAGCAACCATTGTTACAAAGAGTATTCCGATAAATAAAATAAATATCATTACACGGTATCCAAACACAGACTGTCCAGAACGGCTCATAACCAACCTCGTTTTACCATAAGATATCGAATCAATTTATTATACCGATAATCTAAATTAATTCCTTTGTTAGAATTAAAATCCCCTCTTTTTCTGCATACAAAACCATGGTATGTGGTAGAGGCGATGCAAACATCGCCTCTACTATAAAAATTATCGTGGTGGCTATTTACCATTTATTGTCGGGTTAATCACTTCCACCCCACCCATCCAGGGGCGCAGCACTTCCGGCACAATCACCGAACCATCCGCCTGCTGGTTGTTCTCCAGAATGGCGATCAGGGTGCGGGGCATACCCAAACCGGAACCATTTAAGGTATGCACCAATTGGGCTTTTCCCTTCTCTTCCGGGCGATATTTAATATTGGCACGCCGGGCTTGGAAATCACCCACATTCGAAACCGAAGAAACTTCCAGCCATTCCTGGCAGCCTGCCGACCAGACTTCAATATCATAGGTAACCTGGGCGTTAAATCCCAAATCGCCAGTACAAAGCTGGAGAATACGGTAAGGTAAACCCAATAGTTTTACCGTTTCTTCGGCATCAGCCAGCATTTTTTCCAGTTCTTTTTGCGATTCATCGGGATGGGCAAAGATATACATCTCCACCTTGTCAAACTGGTGTCCCCGTTTGATGCCGCGCACATCCCGTCCGGCGCTCATTTTTTCGCGGCGGAAGCAGGGGGTGTAAGCAGTGTATCGCAGGGGAAGGTCAGCCTCAGCCACAAAGTCATTCATGTGTAACCCGGTTAAAGGCACTTCCGCGGTGGGAACCATCCAATAATCTTCTTCAATATCATGGTACAGGTTGTTCTCAAATTTTGGTAACTGACCAGCCGCATACAGGGTTTCGGCCTTGACCATAAAGGGGGTATATTTTTCGGTGTAACCCTGTTTGATATGCAAATCAAGCATATAAGCGATCAGGGCACGCTGCAAACGAGCACCTGCCCCACTTAACACATAAAAACGGGAACCTGTGATCTTAACACCCTGGTCAAAATTAATGATCCCCAATTCAGGACCTAAATCCCAGTGCGGCTTGGGCTCAAAATCAAAAACGGGAATTTCCCCATGCTGGCGTAAAACCACATTTTCGCTTTCATCCTTGCCCAGTGGTGTTAAATCACTCGGCAAGTTCGGCACACCGGAGATGGTGTCATTTAATTGGGTTTCAACCTGTTTCACCGTCTCATCCAAAACAGCGATCTGGTCACCCACGGCACGCATGGCCGTGATTTTGGCTTCCCGTTCGGCTTTGTCTTTGGATTGTCCGATTTCCTTAGAAACCCGATTCCGTTCCGCTTTGAGAACTTCCACCTCAAGTAAAGCAGCGCGGCGCTCTTCATCCAGCTTTAATAACAGGTCAACCACAGCCGGATCCATGTTACGTTTGGTTAAGGCTTCCCGCACCAGGTCGGGATTTTCACGAACAAGATTGATATCTAACATTTCTTCCTTCCTTTCGATGGCACTTAATTAAAATACCCCCCGCTCGTGCAGGACGAAGGGGGAAATCGTGGTGCCACCTGCTTTTATTACCGGATCGAAGGAATGTCCGGTAACCTTATTAGGCGATAACGGTGCCGCCGGCCCTCTTACGATCCAAAGATCCCTCCGAGAGCAACCTGCCACTTCTGGCAGCCGGGGTGGAATGGAGCGGCTTCGTACCAGTTCGCAGCAACCACTGGCTCTCTGAATCTGATCCGCATTTTTAATCCCGGG
Organism: Anaerolineaceae bacterium; assembly: GCA_002702705.1. Lineage (GTDB taxonomy): Bacteria > Chloroflexota > Anaerolineae > Anaerolineales > Anaerolineaceae > UBA6170. The sequence continues at coordinate 140,538 of PABH01000073.1, forward strand.
CTGGTTTTTATGTATATTGGATTATACCCAATCAAATAGGCTTGTCAAGGATGGATATGACGGGCTTGTGGTGGTGTAATTCTTACTTCCATTAAAAAATACAAAAAGTTTCAAAAAATGTTTTGCTTATGTAAAATAAAAGAAGAGGTGCCGATGTCTCCTATCAGGCAGGTGAAAAGGGAGGGTCTGATTCAGAATGGAAAATAATTACCGAATTAAAACCGCTGTACCGGTAAAACTAATCTTTAATCCGGGCTCAGGGAAGGGTTCCGATAACAATGAACCACCTCCCCAACGTTTGTTGGATATTGTTCAAGAAATGCAGCACTGGAACCTCATTCCCGAAGTTTTCATAATTGAGCCGGATTGTGATTTGGAAGGCAGCATCCAAGATGCGCTTAAGCGTGGGATCGAACTATTTGTGGTCTGCGGTGGCGATGGCACCATTTCACCCACAGCTAGAATCCTAAATGGAACAAAAGGAGTCTTGGGCATTATCCCACAGGGCACACAAAATAATATTGCCCTCAGTTTGGAGATCCCAACAGATATTCCCGACGCGATTGCATTGTTACGGACCGGCACCACCATGCAAGTCGATATGGGTCAGGTAACCTTCGGTGAAACCACCCAACCATTTATGGAGGTTTGTTCAGTCGGTCTGGTATCGGCTTTATTTCCTTCCGGGGATGATATTCAACATGGTGAAATTGGGCAGATTGGTAATTTTATCGACACTTTGGTTTCGACACCACCTGCTGATATTCACTTAAAAATGTCAGACGGTCAGGAAGTTCAAAACACGGGTTATGTGGTTTTGGTTTCCAACATGCCTTATCTCGGTCTGCATTACAAATTGGGGCCGCGGGCTTCCTATAAGGACGGCCTTTTGGATGTACTTTATTTTGCTGATATGAATAAACTGGATCTGTTGGGATATGTTCTTTTTGGCCCAGGGGAGAACCAGCCAGAAGATTCCCGTATTCAGCACTATCATGTCAGCGAGATAACGATTACCACCCAACCAGCAATGCCGGTCATGATCGATGGGATCCCATTGGGCGAAGGCAATGTCCATATTCAAGTTCAACCCGGAGTATTAAATATGATCGTGCCTTCACACATATCGAAAGTTAAACCGGAAAAAACGGATACAACGGAGTAAATGATTAATGGCGATGCCAGAAAAACCAAAAGAACCCAACTTGCAAAATAAGAGCCATTTCCGCGAATGGATCGAAAATAACACACGTCTCATTCGGATTGGCATCTTGCTGTTGGCGTTACTGCTTTATTTTTTGGTATTGCCAGCGCCCATTCGGATTATTTTTGAGAGCGCATTTCGAAACAGCAGAATACTTACCATCATGTTGGTCATTTTTAGCCTGTTAATGGTTTCTCTGATCTGGTCAGCAGGTCAAGAATTGGATAAGTTGGTATTTTTATATATCAATTTTCATGGGAAACGTCCGCTGTGGTTAGATCGGCTCATGTTAGGATTTACACAATTGGGAAATGGGCTGACCAGCGTGATATTAGCTGTGGTGGTGTATTGGAAAAACCCAATTTTAACGTACGAAATTTTATTGGGAACAATCACCTTGTGGCTGGTAGTGGAGTTTTTAAAATTCCTGGTACGCCGGTCCCGGCCTTTTATCCGCATCACCGAAACCCGGATTGTTGGTTTGCGTGCCCGCGGACGTTCTTTTCCAAGCGGACATACCAGTCAGGCATTTTTTGCTGCCACATTACTTATTCAATATTTTGAAGTAAATGTTTGGATAGCGATTTTATTATATGCTGCCGCTTTACTGGTTGGCATCACCAGAATGTATATCGGAGCACATTATCCCAGAGATGTATTGGCAGGGGCAGTTTTAGGCACGGTATGGGGGTTTTTGGGCACCGTCATCGAAAGTTACTGGCAGCTCGGTGTTGGATAGCTGCCCTCTTTTCCCAAACACCAGCTTCGTAGAGGAATCTCCAATTTAGATTGGCATCCCTGTTGATTTTTTGCCCCAGAGGAATATACAATTCTTTAGAATGGAAATTTAATCCATGACCAATGATAAAAACAATAACGCAAAAGAACAGAAAACAGCCCAAAAAGCAGATCAGACGGTGGAAGAATCACCTTCCGTACGTCATTATCGTATGATCATTTTTCAAGGCGGGTTAATTCTGGTTGTGATCGCTTTTTTAATCCTTTCTTTTTTTGCCTTTAATCAGGCTTATTTTGGTATTGATTTAAATATTACCCTCGGTCTCCAGCAGATTTCTCATCCCTTGTTTCGAGGATTAATGCAGGCTGTAAGCTGGGTAGGTTTTTTTCCACAATCGGTAATTATCACCTTTTTGATCATCTTGTTATTTTTTGAATTTGGTTTTCAATGGGAATCCGTGATGGGGTTAATTGCCGCTGCGGTCAGCCTCTCCACCAATTCCCTATTAAAAATACTCATTCATCGTCCTCGACCGGATGCAAACCTAGTAGATGTAGCCAACACACTCAGCAGTTATAGTTTTCCCAGTGGGCATGTCATGTATTATGTCGGGTTTTTTGGGTTTGTTTGGTTTTTAATCTTTTCACTACTCAAAAAATCTTGGAAACGCACCATCTTATTGGTTATGATTGGTGGATTGATTTTACTGGTAGGGCTCTCTCGGGTTTATCTCGGCCAGCATTGGAGCAGTGATGTATTGGGAGCCTACCTGATGGGCAGTCTGGTTTTGGCTGCCAATATCCGTATTTACCATTGGGGGAAATCAAAACAATTTTTTGTTTCTTAACCCAAAAAACGTTTTTTATCTTTTATCTTAACTTCAGTTCGGGTTTAGATTTTTTTGTCATCGCGAGAACCCGTTAGGGGGCGAAGCGATCTATTTACCGTGCATTTTAGATACCCGAAGGGGTACGCTGCACCACAAGGGTACAAGATTGCTTCGCTTCGCTCGCAATGACTGAGAATGCCAATTTTTTTATTATCCCGAACTGACGCTATCTTAGTCTTCAGGAAAACTTTTTATTTTAAAACATGCCGGAGGATGAGATATTTTGCATGCGACCATAACAATGGCGAAGCGATCTCACCCCATTGGCGTAACCAGGGTAAATAATAATTCGGATCGTTTAAGACCAACGGCACCTGTTCGGGCAGTTCGCCATCCGGATTAGCCTGCGTTTCAATCCATTGACGGCAGGTTGCCGCTTTTTCCACCAGGCCACTTTCCGCATAAAACCACCCCAGCCAGGCCGTTAACAAGACCCATTCACCCCCGCCATAATAGGTATCGGTTGGATATCGCTGCACGCCGCCTTCTTTTAATAACGAGGTTTCAATCCGTTCAATCGTCTTTTTGAACCGATCATCATTCAAAGGCACAACCTGATACGGTAAAACCAAACCCAACAGGTTGGCATCGACCGTAAAGGAACCGACGTACTTAACGAAATAACCATCGTAAACGCAATGCTCCAAAATATAAGCCTGCACCTGATCCGCATCAATTTGATAGGACTCAAATCCTAAATTTACCAATGCCTTAAATCCGCCGTAAATCGCTGCCAGGGTATGGGTATGGACATCCTGAGGAAACTCTTCCCAACTATCGTAACAGGGTTGAGGCCACAACGCCCGCAGGTATAAACCAATCCAATCGGCTGCATCCAGGCAGTTTTGTGAAAGTTCTTCCCCTGCCAGGATATGGTGTTGGTGCAGTGCCCACAACCAGGTTCCAAATCCATCCAGTTGAAAATTTGGCCATTCCTCTTTAACGCCATCCTCCCCTTCCAGGGTATAGCGGGTATGCAGTACATCTTGGGGTAAAATTTCTAGCCCGTCTTCCACTTTTTCCAGCACAGTTCGGATCAAATCCACCCGTTTTAAAATCGTATCCGCAACCCAGGCATGAAAACGACCCGCACTTTCATGTTCCCCCACCAGATTCATAGCATAGGCGATAAAAGAACCATCTCGAAACCAGGAATAGTGATACGTAGGAAAGTTCGGACAGGCAATATATGCCCCACTGGGTGCCTGGTTATTTAATATATATTGAATGCTGGCTTGTTTTAAATTATTCATGAATATTATTCACTCCAATCCACCAGTAATACATCCCAAATAATGAGATCAGGCACGATCACACGCAACACACCACCATCTTGGGTGAAATCCAGGGGCTGCAAATCATACGTTTCGTTATCCGCAGAAGTCGACCAAACCGCTTTGGCTGTTTTTTCCCCGGCTTTAATTTGAACCACCAGATCAGATAATGGTGTGGGCATGATCTGCACTTCACCCGCCCATTCACCATGTTTTAAACCGATCATATTCACCAGGCTGATTGCCAAACCCTTTTCATAATCCCTTCCAATCACCATCACCTTATCATGGGTAAGGCTGGTATTGGTTTCGACAGAATTGATTCGTACGTTTTGATAGGTAAAGGCATTTGCCGAAGTTGTTCGGGGACCAATCACATCCTGATACCGGACGGCAAATCCGTAATAGCGCTGTAACCAATCTGCTAATTCAGGATCGGGCATTTTATAGAGTGGGAAATATGGATCAGCCAGATAACCACCCTTTTCGCCCAGTTCAATCCTACCCGCGCCATTGGCAAATATGAGCGCATCCATAATAAGGGCGTTGGTTTTGTTTTGCGGATCAATATAAGCCGCCAGCACAACCGGTTTTCCACTACCCAGTTTTTGTGCTTGAATAATGATCTGTCCTAATTCATTAAAACTGGTATAAGGAGCCCATACTTCAATATAAACAAAATCCTGGTTCGATGGCGCCACCACTTCAATCGGCCAATTGGTCACCGCATTAAACACGACCGTGCCATCCGGTTGTTTTTGGTTTACCAAATCTTTGGTTTCATTGATCATAGCCGCCAAAGCTTTATCAAGCGGATAGGAATTACCCGATGCATCATACCCAACTTTGGGGTGGCCATATTGGTCCAAATGAATGCCGTCAAAATCGGTCTTTTCCAAAATTCCGGCAAACTCTGCCATCAAATGTTTCGTCCATTCCGAATCGGGACGGGGATCCATGATCACCATAAAATTTTCGCCAAACCAGACCGGTTCACCTTTGGCATCCAATAAGGCCCAGTCCGGATGTTGTTCATAAAAAGCCTTGGATGCGCCATAAACGGCGGTATAGGGCATGGCGGCCATATTGCGTTCATGCGCGGCAGAAATCAAATGTTTTACAGTTTCCAATGAAAGTTGGCGGTCTAATATATCCAGATAGGGTTCTTGCGTGCTAAAAAACTGTTCGTGCCGGTACATCCAATCATAAAACTGTAATCCATTGATATGGTACCGGTTCAAAATCGTCATCGTCTCTGCGGCATCACTGCGGCCAGCTGCATAATCTACCAAAAATCCATAACGCGGCATTTCTTTCCAGGATTGAAGCACATCAAAACCATCCGAAGCAGCAGCCAAAACAGACCCATTCTCACTTAGAATAGATATATCGAGGCCATATCCCCGTGGGGCAACTTCAGGCGGCTGCCAGACAAAAGAACAAGACCATGTTTGATGTCCTTTTTGTAAAACCTCAGTCTGTTCTTCAACCACTTCATTCAAATAGGTATATCGAACCATGAGGGTAACATCAGCTGGGCTTTCAGAAAGACTGGTGATGGAAATATCCAACTGCACTGGCTGGCCCGGTTGGTACGTGGATTGTGAGAATAAATAATCATTAATTTTGAATTCTGGAAGCATTTCTACACTCTTTTTATCGTTAGGTTGAATTTCTGCCGCACAGGCAGTTAATAAAACACAGCAAAGGACCACAATGGAAAATAATTTTTTCAATTTATCATCCCTTAAAAGCCCCGGTGGTTAATCCGCTGACAAAATATTTTTGCATCGAAAGGAAAACGACCATAATGGGTACCAAGGCAATCAACATAGCTGCGAACACTAATCCCCATTCCGTACCGTGCTGCCCTTGAAAAGAATAAATGGCAATGGGCAGTGTTCGTTTTAAGGGGTTATCAATGGCAGTTAATGCCCAGGTGAATTCATCCCAATTGCCCATGAAGGAAAAAATGGTTACGGTTGCCAGGGCTGGTTTGGAGAGCGGTAAAATCATTCGGAAAAACACAGTCAGGTAATTGCCACCATCAATTAACATGGCTTCTTCCAATTCTTTTGGCAGTGATTCAAAAAACCCGCGCAGCAAAAAGGTATTCATCGAAACCCCACCCGCAACATACACCACAATTAACCCCCATAAGCTGTCCCGTAATCCGAGGGTTTTCACCAACTGGAACTTAGGGATAATTGTGATCATATCCGGTACCATTAATACCAGCAGGATGGTGAAGAATAAAAATTCCTTAAATCGAAACTTAAAACGAGCAAAAGAATAAGCTGTCATCGCGGAAAACAAGACCGTTAAGGCTGTTGAAGTAACCGCGGTGATCGCTGAATTGACAAAATAAAGTTGAAATTTGTTACTGGTCCAAGCCCGAACAAAATTACCGAATGAAGGCGCATCAGGGATCAACTTGGGGGGATACTCGATGACAAAAACATTCTCTTTAAGCGCGTTAGAAACCATCCACACAAACGGGAAGATCATAATGACAGCGCCTGCAGCAGCCAGGAGAAACAATAAAAACTTGAACATTTTTTTACGATTTATTTTCATTTTTCTCTCCTAATTCGTTTCATCCGGGTTGCGTAAAAAACGCATTTGCAAATAACTGGCAAGCACCAAAAAAGCAGCCATCGTCATTGAAATAGCAGAACCATAACCAAACTTCAGGAAGTCAAACGCCTGATGGTAGGCGTAACTTAACAGCACTTCGGTTTGTTGGGCTGGCCCGCCCCCCGTGATCAGGAATACGGAGATAAAAACGTTAAAAGCACCGATTAATAACAAAACAAGGGTGAAAACCACGGTCGGACGCATTAAGGGCAGGGTAATTTTCCAGAAATTATGCCATCCGTTGGCACCATCTATGGCGGAGGCTTCATACAGGTGTTGGGGGATTCCATTTAAAGCAGCCATATAAATGACCATCGACCAGCCAATCCCCTTCCAAATACCGAGCACCCAAATCGGGACCATGGCGTATTTTGCTTGAATCAACCAGGGAATGGGTTTCGCGATAATGTGAAATACTTCAACCAGATAATAATTGATGAGACCTTGGGGGCTGTTAAACAAATAACGAATTAATAAAGACACAATCACCCAGGAAGTTACAACCGGGATGTAATACAAAACCCGGAAGAATCCTTTTCCATAAGACAAATTATGCAGCAGCACCGCAGCAGCCATTGCCAGGAACATTTGCCCCGGCACAGTCACGATTGCATACATAAATGTGTTTTTAAAAGCCAGTTTAACAATCGGGTCTTGCAGCATGCGGGCGTAGTTATCGAATGCAATAAACGTACTTTCTTTGCCTGGCATAATCGACCAGTTATAAAAACTCATTTGGAGCCCTTTTATTAAAGGATAAAGTTGAAAAATAATAAAAAATAACAAACCGGGGATGATAAAGGCATAAGGTATGATTTTTCTTTGTTGTTTTAAGGATACACGCATACCAGGACTCCAATTTTCTGGAATTATGAGCGTTCCCACAAAAACGGGAACGCTCATAAAAAACTTAATCCGTTTTGAATTTATTCGGGGATAACTAACAAAGGATCAATTTGTTCCACTGCCAAATCCAAACCTTCTTGAACACCAACCACATCATTCAGGATATTGGAACCGGTATTGGTCATCACTTCTTCGATTTGACTCCAATTTGGATGCGGTGTACGTGCTTTGGCAGTTTTCAGTTGTTCGAGGAAAATGCCAAAGAATTCATGATTCTTCACAAAATCGGATTCAATAACGCTCTTTAATACGGGCATCTGGCCAGTGGAAGCTAATTTTAATTGTACATCTTCCGAAAGTAAGTAGCGCATGAATGTTTCCGCTGCGGCTTTATTCTGGCTTTGTTGGAACATAACAATGTCCTCACCACCCACCACGGAAACAGAACCTCCATCACCAGCCGGCATTAATGCCATGCCGTATTCTTTATCAGGAAACTGGGAACCGAATAAAGGCGGGAACCAGGGGCCTTCCAATAACATGGCCACCGTATCGGTTGCAAATCCACCCCAGGCATCCACACCACCACCTAAAATACCGGGGTGAATATAGCCATTATCCACACCATCTTTCAGGAATTGATAAGCAGCTACGGTTTCCGAACCATTATAAACACCGCTGGAAGTTTGTACGGCCGCATCGGTCACATCACCGCCAAAACTCCAGATCCAGGGATTAACTGCCCAGGCATAGGTGCCGCCATCAGCAAAACAATATTTATCCTCACCCAGAGCTTTGATCTTTTCACAGGCAGTCAGGAAATCATCCATCGTTACCGGAGCGCTGTCGATGCCAGCTTCTGCAAACATGGCTTTATTGTAGACCAAAACTCGGGTATTGGTATCCAATGGCAAACCATAATGTTGGCCTTGATAAAGGTTTGTTGATAACGGGCCAGCCAAAAATTCGTCTTTATAGGTATCAAAGTCAGCCAAAGTTTCTTCCATATTCGCCAAAGCACCTTGATCTGCCAGCTCTGGGACCCACAAAATATCAACACGGGCCAGGTCCGGAGCAGTGCCGCCGGATAAAGCGATCAACAGTTTGCGGCGGAACTGATCATAAGGCATCAATACAGCCTGAACTTTAATATTCGGGTTGGCTGCTTCAAATTCAGGAATCAGAACCTCATCCAAATATTTAGCTTCTACGTCGGCGTTATAACCATGCCAAAAAGAGATGGTTACGGGACCTTCCGGTTCAGGTTCTGGTGTTATCAATACTTCGACTTGTTTTTCAACTTCCACAACCACGGTTTCTTTGATTACTTCCGGGTCAACGGGTGCAGCCGGCTGCGGTGCACATGCACTCAGTACCATACTGAGGGACAACAAAATAGATAGGGTTAATAAAATAGTTGTACGGGTTTTCATCTCTTTCCTCTTGGTTTGTCTAAAAATTGAACGCTTCGATTGATTTTTAAAATATTTTTGTTTAATCAAATATTTTCTCCTTTAAAGTTAATTTAGTCAGTGAAGAAACTTTTTTAAAAAAAGATGTCAGGGTTTAACGTCCTGCAGTACAGGAGATTCAAATAGCTGTTGTAAAACCAGGCTGGCGGCGCCGCGTGCCCAAATATCGTCACCCCAGGGTTCAATCCGTAGTTCGAGATCATTGTATTGTCCGGGCATGGTGAACTCCTGTATTGCCGTCCGCATAGCATTAAAGAACACCGGGCCATTCCGCACCCCTTCACCACTGATTAACAATCGCCCCGGATTAAAGATATTAACCAAATTCGCAATCGATTGTCCAAAAATAGAACCTGCACGATGTAAAATCGCCACCGCACCGGGTTCACCTTGTTGGGATAACCGAGCTAACTCTTCTAAATCATTCACGGTTTGAGGAATGAAGGTTTTTGATTTCGCCTCGTTGGCCTGTGCCAACAGAGCCGGATCGGAAACAAATGCTTCCAAACAGCCGCGTTTACCGCAGTCACATAACGGGCCATCAGCATCCACCACAATATGACCAAATTCGCCTGCCCCACCACCAGCGCCACGGTAGAACTGCCCATTGGTGACAATGCCCAAACCCACACCGCGCCCAATCGTGACGGTTAAAAAATCTTTAACCCCCTGGCCGCTGCCAAACCAGCGTTCTGCCAGGGTAAAGGTATTTACATCGTTATCAATAAACACAGGGGCTTTTACATGGGCCTGTAATAAATCTCGGATAGGAATATCGAGCCAGCCAAAATAAGGGGATTGACGTAAAACACCTTGATTGGAATCCACGATACCAGCCAAACCAACCCCAACACCGATTAATTTTTTCCGTGGCACTGCACCCAACCCCAACAGCATTTTAACCAAATCAGCCATCACCTGAATGGCCCCTTCCGCAGAACGATCAATTAATGGCATCTGATGACGCTGCAAGATATTCGCTTCCAGGTCAGTTAAGGCTCCAATGGCATGATCTTCCATTAACTTAATTCCAACCACATAACCGCCGAGTGGGTTGATTGCCAACAATATAGGTGGTCTGCCGCCGCTGGAATCACCGGCTGCTTTTTCGTAAACAAAACCTTCCTCGATTAATTCAGCGGTGATCGCGGTCACGGTAGCCGGGCTTAATCCGCTGGATCGAGCGACCTCAGCCCGTGCAATGGGACCATTGGCTTTGATACTATTCAGAATGACGGAGCGGTTGATCGCTCGCATTAAATCTCGGTTTGCTTTGGGAGTTGGGGACATAATACTTTCTTTGTTTAGTGAATAAAGTTAATATCATTATAGACAAAACAAATCCCCTGTCAAGAGGGAAATTTTAAAGCAGTTAAAAACGATAAGTTAAAAGTAAACAGTTTTTCGTTTTTCGTTTTTCGTTTTTCGTTTTTCACTTAATTCGTGTCTTGTTTATAATGAATATATGAAATTAAAAACCTGCCAGACCGCTGCCGCACAAGTTGTTAACTCAGGCCCCAATCAATGGAGGCTCAACACCCCCTCCGGTGCTGCCGGGGTTTACCATAATGCCCAATTGGATGATTACCGGCAACTTAATCGAGGAAATTTCCCCTGGCAGGCTCCACTTTCATTCTCCTTGGAAGCACGTGTTTCTGATCCAAACCACAACGGCACCTGGGGTTTCGGTTTCTGGAATGATCCTTTTAACGCCAGCCTGGGGTTAGGCGGTACCGCACGGCGCTTACCTGCCTTACCCAACACCGCCTGGTTTTTTTATGCATCACCTCCCAACCACCTGACCCTGCACGACCACCCTACCCAAGGGCTGCTGGCTGCAACGTTTCGATCGCCAAAGATTCCCAGCCCTCTTCTGGCACCCGGTTTGCTTTTTGCTCCTTTTTTATTTGCCCGGCCTACGGCCCGGCTTTTACGAAAATTGGCTGGTTTACTCGTAAAGGATGATGCAAGCCAAATTGAGGCAGCCGTAACCGAATGGAATCATTACCGCCTGGATTGGCAGGCTGACCATGTTGATTTTTTCCTGAATCACAAACAGGTTTTCAGGACAACTATCACGCCCCAAAGCAGACTCGGTTTGGTAATCTGGATCGATAACCAATACGCTGCTTTTCCCCCAAATAGCCGGGTAAAGTTTGGCACGTTAGGAAATACAAATACAACCAGCCTGGAAATTAAAAACCCCACCATAAAAAGGGGTAGACCCACTTCATCGCAATGAAATATTGATTGCGTTTGTACCCGGGGACAGATCATTTATATTTAGACTTTTCTTAGTCATCCCGGTTCTTTTAGTAGCAATTTAATTTTGTATTTCGTGTCCTTAGTGGCCTTAGTGGTTTATTTTTTTTCCACAAATTTCTCAACATAGCTCTTAATAGCAAAACTGCCGGTGTAAAACTGGCAGCTTGCAAGGAGAGTGTTATGTTTTCGAATTATCCCAAAATGAAATTTTTTAACAAAATATCCAAGATCAGTCCTAATAAAAAGAACATACCAAACCGTTTATTGTGGAAAAAAGAGATCGCGGAAAACCACAACGGCCAAATCGATTCATCATAATCTTCAGGACGTTGGGCTGGTTTTTTGTCTTTATACATCGACCAAACTCGAGGTACAGCGCTTAATGCCAACAATACAAGTAACATGACCGGAGTAAAGAAACCGCTGATTACCAGTGCAACGACCAATACATACTGGAAAGCAATCATTCCCAAAACAGCATACCGGGCAGCTTTTTCACCCAATAAAACCGGCATGGTACGAATTTTTTTGGCCCGGTCAGCATCGATTTTATCAATATGTTTACCAAACAAAACTGCTGTCGGCCCAAGGGCATACGGCAGACTGGCCCAGACCACATTCCAATCCCATCCACCGGTGATAACGTAATATCCGCCGCCAACCATCAACGGACCCCAGATCAATAAAACGGCCAGTTCTCCCAGACCAATGTATTTCAGCGGAAAGGTATAAAACAACACAAAAACCACACCGGCCACCATTAACCACAAGGCCAATGTGCCGCCGCTGATGACCAGGGGTACGCCAGCCGCCACAGCAATTAAGCCGGTCACTGCGATATATACCAACAGGGTGCGAATGGTCAGGAGACCCTGCTGTAAAGGCTGTGGTCCGTATTGGGTACGAAAATAATTATTCTGATCCACACCACGTTTATAATCGGTTAGATCATTGATTAAATTATTGGTCGCATGGGAAAAGATCAACCCGACCACCAACAATACCCAGCGTCCAAGGTGAAAATCACCAGCCCGCCAGGCCATTAAGCCGGCAATCCCGGCGGAAATAAAGGTCATCACCAATACCGCTGCACGGGTAGAGATGAGCCATTTCGAAATAATATCCAGACGGTCCCACTCCGGTTTTTCAATCCGGGGGATGACCTGTAATGCTTTTAACCACATACTGACGTTCATATTTTTATCCTTAGTATTTTTATCAATTTTATCTAATAAAATACCAGGAAACAGAAATGTGTAAAGGGTTAATATTCCTTTTTATTCTTACCCTACGTATGCCTGTTTTCTTGGACGAAAAACAGCATCCCGCAGCACGGGCAAATAAATCTCTCCCTCTATTGGATCACCAAATGACTGCAGTTGATCCGGTTTGTGGAACAATAACCAGGCTGAAAAGGCTGCCACCAATGCGTTTAATTCCCCCGTTTCATAAATAGCTTCGGTTGGCAAGATCCCTTTTAATAAACGAAAACGAGTTACTTCTTCAAAAAATTTCATCGCGTCCGATACGGGTAAATCTTCTTCATACAAAATCAACTGGCGCTGCAAACGACCTTCCAATGATAATTCATCAAACAAGGGCGCTCCACCAGCCAAGCGGCTGAAAACCGCTTCCGTTTGTACCTCAAAATAACAACGGGGTTGTTCTGCTTCAAAAGCATGCAGTTTATACCCTAATTTTTGAATTCGTTTGTACAGCTTAAATCCACGCCGCATCCAAACAGGACATTCTTTTTCTGCTGCGGCTGTGCGGGGTACGCGAATTCCCTCTTTTAAAAGATCTAATTCTACCTGTCGCAAGTCACCCCGTTTACTGGCAGCCACCGGAAATAAAGTTTGTTTTTCTTCTTCTGCCTGCACCAAACCCTGGTTTAATTTTTGCGGCCCATTGATCGCCACCGCTGCGCTTGATAAACCAGCCGCATAAGACAATACTTCGCGCAGTGGGCCATCACCAATTGCTACGATCTTTAAATCCGCATCCAAGGCTGCATACACATACGGCTGATAACGCATGGAGGGGTCTATACCGAGGTAAATCAAAGGTTTTTCTTCCATATTTCATTTAATAGTTTAGCTGAGAATGACTCGGGAAGCAAATCAGAAAAACAAGTTCACTTTTCACTTTCTCCATCCATTCAGGTATAATCGTATGTATGGTAAAAAAATCCGCATTGATAACCCTGTTGGTGGGAGATTTAATCACTTTGTTGATCGTAACCCTGTTGGGTTTCAGCACACATAACGCCAATGTTTCTTTATTTCGTTTTGCTGCAAATTATCTCCCGCTTGTGATTGCCTGGTTAGTAGTCGCTCCGTGGTTTGGTGCCTATACAAGCGAAACAGCCACTTCACCCAGAGCTTTACCGCAGCTTGTATTAGCTGTTTTGGTTTGTGCACCTCTGGCGGCTGTCCTGCGGGGTATCGTGCTCAGTTCAGTTGTCCAAACGGTTTTTGTAATCGTCTTAGGACTAACCAATGGTTTGGGCATTGGCATCTGGCGCGGTTTGTGGATCTTATTTGATAAACGGAAGAATTAACCATGGATGAACTTGGTCTCGCCTTATCCGCACAAGATGGTGATTTAAACGCCTTCAACCGGCTGGTATTGGAATATCAGGACATGGCTTTTAATCTGGCCTACCGGGTGTTAGGTGATCCCGACTCCGCCGCGGACGCTGCTCAAAACGCCTTTATTTCCGCCTACCGGCATCTTTCCAGTTACCGGGGTGGTTCTTTTAAATCCTGGGTGATGCGGATCGTTACCAATACCTGCTATGATGAATTACGAAGACAAAAACGGCGTCCAACTACCCCATTGGAACCGTATGATTCCGAACAAGACGAAGAAATCGAATCCCCTTATTGGTTGGAAGATGATAACCCTTCCCCTGAAGAAGTAATCGAAAGTTCAGAACTGGAAGAAGCGATTCAGGATTGTCTCCAACAAATGAAACCTGATTTTCGGGTCGTGGTGGTCCTGATAGATATTCAAGGAATGGACTACCAGGAGGCAGCGGATAGCAGTGGTATCAACTTAGGTACCATTAAGAGCCGTCTGGCACGTGCCCGTGGCAAATTGCGCGATTGTTTGCAGTATTTTCGGGAACTTTTACCACCTCAATTTCGTCTTGAAGATGAGGGCTAACAATGACAAAAAGTAAACTTTCAAACAAAGATTTAAAATTATTATCAAATTATCTGGATGGGCAACTGACTGCACCCGAGCAGTTAAAGTTCGCCGCCCGCTTAAAAAACGAACAACTCTTAAACGCAGCTCTGATAGAGCTAAAACAAACTCGCTATTTATTAAAAAAAGCGAAACCTGTCACCGTTCCTCGCAACTTCACCCTTACCCCGGAAATGGCAGCTCAAATTAAACCGGCCCGCAAGCCTTTTATTTTGCCTGTATTGTCCATTTCATCCGTTCTGGCCGCCATCTTAATGGTTTTTGCGATTTTATTTGAAGCATTTCCCGCCACCAATTTAGCAAAGATCGTCAACAATGAACCACGTTCAGAATTTACAATGGATGCCGCTGTTGAAGAATCGATGCCAATGGCGGAAGCGCCCATGATGGAAGAACAAGCGTTGAAGATGCCGGGTGATTCCTCGGAACTAAATTTACAAGACCTGCAAGGAAATCCCCCCATCATTAATTGGGGCGGCAATAACTTTGGTAGCGGCGGCGGCGGGGGTGATGTTGCTACCGGCATGGGAGGAGCATCTCCCGAAATGATGGCAGAATCACCCATGGACTCGTATCCGCAGGACCTCGTACCACCGGAAGAACCCGTGATGGATCTTCCACCAACAACAATCATTGAAGAAGAATCGCCTGCAGAGATCGCCCCAAAAACCATGCAAGAACCAATCAGGGGCACAGGCCCGATCCTGGGGATCCCCTCGGAAGAAGAAACTGAAGCCTATAATCAAACCGTTTTTGAAATCCTTGAACAAGAAAACCAGGCTTATCAAAAACAGCAAAACCAGATTCCACCCATTCGTTTCCTTCAAATTGGATTAGGTATACTGACGATTAGCACCGCATTAGCAGCCTTATGGCTTTCCCGAAGGCAGTCGTTGTGAACCATCACGAACGACCTGTAATCCGATTCTGCCCGATGTGTGGTTCAGCTGTGGAAGAAAAAACAATCTATGGCGAACTTCATCCTGCCTGTCCTAATTGCCATTGGGTACATTATGAAGATCCAAAAGTGGCAGCCGCTGTGTTAATCCAACAAAATGGCTCCGTTTTATTAACGAGGCGAATTTTTGAACCGCACAAAGGTGCCTGGACATTACCGGCTGGTTTTGTAAATGCCTATGAAGACCCCCAAGATGCCGCCATCCGCGAATGCCTGGAGGAGACCGGTCTGATTGTAAAAATCACCGGGCTGGTGGATGTCATCGGTGGGCGGGAACACCATCGTGGGGCCGATATGGTCATTGTTTATCGCGCCGAAGTTACCGGAGGTCTGTTAAAGGCCGGTGATGATGCCGATGAAGCGGCTTATTTTCCACTTTCTGACCTGCCACCGCTCGCTTTTCAAGCCACGAAAAAAGTACTAGGAAAGATGGATTGAAACCTGCATCCCTTCTATCCACAAATACCGATTTAAATTTGATATAATTAGAACAATCATTCGGTAAATTGGAGGCAAGTACGTGGCGAATAAACCAACCAGCCGTAAAAAACCAACACGGACGATTTCACGCTCCAGAAAACCAAGCCCAAAACGCGGTGGGTTTTCCCTGCCACAATTTAAATCTAAAAAAAGCAGCAAAAGCAGTAAAAAAACGCGCCCAGCCTGGCAGTGGAACAGCATTTCAAATGAAAGAAAGTTAGATGTACTCGGTATCGTGCTGGCTGTGTTAGGTTTCTTAACTATCCTCAGTCTGCTTTCAAAACAACGCAGTAATGTCACAGGGTGGTGGGTATCTTCCATTTCAAAAATTGCAGGGTGGGGAACGTTTATCCTGCCAATCGCTTTGTTAATTATTGGCATCTGGCTGGTATTACGAAATGTTGAAAAGCTCCCTCTTTTTTCCGCAGAACGAGTAGCCGGGATCATCATCCTTTATTTAAATATCCTGGCCTGGCTGCATCTTTTAAGCAGCGGTGGTTGGGAACTGGCACAAAATGGTCAGGGCGGGGGATTAATCGGTGCATTTTTTGAACAATCGTTAGTTAACGGCCTCGGTCTATCGGGGGCGGTCATTGTTTTAATTGCCTGGCTGTTAATTGCATTGGGTTTAACATTCGATGTTTCCATCCCGGATCTATTCCGAAAAATCCAACCAGCGCTTGAGCTGTATCAACAAAAACGAGCAGAACGGCGAGAAGCGAAACGATTAGAGCGGATTTCTGCTATTCGTGCCAAACGGACCGATCAAGTCGTCCAGTCTCTGGAAGACTTACCCGATCCGGAGACAGAAGATGAATATACGGAAGAGATCGGTGAAGAGATTGCAGCAAGTACGTCGGGGCCAGTCCGAAAAAAACAAACTGCAGGTCGGAAGGCCGATGTTGAACCTGCCGCCGTCGATCCCGGTCCACAACCTTCTGTTACCCAGGGACCCTCAGCGAACCTATGGGTTCTGCCCGATATAAAAACCATTCTTGATCCAGCTGATGTTGTTAGTTTAGAAGACAATGGCGATAAAGAGCGGGCAATGTTAATCGAAGAAACGCTTGAATCGTTTGGCGCACCGGTAAAAGTAGTCGAAATCAAACGAGGCCCTACCATCACCCAATTTGGTGTGGAACCGCAGTTCATTGAAAACCGTAAAGGACGTACTCGCGTCCGGGTCAGCAAGATTACCAATCTAGCCGATGATCTGGCACTGGCTTTAGCTGCACCACGCATTCGTATTCAAGCACCGGTACCGGGGCATAATTACATCGGTATCGAAGTCCCGAATCCGGAATCGGCGCGGGTCACCCTGCTAGAAATTTTGGAAAGCAAAAACTTCGCCAAAAAGAAATCCAACCTTCGTTTTGCTTTGGGAATGGATGTCTCCGGAGAACCTGCCGCATCGGACCTCTCTAGCCTGCCGCATATGTTAATTGCCGGTACAACCGGTTCCGGTAAATCGGTGTGTGTTAATTCCGTATTATGTTGTTTATTATTGAACAATACCCCTGCCGAGCTTCGTTTGATCCTGGTTGATCCGAAACGTGTAGAATTAACCGGTTATAACAATATTCCCCATCTGCTGGCTCCGGTAATCACCGATACCGAAAAAGTGGTCGGCGCTTTGCAGTGGGTGCAGCGTGAAATGGATGCCCGTTATCACCGGTTTTCACAAGTCGGCTGCCGCAACCTGCAAGATTACAACAAAAAATTTCCTGATAAACTGCCCTATATGGTGGTGGTGATTGATGAACTGGCAGACTTGATGATGCTTGCGCCTGATGAAACCGAACGAAGCCTGACGCGCCTGGCACAATTGGCCCGTGCTACGGGTATTCACCTCATTCTAGCAACCCAGCGTCCTTCTACCGATGTGGTTACCGGTCTCATCAAAGCCAATTTCCCTGCCAGGGTAGCCTTTGCTGTCGCTTCCAATGTTGATAGTCGGGTAATCTTGGATCAACCCGGTGCTGAACGGTTGTTAGGCCGCGGTGATATGCTTTTCCAAGCGCCGGATGCCCCTGCGCCGGTCCGTTTGCAAGGTGTTTTTATTACCGATCAGGAAATTGCTCGTACCGTGGATTATTGGAAATTACAGGCCATGAACATTGCCGCCGGGATGCCAGCTTCCTCGGAACCCAGTGTGGATATTGACACCTTACCAGAAGTTTCCTCCTTAAAACAAACACCATTGTTTGAAGATATGGAAAAAGAAGATGATGACCCGCTCACCAAAGAAGCAACCGACCTGGTACGCCGCGAAGGACGCGCCTCCATTACCATGCTGCAGCGACGCTTACGCATAGGGTATACCCGCGCCGCCCGCATGATCGATACCCTGGAAGACAAGGGTATTATCAGTCCGCCCCTGCCGCATTCCAACGTACGGGAAGTGCTGGATTACGGTCCGGTTGCCCCACCGGCAGATGATGGATATTAGTAGGGCACCCGACCTCGAGATTTTTGGATAACAAAGCAGACTGAGGGCAAGTTTTGCCAGGATAAAAGCGTGCATCTTTTGCAAGGATCCAGCTCAAGGTCTGCACTTTCCGCCCAAGATGTAAATTAACCAAAGGAATGCCCAAAAAACAAAAACCGAGATGAAATTCTTGCTTAAGCAGCGAGACTCATAACATCATTAACCCTTTTTCTTGCTAACCTAAAGTTCAAAATCTCGGTTTTGGGAAACCTGCCAACCTCAAGAACTCACAGTACAAACATCGAAGTCAGAACAATAAGGTTTCAAAACCGCTCTTATTTAACGTCTATATGCACTTGAAATGACAACAACTTCTGGTTCCATCCCTGGTGGTTAGGGTAACACACAGAATCTTATCGGATTGAGTTAAAAACCCTACTCTGGCATTAAATTAAAATCCATCCGACCCACCGTTTCACCATTCAACTGCACTTCGACTGCTTGTTCGCCTGGGTAGTAAACCCTGGTGGTTATTGGAGCAAATGAATGTTTCCGTTTTAACAGGATGGTCTCGCCGGGTTGTATGGTTCGTTTTGTCAGCTTAAACACCTTCCGGCTTTGTTTTCCATTTTTTCTCAAAAAACAAATTGCATAATCGACCAAAACATCCAGCGGTTCGTCCGCCTCTGAGGTAATTGAAAAGGAAAATTCAAGGCTGCCTTCCCAGGGTATATGGTTTGAGTTTATTTCAAAATTCTCAAATCGCAGGTCGGAAATATCCCCATATCCTTGCATAGCCAAGGCAGAAGGAAACCCCGCTTTTAATAAGGAACGTAAGGCATGGTTGGTAATCCAGGCTATTTCTGCCGTGTTTTCTGCCTGATAGGGTTTTAAGAAATCCACCACCGCTTGGGGATGATCTTTGGTGATATCATTCAAATTATTCGCCACACTTCGACGCACGGTTTCTTCCGGATCACGAATCAGCGTTGATAATATTGGAAATATAAGGCTGGGATCTTTTTGTAAAGCAGGTAGAGCTACTGCCCACGGCAGCCTCGGCCGGCAGCCTTCACTTGCCAAACGGCGTACTTGTGGATTTTCGTGCTGGGACCAGGTTAACATTTGTGCCATCATACGTTCCTGATCTTGAATGATAAATGGCCGCACCGCAAATTCAGCACTCATAGATTGGGTAAATTTTTCAAACGCGGGTAAAGCCGCTTCCCAATCTTCCAGACCATACAATTCGACGTAATCCGGGAAGATCATCTTTTCAAAACCAAATGACTCCAAACGTGGTAAAAGTTGATAAAGAATATCCAGCGCATCCCGAAAGTCCTTGGGCATTCGTTGATGCAAGGTCAGCGTTGTATGGCGCATGCGATCCTTTAACGCGCGGTTTTCCCACCCCTCCGCATAAATCTCTGTTAGAAACTGATCCCGATCAAACGAAGGAAGAATATTCACAATTTCACTACATAATGTTTCGAAAAATATTTCCTTAAAAAACATATCTTTTAATGCTTCAGCCATGCGTCTCTCCTATTCGGTAGTTGTCCCCATTTTAACATATTTAGAATATTTTTTCTACAGAAAACATGTTTATTTTTAGGGCTATTCGTTAGGCAGCACGGAAAAGGTGACATCCGGTGAAATCGAGATCCCTGCGTAAAAAAATACCCCTGGATTTCTCCAGGGGTAAATAATCAAACACACAAACAAAATCTTACAGACCAGCAGCCTTACGAATTTCATCAACCCGATTGGTGCGTTCCCAGCTCAGGTCAAGGTCGTTGCGTCCAAAATGCCCGTAAGCAGCCACCTGTTGGTAAATTGGGCGGCGCAGATCAAGATCACGGATGATGGCACCCGGTCGAAGATCAAAGACGGTGGAAATGATTTCCGCAATCTTCTCATCATCAATGGTGCCTGTTCCAAAGGTTTCTACGTTGACGCTTAACGGATGGGCAACCCCGATCGCATAAGCAACTTGAATTTCACAGCGTTCTGCCAAACCAGCGGCAACAATATTTTTTGCTACCCAACGGGCTGCATAGGCTGCGGAACGGTCCACCTTCGTCGGGTCTTTCCCCGAGAATGCACCGCCGCCATGACGCCCCATACCACCGTATGTATCCACAATGATCTTCCGCCCGGTCACACCGGCGTCGCCCATGGGGCCACCGATAACAAATCGGCCAGTTGGGTTCACATAAATCTTTAAAGTATCGTCTACCAATTCTTGCGGTAAAACGGGGTTAATCACATGTTCAATGATTGCTGCCCGGATTTCTGCTTGAGAAATTTCAGGGGCATGTTGGGTGCTGATGAGAACATTATCAATTCGCACAGGTTTCCCATTGCGATATTCAACCGAAACCTGGCTTTTCCCATCAGGTCGCAGCCACGGTAGGGTGCCATTTTTGCGAACTTCGGTCAGACGTAAGGTTAACTTATGTGCCAGGTAAATCGGCATTGGCATAAGGGCATCGGTTTCATTACATGCAAAACCAAACATCATACCCTGATCCCCGGCGCCAATCGCCTCAATTTCTTCTTCCGTCATCTCACCGGATTTTGCTTCCAGGGCTTTATCAACACCCATCGCAATATCACCGGACTGTTGGGCAATGGCAGCCTGCACAGCGCAAGTATTGCCATCAAAACCTTTATCACTGGCATCATAACCAATGTCAAGAACAACCTTACGCACCAATTTATCAAAATCGACAAACCCATTGGTGGTAATTTCACCTAATAACATCACAAAACCGGTTTTTGTTGCTGTTTCACAAGCAACACGTGAACGAGGATCCTGTTCCAAACAAGCATCCAGAACGGCATCACTAATCTGATCACACATCTTGTCCGGGTGACCTTCGGTCACGGATTCGGAAGTGAAGAGATATTTGGCTGCGTTCATAAAAGTGGTATTCATAAAATGTGCCTCCGTTAATAAAAATTGCCCCTTCTGTTGGCGAGGGGCAATCAAGTTGGTGTTTCTAGGAGCTGCCTCTCATCTTCCAGAATTTTTTTCTGCCGGATTTGGCACCTTAAAAAATCTTTCGATTCTTTTGGTTGCCGAGGTTTCACAGGGCCGGATCCCTCCACCTCTCTGGATAAGAGTGCCTTTGGGGCATTGATTAAATTGTAAAGCAAATAGTATCACAATCAAAAAATCCTGTCAAATTTTCCATTGAATTTTGAGTTAATCCATCCAGTTTATCGTTAACAAAAAGATAACCTTTTTTTGAAAAAATTAATTTAATCGTTGGTATAATCGAAATAGAGAAAATAAAAAAAGAAAGAAAACTATGAATCAAAATCCAAAAAATTTTTTAATTGATATGGACGGTGTCCTGATTAAAGGCAACACCATGATCGCTGGCGCCAATGATTTTATTGATCGTTTACGAGCAGCCGGTTCAAAATTTTTGGTGTTAACTAATAATTCTAAATACACCGCACGGGATCTTTCATACCACCTGAAAACAACAGGTTTAGATATTCCCACCGAATCGATTTTTACCTCCGCTCTGGCCACAGCCCGTTTTTTGCACAGCCAGCGTCCGGAAGGTAAAGCCTATGTGATTGGGGAAAGCGGCCTTACCACCGCCCTACACGATCTGGGATATATTATTACGGATCACGAACCTGATTACGTGGTGCTCGGAGAAACAGATACCCTTAATCAGGAAGCGTTCACCAAGGCAATCCGGCTGGTCGCCGCAGGAGCACGGTTTATCGCCACCAATCCGGATGCCAGCGGTCCCTCCGAAAGAGGGATTGTACCGGGGGCAGGCGCTTTGGCAGCTCTGATCGAATCGGCTTCAGGACAAAAAGCCTTTTATGTTGGCAAACCAAATCCATTGATGATGCGAACCGCTATCAATTATTTGGGTGTGCATTCAGAAACCACGATCATGGTCGGCGACCGAATGGACACGGATATGGTTGCCGGGGTTCAATCCGGGATGGACACCATTCTCGTACTTTCCGGCATCACCCGGCGTGAAGATGTCAATTATTATCCTTACGTGCCAACCCATATTGTCAATTCCGTCGCGGATATTGACCCCTACGATTACACATACCTTCCCGAAGACTAAACACAAACCATTTTCGAGTTGTATACCTAACAGCCAAAGTTAATCCATTTGGCTGTTTTTAATTGATCACTAAGCCAAATCATTTTTCTAAACCCCTGATCATGCATGCTGTGTCAGAATATTTAATATTACCTGAGTTTTGGATAACGATCTAATTTATGTAAATGTCATTGCGAGCGAAGCGAAGCAAGAGTCTACCCCTTTGGGTATCTAAAATCACAGCTCAACAGATCGCTTCGACCCCGCAAGGGGGCAAGTCCCCGCAAGGGGGTCTCGCGATGACAAAAAGAGCTAAACCAAAACTAACGTTAATATAAATGAACAGCTAGTCCCTGCGAATCTGAAAGGTATCAAAATCACGCGCAATGATTGTATCCGGAAAGACGGCTTGGGCTTCCTGCAAAATATCGCGTTCTCGGTAACGGCGGGAAACATGGGTCAGGATCAATTTTTTAACCCCACACTGTTTTGCCAATTCAGCTGCTCGTTTCGCCGTCATATGACCAAACTGACGAGCCATATCCGCTTCTGATTCCAAATAGGTGGCTTCCATTACCAATGTGTCGGCTTGATCCACATAAGTGATTAAATTACTGGTATCGCCTACATCACCAATAACTACCAGCCGGGTGCCTGCTTTAAACGGTCCCAACACTTGTTCAGGCTGAATCAAACGACCATCAGGCAGCGTGACCGCTTTTCCGGCAACCAAATCACTACGCCACGGTCCGGATGGAATATTTAATGCTTCTGCTTTTTCCGGCATAAAAGGGTACCGGCCCTTTTCTTGAAAGATATAACCCAAATTGTCGGGGCCTCGGTGAAAAACCGGAATGGCGGTAACTGTAAAATCGGGTTCATCGATAAAAACCCCCTCTTCCAAAGGCACCAAATCGAGGTTGATGGGAGCCTGTGCACCACGTAAAACCACGCCGTATACCAGATCTTGAATTCGGTTTAAGGCAGCCTTACCGCCGTAGATCACCAAATCTTCCATTGTTTCCCAGCGCAGTAACGTGGAGAGCAGCCCAGCCAAGCCTAAAATATGATCAAGATGACCATGGGTAATCAGGATTTTATTGAGTCGTTTAAACCCCACCCCAGCCTGTAAAATTTGACGTTGTGTGCCTTCTCCACAATCAATCAAAAAACGATGTTCATCTCTTTTTACAAGTAACGCTGGTAAATTTCGTTTTATCGAAGGTGCGGATGCTGACGTGCCTAAAAAAACCAATTCAAACAAAATGAAACCATTCCTTTCAGTAAACCCTCCCTATTTTACCCTAACTCACCTTGTTTCGCAGCAGGAGTTTAATAGAACAGATCGCTTCACCATAATTTGCTGTTACCAAAACGTTTGCGGAAAGAATAGACCACGAAATGAAACCTGCCATGAAGATTTCACTTATATTATCTTGCCCCTGCCCACGATCCAGCTTGCAGACCAAAAGTCTTGAGGTTGGATACTTTTTTGTGTCACTTCGTGTGAATTGGTGGTTAAATCCTCCCCATACATAAGCACCGAAAACAGGCATGGACAAAATATTGAACGGTTGTTACAAAATTATGGCATAATGGCTATAATGGAAGTAATAAAAAGAAAGATTTACCAAATGATAACAGGAGGAAATGATGGAACTTTCAACCGTAAAAATTGATAAACCCGAAGACATCAACTTCGTTTTAGGCCAGGCGCATTTTATTAAAACGATTGAAGATATACACGAATCTTTGGTGAGTGCGGTACCCGGCATTAAATTCGGACTTGCTTTTTGTGAAGCCTCTGGAAAATGCCTTATCCGTCACAGCGGCACAGATGACGTATTGGTGGAATTAGCCAAAAAGAACGCCAGTCAAATCGCCGCCGGACATAGTTTTATTTTATTTCTTGGGTTAGGTTATTTCCCAATCAATATTATTCCGGCTATTAATCGTGTGCCCGAAGTAGTGAACCTGTTCTGCGCCACCGCCAACCCAACCGAAGTGGTCATCGCCGAAACAGAATTGGGACGCGGTATTTTGGGTGTAATTGACGGGTTTAAGCCACAAGGTATTGAAGAACAAGAAGACATCAATTGGCGAAAAAACTTCTTAAGGACAATTGGATACAAAAGCTGAGTTGGGAACCATTATCCCCAGTGAAACGTCTTTACTATATTGAGCTTTGTTTGTAATTCAGAAAGGAGTTTCCCAATGCCTCGAAATCTTAAAATAAGTTTTATTTTTTTCATCTTAACCACATTGGTCTTAACCGCCTGTACTTTCACCCAAAACCCGAGTGAACCACCACCGGTTTCAGACGACGAAATGGCAACCCGCGTAGCGCAAATTCTAACCGATATGCCTGCTCCGACTAGTGCACTGCCAACAGATGAACTGCCGCCATTACCCACCGCAACACCAGAGGCGGGGGATAAGGATATTCCGGAAGCTACCCAAACCCCCATTGAAGCAGCTACCAATATTCCCCCAACAGAGGAATCTACCCAGGCTCCCACCGAACAGCAACCCACCGCTGAAGAAGTTGTTGCAACAGCCACACCCACCCTGACCGAGGTACCCGTCACGGCTACTCCAGGTTTAACCCTGGTGCCCAGCTTCACCCCACCGCCCAGCGATCCGCGTTCCAAATTGGGCACACCGGACTGGACGGACAACATGGACGATGGTGCCGGCTGGCCAACGGGTGAAAATACATATACCAATATCGATTTTAAGGATGGCAAGCTTTATCTAACCGGTAATACGACAACCGATGGTTGGCGTTTGGCATCCACCCCCAAATTGAACAATTTTTATATTGAAATGAAGGTTTCCACCGGCACATGCAGCGGAGATGACCGGTACGGCATCATGTTCCGGGTACCCGTTGCGCGAGAAGCCAACCGAGGTTATTTATACGGGGTAACCTGTGATGGCAAATACAGTCTGCGTGAATGGGATGAGACTGTCGGTGATAAAGGCCAGATGACCACTCATGTTAACTGGACAAGCAATTCCGCCATTCAAACAGGCAGCAATAAAACGAACACCCTCGGCATTATGGCTGTTGGGGACCGCTTAATCCTCTATGTAAACGGCGTATTACTTACCGAAGTCAAAGATGGCACCTTTACCGAAGGCAGTTTTGGCATCTTCGTTGGGGCCCGCCAGACCGATCAATTTACGATTGGCGTGGACGAAATGAATTATTGGAAGAACCCTACCCCATAAAAACAATCCAACTCAGGGGCATCCAGTGTGGTGCCCCTGAGTTCATTAATACACCAATCCTTATTCCAACGAAGCCACAACCTTAATCCCGTTTAATACCATATGATTTAAAAATACAAGGTGGGTAAAATCTCCGGGATGAGGCATAATTCCAATCTGCAACGCTTCTTGTGTGGAGAGATGATAGGTCTGCACGCAATTTTCCGGTACGATCACCAACCGCTGTTTTTGATTGGAATCCGCTTCAAGGCGCAGCCACATCGCCAATTGGTATGTGCATAAATCCGTACAATCACCAACCACAATGAAGGTTTCCACTTCGGGATGCTCGAGCAGCCATTGATTTAATTCCGGGCTCATTCCGCTGGCTATGGAGTTTTTCTCAAAAATAACCATCTTTTTAAAAAAGGGCAGCGCACGAATTTCAGAAACAGTTTCGGCTTCTTCGGTTCCGCGCACACAATGTGGGGGCCAGGAATTAAACTCAACGGCATCGGGTTCATGTGTATCCTGGTTAAGGATAATATGCCGTAAACCCAAGCCCCAAGCCTGAGACATCAGTCTCACAATGGGTTGCACAATTTTCCCTACTCGTGGACTGGATAATGGTCCTACAGAACAAAACCCTTTTAAGACATCAACGGAAAGGATGGCTGCTTTTTCCGGCTGCTGTAACAGTTGTTCCAAATTTTCTGCTGGTAAATTTTCATACCATTCTGATAAATAATCCAAAAACTGCTTGGTTTCTGGCTGTTCATTAAGTTTGATCATAAAACCTCCGATATAACAATAAAAAAACACCGAACAAAAATTGTCCGGTGTTATCTTATCAAAGTTTTAATGGTTTAGGAAGCCGCGTCTGGTACGACCAAATATAGTTTATATCCGGTTTCTGTTCGAGAGAAAAGGAAACGAATCGCTCCAAAACTTGTTTCGACCTGTGATCCGACCTCTGCCAATGTTGGCATTTGTTCACTGATCCATTGTGTGGCGGCTTCTGGCTGGGCACCAGTATAGTTCATACTGCCAAAATAAGCAAAATCTGCGATGATTTCTTCATCCAGAACCACATCTTCCCCTAAGATCAGGTCATGTTCCAATTCAAACAGATAACCATCCTCATCCAGATAATAACTGGTGACAACGCTATAGGTTTCTAACTCTTTGGTACATTCCACTTGCTGCCAATTGGTTTCCGTATTCAAATCGCCTACCCGGCAGCGAATACCATCACCCTGCCCCAACAGCCAGTTTTCCAATTGTTCATATTGAATCCCGGGGAAGGCGTTATCCGGGGGTGGCAAAGGTTGGCTCCAGGCCCATAACATATCATCATTCCAGGCAAATAAGAATTGCCCGTTGTTGGAAAATTGAATAAACTCAGCATCATTGGTTTGGATAGCAGCCCGTTCAACACCAATTTCCAAATCCCAAACGTGTAATACACCTGCCTCGTCCAGCGCACTGATTAAATTACCCGTAGGAGAAATATCGACTGAGAGCACACCGGTTTGTAAACCAGAGAAACGATGCAGTTCATTCAGGCCATCCAAATTAATAACCTGTAAATCATTTTTATCGTCTTGCCCTTCAAGTTCTACCGCAATCAATTTGCCATCAGAAGAAAGAGAAAAGGCGGGTGCGCGGCAAATATCATCCTCACAAATACCAGGGAAATTGATAATATTCCAGTCCACAAACACATCCCAAACGGAAAGCTGCGGTTGATTTTCTTCATCACCGGAGACAATCGCCACCCGTTCCCAATTGGTAGAAACATCGTAAGAAGGCAGTGGCTGTTCGTCTGTACCTTTACCGCCGAAGCCCGTCGTGATTTCGCCACTATCCATCATTCGGATCGAAATACCGCCCGCATCTTGTTCGGCAAAGTAAACCCGGTTTTCATTAAAATTGAGGATGGCTTGTTCACCTAACTCGTAACGATATAACAGGGTGGCATCCAGGGTATCGAGCCCAACCAGCAGTTTGCTCATACCGGCAGTCAACACCCAGCCATTTTCATTAAATCGCACATCAAAACCACGTAGATTTTCATTATTCCAAACAGCCAGATTTATTTCTTCATTGGTTAAGGCAAATGTTCCGCGTGTCAGGCCGGTTGGCACATCAATAATACTGATAATGCCAAATGTTCCTGCCGCAATTGTGCTGCCATCCGGTGAAAAATCGACAGTCACATCCCGCGGGAAACTGGCTGCATTTTCCATCGTATAGATGCGATTAATGGCTTCCGCATTCAAGGTATAACCGGTTTGGGTACCAAGTTCCAGGTCCCACAACCGAATCGTAAAATCAACCGCACCGGTAACCATGTAACGATTATCGTTTGAAAAAACGACATCTGATATGGCACGATCATGTGCGCTGAGTGCATAAATTTCCTTACCTCGGGCAACATCATACACCCGCACATCCCCACCATCTGTAATGGCAGCCAGGCTGCCGTCCAGCGAAGTGTAAAACGAGTCATCAATTGTTTGATTTAACCGTAAACTCAAATTCTCAATCCCCGCAGCGGAAATGGCCAATTCACTCAAAGGGACGATTTTGGTCGGGGTAGGCGTCAAAGTAGGGGTCGCCGTTGGTTTTGGAGTGGGTGTGATGGTCGCGGTTGGTTCAAGTGTTGCGGTCGGCATATCCGTGCTGGTAGGAAAGATGGTCGAAGTGGGCTGGAAGGCTGCCAGGCGATTTTGATTGGAGTAATTCCAAATTACAAACACAGCTACAGCACACAAGGCTGCAATAAAAACAAACATAAAACCTATCAATATGGCCGCTCGGCGATCTTGTTTTTTACGCCGGATTTTATTTTTTGCAACCGTGCTTTCCAGCACTTTTTCTTCCACCAAATCTTCTTCTTCTAATAACGCTTCCAATTCAGCGATATCTTCACGGGTTGTTTCACCGGGTTGATCCTTTTGGTCAAATCCCAATTCCTCCGGACTTAACGCATCCAAATCAATTAGATCTTCCTCAGGGATATCTATTTTTTCATTAAAGTTGAGGTTAATATCATCCGTTTCGTCTGAACTGCCTTCATTAAAATTTAACCGGCTGTCCAAATCTGGTTCTTCTTCGGCTGGCATAAAGATATCTTCTTCCGCCAACAACTCTGTTAGATCCGGCTCGAATGCCAATTCATCTGAAGGCTCAGATGAGGTTACCTCTTCATTCTCCGGTTCTTCATCTAAAATAGATTCAGGTTCGAGGGTTCCGTTTTCTTCCGGTTCAACGGTTTCATCCTCAACCTGATTAAATATTCTCGAAAAATCCACTTCTTCTTCGGGTGATTCCGACGCAGTATCGAAACCTTCCTCATTTATAGGTGAAGCGGGAATAGATTCGTTTTCATCAATCATTGTATTCATAAAATCAAGTTCACCATCCTGTGGTGAACGCAAATCGATAATCTCATCAAAATCTGAGACCTCTGAAAGAATAAACGATCCATCAAAACCGATCAATGCCCCAGTATGACCAGTGCGATTGGCCTGCAGCGGATCATAACCAGGTTCCGAGGAAAATGGAGATTCGGCTTCATTAAAATCCACTCCGTCCTCTTCCATCTTTTCCCGCATTTTCTCAATAGCCATATTGGCGATTTTACTATCCGGATTATATTTTAAACTGGCTTTTAACACATTTAAACGGTCGCGGTCTGAGGAAAGTGTTTCCGCCAGCCACATCCACGCGATTTCGTTTTGTGGGTCCACCCTTAAAATTTCAAAAATAATCTGACGCGCATCATCTTTGTTCCCCGCACGTACTAAGGCAATGGCTTCATATAACATTTTTGATGACATAGACACCTTCCCGGTAAATTGCTTAGACTTTTTTTATTATGCACAAATAAACGAATTTGAGCAAGTTAAGTCGGAATAATACCAATTTAACTATACCAAGCAATACTCTTTTCTTGCAAGTTTTA
Source organism: Anaerolineaceae bacterium (assembly GCA_002702705.1). Taxonomy (GTDB): domain Bacteria; phylum Chloroflexota; class Anaerolineae; order Anaerolineales; family Anaerolineaceae; genus UBA6170. The sequence goes on from PABH01000073.1 coordinate 170,214, forward strand.
TGCTATTTTAAAGGAACATGACAAATTACAAAGTAGATAAACAAGAATTGTTATGTATGGCTCAAAGAGATCGTTACAGCGCTACTTTGCGAACAGCCATGTTAAAGGAAGCATCAAAAGAACACAAAAACCGATGATTCGGTATAATTAAAAATTATGAAAAAGCTTCAGATTTTATTTACAGTAATCCTGATTACCAGTTTTTGGTGGGTTTTTCCTCCGAATTCAACAGGCAGCGCTGCGCCCCTACAAGAAGTTTCTGCCCAGGATTTAATTAATCTGATCAACGGCTTACGGGTCGGGCAGGGTTTGCCAGCCTTAACGGTAGACAGCACCTTAATGGCTACCGCTCAGAGCACCTCCGACACCATGGCCGTTAACGATCTGCATTGGCATATTGGCGGTGTCAGTGAACGTGTGCAGGCTGCCGGGTTCGGCGGCGGCGCAAAGGTTTGGGCTACAGAAAATTTTGCCATTGGCCCCATGACGATTGACCGTATCCAACAGGTATGGGCTGATGAATCCCACATGATTCCAGTGGTCAACCCGGCATACACTCATATTGGTGCTGGTGTGACAGAATATAATGGGCGCGTTTGGTATATTGTGCATGCAGCATACGTCGGTGGAGGTAGTAGTTATGTTGCACCGACCAGCGTCAGCCAACCTGGAGTACCAGCCATCACCAACACACCACCAATTTCACAAATCGTGATCCCAGTTCAAACGGCCACCCCGAACCCGGGTGGCGCGGTAATCCATGAAGTAAAATCCGGTCAATCGCTTTGGAGTATTGCCATTGCATATGACACAAAAATTGCGGATTTGGTGCGTTTGAACAATCTCTCCGGAGATACACCCACGATCTATACCGGTCAAAAAATAATTGTTGTGGCCGGAGAAGCTACTGCCACACCAGATCCAAATATCACGGAAACTACAGGGCAGCCGACGGGCACTGTCATCCCAACGAGCACGCCCACCCAAATGGCGCCTACAGCCACCCGTACAAAATTACCCACAGGGACACCGACACCACAAGTGGAAATCACAGCCGCGGTAACAGAAACGGTTACTGAAACCCCAAAAACGACGGCTGGGATTAGCCAGATCATGATTTTTAATAACAAAACAGTCGGTATAATATTAATAAGCAGCTTGGCACTGGGAATCCTGCTGATGATTACGGGGGCAGTGCAAAAAACTAAAAATTAACCGTCCTTATTCTGGAGGAAGATCATGGCTGAAACCACAATCGAGACCAAACATAACAAAGTCTTAGTCGCCGATTTAGATAACCCTAAGTATTATATAAATCGCGAATTGGGATTGTTGTCGTTTCAGTACCGTGTTTTTGAAGAAGCACAAGACGAAAGTAATCCCTTATTAGAACGAGTTAAATTCCTCTCCATTTTGGGTTCCAACCTGGATGAATTTTTTATGGTTCGGGTTGGCGGCTTAAGTATGCAGCACGATGCAGGGTTCTTTTCCTTAACCAAAGATGGGATGACCCCAATCCAACAATTAACGGAAATTCGCAAGATTTCCAAAAACTTGATGACGGAAGCAAGAAATTACTGGCGAAATACGATTGTGCCGCTGCTGGATAAGGCTGGGATTCATATCCTAAATTATGAAGAATTAACAGAGCGCCAACGAAATTTTGCCAATGAATATTTTCATGAAGTGGTTTTTCCAACCCTGACGCCCCTGGCGTTTGATCCCGGTCATCCATTTCCCCACATCTCGAACCTCAGTTTAAATCTGGCTGTTTCCATTGAAGATGAAGAAGGCACAGAACATTTTGCCCGTGTTAAAGTACCGGCCTCTTTACCGCAGTTGGTTCCGATCAAACGTTCTTCCGGCGCTTATCGTAAAGACGGTTCTTTGCCACGCCACCATTATTTTGTCTGGCTCAGTCATTTAATTGGTGCAAACCTACAGCACCTTTTTCCCGGTGTTCATGTTCAAGAAGCCTACCCTTTCCACGTAACACGCAACGCGGATTTTGACTTACAGGAGTTGGAAGCATCCGATCTCTTGGAATCAATGGAGGAAAGTGTTCGCAGCCGCCGGTTTGGGAAAGTCGTGCGGCTGATGGTGCATGAAGATATGCCCGAACACATCCAAAATTTATTGGCAGACAACTTAAACATGGATGATAAAGATATATACCCGATGGCTCTGCCGCTTAATATGCGCAGCCTGATGGATTTACACAAACTGGAGCTACCCCATCTGAAAGACCCGCCATTTTACCAAACCAAAAGTGACCAGTTTCGCAAGGCGGGTGAACCCGATTTTAAGTCCGTTTTTTCAAAAATTCGTTCCGAAAATATTTTATTACACCATCCCTATGATTCATTCATCCCCGTCATAGATTTCTTAAAGGCCGCAGCCCGTGACCCTAATGTTTTGGCAATTAAGATGACTCTTTACCGCGTGGGAAAAAATTCTCCCATCGTTCAGACCCTCTTGGAAGCCCGGCGTGATTATGGCAAACAAGTTGCCGTATTGGTTGAACTGAAAGCCCGCTTTGACGAAGAAAGTAATATTGGTTGGGCCCGTGCAATGGAACAAGAAGGGGTCCATGTCACCTATGGATTGGTGGGCTTAAAAACACACAGCAAAATTGCCTTAGTGGTCCGTAAAGAAGGGGAGCACATCCGGCGATATGTTCATCTCGGCACCGGCAATTACCACCACATCACTGCCAATTTATACGAAGACATGGGGCTGTTCTTAAGTGATCCCGATATCGGGGCAGATGCTACCGATTTGTTTAACTACTTAACCGGTTACTCCCTTAAAAAAGATTATCGCAAATTGTGGATCGCACCCATTAACTTACGCGAGCAATTTGAAGCCATGATTGATCAAGAGACCCAACTCCAGTTAAACGGAACCCAGGGTCATCTCATTTTTAAAATGAACTCACTCGTAGACCCGCGCATCATTAAAAAACTTTACCAGGCTTCGCAGGCTGGTGTAAAAGTCGATTTAATCATACGTGGTATATGCAGCTTACGCCCTGGCATCCCTGGATTAAGCGAAAATATTCGCGTCATCAGCATTTTGGGCCGTTTTTTGGAACACAGCCGCATTTATTATTTCCACAATGGCGGGGATGAAAAACTCTATATGGGCAGTGCGGATTTAATGCCGCGTAACTTAAACTCTCGGGTGGAAATTTTATTCCCAATTGAGTACCGCCATCTGGTACGGCAAGTGCGGAATAATATCCTTGAAGTTTATTTAAACGATAATGTGAAAGCCCGTATCATGAAATCGGATGGCAGTTATACACGCCAATCACCGCCGGATGGACGCTCTGCTAAAAATGCACAGCTTATCTTCATTCGCCGGGCAAACCGCGCCCGGAAAAAACGGTAAGGGCAGTCCCTACTGACTGCACCACAAGGAGGAATTTATGAACGTTTTACCCGTATCACAATATTACCAACCACAAGAAAACCGGTATGAACAAATTCAATACCGGCGTTGTGGGCGCAGTGGTATTCAATTACCATTGGTTTCATTAGGATTCTGGCACAATTTTGGTGGCGTCGACACCCTCGAAAACAGCCGAGCCATGGTTCGAACCGCATTTGATCTGGGAATCACCCACTTTGACCTGGCAAACAACTACGGCCCCCCGCCAGGCAGCGCAGAAGAGACCTTTGGGCAAATTTTACAAAAAGACTTTCGCCCTTTCCGTGATGAAATGATCATTTCCAGCAAAGCCGGCTATTATATGTGGCCTGGTCCGTATGGTGATTTTGGTTCACGGAAATACCTGGTTTCCAGCCTCGATCAAAGCCTGAAACGAATGGGACTGGATTATGTGGATATTTTTTACCACCACCGGCCAGACCCGGATACGCCACTCGAAGAAACCATGCGCGCTTTAGACTTCATTGTACGCAGTGGGCGGGCGCTGTATGTGGGAATTTCCAACTACCGTGCTGAAGATGCCGCAAAAGCCATTAAAATCCTTGCCGATTTAGGCACCCCCTGCCTCATTCACCAACCGAATTACAATATGTTTGACCGTTGGATTGAAAGCGGCCTTCTCAAGGTGTTGGATAATAATGGGGTTGGCTGCATTGTTTTTTCCCCGCTGGCGCAAGGTCTGCTGACCAATAAATATCTGAACGGTATCCCGGAAGATTCACGAGCCGCTAAACCATCCATCTTTTTACAACCCGAACACGTTACCGATCCGGTCATTAACAAGGTCAAAAAATTAAATAAAATTGCCCAGGATCATGGTTTAAGCATGGCGCAGATGGCGATCAATTGGACCTTACGGAAACCCGTTGTGACGTCAGCATTAATTGGCGCTTCACGGCCTTCCCAGATTGAAGAAATCGTAAAAGGAACCCAACGTCAGAGTTTCTCTGAAGAAAGCCTACAAGAAATCGAAAATATCCTGGCTGAATAATGTCGCTTGATTTACAAAAAATCACCAATTTCTTAACGATCTCGGAATCCCTGGCCAGTGCCGGACAACCGGACGAAAACCAATTAGGTTCGCTTAGGGATTCCGGTTATCACGTGGTGATTAACCTGGCATTAAAAGATTCCCCTCAGGCGCTGCCGGATGAAGAAAAAACCGTTACGGATTTAGGATTGACGTATATTCACATCCCTGTCATTTGGGAGGCACCCACCAGGAAAAACCTGCAGCAGTTTTTTGAAACCATGCAGCAGTTTCAGGACAAAAAAATTTTTGTGCATTGTGTATTAAATATGCGGGTATCCGCCTTTATTTTCCTCTACCGGGTAAACATCTTAAAAGAAACCGAGGAAATTGCCCGTCAGGATATGCTTAAAATCTGGCAGCCGGATGAAATATGGCAAAAATTTATAAACGACAATTTATCTTGATAAAACTGCGGAGGTTTCAAAATCTCCGCAGTTTTTTTATTCTTCCTTCAACAACCAATAGCTTTTCCCTCCCGCTTCACGCGCCATAAATTTAAACTCAATCAATTCACGTCGCAAATAAGCATAATCCTCATGGTAACGTTCCAAAATCTCATTTACTTCTTTCTCGCTGTAGGTGCGATCGGGTTTGAAATCGCGGACAACGTACTTTAAGATCGCCAGCATTTTTTTCTGCTGGGTTGGAATCGCTTTAATGGTTCCATTGGGATTGGTGTAGTTGCGGACCACCTTACTATCGTAGGCATCCAAATCAATTTCCGCTGTCACTTCCGGCAGGGTTTCTTTGGAAAGAATTTCCTTTGATAAACTTTCCAAGCGTTCCTCATTCAGATGGTAAACATTATAGTAACTTTCAGCCCGAGCACTCACCAATCCGGTCTTACTCAATTTGGACAGGTGATGCGAAACGGTGGAGGAACTGATCCCTAACATCTCCGCGATTTGTTCTACAGATAAATCCTGCTGGGCAAGCAGGCCAATAATTTTTAAGCGGTTGGCATCCGCCAGCGCCTTAAAAAAATTCAACAATTCCTGAATTTTCATTTCGTCATTCATAACAATCTCCATGGTTTTAAATTGATAATTATCGAATTAATTATATACTTATAATAAAATATGTCAAGGGAACGAAGTCCATTCTTTCTGCCTGAATTTAGGGGTAAGTGATTCTGAAATTCGGTATGAACTTTTTTCCAATGATTGCAGAAGATATATTAATGTTTTGCATTTTTGCCATTTTTTGTGACCAATACCAAAAAAATTTAAATAACGTCAGTTTTGGTTTAGCTCTTTTTGTCATCGCGAGACCCCGCAAGGGGGTCTCGCGATCTATTGAGCTGTGATTTTAGATTGCTTCGCTTCGCTACTAAGAAACTAGAAAATTTCTCCCTTGTTTCTTTCCTTATATAGGTTAGGGTATCCCTAACG
>PABH01000074.1 GCA_002702705.1 Anaerolineaceae bacterium
TATATTATCGTGCTGTTTATAGATGTCAAGTAAATAATCAAGAAAGCCCCCGAAGGGGCGATCTTTTTGTCTACTCTAGAAGCTTAGCTTTTGCTTCGATGCAGGCGGCGATCTGACGATCAGAAAGATCATATTCTCTATTTGAGTAGAGGCCCTTTCTAAGGGTGCTATCCCCAACATGGCCCCAAAAGCCCCAATCTTTAAGAACGAAGATCCGACCATCATTGAGAAGGACTACAAATATATTTCTGCCTATATCGATAAAGCTTTGCACATCACGATCGGGGTTAAAGTATGGGCAACTACAATTTTTTAAACTCATGTTTACTCCTGTTGTTTGGTGTAATTAGATTATTACCTATCAAGATATAATCCGCAAATAAACAAGCAAAGAAAAACAGAAATAAAACTGTAACCGTGATCCGCAGGCCCGATCTTTTAATCTAGATTATGCACCTTACGATGACAGGGAGAGCAAAGAACACAAAGATCCTCTATAAGCTCCCGCCCTAATCGATCGTAGCTGTTGTGGTGTACCTCAAGCCGCTGATCCTTAGCACTGCATACCTGACACCTAAAGCCGGCCCTTCTTAGGGCTTTCTTTCTCTGATCCTTCCACATCGGGCTTTGTAGATATGCAGAGTACCCCGCCCGATCTACTTCTGGAGGTAAATGCCTTGTATCCTCCCAATCAAGCAAAAAGGCCCTGTGAGCCTCTAGACTATCTGCAGCCTGACAACTGGGACAAACCTGATCGCATTGTCTATTTCTAGAGGTTTTACGGCCTACAAACTCGCTATTACAGCGAGGACAGGCGGCCAGAAAAACAAGAGGGCCCGCTATATAACAAAGCTTCTCTGTTGATTGTCCGGTAAGCTCTCCGATCTTCTTTGGGCTAAGATCGCTATGCCAGTAAAGATAACGGATCAGCTCGTGTAGTGGATCATCGTCCTCCGCCCCCGCCCTAAGATCATTAACAGCTTCCTCCAGCATGCGATCACCGTCAGCAAGTAGCTCCTTTAGGGACTGGATCGCTAGCTCCGCATATTCTCGGATCTTAATAGCCTCTACTACTCTGATATGCGGCATGCGCTGCATTTCTCTCCTCCATTTCTTCGATCATTTCTTTTGTTAGTCTTGATAGCACTTTAGCTAATGGTTTGCTCTTCCGCTCTCTAAAGTTCTTGTTCCACCATTCATGATCAGGGCAAGTATGCATGCTCAAAGGGTGGCTATCCTCCTCTGTGGATCGTTGATACCAGACAGGGCTTAAAAGTTGATCAAGGTTTTCTGCCTCTTCTAAAGCCAGCTCGATCCCTCTAACCCCTAAGCTTCGTTTTTTCCGGCCAGCTTCGCAGTTGCAAGCTGCATAGATCTCATGCTTAGCACAATCACCTCTCTGATCTCTTCTCCAAAAAGCGATTAGCCTAAGCCCGCCTTTGCACTGATCACAATGGTTATAAGCGGGTGTTTTACTCTTAGCCCTGCCCATGTGGGTTCTCATCTCTTTAACGAGGATGCCCGCAGGTGGGGGAAATTCGCGGCAGCTTGTTGAGACTACATGAGCTGCAGCTTTTAAAAGCACCTCGGGAGCTGTCTCCCTAAATGAGGCCTTAAGGATGTTCTGCATTTGGTGCAACCACTGATCATTTCTGCTTAAAATCGTCCAGTTCGTTTGAAACATCTCAGCGGCTTGAAGTACCGCCTCAAGAAAAGCATGCCCGTATCTATATTGTCTATCGTCTATCATTTTTCAAAATCCCATGGGTTTATAATTTTATTATTATCTTTATTATAAGCTTTATAGTTTAGCTCACTCTTAGATGAGCTATCTGTTAGCTCACGCATGTCTGAGCTAATCGTTAGCTCACGCATGTCTGAGCTTACATTTAGCTCACGGCCTGAGCTAATCGTGCGATCATCCTGTGAGCTATTCGTAAGCTCATCTTCTGAGCTAATCGCTAGCTCAGGCTCTAAGCTAATAGAGAGCACCGTGATCGCGGCTGATCCCATGCGGCGGTTAACTTCAAGAGTGCCCAGCTCAGGGGAGGAAGAGAAGCGCTGCTTAAGGGCTGATATGCCCCGCCTCATCGTTCCACTTGAACAGCCGACCATTTGAGCTAGCTGGGCCTGCGTTGAGCTTGACTTGCTGATAATGCGGCCATGCTCAATGGTGATAAATCCGGAGAAGCGAAGAGCCAGAAACGCCTTTATCTCAGCTTGAGATAGATCAAAGAACAGATCTAGATCAGCTGCATAAAGGCGGGCGTGCTTCGGGTGTTTGGGGGGTTTGGACATTGATTGTCCTCCTGTTGTGTGGTGTATATGATACTATAGCCTATAAGTTTATAATAGCAAGAGGAAAGGATGAAATTATTATTTTTAGACACTGAAACCACAGGCCTAAGTGCCGATCGCCATGAGATCATAGAGTACGCAGCTATACTGTATGAGAACGATCAAGAGGTGCTAAGAGTAGAGCAAAAGGTCAAGCCCCTACATATCAGCACAGCTCACCCTAAAGCCCTGCAGATCAACGGCTACAGCCCCGAAAAATGGAGAGGAGCGATCACACAAGAGCAAGCGGCTAAGGAGCTATCAGAGCTGCTAAAGATCGAGGATGTGATCATGGTAGGTCATAATCCACGTTTTGATCTAAGATTTATAAAAAAGCTGCTCTTAAAATATTACCCTGATCAAGAGGTTAAGATCGGCCTGATAGACACCAAAAGCTTAGCCCTCTCAGCACTTGCCCCGATAGGCCTAAAGAGTAGCAGCATGGACAATATACGCCTCTTTTTAGGTTGGGATTTTGCGGGCTCTCATACAGCTCTCAAAGACACCGAAGATGTAATTAAGCTTTTTTATCTTTGCCGGAAAGAGATCGCGACAGAAAGCTGGAAAAATAAAATGGATCTGATAGAGTATACCTGATCGGGTGGTGCCGATCGGACAGCTTATTAGCTGTTCTCCTGTTGTAAAGGCCTCTTGAGGTCTTGGCGGGGTCGCTTCATTGCGGCCTCGTTTCTTTTTTGTTACTTTGGCTCTATACACCTCAACAACAGGAGCTATAATATGAGGATGAATTACGGCAGATCAACAGCAGGAGCTAGCGGCATTTCTAGCTCATACGACAACAGTAAAAAAATTCAGGTGGATCTTGGATTTTCGCCGCGTACTTCGGTATTTTTAGCAAAGATTAGCCTAATACAAATTTTATGCTCTAATCTCAGTGCGGATAGCACCCCGACAAAGATCACCGTCTCTTTCAGCGAAGATCCAGACGGGGATCATATGATGCTTACTGAGACGGTTACTACCCTGCAAACGGGGAGGACGACAGCAACGAGAGCTACGGGGCTGATCAGAATGGATGTTATCGCCACAATGAGCCAAGATTATACAGATAACGTTTACATATTTGCAAAGAGTGATCAGGGCACACTAGACATTGACACGGTAACGATCACATGGGAGGCCCCATGAGCATAGCTAGCGCGTTTAATAGTGACGGGGGCACGGGNANCAGTGGAGGAGCGGCAGCTGAGCAAGGATCNCAGGATTTNAGCAGCCAGCTCAACGGCTCTAAAACCANCTTTGTAATTTCTGAAANTTTTNAAGCTGGATCTTTNAAAATTTACTATAATGGNCTCAGACAAAGCTCAGCAGANATAACCGAAACGGGATCGGGNTTNACNATNTCCTTTGCCGCCCCNGCTAATGGNGAGAGCTTGATCGCCGATTACCTCAAAACATAGGAGCCCTAAAAATGGCTATACAAATCAGAAAAAATCAGATCGCAAATGCTCAGGTGGATAGCACCAAGCTGGATCTATCAAGCGGAACTTTCAACTTCGCCTCTGCTACTATACAGGTAGCTACCCCCTCAGCTGACGCTCAGGCGGCTAACAAGGGTTATGTTGATAGTGTAGCTCAAGGCCTTGATATCAAAGACAGCGTTAAAGTAGCTACCACTGCAAATATTACGCTTAGCGGAACTCAAACGATCGACGGCGTTGGTGTTATCGCAGATGAGCGCGTACTTGTAAAAAATCAGAGCACGGCCAGCGAAAACGGGCTATATCTTTGTAAAGCAGGGGCATGGGCCCGTACTGATGATCTAGCAAATGGAGCTGATGCAGCCGGAGCTTTTGTCTTTGTTGAGCAGGGATCAACGCAAGCTGACGCCGGTTTTGTTTGCTCATCTGATAAAGGGGCCGCTGTTGTCGGCACAAATGCCCTCGCCTTTACCCAATTTTCAGGGGCTGGAGCTGTTGAAGCGGGTAACGGTTTAAGCCGCTCAGGTTCGACTTTAAGCGTCAATCTTGATGGGAGCACGCTAGCTGTAAGTGGATCAGGCGTTAAAGTTGCTGATGCGGGGATCTCTAATGCGCAGATCTCAAATTCAGCTGCGATCGCTGTCTCTAAGCTTGCTTCTTCTAGTATCTCTTTAGGTGGTGTCTCTGTCTCCCTTGGTGGTAGTGATAATACACCGGCATTTAATCTTTCAGATGCTACAGCTTACCCTACTAGCTCTCTGGTTGGGACGATCACCAATGCGCAGCTTGCGGGATCTATCAGCGAAGACAAGCTCGCGGGATCTATATCTAATGCGAAGCTTGCAAATTCTAGCGTCTCTTTAGGTGGTGTTTCTATCGCTTTAGGTGCCACTGATGCAACCCCCGCCTTTGATCTTCAAGATGCTACCGGTTACGTAACTTCTGCTCTTGTCGGTACGATCACCAATGCACAGCTCGCGGGCTCTATTGCTAATGCGAAGCTTGCAAATTCTAGCGTGTCTCTAGGTGGTGTCTCTATTGCTTTAGGTGCCACAGATGCGACACCGGCCTTTGATCTCGCTGATGCTACAAATTACCCGACCAGCTCCTTAGTTGGGACGATCACAAATGCGCAGCTTGCAGGATCTATTGATCAGGCTAAGCTTGCGGGATCTATTCCGGACTCCAAGCTTAACGACATCTCATCTGCTAATAAAGTTTTGGGATCAGCTGTACAGCTTAAGGCAAGCGGATCAGGTATTGCAAACGACAGCGGGCTTAAAATCGATGCTGATGGGACTAGCGTACAGGTTAACGGATCTAACAAGCTTGAGATCAAAGATAGCGGTGTGACGGCGGCGAAGGTTAACTTCGCTCCTTCTATCGACTTTTTTAGCCCTAATGGATCGGCGACTACTTTCGATCTTGGTGCTACCATTCCAAGCGGCTTCGAAGCTATGATGCTCTTCCGTAACGGGGTAGCTCTTAAGCAGGTCGCCTCTAATCCTTCAGGGGCAGATGAATTTGCTCTTAATCGCACAGGTGGAGCTGGCGGTGTTAGCCGTGTAGAATTTAACGGTTCTGCGGCTCCTTCTTCAGACGATACCCTTAACGCTTTCTATATCGCGTAAAAGTAGTTTCTCCTTAACTGCTAAAGGCCCTCAGTGATGGGGGCCTTTTTTATTTTGTCTGATCGTCTCTGCGGATCACGGTTTCAGGAAATACTTAGATCTTTTTTACTTATAAACTTGACGGTTATAATCTTATGAGTGATAATAGAGTATAACCAATCAACGGGAGCTTAAAATGAACAACCAAACACAACAAACAAAGTATTTTGCTGATGATCTAGCGCAAATTAATCGACTATATTGTAATCTTGAGGGCATAGAAAAAGCCATTGAAACATGTCAAGAGAGACAGCGTAATCTTATGTTTGAGAACATGGAAGAGCAACAAGCATCACTAAATGAACATATGAAATTTATTGATACACTTCATGAGGCACATCAAAATATAATTGCTCAAATTCAAAAAGTCATCAAGAGTGCTCACTTGCTTAATGGATACGGTTACTAGATCACCAACCGCCCCGAAAGGGGCAAACACCACCACAACAGGAAAAATAACATGTCAAATTTTCAAAGAAGATTAGCCCTTAGAAAACAACTAAATGAAAGAGAAACTTTTAGAAAGCTAGAAGAATTATGTAACGATTTTCAAGGGGGATTTTATCATTTTACAAATGTAGTTTATATCGGTAAAAAGCATGTATTTGTATCCTTGAAGCAAATGGATGATAACGAAGAATATAAAAAGCATAAGGATCTTTATTGCTCTTCTGATAATTTCGATCAAGGTGATCATGAGCAGATTGAAGAAGATTGGTGGAGCGGGGCCTATGTTTCAAATAAAGTCCTTGATCATTTAATGATTAGAATTAGTGTTGAGGCTTATAATTTTATTATGAATGAATTTGAAGTTGAGTGGGAAGAATTCTTTCAAGCTCGACAAGGTCAATCTCTATCTAATTGGGAACATAAAGAATATGCCTATAGAGGCAGAAAACCGGCGAACTATATTATTCTTTCATAGAGGCAATTACTAGCTGCCCCTTCGGGGGCCCTAAGCCTCAGGTATATCTTGATCCTTAAACCGCTCAACCAGCAAAAGATTTTTTACCTCTTTCCAGATCTCCCCCAAAGTAAGCTGCACGGCTTGCAGGGGGATCTTTCCGTTGTGAGCTTGGATAGTAATGCAGTAGAGAAGAGCGGCCCCGATCTGAGCCTCAGAATAGCCCTTATCTTTGAGATAGAAGCAGCAGAAATTAATCATGCGGCTTGCTTCCTTATCTTCTCCTAAAGGCGACTTATCCCCCATCAGAGCCCCGCTCTATAAGCCGATCAAGCTTACCTGAGATAATGCTAATTTCTTTAAGCGTTTCCTTCTGAGCTTCATCTCGCTCAACCTCAACCTTTGACACGACAGAAGACCACCTATCGATAATCTCTTTTTCTCTGGTCTCCATTTTTTCAAGTAGAGCTTCTCTTTCGGCTAAACCTTTTTCACTCAGCTGCTCAACCTTAAGGATAAATTCACCCTGCAAGAAATCAAGCCGCTTTTGCCCTTCTCTTTGGCTCCATATCGCATAGATAGCCAGTATCCCCAAAGGGCCCGCATTAAGAAGAATATCATATATAATTTCCATTACTGCAGCCTCAGCTTGATGTCTTCCACATCTCGCCCGATCCGATCTACCTTGCCGCTTAGATCCTGCATACTCTCACGATAAAGAGCACGGTCCTCTCTATGCTCTGATAGGCTCTGATCTATCAGCGTTTGATAGTGCCCTAAAACGATCCAGAGGAGCACCACAGCTAAGACCAAGGCCCCGAAAGGCCCCGTAACTTTTTCTAAGATTTTTTCGAGCTGATCCATGCCGCTATTATAGCTCACGCTCAGCTTGATTGATAATCTTAGGTACAGCTTTTTTCAAAATGTTACTTATAACCTCCACAGCTTCAGCCTTTGAGATCTGATCACCTTGATCGCTATCTGGAGCTTTAGCACTTTCAAGCTCAGCGGGGATCTCTTTCAGCTCTTCTGCTAATGCTTTTATGAGTCGCCAGCGTAGATCGGAGACACGATCAAGCCCGTTCTTAGCAAGTAGAGCCGCCTCTAATCTTGGGGCTAGATTGCATATAAAATCGATGATTAGAGCCCAGATCTCACGCCGTGTTATTTGCGATCCGCCCTCACTATTATCATCTTGAGCACTCTTAAGATCACCGTACACAACCATCAGCTCCTCAACAAAGATCTGAACCAACTTTAGCTTATTAACTCTCATTTTTTAAATCCTAATAATTTTAAATATTATTTATTTACGCTGAAAAGATAGGTTCAATCAAAGATATCGACCTTCTAAAACCGTCAAACTAAATTTATCACCCCTTCTGTTAACCTTTTGCTTGCGACAAAGCTCCATGAATGTCCCAAATTCGGACTGAAGAACGACACAACCCGCCGACCAGCGATTAACAAGAGCTGATCGCTCGCCTGAGCTGGCTCTGTGGATCTGGATCGCGATGGCTTCTCCCTCGTTAAATTCATCGATCTCATCATTGCGGTTATTGTCTCTCCAAACGGGGATCTTCTTTGCTTGCACTAGACAGGGATATTCACCGCGATGGGATCCGAATGTAAACGCGGATCTATATTGGTGAGGATGCATTAGGGCAGCTGTTCCTCCCCTCCTCATGGGGTTTTCTAGCCAATGAGCCCCCGCGTCAAGGGTACAGGGGAAGATGTGCTCTAGCCATCGATCATTGTGTTTATGTACGACATGAAGAAGATCGTCAAATTCGTTAGGGCGTGGTAAAGGATTTCTAGCCCCTATGATATTGAGGTCATAGCTCCGCTCAAAAATTGCAAAGCCCTCCATTTCTGCGGCCACGATGATCGGCGGCTTGTTTAGGTGCACTCTTAGCATTATGTCTCCGTGTCTGTTGTTTGCTTGGTTTTTCTAGTGGGGATCGCTAGCGTCAAAACGCAGCTCTGATCGTCAAAGGAGAAGTCACAGCTTAAAACCATAGCTCTTCTTCCTCTAAATGTCTCTCTAGGTGCCTCAAGTAGGCCAAACAGATAACGAGAGCTAACCTCAACAATATCACCTGCAACCAATCCAGCAAACGCCAACGAAACGCGAATTTGTAGCCGCTCAGAAACATAGAGATCCCACCGCCTGATCCTCCTCAGATCACCTAAAGCCATAGTAGATCTGTTATCTGCCCCGCCCCGATCATGCAAATAGTAAGGGCTGTTATCACGCTCAATCTTTGAGATCGCGGGCAAAGAGTCAACCCGATCCCCGTCATAGACGCCGCCCGAATAACGGCCCGCCCCGCTCTCATTATAGATTATTCTTGTCGTTCTATAAATATTTGCAAGGTTGGGGTTATAAAAATCGTGAGCTAGGATTGCGACTATATCACGATCGAAGATCTCAGCAGCAGGAGCACTCAAGGCCAGCTCGCTGTCTCTACCATCAGGATCGCAAGCTCCCCGCCAGCTGATCTGGCCCTGCCTAAAAACAGGCCATTGACCCGATAAAGAGCCTATATCGACTATTGACCTAATGCCGTTATCAAGAGGGGCCTCAACAACAAGCTCCCATTCATAAACGCCATTATCTGATCTCTTGATATAGGCGGCCTGTCTAGAGACATCACCAAAGGCAAAAAGATCATTTTGTACATAGCCACCGATCGACCATTCGCGGGGCAAGATATCAAGCGGCCCATTAGCACCCGCCGATCCTGTTGAGGTCATGATGGATCCTAAGATATCCCATGGCTGATTTTCGATAAAAGCCACATATTGCACGGTAGATCCAGCATGCAATAACACGCGGGCAGCTCCTCTATTTGTCACTGAGCTGATCCCTGTTAGATCTGTTCCTCCACTGGTGCCCGTCCAGAATAGATAGAAAACCGCATTAGTACCCCCCGCCCCGTTATCAGTGACTTTAATCATGCCCCTTGAAGGGATCGAACCTGTCCCGCTGTGTTTTTTAAAAAAGGAATTTGTAGTAAGCTGCAAAGTCGTTGCACCTGTTCCTAAGCTGTGAGTGCTTGTTGTGGTCTGGCCTACCTCATAAAAGAGATTAAAGTGGGGCGGATCTGAGGTGCTAAATGCCGTGCCCGCTCTAGTATCTAAGCTGTTTTGCAGAGCAGATAACAGATCCCTAAATGATAGCTGAAAATTACCCCTAAATCCTGATAGCAGATCAAGCTGTCCGATAGCTACCCGCTCATAGTCCCCAAAGCCTCTTATCCTGCAATAGAGGGCGGCGATCTGTCCTTTTCGGATCTTAGGTAGCATGTGCCTAATGTCGCCGCTAATCCCAACGCTGAAGCCCCCAAAGCTTACATTCCATCTTTGCGGAATAATGGCGGTGCCCTGAAAGGTGATCGATCCCGTGCTGATCTTGGGCTCCCCTCTGTCTGAGTAGACCGTAAATTCTTGCCCTAAATGGTTTGCTACATTGACAAANTGCAAGGCCCAATCTAAAGAGATCGAGCTTGCTCTAAGACCTGCTAAAAATCCACTAGACCAGCTCATGAGTAATTNGTNCCTAAGCCAGTACCNANGCCGCCTATATCNTCTTCAGCTTCTTTGCCTATAATNTCGATCTCAGGATANCCATGNTCAAAGGGNANCGGNCCTCTTCCNCCTCTAAAGGGCGGNGTGTTNTCNTTNGTNGCCGGTAGACTATCAGGATTTCTTTTNATGCCGNCAAANGAGCGATGAAANGCNAAGAGGGCAGATAGATCNACCATTAGCCNAATGTTTAAAGAGAAGAGCCGCCCGCCTTCATTGGTTACGATATTCTGACCTACATCTGAAGCGGGCCGTCTAAGGCATAGCGGCCAAAATCGATAGTGTCTCATAAAAACGCGGGTGGGGTAGGTAAAGACGATCGGCTGTGTTCCTGCTGTCCCTCCTGCCGCTGAGGTTGCAGCTACGGAAGTAAGCTGTGTTTGCTCCCTAATCGATGAGGGGCTCTCTGTTTCTAGGACCACATAATCATTTGTAGCAGGTATGATCGCCCCTGCCATGTCGCTAAAAGGATTAGGGCCAAAGCCGATCGCACTATCGTAGCTCTCTGGTTTTCTGATCAAAGGATAGGCGTAAGCTTTATCACTATCAGCAGCAAAAGAGATCACGCCGCCCCGATCTAGGTGATTTTGTAGGGCTGCAAATTGGTAAGCTGTGCTCTCTCCGCCGATCATCCTATCTCTTTGTATAGTGACGATTTCCCGCGTTAAACCTGTTGATCTGTTTATGCCGCCCGTTCTCAGGTTAGCATCTACCACATCATGCTCAAAGTCAGAAAACAGCTCGGCGATCATCTCTCCGAGGTCAAGAGTAACCAGCCGCCGCCCGTCAGGTTGAGGATAATAATAAAATTTAGAGTTGCCCATTTAGCCCCCAAAGAGCGGCGAGGTAGAAGATCCAAAGGTGGAGAAGCGGCGCTCTATCTGTCTAACAAGCTCATCTATAGCATTTCTTTCCACAACCTGAGCATTTATAGATATATTGATCCCCCCGCCCCCATTCATCGATCTAAGTACGGATTGAGGAGCTTGGCCGCTCTCAGGCACTACAAATTCATTTTTATGTAGCAGAGCAAGCCCAGCAGATTCGCCCGTAAACCTCATGCCCTGTCTAGCACTGATTAACCGCCCGCCCGATCTCATGCCCTCAAAGGCCATCTGACCAAGAACGCCTAACCGCCGCCTAAACTCGCCCCTTCGCTCTCTTTGTCGCTCTCCCCTGTCGCCAATGTTAAAGGGCATAGAGAGCAACGACCTGATCGAAGAAATCAGCCTGTTAAACATTTCAGCGAGCATCTTAGCTAGGCCAAAGACGATCCGATCTGCAAGCTGTACGAAGAGCGGGGGCAATGTCTCAAAGAGTATAGCGGGGAGAGCTTGCAGCCCTAGCTCGATCGCCTTTGCCCTTGCCTTTAGATCCTGCTCTACTGAAGCTTGAATTTCTCCGACCGTTTCGCCCCGCTGAGCAAGCTTAACGGCAGTACCAAAGAGCTTAGATAGGCCAGCTATAGCACCGCCTAAGATCGCCATAGTCACACCTAACTTCTTCGAATTTGCCATGATCGCTTTGGCGGCATTTTGAGCTGCTATGCTTGGATCGGCCTTTAGGAATTTTGATGTAAAAGCCCCTTCTTGCCCCGCTTGCTCTAGCCCTTGCCCTAATATCTTAACTTTTTCGATCGCCTCTTTTATCCCCCCGATCTGAAACTGCCGAGGTATGCCGATCCGCCCTAATAAATCATTGAGCATAGCGATGCTTTCGACAAGTGGATCGATCTCTTCTTTGGCCTTTATTGCGGCTTCGCCTGCATCTTCTAGGCCGATCTCAAGATCTTCTATTTTGTGACTAGCTCCCGCCGTAATTTTCCCGAACAGCTCTATTGACTCATTTAGGCCATCTATAAATTGTTGCATAGTCGCAGATCCAGCTTCACTTTCAGGATCTAATGCTGAGCTAAAATCAAACAAAGCGGAGAAAGCATCTAGTGCGCTATCTCTAAAGGCTTTCATGGAAGTGGTCGCACTTTTAAAGACCTCAGCCAGTCCTGTTAGCTGTCCGATCTGCTCAATGATAAATGTTAGGATAATCGATATTTCAGAAAGCCTAAAAAGGGCGGCCTCAACGAAAAAGCTAACAAGCCGCGTTAAAGCCGAGAAAACTCTAAATAAGTTCTCAGCTAATGCGTTTATACTGTCGCCTGTCGCTTTAACGCCTGTTAATATCTGCGATGCTAGGCCAAGTATAGCAGATCCGAGGGCTGAAAATGACTTGCTTAGGGCTGCTAAGAGCTTAGAGTTATGCGTGACTACCCTTGATAATCCCGCGAAAAATCCCATGGTTATATTTAAGGATTTAGATAAAATATCCATAGCTCCAGTGCTTTCTACTAAATTATGTCTGAAACCCTCAAAGGCAATATTAGAAAGAGATAGGCTATCTTGAACAAGAGCAGCTGATTTTGCCGCTTTAGGGCCTGCCACGACTCCGAACTCTTGAGTAAATTTAAGAAATTCGTCAAAGTTACCCGCTCCTAATGCCTGAGACAGCTGCTGGCCTCCTCGCCCTAGAAGCTCAACAGAGGCCCGCGATCTTAATGATGTCTCGCCGAGTCCCTGAATAACATGCATGCTATCAAGTAAAAGATCGTTATTCGATCTGAGGTTACCATTTTGATCCCTTATAGATACCCCGTATTTAGCAAAGGCCTCTTCAGCTTCCTTACTGCCCTTTGAGAGCTGAGCAAACCGCTTAGCTGTGACATCTAGCACAGCTACAACAGCTCCAGCTTCTTGTCCGCTCGCATGAAAGGCCGCTTTTAAGGCTCCGATTGTATCCGCCGCTATACCTGATCTGTTTCCGATGTCCCCTAGATCGTTGATCATATCGACAGCTTCGATTGTAAACTCTTTAGCCGCTGAAGCTAGAGCCGTGACGGCAGCTGCTGTGGCTAAAATAGCAGCTGCCCCTGCTGCGGCGGCCCCTGCTGCGGCCTTAAAAGATTTCTTCATCTTTTCGCCGGTTTCATCTGCTTCCTTGCCTGCCTTGTCGAGCTTCTTTCCTGTCTTATCTGCTGATTTTCCTACTTTATCAAGATTATCTTCAGCTCCTTTGGTGACAAATTCCATTACATATTTAACGAGATTAGTAGCCATTGTTACCCCAGCTGATCAGCAAGATCGGAAAGTGAGACATTCGGGAAAATCATAGCACTTTTCTTTCTGTTGTGCTTCTTGATTAGCCCGTTTAAACGCCTTGAGCGGCTGTTTAGGCTCTTAATGCAGATAAAAAGCTCATACCAATCAAGCTGTGCAATATCGCAGGGTAAAACCCCATATCTAGCCCCTAAGATATCATAGAGATCGAATATCTGATCATTAGCCGCGAAAGGAGGCCAATTTATCAGCCGCCTCCTTATGACCCTTCATGGCAGCTTCGATCATTAGAGAGCGATCTTCTTTGCTCAGCATCCCGATCCACAATCGACCGCTAGCTGGATCTTGCTGGTCTATAGCAGTGACTAAGCTCAGCCGTTCCCAAGTAGCTCCGCCGTCAGACGATCCGCGCTTAACAACCTCACACAAGATCCGATCTTCCTGCTCACTCATTGCGGCCAGCTGCTCAGGTCTTAGCGAGGACATAAAGCTTAAAAGTAGATCCTGCTCATGCTCGCTCAGCTCTTCTCCCTCTTCAGCCTTAGCCGCTATATCTTGCACGGCTGATCCCCTGTTAGAGCCCTGATCTTTGACGATCTGAGCGGCAATAAGGGAAGAGGCCAGCCCCGCCCGCTCTGCTTCTGCCGGCGTTAAAATGCGGCCCTCTATAAGCACCTCACCCCCAAAAGCTTCTATTTGCCAAAGTGATGAGCTGCTGATCTTTTCTAAAAAGTCTTTCATGTGATCCCCTGTTGATCGGTAGGTGTATAAAGGTTTTTAACATATCAAAGATCTAATATAAAGATTTTCTAGATTATTTTACATTATAAACTTGACATATATAATCCGATAGGACATAATAGAGTATAACCAAACAACAACAGGATCAAAAATGAAAGCATTTACAACAATCAACCTGATCAAAAATGGCGAATATGTCATGTTCGTAACGCCTGAAAACCCTAGAGGGCGGGTTATAGCACGGTTCAAATATGGCCGTGGCGGTATGGCTTCTTTTATGGCTCATCTTAGAAAAAACTGGACCGTTGAAGATTATCTAGCAAAAGAAAAAGAGGGTTTGGCACCTTTGCAGATCGTAAACTTGACAGGCTACATCTCAAGTAATGTTAAGAAAATGCTTAAGCGCGGAGGATACCCCGTAACAGCTCAAGGTAGAGATCAATTTTTCAAAGATCAGATCACAGGCTGGGCTAAAAATTAAGGATTAGCCCTAAATATTATGCCCCTTCGGGGGTTTTATTTATTATTTACTTGACATCTATAATCTACAAGATAATATATAAGTATAACCAATCAACAACAGGAAAAAAAATGGAAGATCACAATTTGCAACTTACTGAAATGGAAGCTCATGTCCTTAGGTTTATTATAGATAATCTTTATGCAGAAGTTGGCTTTAGCGACATCGGAGACACATGCATAGCAGAGGGAACAGGCATACCAATGAATAAATTAAGGGGGGTCCTTTCAAGCCTTTCTAAAAAAGGGATCGTACACCCTGATCCTGATGCTGCTTATTATATGGATTGGTGCTCATCGATAGTGTATCTAAACGAAAAATTTTATTATCTACATCCAGTATGGAAAGATGAAGAATAAAACAACCTCAGAAGATCGCCCCGAAAGGGGCCTTTTTCGTTTGTACACAAAAAGAGAAGAGGGCTAAGGCCCTCGCCCTACCCCCCTCCGACCTCGGGATCTCGCCCGCTCAAAATTAGTTAGCAACAGCTGAAGATTGTTGATTACTTACTTCAATCTTAATAGCCTCATCTGTTCCGTCAGACTCGCCCATGAGGGTTAGAGTCCTCTCTATAGCTCCAAAGGTGTTAATTGGGTCGCTATAGTCGGTTACATAAGCAGCATTTAGATAGATAGAGAACACGTCTGAGTCGCTATTTGTAAAGTGGATCACCGCGTCAGAGGTCGTGTCATTAAGCTGGGCCGTGTAGAGGTTGTTATCCTCCATTTCAAGCGTGAGATTAAGCATAGCTTCTCTCACATCTGAGATCACGGGCTCTAGCGTTGTCTTTTGTCCTAAGACCTGCCGCCGCTCTAGCTTATTGTCTACGGTAAGCTCGAAAGATTTAACTTTGTAAGTGTTCCCGCCGAAGCTCAAAGAGCCCGCTTCATAATGGAACACCTGCCGACCTGTTCCGAATGAAGAAGAGACAGCTGAAGTCCTTGCATCAGCATCCTGAGCGATAAACTCAACACTCATCATGACCTCTTCCCCAGCCGCTCCTGAGATCGTCAAAGTAGAGATCATGCAACCTAGGAATTTTTCACTTGATCCCGTTCCTCTTTGCTGGATAACTGATAAGGAAGGGAGATCAGTGGCAGCTGTGTAGGTGTGCAAATAGGGCCCAGCTCCAGTGGTGGCAGCTGCTCCTAAAGCAGCTTTTAAAATCATCCCTGATCCCTCATATAGCAGCGGAAGATCTACCGATCCCCCCACCACTAGAAAGTTGTCAAAATGCCCCGTAG
>PABH01000001.1 GCA_002702705.1 Anaerolineaceae bacterium
CTTCTGGTATTTCCCACGGCTCTTGCACTTGAAGACTCATCTCCACCTCCTGCCTTCTTTACATTACCATTTTCACACAGGTTTGCCAACAGTATCTTCGCAAAGTAGAGTGACAAGAATTACTATACATGGCACAATGAGAAAATTAGGGGGGTCAAAAATCGATGAAACCGATTTTTGACCCCCCTAAATCTTTTTTTCAGTGCTACTTTGCGAATAGCCCTGGTTCCTGGTAAAAAAAAGGCGCTTTGTTGTTTCACTCTTTTTTGTTACCATAGAAATAGAAAATCCAACTGGTACAAGGAAGGCGGTTAGGATGAATACGATCGAAACGATTATTCCCACCATTTGTATCAGCGGCGTAATCACCATTTTTGCTTTTGCCGGTTTGTTTTTGTTGTTTAAATTAATGAAAAACTTTTTTTTGGCACAAAAAAGCAAACACTGGTTAACCACACCAGGGAAAGTAGTGTTTTCCGGGGTGGAAAGCCAAACCACAACCGATGAAAGCGGCACAACCACCACTTATCTGGCCAAGGTTATTTATGAATACCAGGTAGCGGATCAGTTTTATCAACACAACCGCATTGCCTTTAACAGTGACACCAGCACCATTAACTATAAATCTCAGGCAGCCATTTCGTCACGTTACCAACCCGAAGAACCAATCCTCGTTTATTATGATCCGGAAAACCCGGCCGAAGCGGTTCTGGAACGAAAAGTCACTTCTGTTTTCACAACCATCATTATTGCTGCGGTCTTCCTTGGCATCAGTTTGTTCGTCATCTTTATTATTTTAAAAATGAATCCACCGCAATTTTTATTAAACCTGTTGGGAAAATAAATCGCTTTCTTGTGGGTCCATAAACCCAGCTGGTGGTGCTCCCAAAGCCTGAATCAAACGTGCCCAATAATTAACCTGGGCGGCTGTCGTGGATAAAATCACGATCTCCCGTTCGGTAAAGGCGTCTTTAATTTTCTGTTTAAACGATTCCGTAAAATGAAGCGGCGTGGATGAGATCAATCGGGCATACGCCAAACCCAACCGTTCCCGTTCCGTAAAACTGGAAACATCTTCCAACGGTTTTAATCCCTGAATGGCTGACAATTCATCTTGTGTGATGTGATACGCCTGAAATTGATGGCTGTTCATATCAATACAAAACGGGCACGATGTGGTAAATGAGGCCTGCATCCGGATTAATTTTAAGAATCGTTCATCCAAGTTACCGTCTTTATGAGCTACCAGGCCTTCCATTAATCCGGAAGAAAAGGCCACTTTTGGATACCAGGCTAATAAACGTGGCGGCAGTAAATCTTTACCGGTTACCCGTTTGGTAACCCATAAACCAATCCGCAGCCATAAGGGCATCCGTTTGGGTGGGGAGATGATGGTTGTTTGCATAAATCCTCCTGTTTTCATTCTAACGATAATAAAAAAGATAAGGTAATTCTGGCGTAGAAGGTTAAACGACTCATGGATTTTGTTTTTTCTTTCCGCAGCAACGTCTATAATTAACGCATCTACAAATCCCTACAAAGGAAAATAAAATGAATCACCCTTCACCTCACAAACGTACCCCCATCCCGGTTCGGAATTGGTTTGTCATTGCCGTTTTATCACTTTCCGGGCAGATCGCCTGGGGTGTGGAAAACGCATGGTTTAACACCTTCGTATTTGATACCCTCACCCCCGACCCACGCCCCATTGCCTGGATGGTTGCGATCAGTGCCATCACTGCTACCGTCACCACCTTATTAATGGGCACCCTCAGTGACCGCACCAAAACCAGATTCGGACGGCGGCGTCCTTATATTCTGTTTGGTTATATTGTTTGGGGTATCATCACGGCTGCCTTTCCGGCCGTTTCCCTGCTGCGCCCGATTGGGGTGGCTGTTTTTCTGGTGGTAGCCGCCGATGCCATCATGACCTTTTTTGGCTCCACCGCCAATGATGCCGCCTTTAACGCCTGGGTGACCGATATCACCGATACCACCAACCGCGGCCGGGTAGAAGGTTTGTTATCCATGGCATCCTTTGTATCGTTTATTATCACCTTTGCTCTGGCTGGAATCGTCATTGAACAATACGGTTATTTTGTGTTCTTTTATGGTCTGGGTGGTTTCGTCACCATCACCGGTTTAATCGGCGGTTTGATTTTAAAAGATGCGCCTTTAACCGAAGAGGAACAAAACATACAGCGCACCGCTTATTGGAAAGAAATTCGCCAGGTATTCAGCTTAAACATCATCAAAGAGAACAAAATTTTGTTTTTATTATTTATTGGCATCGTCATCAACAGTATTGCCTGGCAAACCACATTTCCTTATCTTCTGATTTATATTGAACACTTTCTCGGTTTTGGTAAAAGTGAGTATGGCCTGATCATGGGGGCGGTATTAATCATCACCGCCCTGAGCACCATCCCGATCGGGATGGTCGTAGACCGGGTAGACCGCCGTGGATTCATCATCTGGATGGCCTTTTTGGCATCCGTAACAGCTCTCTTATTTTCCTTCGCCCGCGGGATGGTGGTTGTGTTGGTATTTGGGGTGTTAATGACCGTCAATATGGCCGCTTTTGGTATCGTTTCAAATGCCTGGTTAAAAGATTTATACCCCAAACAAAATCGGGGTCAATTCCAGGGAGTGCGTTTGTTTTTTTGGGTCATGATTCCCATGATTATCGGCCCGGCAATTGGTTCGTTTTTAATCAGTAATTACGGAATTCCCACCACCATGAACGGTGAAGCCGGATTCATTCCCACACCCATCATTTATTATGCAGCAACCATCATTAACCTATTCGCGATTTTACCCCTGCTGCGAATTCCCAAAAAAATCAAATCCAGTCCATCACAAGAGGTAACAGATGACAACATCACCAGTTAAACTTCACACGCGGTGGGCCAAGGATGTTGATTGCGAAAACCCCTTACCGGAATATCCCCGCCCACAAATGGTGCGGGATTCCTGGATCAATTTAAACGGTTTATGGCAGTATGCCGTTACCCCAAAAGAACAAGAAAAGGTACACCTCTATGACGGAAAAATCTTGGTCCCTTTTCCGATTGAATCAAGTTTGTCCGGTGTGCAGCAGCCGCTCTTACCAAACCAACGGTTATGGTACCAGCGTAACTTTTTTATCCCGGAAGGCTGGCAGGGTCAGCGCATCTTACTTCATTTTGGGGCTGTGGATTGGGAAACAAGCGTTTGGTGTAACGGAAGCCAACTCGGAATTCACCAGGGCGGTTATGACCCCTTTTCTTTTGACCTGACCGGCCTTGTAAACATTGGGCAGGAAAATGAATTGGTGGTGGCCGTGTGGGACCCCACCGATGCCGGACGGCAGGAACGCGGCAAACAAGTTTTGGAACCGAAATTTGTGATGTATACCGCCGTTTCCGGCATCTGGCAAACGGTTTGGTTAGAAGCGGTTCCCCAGGAGTACATCACCGGGTTTAACCTCACGCCGGATATCGACCAGAATCAACTTACCATCCGGGTGGATGTGGAAACAAACGATGATTCGCTATTGATGGAAGCCACAGCCTGGGATGGAGAAACCCTGGTAAACCAGACAGCAGCACCCCACAGCCAGCAGATTGTTTTGTCCATTCCCGAGGCAAAATGGTGGACACCGGATACCCCACACCTCTATGACCTGACCCTGCGCTTAAAACAACGCGGTAAAGTGATCGATGAGGTAAAGACCTATTTTGGTTTACGCCAGATCAGCCTGGAAAAAGATGAAGCTGGTATCCAACGTATCTGCCTGAACCATAAACCGCTCTTCCAATACGGCCCACTCGACCAGGGTTATTGGCCGGATGGTTTATACACCGCCCCCACGGATGAGGCATTAATCTACGACATAACATTTTGTAAATCTCTGGGAATGAATATGATCCGCAAACATATCAAGGTCGAACCAGCACGCTGGTATTACCACTGCGACCGGCTGGGTATGTTGGTCTGGCAAGATATGCCAAATGGCGGTAAGGTTCCCCATATGGCGGTTCTAGGAATGGGCTTTTTGTTTAATTTAAAACTGCGCGATAACAAAAATTACCAGCGTTTTGGACGGGAAGAAAAGCAGGTCCGCGAAAATTATCGCCGGGAATTAAAAGCAATGATCGACACCCTCTATAATCACCCTTGCATCGTAGTTTGGGTGCCTTTTAATGAAAGCTGGGGTCAATTTGACGCCAAGGCAATCGGCAATTGGGTAAAAACATACGACCCCTCCCGCCTGGTAGATGCCGCCTCGGGATGGTTTGACCAGGGCAATGGAGATATCTATTCAATCCACAAATATGTCGGCCCGGCCAGCCCAAAACCGGAAAAGAAACGCGCGGTCGCCCTTTCAGAATTTGGCGGCATCGGGCTTGAAGAGTCCGGACATACCTGGCCAGCAAAAAAATTATTCGCCTATAAAATGGTCAAATCAAGGCAAGCCTTAACCGATTGGTATCTGAAATTGATGGAAAAATTACAAAAAATGAAAACCGAGGGTTTGTCCGCCGCGATTTATACGGAACTTTGTGATGTGGAATATGAAATTAACGGTTACCTGACCTATGACCGCGAGGTGATGAAGATGGATACCGAAAAACTGCGAGAAGCCCATCAAAAATTAATTAACGAATAAGAACCGGGTTCCGGTGTGTCAGTCGTGCGATTCCCAATAATCATTATGATATTACTGTAGAGGCATCCGGCTGGATGCCTCTAATAAGGCGTTTCGCTGAGCGGTTATCAAAATCTTAACTTTTTGTAAGGTAGGTTTCAATTTTGTAATGTAAATCGCTTTAAAAACCATTTAGAATGGGTTAAACATTAACGATTTATGGCAGCTTCTGGTTTATTACACACCGGAAGCTTTTTTTAGCAAAATTGGAGGTTTTTCATGAAAGGAAAACTATTTGTTACCCTCACCTTAATGGTTTTGGTGATGGGGTGCAGTTTAGGACAAAATCTTAACAACAAAACCAGCTTTACACCAAAAAACCAGTCGGCTGCACCGATTTCTGTGGACGCAGTTCGTCCGACGCAAATCCCCGCAGTTACTGAAACGCTGCCGGAAAACACAGCAACACCACAAGCTGAACAAAATACGACCTCACAGGTTCCCACCCAAACCACTACCGCACCACTGGCACAAATTGGCCCGGAACAATATCCCGCGGATGTAAATCCATTAACCGGTTTACCGGTGGAAAACCCTGAAAATTTACTTTTGCCGCCCGCTTTGGTTTCAATCACCAATTTTCCCATCAGCTCCAGACCACAGGCGGGATTATCCTTCGCTCCTTTTGTGTTTGAGTTATACATTGGTGAAGGCATGACCCGTTACCTGGCGCTGTTTTATGGCGACTTTCCCCAATCCGCACCGGAAACCGAACAGGGAAACAGCGGCACGTTAACCGATAACGCGATGGTAGGCCCAATCCGTTCGGGAAGGCTGCCTTACGAAAGCATCCGAAAATTATTTAATGGCTTTTTGGTGATGGCCTCCGGCTCCTCCGCTGTGGTGCCCAGCTTGAGTCAATATTCCAATGTTTACGGCTCCGACGCGGACAATGTCAACAGCGCATTAATTGATGTAAACAAACTGGAAAAAATCGCTGCCGATAACCAAAAACGATTAGGTGAACAACAGCTGCAAGGAAACGTATTTACGGAACAAAGCCCGGAAAATGGTGTGGCTGGGAAACGAATCTGGTTGATGTATTCCTTCGCTAACCAGATTAATTGGCAGTACGACCCAGCCAGTGCGGCCTACCACCGCTTTCAAGATAATGCCGATGGTTTAACCTTTTCCCAAATGACCGATCGACTAACGGATGAACCGTTAGCCTTTGAAAATGTAGTCATTTTATTCGCGCCGCATGAAGTGGTCAGCCCAACCATTATTGATGTTAATCTGTTATACATGAAAAAAATGCCTGCCCTTTTATTCCGGGATGGCCAAATGTTTGAGGTCTTTTGGACAACCATCAGTGAAGATTACGAAAAAGAAACCGGTCACATGCGGCCCATCCGGTTTGTCGATGCAGAAGGTAACCCCTTCCCGTTAAAACCAGGGCAAACCTGGGTTGAAGTGGTACAGCAGTTTACCCCTTACCGCGAAGTGCCGGACAGCACCGTTTTTTATGACCTGGCAAACAAAACGGAACCAGGTTCTGGTGTGTGGGCTGTACGGTTTTACCCGCCCGAAGGCGCCCAATAATCATTATGATATTCCTGTAGGGGTACTGTAGGGGCATCCGGCTGGATGCCCCGATTTTTCATTTTGAAATCAATGGTAAATAAGTAGCCAAACCATTCACAAAGGTATAGGCCGTTTTATCAAAGGTGTTACCCTGGCCGTCCGAAATTTGTGCGGCATTAGCCAGCAGCACCCTGCCCGATAAGGTTGGATCAACCTGGGCTTCATATTGAATGGAAACACTGCTGTTGGCTTCAACAACACCGGACCAGGTGATGGTTCCACCACTGTAATTAACCACACCGGAACTTGCCGAAAGATTACCCTGATAAATTAAACCGGCGGACAGCGTATTGGTCATGGTCACATCCGGCAGGGCCAGACCCTGGTTATTCAGGAAAATCGTAAATCGCACGCTCTGGCCAGGGCTGCTGATGGGATAATTGCTCACAAAGGTAGAGCTACTGATATCACCCAAGGAAGGCGAACCGGAACGTAAAAAATTTCCGCGGCCGGTTTCCCATAAGATGCGGGCATTGGCCGTGTTCGGAAGATCGTATGCCAAAACGCCGGAATGGGCGCTGTTTAACACAATTTCGAGATCAGCATCGTTATCAATATTTGCTAAGGTTGGCGCAGCCAAAACCCCATTCCA
This sequence comes from Anaerolineaceae bacterium, assembly GCA_002702705.1. Taxonomy (GTDB): domain Bacteria; phylum Chloroflexota; class Anaerolineae; order Anaerolineales; family Anaerolineaceae; genus UBA6170. The sequence continues at coordinate 6,867 of PABH01000001.1, forward strand.
ATCCGGAGAACCATACGCCATGGGTAACGGTATCTCATGGATCGGGTTACCCAGGTAGTCGAGGATATGCAGTTTGCCGGTCTGGTTGGTGCCCTTCTGAACCCAGGAAGCAAAAATCACCTCAGCATAGCCGTTATTATCCAGATCAACGACAACCGGTTCGGTGGCAAAGCGGGTGAAACCTTCTCCTGCTTTGGTCACTGCATAGGGCCAATTGCCATGTTCGGTTTTGTCCATCCAATACACGTGCATCCGTCCGTCGTAAGAAGGGTATAAGACTTCTTTAATCCCATCATTATCCAGATCAGCGGCGGCCGGGTTAGGGTGGTTACTTTCAATAACATTGTAATTTTCGATAATGGGGTCTGCGTAGGCGTCCGGGGTGGGTAAAACCGTCCAATTAAAACTGCCGCTAACCCAGCGGGTACGGTCACGGTTGAGGATAAACGGCATCTCGTACAAACTGGTGTAAGGGCTGGTACCGCAGTTATAAACGTTGCCTACGATAATGGCTTCTAATATCCCGTTTCCATCCAGGTCACTCAAAATGGGTGGGGAGTGGGCAAAATTGGGGCGGTGTTCCGTGCCGCAGTAAGCCCAGGTACGTAAATCCACGGCGTGGTCTACGTGGACACCAACCAGACTCCAGGGTTTGGCTAATCCGCCGGGCAGGGTGCCGTAAATGGTTGAGGCCGGAAGCTGGCTGCCATCCGGTAAAAAGGCGGCCAGATAATGGGTATCATTTGGGCCGATGATCTCGGCCAAACCGTCCCCATTCATATCCCCGGCGGCGATATTTTGATTAAAACAACCAGCGGTGTAACCGTTGGTATCCGAATCCGGGCTGTGTTGGGGCCAATCACCGCTGCGCAAATCACCGTTATGTTCGTACACAAACCACTGGTCATAGGAGCGGGTGGAGGCGACCATTATTTCAAGGTCGCCGTTATGATCCAGATCATACACCGCCAGGGAACGCAGTTCGTTACCGGGGGTCGGCTGCCGCGACCAAACCAGGTTCATGTTGTGATCAAAAACATGGACATACCCATCCCCGTGGGCACTGACGACTTCCAGATCGCCATTATCATCCAGGTCGGCAGCCACAATGCTCGGCCAGTTACGATTTCCGGGTGGGTCTACCCGCTTAATAAGGGAACCGCTGTTACCATCGATCAGAAACAGGGAATAGGTTCCGGCGATCACTTCCACATCACCATCCTGATCCAAATCAAGTGCGGCCGGGGAGCTGTACCAGCCGGTTTCACACCAGGAAGAATAACAACCCGCATTTTTCCATTTTAAGACCGGTGCCTGAATATCCGCTGCCGTACTTTGAGGCGGGGGAGAAAACAGGGAACCGGTCAAACTGAGTATAAAAAGGATTTTTAATAGGTTCATCCACTTTAGAGTATAGAATCTTTAAATCCCGGTAAAGTGAACTGTCAAAAATGAAAAGCTTTGTAACCAAACCGTAACAAATTAGTCTTGTTTTACGGTTTGAATATCCTCAACTGGCAACCAATCATCCATATTGCCATAAGCACTTCGATCGATTTTAAAGGGTTCCAATGTTTCGTAATCCGCGATTTCAATGAGTACCAAATACCGTTTTCCACCCCATCGTTTGATTTGGGCTGCATTCAGATTGAGTTTCTCTTGATGCTGATTTAACAAGTCGTTTGATTGTTCCGGCGTCAGTTTTTCCGAATTAAAAACGGAGGTTACCCTTGCTTTGGCAAATACGGTTCCGCTTCCGTCATTGGTAATAAAATATAAAATATCATTTTCAAAAACTCGTCCATAGGGTAACTTGCGACCGGTTGCACCGCGTACAATTTCCGTTTTTTCTCCGCTTAATAATTTTTGCGGTTCGTTTGCCTTTTGATCCAGGTAAACAACGTGATCCATAAACAACTCCTTACATCGGATTTTTATACTATCATATTGTTTACTCTAATATAAACGGGAAAATTTTTCCCTATGCCAATGGATAGATTTTGGCTGTCCCTTCCGGTGGTGAAATATAAAATCACCATGCCCTCAACTGACCCAACGGGAGGATTGACCTCACACAGAAAAACAGAGATACAGAGAAGAGATAAAACTGAAAATCTTTATTCTGTGCTTCTGTGCTTCTGTGCTTCCGTGTTCGATTTTTCATCCTGTAAAAAAACCTCCCGGAGGGGTGATTATCCCTCCCGTTGGTGAAAATCAAATTTCCCATGCCCTCAACTAACCCAACGGGAGGCGGATTGAGAAGTACCCGAAAAAATGGACACCAAGTTAAGAGAAATCTATAATAAGAACTTGGAGATAAAATGAAATTCGTAAGAAAAAAATACAGCAAAGAATTCAAAATGGAAGCGATAGCGATGTTCAAAAATGGGGAACGATCAATGTATGAAGTGGAGCGGGAACTGGGGATTACATCGGGATTGTTATCAAAATGGATAGCAAAAATTGAAAACGCGGAAAAG
>PABH01000002.1 GCA_002702705.1 Anaerolineaceae bacterium
TTACTTTGGCTGTGTTCCTATTGCCAATTTTTTTGGCCTCGCCCTTTGTTTTTTCTGTTTATCCATTCCCTATTGCCTTTCCATTACATCTGTAAGTGTAATTCGCGTTCTGTAGCGGTTCAGGTGTCAGCTCGGTCGGCACTGCTGAAGCTATCGGAGTACCAGTTATCGTAAGGGTCTTGGATGGGAGTGGAGTTTCAATTGAGATAGATGTCTCAGTCTCCGTCGATTTCGCGATCGGCGTGGCGGTCAACTCTGGCGTACCGATGGGGGTTGTTCGGCACAGTCTAAAAATTGTTTGCCGTGGTTTTTATGTCCACAAAAACGCCACGCCACGTTTGCCTAAAATCTGATCATCAAAAATTACTTTTGCTGGTCCAACTGACAGTCCAAAACAAACATGCAGCGGCAATAAATGTTCTTCTCGGGGGTGGCAATAACGGGCGGAGGGTGCTTTCTCCCACTCAATCAGGCGCTGTTCTCGTTCTTTCTGAGAAATCTTTCCTGTGCACGTCTCGATGAGCCAGTTTTGGAAGGCCTCATTACCATTATCAGGTGCGCCAAAAGCCTGTCCGAAAAATGCATTCTGGTTATGGAATGAGAATCCAGAACCGATCACCAGGATATTCTCATTCATTAATTCGCGCAGCGCTTTTCCAAGGGCAATATGCGCAGCCGGGTTTAGACCACGCAACAGCGAAAGCTGAAGCGATGGAATATCCGCTTCCGGGTACATCAGTTTTAATGGGATAAATAAGCCGTGGTCAAACCCTCGCTTTGGATCAATACGAGCTGGAATGTTATTTTTCTTCAGTAACCCGGCAATTTGATCCGCCAACTCAGGATTTCCCGGGGCAGGGTAGGTGATTTTGTAAGCTTGTTCCGGGAAGCCATAATAATCGTAGAACATCGGAGGGTTATTTGCTCCCAAGAGCGTTGCGGCACTTTCTTCCCAATGTGCGCTGATGACGAGGATAGCATCTGGTTTCGTGATCTGTGATGGTAATATTTTCATGAAATCCACCATTGCTTTATGACTAGGATCACCGAGGATTGGTAAGGGACCACCGCCATGCGAGAAATAAACAATCTCTGCCTTTTTTTCAATTTTGTTTGATTCCATCAAAATCTCCTTTTTGGTATATCTGGATCCAAAAACTTCTACATGAAATTTTAGGCCTTGCCATAAATTTGTCTAACCCACTGCGGTAGTGTTGAATTGTTCCCATGCTACCTCATTGTGATGCTTGGGAATTCTTTTTTTTCACCCGTTATGTTCCACCTCGCGCCAGAGGTAGTCGCAATTGGTGAGATTGGAATTATTTAGATCAGATATCATTTTTCGTTCGAGGAAACAAGTAATTCATTCTGATAACCAGGTCAAACAAGAAGAAGATAGATTCTATATTCGCCTGTCCAGCCAGCCCCTTATCATTTGCAAAGACTCTGCGGTGATGGTGTGATCCATATGGAAGTTGTGGTATTCCAAATCCACGCCATAATGCAACAATAGGTCTCGGGTTTGAAGAGACCATTCCAAAGGCATGCGTGAGTCTTCGAAACCGTGTGTCATTATCACGGGTTTACCTGTGACTTCCACATCATTGATCAGAAATCTGTTTTCCAGGGGAATGTATCCTGATTGGGCAATGACTCCGGCCACCCGTTGTGGGTGAGTAAGCAAGTAAGACATTGATATCATGCTGCCCTGGCTGAATCCCATCAGAAAAAATCTTTTAGGGTCAATTGGATAAGTGTTCATTAGTTCAGTAATGAATTTGTCTATACGTTTAAGCCCCTGATTAAGCAGTTCCGGGTCAGGTTTCCCGAATTGCGTGATGGGATACCAATCATAAGCTCCCGGTGCAAAATCCACCGGCCCGCGCCCACTGACCCACAGAAGATTCTCTTGTAAAGATTCCGATAATCCGATCAAGTCGCGCTCATTGCTACCGTGACCATGCAGCGCAAGGATTGTTGGATAGAGGACGCTTTTATTTGCGGGATCGTAGCCAGCGGGAAAATGGGTAAGGTGGTAAATTGAAAGGTCAGAATGGTCTTCATATTTCATAATCGTTTCCAACCTAAAACTCAGGCGTTGAAAATATCATTCCGTTTTGAGAGGGGTCACGGATAAACAAACCTTCATCAAGTCGATCAAAAGTAACACCTGTCTGTTCCATGCGCTCCGCCATGCGGTTCAATTCACCGGCATTGGGCAGGTTGAAGGTAAAGTAGCGCATCCCAAGGCTGTTGGGCGGAGGAGGCGGCGCACCTGCACCTTGCCATGTGTTATATCCAATGTGATGATGGTAGCCTCCCGCCGAGACCATCCCCATACGGAAAGCGCGTGCAACTCCCATGTCACCCATGCCAAGCTGCTCATGATAAAAGTATCGGGTGGCGTTCAAGTCCGCAACAAATAAATGAACATGCCCCATTTTTGTTTCAAGCGGCATGGGGGCATCAAGACTATCGTTTGCAGAAAGATGAGTAAACATTTCGTCCAGGTCCATTGGTTCACGGCCATCACTAATAGTGCCATCTGCTCGACGGGCTACAATATTTCCATTTTCAACCCCAAATACACCATCTTCTGGCGATTCAGTATAAATCTCAATATTGTTTCCCTCAAGATCATCAAGATAAACGCTTTTCGTGAGGATATGATCAGTAGGATAGTTGGTATATTTTAAATTGAGAAATCGTCCGATTACCCTGGCTAATTCACGCCGGTCAGGCAGCAGGAATGCCATATGGTATAAACCGGTTGTCCCACGGTAGCGGCGGACACCACTCACTTCTGTAAGATGTAAAAGATCTGCCTGGCCCGCCCCCAGCCTGGCGCTTTTTCCTTCCCGCCCGTGAAGTTGTAATCCAATGGTATTCTGATAAAACGCAATTTGTTGTTCAAGATTGGCTACCGTCAGGTGTACATAACCTGGCCAGGAGTCTGGATGAATCTGGAAATCAGATATGGCTACCGGTTGAAGAACAGTATTCATCACATCACCACCTCATGCGATTTAACTAACTTGTCAGCCTGAATAGAAAGACCGGTGACAAAGTTGTAAGAGTCAATAATTAATTGAAAAATCACATCCAGCTCCTGCATATTCCGGGGAGTGTATAGCAGTACCATCCCATTAATACCGATTTGCTGCGCCAAAGGATGATATTCTGCCCATTGCGCTTCTATCGCTTCCTTTGCGCGTTCAGGGGATAGGGTAACATGCAAACTGCCATCCGGATGAATATGAGCAAATTCGCGCCCAACGAGGATCAATTCCTCATGTGCCAACACTAAATCTTCAGAAAGCCATAATGCACGTGCTCCGGGGACGGAGATACGGGTTGCTACATTACTAACCCCAGGTAAAGAATATGCACGCCGGAAAAGTTCCGCCTTTACTTCAGGGTCTGGAGTAAGCCGAATCTGCATGTGTGGCATTCCGGTGGTTGTTGGTGGGCGGAAACCTGCCCGTTTGGGTAATTTAATATTTTCACTCATTGCGTTATCTCCAAGATAGAACTAAAATGACAGGCTAAAAAGCCATGGTTGCGGGATTGCCAGAAACATAAGTGCTGATGCTGCCAGCGCTAAATTCTTTAAGAAATTGGGCATTTGCATCATCATTGTCTGTTTATCTACGCCCCAAAAGCGATGCATCATAAAAGCCACGGGGACGAGAAACAGCACAACTGCAATTACACCAATGGCAGGATACAGACCGGTGAGAAAGCTGATACCACCTAAAACGAGCAAAATTCCACTTCCCGGGACAGCAATATCTGCCAGTGGCACACCTTGCGATTTGGCGTAGGGAACCATCGTTTTTACCTGAGAGAAATGGTTATATGCATTGAACAGAAAGTAAACTCCTAAAACAATTCGGCCTAAAACAAAAGCGATTTCCATTTTAATTTCCTTTCAACTTTCAATAAATTATAAAGTGTTTTTCATAACCAGCAATTCCGACACGCTGGTAATAATTGAACAAAAGTTATCAACTTTTTTCTTCCATTTCAATCCGCTGCAAAGCTCGTTGAAAAACTTCATACGGCTGAGCACCGACAATCTTATACTGGTCATTCAGCACATAAGTTGGCACACCATCAACACCGATTTGATAAGCTTCGTTGACCTGCTCCTGGACAATGCTGGTGAATTTGCCGCTTTCCACCTCGTATTGCAATTCGTCAGCATTCAGTCCGACTTGTATTGCTGCTTTCTTGAGGAATTCCCAATTACCAATATCTTCGCCTTTCCTGTAAAACTTATCGAAGATCACTTTGTGAAATTCCAAAGCTTTGCCATGCTGGCGAGCATATTCTGTGGATTCGTGTGCCAGACGAGTGTTAGGAATACGATTGGGAAAAACCATCTCTAACCCGGCATCATTTGCCATCTGTTTTAGATGTGTATTGGTCTGTGCCATATGCGCCTTGACATTTTCTGGTAAATCCATACCTTCAGGGGGTGTATCTGGGCGCAAATAAAATGGGCGCCAATCTACATCAACTGAAAATTCTTTCGTTAACTTTGTAACAGCACCTTGGCCTACATAACACCAAGGGCAGACATAATCAGAATAAATTGTTAGACTGATTTTCTTCATTCTTTTACTCCAAAAATAATTTATGAACCTGTTGAAAGTAAGGAACAACCGGCATCATTAACACCCTTCGATTCATGAAAATTTGGAAAGTTGAAAGGATTTTGAAAAGTGAACAATTCTAAAATCGTATTCACTACCTCAAGAGTACCGGTTGACACGTTTCTTTGATATAACAACGAGCAGCGCAATTTAGTGCTAATCATGTGTATAACCCTTGCGGTGATGATCATCGGGAAGATATTGATGTGGGTCTTCCTCAAACGCTTGTTGACAGCCAACAGAGCAAAAGTAGTAGGTTTGACCTGCGTGCTCACTCTTATACTGAGCAGTATCGATTTCAACTTCCATCTTGCATACGGGGTCAATTGCAGTAGTCATAAGATTCTCCTTTTCTTCACTTGCGAAACACTCACCAGTAAGCGGGTCACAGTAACCACCGAGATTCTTAGATCCAAAAATGGTTAAGGGGGCTTGTTTGGTTGTTTTCATAACACCTCTTCGGGATACCAATTGGATACCCAATTAACTAATGATGTAAATACACCTAGCAAGTCTTGACCTTTGTCTGTGAGAAAATATTCCACATGCCGTTGTGCATCTGGAACGACCTGGCGTTGAACAACTCCTTCCCGCTCTAGTACTTTGAGTCGTTGAGAAAGCGTGCGGGGATTAACACCGCCAACTCTTTCTTGTAATTCACAAAACCGTCGTCTTTCTTGCAGATAGTAAATCAACTCGAGGGTCCATTTTGACCCCAGAAATTGAGTGGCTTTACCAATTGGGCAATTATGAATCATTGTCTCTCCTTGCTATATATTTTATAGTAGATATATTTTATATAATTTGTCCGATTATGTCAAGTAGTGAATTGCGACTCATGAATGAAAACTCCATTCCATTGTCACTCTGTAGTTTTCAACGTACAATACGACAATTCTTTGGTCTTTTTGGAAAAAACAACCATGAAACTCACCCACCGTCAGGAAACTTATGTTCAATCCTTGCTTGACCTGTATCGCGAATTGAATGGTCCGATTCATTATTCAGTGCTTGCCAAAAGAATTGGGGTCAGTCCATTCACAGCGTACGGGTTGCTGCGCCTGCTCGAAAAAAAAGGGTTGGTGATTTCCCAATACCATCTCAATTCTGGTAAACTAGTAGTTGGACGTTCTGTTGCCTCAGATTATTGAGAGGAAGGGCACGGTTACCCGCTCGGATCAAATGCTGCTGGGCGGTTTTACGCTAGGATTAATGGCGAATGAAAGTAATAGTGATGTGGAATGGAATTAACTCTTTCTGGAGCACATCACGCCACTGACAACTTTACAAACTCGTATTTTGGAATTACTTGGTTTATCGACCAACGTACGTACACGACTGGCAGAAAATTGAAGAAAGTCATTTTATTTTCAGCGAATAGATAGTGTAATTACTACCAAAGGAGTGATCAGATGGAAACAAAACAAGCAAGCACGCGGGCAGTCACGGGCAATATCCTCATCGTGGACTTGAATAGCGGGGAAACGCGCGTCGAACACCCACAACCAGACACCTACCGCAAGTTTCTCGGCGGCCAAGGCTTAGGAGTGGATTATCTCTTCCGCAACATGCCGGCACACGCTGACCCGCTGGGACCGGAGAATATCCTCGGTTTCCTGCCTGGGCTGCTGACCGGCAGCAGCGCTTATTTCTCAGGCCGCTACAGCGTGGTCGCTAAGTCACCGCTGACGGGTACCTGGGGTGATGCCAATTCAGGCGGTTTCTTTGGTCCCGAACTAAAGCGCGCCGGTTTTGACGCCGTCTTTATCCACGGCAAGGCGAAAAAACCGGTCTACCTGTGGATTAAAAATGGCGAAGTAGAAATCCGCCCGGCAGACAAACTGTGGGGGCTGGACACCACCGAGACGCTGAACGCGCTGAAAGTTGAATTGGGTGACAAGTCGTTGCGCGCTGCCGCGATCGGTCCTGCGGGGGAGAAACTTTCTTTGATCTCCGCGGTGATTAACGATTATGGGCGGGCGGCCGCTCGCTCGGGCATCGGTGCGGTGATGGGCAGCAAGAACTTGAAAGCTGTCGTTGTGCGCGGCAAAGGAAAGATCGAGTTGGCTGACAAAAATGAACTGTTGTCAGTCAATCGTTCGCTGGCAGACCGCATGAAGAAAAAGCCGTCTTCCTTTGGCAAGATGTTGGGTGTGATTCTTCAGCCGATTTTGCCCTTGCTGTTGCGACGTGGTGGCATGCCGATGCCCGATGTCCCCACCATGGTCGAAGGCTTCGGCAAACATGGTACCTCCATGCTTGCTTCCGGTTCATCCGAAATGGGAGACATGCCGATCAAGAACTGGTCCGGCGTGGGCTATCGCGATTTTCCCATGCGCACGCGTTCGAGCAAGATCAGCGATGAAAATGTTTATCGCTATGCAAAGAAAAAATATGCCTGCGCCAACTGCGCTCTTGGCTGCGGCGCTCTGCTGGATGTTGAAGAAGGCCCCTACGCCATCGAAAATGAGCACCGCCCCGAATACGAGACGCTGGGTAGTTTTGGCGGCATGATCTTGAACGATAACATTGAATCCATCATCAAAGCCAATGGTATCTGCAATGCCTATGGATTGGATACCATTTCTGCCGGTGGAACGATTGCCTTCGCCTTCGAATGCTACGAAAAAGGATTGCTGACCAAAGAGCAGACTGACGGCTTGGAATTGAACTGGGGCAACCATGAAGCTGCCATTGCAGCCTTGGAAAAACTGGCTAAACGTGAACCGGGACTAGGCGAATTGCTGGCCGATGGCGTCAAAGTAGCCGCCGAAAAGATCGGCAATGGTGCAGAGCAATACGCCATACATGTTGGCGGGCAAGAATTGGCCATGCACGACCCGCGTTTGAACCCGTCCTTTGGTACCACCTACGTCACCGATCCCACCCCAGGACGTCATACGCAAGGCGGAGCCGGTTTCAACGAATTCGGCCTTCCGCTCATCACCCTGCCAGGCATCGAAATCCCCCCAACTCCGCGGCGCGAGTTCAGCGGGAAGGGCAAGGCACATGCCATTGGCAGCAAGGCCGTTGAAACCATGGATGCGCTGGGTATATGTGAGTTTTCCTCAATGGCCGGCGAATATCCCTACCTCGGCATCATTAACGCAGCCACTGGCTGGGGCATTACCGCGGAAGAATTTCTGGAGGCCGGCGAACGCATCCAGGACTTGCGCCAAGCCTTCAACGTTCGAGAAGGCTTCAAGCCATCCGACTTTGTGCTGCCCGCCCGTGTGCTTGGTAAACCGCCGCTGGAAACCGGACCCAACGCCAAAGTCACAATTGACATTGAGACCATGTCCAATGAATTCTTTCGGGAAATGCAGTGGGATCCAACGAGCGGACGTCCCAGCCGTTCACGCCTGATTGAATTGGGGCTGGATTACGTCGCCGAGCAAATCCACGCCTAGACAACGCGATGGAAGTTAATCTAACCATACACGGTCCTATAGCAGGCCAGGTTTTACGACTAAATACCAGCGTGCAATTACAGGAGCAGTCCACTCTGGCACAGTTGCTTAAAGCCGCACGTCCTCAAATTGGGACGGATTTGTCTGCACTGTTGCGAAAGGGGAGCGAACATCCCGTCATTTTGCTGTGCGGCGAATACCTGGAATTACCCACCGCCCTGGACCACCCTTTGAAGGAGGGAGATGAGATTGTCATCCTCCAAGGCATTGGAGGCGGATAGCCTCAAAAAACACAACCAACCGTAAATCCCTGCCATCGCTCAAAGGCAGGGATTTACAGCTTCAATCACCACCGTCACGCAATTTGGGAAACCCGACCTCGCCATCCTTGCCACTGCACGGTAGTGGATTGACAATTTCATCAGCGCATTGCAGGCGTTATCGTGCAATCGGGCTACATTCCTTTACAGTCTGACCTGCTTTGCAATGAATTCGGCTATAGCTTGAAAGGCAATTTCGCGCTCCTCACTTAATGTGACAACATGTCCAGTATTTTCGAGCCAGAGTGTTTCTTTGTGAGTTGAGGTAATACGCTCGCCGAATAATTGCATAGCGTTCTTTTCGACCACCGCATCATGGCGTCCCTGAATGAACAGCACAGGCGCGGTAATATTGGGCAATCCATCCCGCATTTCCTCTACCAGCGCTAAAACTTCAGCCAGCGCCCGAGTGACATAACGCGGGTAGGGATCTAGGTCAACACCGGGAGCACGTTCGTCTAATTCGTCTGAGTTGTCACTTAGAGGTGGTTTTTTGATCTCTTTGACAAACAGGCTAATAAATTTGATCAATCCCGGACGTGCAAGACGCGCTTGCCAGCCTTTGAGCAACCCAAAAGGCGTAGAGATGCCGATTACGCCATCAAACGGGTAGCGAGCCGCAGCGGTCATGGTAAGCACACCGCCCAAAGATTGACCCATGATAAATACCCGTTCACTGGAACCTTTCAGCAAAGAAAAACCATCCTCGACTGCAGCCAACCAATCCGTCCAACGCACACGGCGCATATCAGCAGGCGTAGTAGCATGACCGGGTAGACGAATACCCAGCACAGTAAATCCCTGGTCGGCAAGGTAACGTCCCATATCGCGGTTTTCGCGAGTAGAGCTGTTAAAGCCGTGAACGATCAAACAGGCGTTTTTGCCACCCGGGAAGAGATAAGGCTCAGCACCGGGAGTGAGTAAATGAACGGAAGCCATGTGTTTGTCCCTTTTTAATTATAACCAACCACGAAGGTTAATTGTATCTTGAAACTCCTGATGATCATGTTAATATGCCCATTCTGAGTAACGATTTTGGCGATATCGAGGTCTTCCGGTTCGAGTGGACCCCAGCCACGCCAGGGAAACTCAAAGCGTCCCGTCCACATATCGCGGCGGGCGGGCATGCACGGGTAAGATCCGAGATAAGCGTTCTCGAAGACGGTGCTCTTGCGCGCCAGCGCGTCGAAATTGGGAGTTTGAATCCAGTCGTTGCCGTAACAACCGAGGTGATCGCGGCGTAGGGTATCAATGATGATAAAGATGGTGTTCATGGTTTTTCCTTTCCATGATAAATTTTCATAATTCCCGCCGCCGGGCGGCGCTGACGGAGCAAGCCCGCCATGATTCGCATTGGCTGGTCGATATGGGTAAAAAAAGCTTTGTAACCTTTGCAAAGATGGTTCAGCCCTGCTTCACCATCAGGCGTGAGGTCGGTGCGGTTCTTGGGACAACCGCCGTTGCAGGCAAACAACACTGGACATTCACGGCAATAGTGCGGCAAAGAGGCTTTTTTTGTTCAGACCGAACTTTAGCTGCTGTTCACTTCCCACAAGTTCTATTAGCGGTGTTTCAAGAATGTTGCCCAGAAGATGGCGCGGTTCAACGAAATGGTCACAGGAATACAAATCACCGTTGTGCTCCATTACTAGCGCTTTTCCGCAAGTTTCCTGAAAAAAGCATAATCCACCCGGCGCGCCCAGCCAGCGTCCCAGGGCGGTGTCGAATATCTGCACGAAGACCCTGCCCACATCGCGGTGCTTGGCCATTACATGAAAAGCGGGAGGGAGGGGAATGTCGGTCATATTTTTTTTCTCAAATACTGCGTTCATGTTCCCAGTGTGGGTTATCGCTGGCACGCAGATACCAGTGTAAAAAACGCTCCCGAAGGTGGTTTCGAACTTCCGACAAGGCTGGGTCGTCAATGCGATTATACAATTCCTGCGGGTCATTTTCCAGGTCGTACATTTCTTCCTTTCCAGCAGTGCGAATAACCATTTTCCAATCCTTCGTTCGGATCATAGCAGAACGCGCTACGGTCGTAGGATCATCATTCTGGAGTTTAAGTTTCTCGAAGTAAATGCCCATCAGGGGGTCATCGGGCGAATTGATACCAGCCTCAAAGGCTTGTGGCTCTCTTAAGTCGTAACCCCCAACAGCAAAAACTGCATCTCTTTGCACTTCACCTTCCATCAGTTCAGTGAGAGACAAACCAAAATGGGTATAAGGCGTTTGAATACCCGCCTGCTCCAACACGGTGGGGTATAGGTCAAGTGATTCTGTAAAATGATCCACTCGTCGTCCGGCATACCTGTTTTCTGGATATTTAACCATCATTGGAACGTGCAACAAAACATCCTGATAACCTGTGAGCCATTTTTCTGGTAAACCGTAATCACCAACATAATCGCCATGATCGCTTAGGAAAATGATGAGTGAGTTATCGTATAACCCTTGTTCTCTGAGCGTCTCTTTAATCCGCCAGACCTGCTCATCAAATTTGGAAACCATGCCATAATAGACCGCACGAATTTCGCGGCAGTCAGACTGGGTGAGGCGGTTCATTTCGTAACGATCATAAAGTGCTTGCATAAAATGAGGCTTATCATCCAGACGGGCTGAGATAGGCTGAGGAACTGTTGAACGTTCAACCATCGAGAAGTAAGGCTCCTCGACTTGATAAGGTGGATGAGGCAATGTGGCGGCGATATACAAACAAAATGGCTGCGATGGTTCTTTGCTTAACCATTTCAGGACGGAATTGAAAATAAATGGATCAGTTTGTGCAACGAGAGAATCTGCTTCCGCTTTTCCAAAATAGAAAGAATGGTGCAGTTTGTGGCCGCTTGGGAAGGGCGATTGATTCAAAGGCAAAATCTCAGAAAATTTATTGAGGCGTGGATCACCATACAGAGCATTAAATGTTTTATGCTCGAGCACAAACAAATGGATAGCTAGAGCCAATAATTTCACCCTTTTTACAAAAGGGATTCGACGCAAACGCTTTCGCATCATACTTAGTATAATCCCTTGTGGGCCTTCGAGACGGTGGCTAAAACTAGAGCGAAGGCTAGCCTTAGTCATCATGTCGTTTTTTCCCGCCATGACGGTGTAATAACCATGGTCTCTAAGTTGCTTAAAAAGGTTCTCTTCATGCGGCCTTAGCAATTGGTATAACGACCGATGTCCGTTAACGTGTGGATACAATCCCGTGAAGTTGGCGATGCGCGACGGCCCACAAACAGGACTGACAGAATAGTTTTGGGTAAAGAATACCCCTTTGCCAGAACAGAGAGATTCGGTGTCTGGACAAGGGGATTCTCTATTAAACCTGCTCTCATTTCATCAGCCACGATAATAACAACATTAGGTTGGCTAGTCAAAATTCACAAACTCCTTTACGATGATGAAGAGCTTGCATGCTGAATAAAATGAGCGGCCTCACAAAGTGCAGCATCAGCTTGCGGGAGAAAACCGCCAAAATTAAAAAACCCGTGAGTTACGCCCAGATATCGCACACAGCACACTTTTATACCCGTATCTTCCAGTTTGGCAGCATACTCTTCAGCTTCATCGCGTAGTGGATCAAATTCAGCGGTAAGGATAAGCGCAGGTGGTAATCCTCTTAAATCTTCTGTGAGAAGAGGTGAGACACGCGGGTCATACCTCTGATCTTCTGCTTCGAGATATTGCTCGCACCGCCTGCGCAATGCCTGGGTCGTAATGCCAAAACCTCCTCCGCCATATTTCCGGTGGGAATCGGTATCCATTTTGGCTAGGTTAGTAACAGGATTAAAGAGTATCTGAAAGGTTATGGGTGGATATCCCTGTTGAAAAGCACTTAAACAAGCGACCGTCGCCAATGTCCCGCCCGCACTGCCTCCCGCAATACCTAAACGGGCAGGGTCGCCACCCATTTTAACACCGTTTTTGAAAACCCAATCCAATACGAATAGGGAATCTTCTAATGCAGCAGGAAACTTATTTTCTGGAGCAAGACGATAATCTATGGAAATTACAATGCACTCTCCCTGCTTTGCTAAACGACGACATACCGGGTCAGATTGATTCACGTCTCCTACTACCCACCCACCTCCATGCAAGTAGATTAAAATGGGGCAAGGGGAAAGTAAGCTGGGTTTGTATATACGAACAGGTATAGTCCGATCTTCTCCAGGAATCAACAAATCATCCATTTGAACCGTCCTGTCGCGATGGACAAGAAACCGATTTAAAATACGCACCCTTTTTTTCTCTCGCATCCGCTCTTTAACTGGGGATAGTTCTTGTGTACGAGGTGCGGGAGAAATGCTATACAACAACTTCAGACGAGGGTCTAGCCTCCCACCTCCCAAATGGGCAGGGTCAGCAATGTAAAACGACATAAAGCTAACCCCAGGGGTTGTCCAGACCTTTGCACACTTATCCAAGTTCTCGAGTCTCCTTTTATATTCTATTTTGCTCTTATCCTCATTCTCTTCCTTTAGGAGAGATAATCCGGGTGAGGGCAGAATATATTCCATGCATTATAGCCCCAACCTTGTAAATTGCTCGTGTGGGGCGTCGATGGAGGTCAGAAATTCACGCAGGCTGGCTTTAAGCCGATCCACAACTTCAGGATGTTGGTCATAGAGATTATGCTCCTGCTGCGGATCGTCCTTGATGTTGTAAAGGGCGCTGGACATGGGTCCCCGCGTCACATGTGCAGAATAGCGAACTCCGTCGAAGTCGTCATCCACATCCACATCACCGAATTGGGGTGGCAGGTGTGAGTACCAGTAGAGAGGCTCGTTTTTCTCACCCGGCGGCCAGAGGTAGAGCGTCCACTCACCGTCGGTGATGTTCATGGCTTCGCCGTAGCGTCCGAAAACAGCCGTCTCGCGGATGGGTGCGCCTTCGTCAGTGTGGAGAATGTAAGGTAGCAGACTCTGCCCATGCGTCTCGGCAGGAAGCGGGATGTTAAATCCATCCAGGATGGTGGCGAACAAATCCACTGGTTGTGCCAAATGCGATACACGCTTGCCTTTTTGTCCGTTGGGGTGGTAGATCAGTAGCGGTATGTGTGCCAATTCCTGATACATATTTGAATCGCCCAAGTCTGACCAGGGTTTGCCAATCATGCCATGTTCGCCGAAGAGATGCCCGTGATCGGTGACGACGATGATCATGGTGTCGTCCATCAATCCAAGGTGTTCCACCGTATCAAGCAGGTGTCCGAGCCAGCGATCCACCATCGTGACTTCGCCGGCATACAAGGCGCGGATTTCCTCAAGTTCCTCCGGGCTGTAAAGATCCGATTTACCGTAGGTGGGCCAGATGAAACGATTGCCGGTATAACCGGGGTTGTACATTTCGTCGTACGGGAAGGGCGGGTCAAAGGGTTCATGCGGGTCAAAGACTTCCAGCATGAGGAAAAAATCCTTTTGGGCGCGGTTGCGCTCAACCCATTCTGATGCTTTGCGGAAGACCTGTGGGGCGAAGTAATCCTGCTCCACGCGGAAGTGAGCGGTGTTGCGTTTGTAACGCGAAAAGGAACCCGGGCGCAGAGCGTGCCGCGCCATGCGTTCGGGGTCGCCGGGAAATTGATCAGGGATGTCGGGGTCGGTAATCCACAGGTCGTTTTCCTGTCCGCGAATAAATTCCGCGCCAGAGAAGTTAAAGAAATAGTTACCTGAGCCGCGCTCCCACATGTGATAGTGGTCACTAATGACCATGCTGGTATGTCCGTTTTGGGTGACGATTTTGGCGATATCGGGGTCGGTTGTTTCGAGCGGACCCCAGCCGCGCCAAGGGAACTCAAAGCGTCCCGTCCACATATCGCGGCGGGCGGGCATACAAGGGTAGGATCCGAGATAGGCGTTATCAAAGACGGTGCTCTTGCGCGCCAGTGCGTCGAGGTTGGGAGTTTGAATCCAGTCGTTGCCGTAACAACCGAGGTGGTCGCGGCGCAGGGTGTCAATGATGATGAAGATGGTGTTCATGGTTTTTCCTTTCCATAGTAAATTTTCATAATTTCCGCTGCCGGGCGGCGCTGACGAAGCAAGCCCGCCATGATTCGCATTGGTTCGTCCACGTGAGTGAAAAAAGCTTTGAAGCCGCTGCACAGATGATAGAGTCCAGGCTCACCGTCGGGGGTAAGTTCGGTACGGTCTTTGGGACAGCCGCCGTTGCAGGCAAACAACACCGGACATTCACGGCAATAGTGCGGCAGGGACTCGCGCTTGTCGAGTCCAAATTGTTTTTGCTGGACGCTGCCCACCAGTTCGGTCAGCGGCGTTTCGAGTAAATTTCCCAGGCGGTGACGCGGTTCCACAAAATGGTCGCAGGAATACACGTCGCCGTTGTGTTCCATCGCCATCGCCAGCCCGCAGGTTTCCTGAAAGACGCACAATCCGCCGGGCGCGCCCAGCCAGCGTCCGAGAGAGGTATCGAACATCTGCACAAAAACCTTGCCCACATCGCGGCGTACCCATTCGTCGAAAATCGAAATCAGAAAACGCCCATACTGTTCGCCCGTAATGGAGCGAGACGTGAGCGCCGTCCCCTCTTGAAAGCCTGTCGAATTCTCACGTTCGACGATAGGGATGAACTGGATGTACTCCGCGCCAATTTCGTCGCGCAGAAAATGATAGACCTCCAGCGGCTGTGTAACATTGGCGGCGCTGACGCAAGTCAGGATGTTGAAATCCACTTGATGTTTTTTGATCAGTTGAACGGCGCGCAGGACGCGATCAAAGGTAGGCGCGCCGCCCTTATCCTTGCGATAAAAGTCATGCGCCTCACGCGGACCGTCGAGGCTGATCCCGATTAAGAACCGATTCTCGGCAAAAAATTTGCACCACTCATCATCCAGCAAAGTACCGTTGGTTTGCAGGGCGTTCTCAATTATCGTGCCGGGGCGCGCATATTTTTTCTGATACATTACCGCACTGCGAAAAAAATCCAGTCCCATCAGGGTCGGTTCGCCGCCTTGCCAGGCAAAGTTTACTTCAGGCGCGCGCTGGGCAGCAATGTACTGACGAACGTAACTTTCCAGGGTCTGGTCGCTCATGCGAAAGGAACTGCCTTTGTACAGGTCTTCCTTGCGAAGATAAAAACAATATTCGCAATCCAAATTACAGATTGCGCCGTGGGGCTTGGCCATTACATGAAAAGCGGGAGGGAGGGGGATGTCTGTCATATTTTTTCTCAAATACTGCGTTCATGTTCCCAGTGCGGATTATCGCTGGCGCGCAGATACCAGTGTAACAAACGTTCTCGAAGGTTGTTACGAACTTCCGACAAGGCTGGGTCGTTAATGCGATTATACAATTCCTGCGGGTCATTTTCCAGGTCGTACAGTTCTTCCTTTCCAGCGCTGCGGATGATTAGTTTCCACTCGCGGGTGCGGAGCATGGCGGCGCGCGCCACCGTGGTGGGGTCATCCTGCTGGAGTTTAAGTTTCTCGAAGTAATGTCCCATCAATGGGTCATCGCCAGATTTAATGCCCGACTCGAAGGCTTGTGGTTCGCGCGGATCGTAGCCGCCCACCGCGTAGACTGCCTCGCGCTCCGCGGCTCCTTTCATTAAAGAAGTAAGCGACTGCCCAAAATGGGTATAAGGCGTTTGAATACCCGCTTGCTCCAACACGGTAGGGAAAAGATCAAGCGATTGGGTGAAGCCATCCACACGCAGACCTGCGTGAGCGTCGGCGGGATATTTGACAATCAACGGCGCGCGCAGTAAATCATCCTGAAAGCCCGTTGGCCACTTTTCAACCAATCCGTAATCGCCAACATAATCGCCGTGATCGCTCAGGAAGAGAATGAGCGCATCGTTGTATAGTCCCTGCGCCTTGAGCGCAGCAACGATACGCCCCACCTGCTCGTCCAGTTTCGTGACCATGCCGTAGTAAGTAGCACGCAGTTCGCGCAAGTCTTCAGGAGTCAATTGCGCCAGATCGTAGCGCGAATACATTTCGCGCATAAAATGCGGCTTATCGTCCAGCCGTGCAGGTATGGGATCAGCGATAGTGGCGCGCTCATACATCGAGAAGTACGGCTCTTCCACTTGATACGGTGTGTGTGGCAAGGTAGCGGCAATATAAAGGCAGAAAGGCTGGCGCGGTCCAGAAGCCAGCCAACTCACGGCGGACTCGAAAATCAGCGGTTCCATCTGCGCGGCTGGGGAGGCGGGTTCCGCCTTTCCGAAGTAAAATGAATGCTGCAGGCGATGTCCGCGCGAATAGGGACTGCGCACCGTTGGCAGAATATCCGCGAATTCTTGCAAGCGGTCGTCGCCGAATAAGCCGCTCAACGACTTGCGCTCCACCACAAACAAGCGAAATGCCAGCGCGAGCATTTTCGATTTTTTACGCAACTTCAAATGACGCAGACTCTGGCGCATTAATTTTATCTGGACGCTCTGCGGACCCGACAGCCGACGCCGAAAACTGGCGCGTAGGCTGGGCATGGTCATCAGGTCGTTCTTGCCCGCCATGACGGTCTCGTAGCCGTTCTCTTTCAGAATCCTAAACAGATTTTCTTCATGCGGGCGCAGCAACTGATACAGCGAGCGATGCCCGTTGACCTGCGGATACAGTCCCGTAAAGTTTGCTATGCGCGAAGGTGCGCAGACCGGGTTGACGGCGTAGTTTTGGTCGAAGGTCACGCCGTCTTTCCTCAGCGCGGTGAGATGGGGCGTACGGACGATCGGATTCTCCAGCGTGTCAGCACGCAGATCGTCGGCGATGATGATGACGATGTTGGGTTTGATAGTCACGTTGATATGTTGCTCCCAAGCGAATTAATACTTTCTGAATGAAGCAAAAAGAATGCTTCCTCAAGCCCAGCTGCGGCTTGAGGTTAGTAAACCGGCAAAATTAAAATAACCTTCAAGCGCAACCTGGCAACGCATGCACAGCACTGCAATGCCCGCAATCTGAACTGACATTCCTACTCTACAAGTTCTGCCTTGCGTTTTTGCAGCAGGTCATTCAGCGCCATGCGGTCGCGGTGGTAAAACGGATAAAAAGCGAACCAGGAGATCACGCTCAACGTGAGTGAAACGGTCACTGCCCAGAAGAACAGGTTGGTGAGCGTAATCTGGTTGCCAACAATGCCGACAATGCCGGCTATGGCTGCCTGAATCAAGCCGTTGGCAAGGCGGTTGACGGCGTAAGCAGTGCTGCGTTGTTCGGGAGCATTGACGGCGGCAATCATCGGCGCGATGGCGGCGGGAAATGCCATGTCCATGAACAAGCCAAAAAGCACAGCAAATGCAAAAAAGTTCATCATACCACCAGAAATTTGCTGGAAGAAGAAGTAGCCTAGCACAGCCATCATGGTACGCGACCCCTGCAACACGAACAGCCGTCCGAAGCGCGGATTTTTGCGTTCTGCCCAGTCGCCCAGCAGACCGCCGATCAGCGTACTGAGCGCCGAACCGATGATAATCCCAGTGAGAACGGTGGTGGCTTGTCCAGGACGGAAGCCGCGTTCATCCACCAGCCAGGTAACGGCAAAGGTCAATATGGTAATCTGTACTGGCACGCCGAAAATCTTTTCAAAAATAAGCAGCAGGTTGGTCGGCACGCGAAAGATGGAGGCAACGCTTTGCCAGGAAAAGGCAAACTTTTTTTCCGACTTCTGCGCCACGTCATATATGGCTGCTTCCGCGCCGCCGCGCGGTGGTTCGGTCAGGAAGAGGGCAAAGATCAGACCACTCAACATGCTCAACGCACCGAAGGTAATGAAGCCGATACGCCAGCCCGTTTCGGGAATTTCAGCCATACGCCCAAAAAACAGGATGCTGACAATAACCGCCAGCGTGGAAATCATGCGCATAATGCCGAAGACCTTGCCGCGATCCTTTTGCGGGAACAGGTCGGTGAGCATTGAGTTCATCGGCGCACCAAGCGCCACCAGCCCAATGGCGGCAACCACACGCAGAGCCAGCAGCATTTCGTAACTGGCGGAAAACCCAATCAACAGAGTCCACAGGCCCCACAGACCGGAGCCGATGATCAGGATGCGCTTGCGACTGTAACGGTCTGCGAGAACGCCCCAGATGGGTCCGAAAATTATCTCCATAATTTTACCCAGGCTCGTGATCGTACCGAGGTGGGCGGTTGTCATGTTCAATGAGGCGCGAATGGCGGGAAACATGGAAGACATTGCCTGGTCTTCTCCCGCGTCCACGACACCGGCGAATGCCAGTGTCACCACATTGCGCCAACGTCCCTTGACAGCAGGAACATCGGCGGTGGGAAGTTCTTGATTTTGTGCGGTCATGTCATTCTCCTTTTGTTAAATACTTTAAAAGTTTCAAAACCTTTAGGTTATGGTGGTAAAAAAGTCGGCTACTTTGCGATACACGATTTCACGTTCTTGATCCAACGTGATGATGTGACCGCTTTTTTCGAGCCAAAGCGTTTCGGGGTGAAGCCTATGTAATTGCCCGGAGATCAAATCCAGCGCGTTCGGTTCGATCACCTTATCGCCGCGCGATTGGATCAATAAAACTGGGATGTTGATTTTTGTCAGACTTTCTTGCATTAATTTTGCCAGTTCTGCGGCTTCGGCAATAGCGTGCGGGACAAAATAAGCGTAGGAAGTTTCGGCACGATTACCCACTGCAGCGGGTTTTTTGAACTTTGGAACGAACAGGCTGAGGGGCCGCATAAGGTGCACACGCCAATCGCTGGTCAACCCGTAGGGCGTGGATAGCGCTGCTACACCCTGCACTTGATAACGGTTGGCCGCAATCAAGGTTAGGACTCCGCCCATGGAAATTCCCGCCACATACACTTGATCGCACATGCCGCGTAGCAGGTTCAAGCCATCTTCAACGGTGGTCAGCCAGTCGCGCCAGGCGGGACGGCGCAGATCATCCACCTGGGTGCCGTGTCCGGGCAGGCGGATGCCGAGAGTTGTAAAGCCCTGATTTTGATTCAAATATTCTCCCAATCCGCGCATAGCCGCGGGAGAACCAGTGAATCCATGAATGAGCAAAACACCGGTGCGATTACCCGGGAACAAGAATGGCTCAGCGCCTGGCATGGTTAGGGTTTGATTCATTTATTTACCTACCTGTTCTCTTTCAATGATTGAAAGTCTCGACCCAGTACTTCCTGGGCTGGCACAACAATTACAAAAGCCTGCGGATCTTCGGTGCCAACGATGGCAATCAAATACGCTGCCTCCTATGCAGTCAGCGCTACCAACAACACGTCTCGGTCTGTCTGCGCGTATATTCCCTGGCCGCACAGAAGAGACCCGTTGCGTTTCACTTCCTGGATAATCTTTTGACTGACTGCCTGCGGGTTGTCCGTTACCACCAGAGCTAGAATGGTGTGACTTCTGCGAGATGCTTGACCGTTTTGTTGCGAAGGAGCAGGGTTGGAATCTGTCACAGACGAATCATCCTTTCAGCGCGCCGAGCGTCAGTCCCTTGATGATGTAGCGTTGCGCAAAGGCAACCATCAGCAGGGCGGGGATCATGGCGAAGAACGCGCCGGCTGCCATTTCTCCGTAGCGGATGCTGTATTCGGTCACAAAGCCGGCGATACCGACCGGGATGGTCATGCCGCGCGGCGTGCTGGTCAACGTGAGCGCAAAGAGAAAATCGCGCCAGGAGAAGATGAACGCCAGGGCACCCGCAGCGGCAATCCCCGGCTGAATAATCGGGATCAGCACCTGGGTCAGGGATTGGAAGCGGTTGGCGCCGTCCACCATAGCGGCTTCCTCCAATTCTTTGGGAATATCCGCGAAGAAGTCCAGCAAAATCCACGTGGCGGTGGGCAGGTTCAAAACAATTTGTCCCATCATAACCGCCAGTACCGTATCATAAATATTGAGCGAACGGGCGATCAAATAAAACGGACCGAGGAATGTAACTGGCGGAAGCATGTGAATGAACAGAATGGTTCCTAGCAGGAGTCCGCTCCACAAGGGACGCCAGGGGAAACGGCTGAGGCTGTACGCCGCCAGGCTGGCAATCACCAACACGATGGCCATTGTTCCAGCAGCGATGACCAGGCTGTTGGCAGTCAGACGCAAAAAATTACTTTGGGCGGGATCGAATAACCTCTGGTAGTTGACCAGTGTGGGCGTAAACCACAGTGAACCGGAGATAATGTCGCGAAACAATTTAAGCGAGGTCGCCAGTGTAAAAAAAATCGGGATCAGGGTGAAGGCGACCACCAGCATCAGAAATCCATGCCGGAAAAAAGGTTCTATAGAAAATTTTTTCATGGGTGAATATTTCCTCATGGTTTAAGCGGCGCGTCGTCCGAGACGCCGATAGAAAATGACAAAGACCGAGATAATGACAGACAGCCCCAATGCCAGGAAAGAGGCGTACCCCAATCTGAACTGACCCGAAAATACTTCGTAGATGTATAAACTGATGACCTCGGTCGCGGTGCCAGGTCCGCCGCCGGTCAACAGGAAAATTTCATCGAAGACCTTAAAGGCAAAAATGGTTCGCAGCATGATTGCCGTAATCAGGGTCGGGCGCAGGAGCGGAAGGGTGATGAAGCGCAGAACCTGAAATTCTGAGGCGCCGTCCACTCGGGCGGCCTCGTTAACCTCTTGTGGCATGGATTCTAACCCCGCCAGAATAATGAGGAACATAAAACTGGTCCAGTGCCATAAATCTACCAGAACCACAGAAGGCATTGCCAGTTGTGGGTTAGCGGTCCATGTGGGGACGGCGACAATGCCAATTAATTTTAACGCCTGATTGATAAAGCCGTAATTGTAGTCATACATCAGGCGCCACATGGTGCCGATAGCAATGGGCGGAACCAGTAGCGGGATAAGCAACACGGTGCGATATAAACCATCCAGATGTTTGCTACGGCTGACCAGGATGGAAATGACCAACGCCAGAAACGTCTCGATGACAACCACCGCTACGACAAAGACGAGGGTATTCTGCAACGCTATCGGCACGAGCTGGTCTTGCAACGCCGTTTCCAGGTGTTTCAAGCCGACAACTTCCCACACCACCTCCCCTTTGACAATATCCACCTCCGAAACGCTCATGCGGAGTAGTTGAAGGGTGGGATATGCCACCAGCAGGAGTAGGACTATAACCAGCGGCGCGACAGTCCAATATTGAAAGGTGCGGTCTACAAAATTGCCAAAGCGTGCAACCAGACTTGGCGGTTTGGGGGGGAGGGAAGAATCGAGGGAAGACTGCATGAGTTCTCCAAAATGAATAAAGAGGGAACGGACGGTATGTCCGTCCCCTCTACATAGATAGTAATTACTCAGCCAGCGGCTTGACCTTGTAACCCGCGTCCGTCAGGATTTTGTGAATTTCCTTTGCGGCTTCCGCAAGGGCCTGTTCCGCCGTGATTTCGCCAGCCACCGCCTGCTTTAGGCGGCGGTCAACAACCTCAATGATCTGGGGCGTCTCGGCCAGGCGCGGCTGGGCATGGATGAAGGGCGTGCTGTCTGCCATGGCTTTCATCCACCAGCCCCGCGTTGGGTCGCTTGACATTTCCTCGTACACGTCCTGGCGCACCGGAATGGCGCCAGCCTGCGCGTAGAACAATTGTGCGTCCTTGGTCAATGCCCAGTTCAGGAAGGAAAGTGCGGCTTGTTTGCGTTCATCAGGCAGGTTGTGTGGAACACCCAACACCCAGATACCGGACATGGTAGCGTTTGAGCCAGCCATCTCGCCGGGTAAAACGGTTGCGCCTACATTGCCTACGACGAAAGATTTCTCTGCGTTGTCAAAATCAGAGGCAGAGGCGCCCACCAGGACAAATTGCGCCGCATTACCAGCCATCATCAAGCTGGCCATATCTGGCTGACCAATGTCAGCATAGTTAGGCGGCCCGTATGTTGTTCCCAGTTTCAACCAGGTAGCCAACGCTTTCTGTCCAGCTTCTTGGTTAATAGTGACTTCCCATTCGCCGGTTTTCTCGTCCAATGTGATCAATTTGCCACCATAGCCAGCCAGGAAACCTTGGAACTCCCAGTTGGGCGGGTTGGTGCGAATGACATAGCCGTACATATTGGGGGCGTCCTGAAGAGCCTCTGCTGCGGCTTCCACATCTGCCCAGGTCTGCGGAGCGGCGAGTCCCTTTGCCTCAAACAGGTCCTTACGGTAGAAGAAGAGCATAATATTACCGTTGATTGGCAGGCCGTAGATCTCGCCGTTCTCAGAAGAATAGCCTAATTCTGGATCCCAGCGGGTGGCCCACTCGTATTCGATGACCTGCGGGTCGAGTTCGAAGTTCGGGTCAATTTCCTTGATGGGTGTCACCAGCCCGTCGGCATAGAACTGCATGTACCACTGCTCGTTCAACGTGAGGATGTCGAACTCGCTCTCCGGGGCTTGCACCGCGTTGCGCGACTTCTCCAACATGCCGGGGAAAGGTGTGCGGTTCAATGTGACCTGATTGCCAGTCTCCTCCACATATTTGTTGACCAACGCCTCAAAACCTGCGAGCCATGGAGATTCATTAATCAGAATCGTAATAGGAGGCAGAGGCTGGGGCTCCTCGGTGGGAGTGGTGACCTGGGGTTCCTCGGTGGGATTGGGGAACTGGTCTTCTGTCACCACTGACGGCGGTTCAGTCGGCACACTGGTGGCGGTTACCGCCGGTCCGCAAGCCGCAAGGCTAAAAGAAACAAACAGTAAGATACTCAAACCCCAATGCAGGGTCAGGCGCTTGTGTTTCGTGGTTTTGTTCATAATCATCTCCTTGAATAAAGGTGTGAATAAATTTCCTTGAACTAGCAGTTTAGTAAAGCAGGGTTATTCTTGTGGTCGCTTTCTCCTCCTTTCTTTTCATAAGTTTAGCGGGGAGCAAGTGCAGTTGTGCTGCGGATGATGAGCTGTGTTGAGAGTATCTGTTGGAAAGGTGAATTTTCAATTCCTTTGGTCATCAGACGGATGAGCGTTTCCGCCGCTATTTGCCCTTTGCGAAACGTATCCTGGCGGATGGTTGTAAGCGGCGGCGTGGAAAAGCGTGCCAGACTGATATCGTCAAAGCCGATCACGGAAACATCCTGCGGAACGCGTCGCCCAGCTTCCTGTAAGCCTTGAATGACGCCGATCGCCATCATGTCATCACCGCACAGGATGGCTGTAGGGGGATTGGGTTTTTGCATCAACTGGAGGGCGAGGTCATGCCCAGCTTCGGATGAAAAATCTACATAGTGGATGTTATCCTCGTCCACTGTCAATCCATTCCTCGTTACGGCTTGCCTATACCCCTTTACGCGAAGTAGTACTGAGATGAGATTGCGAGGCCCAGCCAGCAATGCCATGCGCCGATGTCCCAGCGAGATCAAATGCTCAACAGCCTGTTCCAAGCCGCCGACAAAATCAGCATCCACCCAATTTGTGGGATTGTTTTCTTCAACAATTCGACAGGTGAATACGCATGGAGATTTGCTTTCTAGCACCCCATCCAAGTTTGGATCACCCGTTAGTACACTCATGAAGATCAGGCCATCCACGCGACGTTGATTGTATAATTGTGCATAAGGAGTGTTCTGGTGGGCGAGATGCAACAGTAAATTCAAATTGTTGTTTGCCAGGACTTCAGCGATACCGCGCAAGACTTCATTAAAGAATGGGTGCGAAAAAATATAACCGACCGAATGAGGAATAATGACCCCCACGGTGTTTGAGCGGCCATTAACCAAACTACGGGCCATCGTGTTCGGTTGATAGCCCAAATCTGAAATTACCCCTTTCACACGCTGGCGCGTTTCAGCAGACACTTCGGCAGTGCCGTTGACTACCCTGGAAACCGTTTTTATGGAAACACCTGAAGCGCGTGCCACGTCTTTTAATGTAACCATGCATTATCCTCAAAATCCATTATAATAGTAATGACAACGTTGACGACAACGTTGACGACAACATTGTCATTACTAATATCATAAATCTTTTCACTTGTCAAGGAATTTAACATTGAAAATTTTCTCCATACCATCCACTTTGCTCGAAACACACGAATACCAGGGTCAGGGCTATCAACATCTGATTAATTCCCCCCTCTGGCGCGTCGCGCTGATGAACTACACGCCTGATCAGCTTCCCGACCAAATCACTGAATTTCAACGTCACGATGAAACTGATGAGGTCTTTGTTCTCCTACAGGGACACTGCATTTTGTTCCTCGGCGAGGGGGGCGATGAGGTCACACGCATCTTCGCTCAGAATATGCTCCCTTTCACGCTATACAACATCAAAAAAAGTGTCTGGCATTCCCATACCTCCAGCCCGGACGCTAAAGTGCTGATCGTAGAAAATGCCGACACATCTCCCGCGAATTCGCCGCGGCTTCAACTTTCCTTGGAACAGAGGAAAGAAATTGCTGAGCTGGCGCAGCGTCTGTGGGAAGCTTACGGCTGATTATCGATTCAGTACAGAGTCCATGGGCGCATCCTTGCTTTTCGTCTCAGGCGCATGAATGTGTGGTTACCATCACTACCGAACATAATAATACATGTCCATTTCATCTTGTCCACTTCTCCTTGACTTATTCACTACGAGGAAGTAAAATCTCACCTAATCTTTGGTCTTTTTGGAAAAAACAACCATGAAACTCACCCACCGACAGGAAACTTTTGTTCAATCCTTGCTTGACCTGTATCGCGAATTGAATGGTCCGATTCATTACTCGATTTTGGCAGAACGAGTTGGAGTAAGTCCATTTACCGCTTACGACATGATGCGTTTGCTTGAAGAGAAGGGTTATGTTACTTCTGAATATCGTACAGACTCCGGAAAACCATCTGTTGGTAGGTCTGAAGTTGTATTTATACCAACAGCGTTAGCACAGCGGCTTTTCGAAGAGTTGTCTAGCGGTGCAGACCTGGATAATTGGGACAATGTAAAGACGCATGTAATGGAGAGAATCCGAGCAGGCGAATTCCAGGATCGCATAATGGCTGAAGAAATGTTAGTACGTGTCCCTCCAGAGGCACCAGAAACGTTGCGCTTCTGCTTTGAAGTAATGACGATTCTCGTGCTCAGGCTTGGCAGGGATACGGGCCGTCGTATACTCACACAACGCATCCCTCAGTTTTTAGAAATGAAAGGTGCAATTTCGCGTTCAGGATTGCTTTTATTAGGTGGTTTTGTTTTAGGTCTTTTAGCCAATGAGAATGCTGTAGATTTGGATAGAGACAAATCAATCATTGAACAAGTCGAACGGTATCAAGGGCTTGTAATGGAAATGGAACCTCGTCTTTGTCGACGTTTAGGCGATGGTATAAAAGACATGTTTGCGCTCGTACTTCAGAGTTAATTTTTTGTCTAATATTTTGGTCTTTTTGGGATTTTACAATGACAATTTCGGTTGAAGCTCTTCTTTTAACAAAACGGTACTCCTCTCAGACAAAGGAAAGTCGACCTGCACTCGATGCAGTTGACTTGCAGGTTGAGGCTGGACACTTGTATGGGTTGGTAGGTCCGGATGGGGCAGGCAAAACTACCTTGCTTCGAATTTTATCTACCGTACTCATGCCTACATCAGGTTCTGCTCGTCTGGCAGGTTTTGATGTAATAAAACAATCCGAGCAGATACGTGCTCGATTAGGATATATGCCGCAGGCATTTAGTTTGTATCCTGATTTAAGTGTGATGGAAAACTTGCGTTTTTTTGCCGATATGAATGGTGTGCCCCGCGGAAAGCAAAAAGAACACATAGAAGAATTATTGGAGTTTGCGCGCCTAACGGATTTCACCTCCCGGCGAAGTGAAAATCTCTCGGGGGGAATGAGGAAAAAACTGGCTTTAGCTTGCGCCCTGATCCACGAGCCTGAAATTCTTCTGTTGGACGAACCTACTACGGGTGTGGATCCAGTTTCCCGTCGCGAGTTGTGGCAATTGCTGGCAAAAGTTATTGAACGTGGTGTCACTGTTGTAGTGAGCACTCCTTACATGGATGAGGCAGAACGTTGTGATGTCGTCAGTATCATCTATCAAGGCCGGATGTTGACTACTGGCGCACCCGTGGAATTGGAACGGCAGATGCCTTTTAAACTCATCGAAGTCAAAGCAAAACCACGCGGAACGTTACGACAAGTCGCAGACAAAGCAGAAGGCGTGATTGGCTGGCGCGCGGTAGGTGATCGGCTACGTCTCTCAGTGACCAATCCGGTTGAAGCGCTTGAGCGGATTGAATCTGATTTAAAAAATGCCGGAGCGGAGATTAGTATTCTGCGGGAAGCGCGGGTGATGATGGAGGATGTCTTTATCCATCTGGTCGAACAGCAGGAGAAGCAGGCATGAGCCCAGAAAATTCTGTACACGCTACCCATCTAACACGAAAATTTGGTGACTTCGTCGCTGTAGACCAAATCAGCTTCGATATTCCAAAAGGTGAAATTTTTGGTCTCCTCGGGCCGAACGGAGCCGGGAAAACCACCACCATCCGCATGTTGTGTGGCATCCTGACGCCTACTTCAGGCCAAGCTCATGTCCTGGGATTTGATGTGGCCAGGCAAGCCGAACAGGTCAAGCAAAGAATCGGCTACATGTCGCAAAAATTTTCACTTTATAACGACCTGACCGTAGCTGAAAACCTGGGTTTTTATGCAAATTTATACGGAATCCCGCGTGAGAAAGTAAAACCACGCATGACAGAATTAATTGAGATGGCCGGTCTACGGGGTCATGAGAGACAGTTGACAGGCGACCTTTCTGGTGCCTGGCGCCAACGATTGGCACTCGCGTGTGCAATCGTTCACGAGCCGCCCATGTTATTTTTGGATGAGCCGACTGCTGGAGTCGACCCTGTATCCCGGCGTGAGTTCTGGGAAATGATTTATACAATGGCCGGCCGTGGGGTTAGCGTGCTTGCTACCACACACTATATGGATGAAGCCGAGTTTTGTAATGTGATTGGGATGATGTATCGTTCTCGCCTAATTGCACTCAATGATCCAGACTCGCTGAAAGATGCGATGCAGGGTGTTTTGTTTGAAGTCGATTGCCATGAACCAGGCCGTGCTGAACAAATTTTAAAGGATTTTCCAGCCGTTCAAGATATGGCAGCCCATGGCGTTATATTGCACGTTATTATGTCCGACGAGAGTGAGAAAGCATTGTTGGAAAAAGTATTACAAGATAACGGGATTGTTGTAGATCGGATTGAACATGTTTTACCCTCTTTGGAAGATGTGTTTGTTTCATTGGTAGATCATGAAAATCGCCTGCGTGTGCGGGCAGAAATTGAATAAGGAGGTTCACGTGGGACAAAGTTTTCGCCGAATGCTGACCATTGTTCGAAAAGAATGGTTACATATTATTCGAGACCCCCGCACCCTGGGTTTAGTGATTATTATGCCCGTCATGATGCTTTTCCTGTTAGGGTATGCGGTTGCAAATGATGTAAAAGATATACCTCTGGCAGTAGCCGACCTCTCACACACCGATGCCAGTCGCACTTTGGTGGATAAATTAACAGTCAGCGAATTTTTCAAATACACCCATGTTGCTCAAAGCGAGAATGAGATTTTGGAGATGCTGGATGCAGGAACTGTTAAAGCTGGTTTATACATACCAGAAAATTTTGGGAGAATTGTCAGTACAGGTGGGGTAGGAACAATTCAATTTTATATCGATGGCTCAAATCCAACGGTCGCGCAAACTGCCCAACTAGCCGCTGAAACAATTAGCCAATCAATGTCCCAAGAGATTCTCGTCCAGCGCCTTGAGCGCAGCGGTACAGGGATGCACCTTAGTCTTCCGGTAGATGCACGCATTCGTTACTTGTATAACCCCGATATGAAGCGGATGAACTTCATGATCCCTGGTCTGGTCGCTATTATCCTGCAAATTCAGACATTGTTATTAACTGCTTTTGCCATTGTGCGCGAGCGCGAGCAGGGCACGCTGGAGCAGCTCATCGTGACTCCGGTCCGATCTTGGGAATTAATGTTAGGCAAAATCTTACCCTTCGTGGTGGTTGCCTTCGTTAATGTAATCATGACCGTGACAGTTGGTGCAGTTTGGTTCGGAGTGAAGGTTGTGGGCAGTATTGCATTACTGGCGGGACTGAGCCTGATCTTCCTGCTTGGTTCGCTGGGGTTGGGCGTACTCATTTCCAACATTTCAAAAACTCAGATGCAAGCCATGTACATGGCCTCGTTTATCATGATGCCGTCTTTTATTCTAGCCGGACTGTTGTTTCCACGCGAAAATATGCCCTGGTTGGCTTATTATGCCGGCTATCTTTTACCGGTGACTTATTTCCTGGAGATTGTACGTGGCATCATACTCAAGGGTGCTGAATTCTTTACTCTATGGAACTGGATATGGCCAATGGCTGTGTTCAGTATCGTAGTTTTCTTTGCTAGTGTCTTGTTGTTCCATAAGCGCCTATAGCATGTAGCACTTGGTTCCACTCAAAAATTCACTTCTCAAATAGGAGTTTAAAATGAAAACAAATCTTTCCAAAATAATTTTGCTCGTTGTCATCCTTAGTCTAGGATTGAGCGGTTGTCAAAGTCTGAATGGACAAAGCACCTCACAACTCAATGCCTCAGGGACAATTTCTGTAGCCCAGGTTAATATTGCCCCGCAAATAGGGGGCATGGTCGTTTCAGTCAATGCAGCAGAAGGCTCGCAAGTGAAAAAAGGCGATGAATTATTCCGGTTGGATGATTCTTTGCTCAAAGCGCAGCGTGATCAGGCCAACGCTGCGATTGCATTGGCTGAAGCAGCATTGAACACTGCCAAAGTGCAATATGAACTTGTCCTTAATACTTCGCGGCAGCAGGATCAACAGAACCGCACGAGTAGTTGGAATATTACTCAACCCACTCAATTTGAATTACCTGCCTGGTACTTCAACAAAGATGAAATAATTGCATCAGCTAAAGTTGAAATGGATGCCGCGAGCGCAGATCTTGACATGGAGAAAGTTAATCTCCAAAAAGTTCTCAATGAAGATGCTTCTCAAGAATTCTTGAACGCAGAAAAACGCGTGGCTGATGCCCAAGTTGCGTTCCTTATCGCTGATCAGGTCCTCACTCAAGCAAATAGCGCGCAAGATAAAGAAGATTTGCAAAACTTTGCCCAAGACCAGCTTGATGCAGCTGAAACCGAATTAAAGTCCGCCCAAACCGATTATAATCGTTTGTTAACGACTCAGGCTGCGAAAGACATGCTCGAAGCTCGCGCGCGGGTTCGGGTGGCCCAGGAACGCTTTGACCGCGCTCTTGATTATTACAATTCGCTTATGAGCGGCAATCAGTCTTTACAGGTTAGAGCTGCCGAGTCAGGCGTAAAACAAGCCGAAGCCGCATTGTCACAAGCCCAAGCTGCACTTGCCATACTGGATGTACAACTGGAAAAAACCATTGTTACAGCCCCGGTGGATGGCGTGGTACTGACCCGCAATCTCGAAGTGGGTGAAACGCTTGCCCCAACCGGTGTTGTATTGACCATTGGTCAACTACAAGAAGTTAATTTAACTGTGTACATTCCAGAAACCGAATATGGAAAAGTTAAGCTTGGAGATCAGGTTTCAATTACTGTGGATTCATTCCCGGGAGAAACTTTCATCGGCAATGTCGTCTATATTTCTGACCAAGCTGAGTTTACTCCCCGTAACGTACAGACAATAGAAGGACGTAAAACAACTGTATATGCAGTCAAATTGAGTGTACCAAATCCAGATTTGGAACTCAAACCGGGGATGCCGGCGGATGTTACTTTTGGACTTAAGTAAAAATATCCGCTTCCATTCTTGTAGCTGATAGTACAGGTTTTGTTTTTACTGCCATTATTTCATATCAGGTAAAACACTCAACCGTTGATTGCAACGTATTACTAACCTTAAGGTTGATGTTTTACCAGTCCTATAAAAAATAAGGGGTGGAACCACCTTTTCAAAAGGAATACCAGTATGGAATCTTTACCTAGTCACGGTTCATGTTTTGTTTGTGGAAATAGCAACCCGCAAAGTATCGGCATCATCTGGCAGAAAAATCCGAATAGCCGGATTGAATCGACTTTTGCATTTAATATTCACCAACAAGGCCCTCCGGGGTTCGTTCATGGTGGCGCTTCGGCAGCCGTACTGGATGAGGCTATGGGGGCAGCTGTTTGGCAGGAAGGATATCGGGCCGCTACAGTCCATCTCGAATTGGATTATCGGAAGCCAATCCCGATTGGGGAAGAAATTAATGTTCAAGGCTGGTTGTTTTCTGAAAAAATAGATTCGGTGATTACTCGCGGCATCATTTATCTTTCAGATGGAACAATCGCAGTTGAAGCCCACGCTAAATATGTTAGCGCACCCCAGCTTTTTAAGGATGTTCCAAACCTGGACAAAACTTCAGGTGTAGACGTTTGGCAGTAAAGTCATCTTCTAACCCAGAATGGTGATGCAAAAGTTTGACAATTCATGAAAATGACTAAGAAAATTCTCTGGGTTGGAATATTTGCAATTGCCATGGCTTTTATTGAGGCAGCCGTGGTGGTATATTTGCGTCGCATTTATGGGATATCCGATCTACTCATTCACGTACCACCGTTCGACCCTCAAATTGCTCGCATTGAATTAGGTAGAGAACTGGCAACATTGGTCATGTTGTTATCCTTCGGATGGGTGGCGGGTCAGAACCTTCAATCTCGTTTGGGGTTTGCTTTGATTGCATTTGGGGTGTGGGATATTTTTTATTATCTGTGGCTTAAAGTATTTATTGGTTGGCCAAAAACCCTGCTTGATCCAGATTTGCTTTTCCTCTTTCCATTACCGTGGTGGGGTCCTATTATCGCTCCTCTTTTAATTTCCCTGTTAATGATCATAGGGGGGACATTAGCTGGCATTAGAAATGATCAGGGATATGTCATTCGCTTTAGGATTACCGAAAAGATCGCTTTATTGGCTGGTATTTTGGCGATGTTGTACGCTTTTATGCAAAACGCAATATCCATCCTTCCCACTGATGCAAATTTACTCAGTCAATTAAAGCCATCGCAATTTAATTGGCTGGTGTTCTTGGTTGGTTTATTCTTGAGTGGGTTTGTGGTTTGGCGAATAATGAGAACTACTTCATATGTGTCGAATAAAAACTCCAAGTCTTTTTTTTGATACTGTAATATCCCTCGCAATGTTTACTCGATTAAAAGGTTCAGAATACATAGACAAACTCGGTTTAGAAATAACATTTTTTGACATCGAATGCATCAAGTTGTAAGCTTTCCTTGAAAAAAACTTATCCATAGAAAATTTACCTGGTTGGACTGGAGTCAATTATGAAAGTGCGTTATCTGGGACACTCGTGTGTAGAAATTATTGGCAAGAATCATATCCTCATTGATCCGGATTTTACCCGGAACCCCGAACCCGGGGTGGAGTATATCTGTGTGACACATGCCCATAAGGATCATCTCGGCCGGGTGGCAGCATTGCCGACTGGTATTGTCCTTGCTTCACCCGACGTTTGTGAGATAGCAGAGAAGATGGGAGTTCCGCATGCACGACTACGACCTGTTAAACCTGGCGAGCAAGTCGGCAATATCTTCATTCTTCCAGGATATAGTATGGTCGATCAACCCGTTTATACTTTTTTTTATTTTCTTTTCAAACACAGAAAGCCGGCCCCAGGTGGTACGCCACTTTCATTTTTTATCCGGGATGAGGCTGACCTTTTACATATTGGCGATGCCCACGTAGCGCCATTGAAAGTTCATCCAGATATTTTGTGTCTGCCCTGGCGTACGACACCTTTTGGACCAAAACGCTATAAATCTACTGTGATCGTAACGGCAAAGCAATTAGCTGCTCCATATATCCTTCCCATCCATTATGACTTACCTGGAACAGAAGCTGATCCGTTCGAAATTAGAGAGCGCATCAACTCAACCGTTCTTGATGGAGAAAATTGGCATAGCTTCCATAACAAAAAAGAAGTGTTAATTAATTGATAAAGGAGAAAAACATGAAAAAGCAAAAAGTTGCAATTGTAACGGATGGGGCTTGTTCTCTGACACCTGCTCAGGGGGAACAACTTGGAGTCTATGTAGCCCCGGTTTAAGTGAATATCGGTGATAAATCCTATCAAGCGGGTGTGGATCTGGAAGCCTCTGAATTTTACCGTCTGATGCATGCCAGTAAAAAACTACCCACTACGGCGCAACCGACGGCTGCCGATTTTATCAAACTGTATACCAAGCTGGCGGATGAGGTGGAGGAAATTGTCACTATTGTGATTTCTCACCATATGAGCGCGACACTTCAATCCGCTGAAATGGCAAATGAACAGTTCTCCAAAGTGCCAGTCCATATCATTGACTCTGAATCGGTTTCTTTAGGGCTGGGCATGATGGCGATTGCCGCTGCGCAGGGACAAGATGCGCAATCCGTGATTCAACTCGTAGAAAATATCAAACAAAGGATTAACGTTATTTTCACCGTTGATACACTAGAGTATCTGCATAAGGGAGGGCGTATCGGTGGGGCGACAGCGTTCCTAGGTTCTGCATTGAGCATCAAACCAATTCTTTATATAAAAGATGGAAGGATTGAGCCTTTAGAGAAGCAGCGCACCCGCAATCGCTCGATCGCGCGATTATCGGAAATCATGGAAAAGAAAATTGGCGGTAGTGAAGTTCATGTTGCTATTCTACATGGCAATATTCCGGATGAAGCCCATGAACTTGAACAGCAGATCCGCGGAAGGTTCAATTGCGTTGAATTAGTTACATCTGAAATGGGTCCTGTGATTGGGGTTCATGCCGGACCGGGTACATTAGGTTTGGTCTTTTACAGTTTTTCTGATTGAACACCAGAGTGATGTATAAATCCAATACACTGCTCCGTTTCGCAATTTCTGCGGTTGTTCGACACGACAAGCAATATGGCTATTAGCAGATTTTCCCCAAAGGGTAAACCTTTCCTTTGAGATTTAACTGTTGAATGGCTGATTCCGACGTTTTAAAAAGCCTTGTGCTCTAGGATATTTAGGAGATGAATACAGTTGTTGCCATAATAATGTTTATCTTGTTTTTATATAGGATTGATAATTGTTTTGATTGTGATCGCGAAGGTGGATCATAGGGATTCGTAATCGATGAAGCCCAAGCAATTTAAATCCCAGCGCCTAGATTTCTCAAGCCCATAGATAAAGTTCCGTCGTTTATTTTACTAAATTCTTGGAATGCAATAATACTCTTTCACAAAATCAACTCTGTGTCATCTTCCAGTTCCATCCACAAAATGCAACGCGGTCTTTGTGTATGATTACTTGGGATAAACCAATTGATTTTTACGTCGCGAATACTGCTCCTCGGTTTGACATCGCCAGCGTTCATCATAAAAAATATGAATGAGCCAGATATGTTCTGACCGGAAATTCCTCTCTTTTCGTAGTGCCTCAAAAGAAAATGTTACTTTAGGGTAGACATTGCCTCAAATAAAAATGTTACCGAACGATTTTCCATAATAATGCTACTTTTGTATCGATTCGATCACGAAGGGTGACCGGATTCAATTGGACATATTGGTTTGTTAATCTGGCCTTGATCTCCACGGAGATTTCATCGAGAGCCATCACTCTACGATAGGGGGTCTTAGCTTGATCATACTTACGGATAGTTTTTCCGTCAACTTTTTCTTTTCCGACCAATTTGAGTACAGGTTGGAAGAAATTGATATAAAGGCGTAGGTCAGCGTAAATCGAGCGTAACAATGCCAACTCCTCCGCGCTTTCTAATCGGTCATAGCCAACGGTATGTCGGACAACGGACCAATTCTTTTGTTCCACATGCGCTTGGTCATTTTTTTGATAAGGACGGGAACGGGTAAAAGTGATCTTCTCTGCAAGACAATACCGATAAAGGGTGTCGTTGATAAATTCACTGCCATTGTCGGAATCCAGTCCTAATAAAGGAAAAGGTAAATTTTGACGTAACTCAATAATTGCTTGTGAAACCGCAGATTGGGTCTTATTGGGTAAACCCTGGCATTCTGTCCATCCTGTAGCTAAATCTACACTGGTGAGCGTATTGAGATAAATCCCCTCGACAGTAGTCCCGCAATGAGCCACTAGATCGATTTCCACGAAACCTGGACGCTCATCTTCCCATGGCGTAAAGGTGCGGACAGGAATTGCTTGTTTGAGCAAACTACCTGGTTTCGTAGTAGAGATCCCGTGGCGGGGCTGTGTAAATCGTGCTTTTTTCAGGCAGCGGTCAATCGTTGCGCGACTCATGCTCAAGAGTAAGTGCTTTACTTCTGAAGTTAAACTCAATTCATTACATCGTTCTAAAACCTGTATCCCTTCTGGCAAAAATGGTTGTAATCTTTTTGAACAAATCCGCCCATAAATTTCCCAGACCTGTTCTAAGACTTGTACCACTTCTCCTTGATAAATTTTTCGACGTCCTACTTTGCCCAATCTTTTTGGTCGAGAAGCATGTTTCAATGCCCGAATGGCGTGTTTCCGGTGGTAGCCCGTGATTTTAATAAACTCATCTAATATTTGTGTTTTTCCAGCTTTATTGGCTTTCAAATATCGCGGTCGAATTGCTTCTATCATTTCTTTTTTACTTCCTAAGCTCATCATGTTCTCCCTCCGCGGATCTTTTTTCCGCTTTAGAGTAACATTCTTTTTGAGCCAACGTTCTTTGCTATAGTAAGATTAATTGTGAGGCAATTCGCTTTTGACAAGATTCAAATTAAGTACGCTATAATAATTTCGCAAATTTCGGATATTCATGAAAAAGAAACACACTCAACACCCACAACATTTTCGAGTCAGTTCCGTGACATCTACCCGGTAATGGAGATTTCCACGTAAAGCTTGATCATCAAGAAACAATTGAGACCCGGAAACGGTACGATACATGAAATTATATGAATGAATTAATCAAAGTAATTTTATCTCGAAAAAGTTATTTGACTTCTAAGAGGCATCATGCAAATCAGATGTACGATAAACGGCAGCATCC
Source organism: Anaerolineaceae bacterium (assembly GCA_002702705.1). Lineage (GTDB taxonomy): Bacteria > Chloroflexota > Anaerolineae > Anaerolineales > Anaerolineaceae > UBA6170. The sequence goes on from PABH01000002.1 coordinate 35,311, forward strand.
GACTAACAAGGTTCAAGGAGTATCTGGCTTTTGTAATTGTAACCACCTTTTTGGGTGCTACTGCTGCAAGCAATGGTTCGTTTGGATGGAAACTAATCGGAGTTCTTTTCGCAAATTGGCTGGCGGTAGCCTTTGCTTTCATGATCAATGACGTTGAAGATGCTGAAGATGACGCATTAACTCCGCATAAATGCCAACGGAACCCGGTTGCCGCAGGCGATCTATCCCCCTTTACTGCGCGGTTGATGAGTTTTGGTGTGGCTGTGGGATCCGCACTCGTCTATTCCACTCTGGGAAAAACAACTTTCTTGTTGGGTATGATCACTCTTTTGATCAGTTTCTTGTATTCTTGGAAACCGGTTCGCCTGAAGAATATCGCTTTTGTTGACTTTTTCGTATATGGCTTTATGCTTTCCGGGTTACAGTTCCTCACGGGGTATTTTACTTTTGATCCAGCCCCTTTCATGCACTGGATATTTCCCTTTCTTTTTGTTTTCTGCATCAGTTGTTATGGCGAGATGTTTAATGAAATGCGTGACCTGGACGGCGATTTAAAAGCGGGTCTCAAACATACCGCTGCGGTTTTGGGTCCCAGGGTTACTGCCAGGTTAATGGGCGCAGTGATGGTTTTGGCGGTAATTTCAGGGATTATAACAGCCTTTGTCATCCGTTTGGTTGGCCTTTTGGGTCTTATGGCTTGTTCTTGTCCTTTCGCTGATCTTTATCCTCCCTGCGGTCATGCGAATTCGTCGGAACAAGAATGGAATCGCCCTACAGGAGTCCTTTCAAAAGCCACTTGAATACGCTGCGTCCATTGCCTTGGGCAGCTATTTTACCTGGTCATGGGCAGTTCAGCACGTTCTTCCTTGGTTGGCCGCATTCCGCTTACCCACTTAACCATAACCTTTCTCAACCACTACGTGGTGCCTCATAGGAAATTGTTACCAAGAGAGTACTATTGACAAGTTTCAAGTAAGTAGGGTAAAATAAATTCGTTATTTTCGGATAATTATGAAAAAGAAACTTACTCACCGCCAATTACAGTTTTTGAGCCAGTTCCTGGACATCTACCGGGAAATGGAACATTCCGTGCATTACGTGACGGTTGCCGAACGCCTGGGCATCGGAAAAATTACGGCGTATGAGATGTTGCGCCTGCTGGAAGAAAAGGGGCTTATACGGGCCGAGTATCGGGCAAACCCGGATCAACACGGCCCAGGTCGTTCAGCTGTCCTCTTTTTTCCGACCCAGGAAGCCAACCGTTTAATCAACAAATTGGCTGGCAATCCTGCCGATATCGAAGATTGGCAGGATGTTAAGGAACAAATCTTACAACAGCTACGACATGGAAAAGCTGGCGGTTACGAAGAGTTGCTCTCCAATCTTCTGGCTCGTATTCCGGAGAGGCGCTCCCCACTCATTTTTGTTACCGAACTGATCACTGCTGTGATCCTAATGTTGACGACGATCCAGGATGCGCCTGAAATTCGTGCGTTGTTGGAACGTCTGCATCAAATTGGGTTGCCAAAAAAAATCAACTTAAGTGTAATGAGTGGAATCGCAATGTTCCTGTCCGTTATAGAACGTACCAATCGTCGTTATTCCACAGTCTTGCTTGATCAATTCAGTCGGTATGAGGATGTACTTTCGCAATTGAGTGAGGAAAGCCGGCGACAGTTGGGTGAGTTCACGCGGGAAGTAGTCCAAATCCTTTCTAGTTAATTTTTTTTAACTAATATTTTCGTTATTTTCGAATAGGAGATTCAATGACCAAGATCGCGATTTTGACAGACAGTACAGCAAACCTTCCAATGGAATGGGTTGAGCAATATAACGTTCGAGTGATTCCCCTTAAAATTCATTGGGGGAACGAGACCTTTCTCGACGGCGTAGGCATCACGCCTAACGAGTTCTATACGCGATTATCTCACAGCAAGTCTCTTCCAACGACGTCGCAACCCTCGATCCAGGATTTTCTTCAGGCTTTCGAAAGCCTAGCCGATCAAGCGGATGGTATTGTCGTTCCGCTGATTTCGTCTGGTATTAGCGGCACGGTTGCATCGGCTCAGGCTGCTGCGCGCCAGTTTAATCGCGTGCCGGTGGAAATTGTGGATACCCGTGTTACGTCGGCCGGGCAGGCGTTGGTTGTAATGGCAGCGGCTCGGGCAGCGGCACAAGGGAAATCGCTTCAGGATGTACGGCAGGCGGCAGATGGGGTTGTTCAGCGAATGCATTTGTTTTTTGCAGTGGATACATTGGAATATTTACATCGCGGTGGGCGGATAGGCGGGGCTTCCCGCTATCTGGGAACTGCCTTAAGCATAAAGCCCATCCTATATTTCGACTCGGAAGGAAAGCTTGATGCTCTGGAACGCGTGCGGACTAAAGGTAAGGCTCTGCAACGATTGATCGCCCTAGCGGAAGAAAAAGCTAACGGGCGTTCTCTCAATTTCAGTGTCATCCATGCCAACGCACCACAGGTTGCTCAAGAATTTCGCGAGCAAATAGCTCAGCATCTCCATTGCAATGATGTATTCACTCTGGAACTTAGCCCGGTCATCGGTGTCCACGTGGGGCCTGGAACAATTGGCATTGCCTTTTATACAGAAGAACTATAACCAGAAAGAAGGTTGACATGCGAATCTTGTTTGAACGAAGTGTCTTGGCGGGAATGGGTCTCCTCTCAATGACTCATGACAAAGCCCAAAAGATCGTAGACGAACTCATCCGACGTGGTGAAGTTCAAAAAGATGAAGCCAAGGATTGGGTTGAAAGTCTGGTTCAACGCGGGGATGAAGAACGTCAGAATTTGCGTAAACTGATCCATGACGAGGTAAAGAGCACCTTGGATGAATTAGGCCTGGTTACGAAGCAAGACCTACAGGATTTGGCATCAAAGATAGAAACTCTTGGCAAGCAAGAAAAAGGTTAAGGAATTGGGAATAAAACAATCGAAACCATTGGAGTTCTGTCATAAACCCAACAATCACCAATCCCTTCGTATATGGATACCTGTTACTTCTCTTCGGCCTGGCACTTATCCTGGCGTGGTATCTGGATTGGTGGAAGCGAAAAAAATGATCCTGGGCTGGGTTTACTTTCGTAAAGAGCATCAAATAAGCCAGCAGAAGATGCGCACAAGCAAACGATCTGCATGGAGGTAGAAAATAGTTACAAATTCACTTACAAATGGGTTTTTAATAAATAAAGCTTTCAACGCGGGGCTGGATGTTGCTGTGGGAATATCCCCCCTCCTTTCAAAATCAGCATCCTTGCGGTACGGCGTATTACAGACAGGAAAATTTGTTTCTTCCCGCATTCGCCCCGTCAACCCGTTATTATCCTCTCTCCCACCTGGTATATTGACTGATCAGACATTGTTCGGAGAGGCTTTCATAAAAACCTTCGATCGGATACTTGCCCGCAGATTATCTAAGGCAACATTGCGTTCCATTGCTCACAACCTGATTCATGGAGCCCTGGTCCAGGAAGGTGAAAAATCAGCGATCGCTCGCTTCTCCCAGGAATTTGGGATGTATCCTCCAAGTACGTTGACGATTAGTCCAGGGAAGACTTGCAATTTGCAATGTGTAGGTTGTTATGCAAGTGCCGGACCTGCCGCAGAAAAGTTGGATTGGACTACTTTTGACCGCATCATCACTGAAGCGAAAACGCTCTGGGGCGTACGGTTCTTGGTCATCAGCGGCGGAGAACCGCTGGCTTACCGATCAGAAGGAAAGAGCTTGCTAGATGCGGCAGAAAAACATCCGGACATATTATTCATGTTCTACACCAATGGAACCTTGATTGATGAAAAAACTGCCCAGCGAATGGCTGCTTTAGGAAATGTGACGCCGGCTATATCAGGCGAAGGTTGGCGCGACCGAATTGATGAACGGCGCGGATCGGGCGTTTTTGACCAGATTCTGGCAGCCATGGAGCAATTGCGCAAGGCCGGCGTGTTTTTTGGTATTTCCTTGACAGCCACCAGGCATAATGCCGAAGAAATATTATCAGAAGAGTTCATCGATTACTTTTTTGAACAACAGGGAGCCTTTTATGGTTGGATCTTCCAATACATGCCTATCGGTCGTTCATATACCCTGGATCTGATGCCGACTCCGGAGCAACGACTTTGGATGTGGAAGCGTTCATGGGAGATCGTCAAAAAACACAAAATTTTCCTGGCTGACTTCTGGAATCACGGCACCCTCTCCAATGGATGTTTTGCTGGCGGCCATGCGCGTGGCGGAGGTTACTTATATATCGATTGGAACGGTCATGATTCACCCTGTGTTTTTGTGCCTTACTCTCCTGTCAATGTCAGGGATATTTATGCACAGGGTGGCACATTGAACGATGTCTGGGCAAATCCCTTCTTTGCAGACATCCACGGTTGGCAGGAAAGTTATTGGCAAAGCAAAGGTAACTGGCTGGCGCCGTGTTTGAATCGAGATCACCATGCTGCCTTAAGCCAGTTGATCGCCAGGCATGAGCCGGAGCCGATTGATGAAAGCGCCCGTACAGCATTGCTTGACTCGGAATACGGGAAAGGGTTGGAACACTACGGCGAGCTATACGAGAACTTATCCGAATCGATCTGGCACGAACAATATCTACAAGATCAACGTCAAAAGGAGTTTTATGTCAAGGGATCTTAGCATTCAGGTAATCCCTCGTCACCTTGCCATTATCATGGATGGTAATGGCCGTTGGGCGCAGCAACGTGGACTTCCCCGGATGGCCGGACATCAAGAAGGCGTGCAAACGGTCAAAAGGACACTTGAAGATTGTGCTGAAATCGGGGTTAAGATTTTAACTTTATATACTTTCTCCACCGAAAACTGGTACCGCCCAAAAGAAGAGGTTGATTTCTTGATGCGGTTAGCTGAAGAGTACACGATGCACGAATTGCCCAACTTACAGCATAATGGTGTCTGTCTGCAACTCATGGGGAGCCGGGAAGGGCTACCTGCCTCGCTGTTGGGCATTTTGGATAAAGCGACCATGCAAACAAAAGCGAACTCTTGTTTGATCTTGAATCTAGCCCTCAATTACGGAGGACGGGCAGAAATTGTTGACGCCATGAAAGCAATCATTTCGGATCATCAACAAGGTAATCTGGACGTCTCTAAAATCGATGAAGCCACTTTTTCACATTATCTATACTTCCCTGATATGCCGGATGTTGATCTGATCGTGCGTACGGGCGGTGAATGGCGCTTGAGCAATTTCCTTCTCTGGCGTGCAGCGAACGCAGTTTTCTGGAGTATGCCTGTTCTTTGGCCGGATTTTCGCAAAGAGCATCTCCAAGAAGCGATTTGTATCTATACTAAGCAAATTAGAGGTGGCAATGATAACGCATAACAGGCCATCTGTTGGACTGGCATTAAGTGGTGGTGGTGCGCGTGGGCTGGCTCATATTGGTGTATTGCGTGTATTGGAACGTGAAGGGATCTCAGTGGATTATTTGGCAGGCACAAGCATGGGCGGTGTCATCGCAGCGGGTTATGCTGCTGGGATGAGTTCTGATGATCTGGAACGAGAATCATTGGCTATTACACAGAAACGACATATGGTGCGTCTGGCTGACCGAGGTATGCCAAATGGCGGTTTGATCCGCGGTGAAAGGGTACTCGCTTTCTTTAAAAAAGAATTTGGAGATAAAACTTTCGCAGAATTGAACCTACCATTGGCTGTGGTGGCGGTAGATTTGAATTCGCACCAGGAAGTCGTGTTGCGTGAAGGAACAGTGGCATTTGCGCTACGCGCTACCACTTCTCTCCCTGGATTGTTCAAACCGGTAGAAATAAACGGTATGCGGCTAGTGGACGGTGGCGTACTCAACAATTTACCCGTCGATGTAGTCAGCCAAATGGGTGCTGAAGTGATCATCGCAGTGGATATCGGTTTATCTCATGAAGATGGTATTGGTCAATGGATTGGGAATCATCGCTGGGTTCCAGAGGGGATTGCCAATACGCTGGAAGTCCTTGATGATACCTTTTATGCCCTGAGAATTGCAGGACAGAGGAACAGATTACATCAATTTGCACCTGATGTGCTGATTTGTCCTGAACTCCCCGCAAATGTCAATGCAATCGTAGGCTATGGACGAGTGAAAGAATTAATCACCATTGGCGAGCAGACTGCGGAAGATCATATCGCTGAAATTAAATCACTCATACAACCGCACTGGTATTGGCCATTTTCTCACAAGGCCATTGAGATAAAAAAGAAAAATAAACAATTATTCATTTCAAGAACTTTTGAAGGTTAATGATTTTATGAAAAGTATCATGATCAGCATTGTTACTTGTACTTTCAATAGTGATAAATATTTGAAAAACGCTTTAAAAAGTATTGAAAGCCAAACTTACCAGCCAATAGAACACATCATTAATGATTCCTATTCGACAGACTCAACTTTGGAAATCATCCAGGAATATATTAAACGGAATAAAAACCGATACAGAATTAAATTCATTCAATCAGAACCGAAAGGAGTCGGAAATGCTCTAAATGTTGCTACAAAAGAAGCAACAGGTGAAATTATCCATTATTTACATTCAGATGATTATTATCTGAATCAGGATTCATTGGAAAAAGTAGCGGAAATCTTTAAAAACAGACCAGATCTTGTGTGGCTCACCGGTAATTTCTTAATCGAATTAGCAGGAAGAAAAGTGGTTATTCCACAAACACATTTACTGCGCATGAATCCAAAAACAGCCCTTTCCTTTATGAATTTCATCTCTCATGAAAATACTTTTATGAAACTAGATTTTGTTCAGAGGTATGGAGGTTTTAACGAAGCCAAGAATGAGGTTGTAGAATACAGCCTATGGCTAAACATGTTAAAAGACTATTGTCCGCTCATCATTGATGATGAGTATACCGTTTTCATCATCCATAAAGGGAGTACTTCAACTGGTAGTTTCCCAAAATTCTTTAAGGCAGTAATGAGAGCATTCCATACCCAAAGAAAAGAAAAAGTCTTTCCATTAATTGGATACTATGCTGATAAAAGCTTTTATATCCGAACTAAATCAATTCTGAAGAAAGCAGCGAAATACACCACGATTTAAGAATTCTCGATCAGTGATTGAAAAGAGATAGAAAAGGAATTTCCCTTGATCACGTCTTTTCATCCCCCAATTTTCCGGGAATATGTTCACGAAAGGTAGTAATGACTTACTCAAAAACCAAGCAGCCACATGTGCTTTTCCTGTTTTCTGATACAGGAGGAGGTCATCGCAGTGCAGCAGAAGCGATCATCGAAGCGATCGATCTTGATTTCCCAAATCAAATTTCAACAGAAATGGTTGATTTTTTCAAAGCATATGCGCCGCCGCCATTCAATCTTGCATCTGATCTGTATCCTCCAATGGCCAGGGTACCTGATATGTGGGAGTTCGGATATAGGTTGAGTGATGATCCTCAGCGTACTCGAATATTTTATAACTTAATGTGGCCTTATATCCGGCGAGCAATCTACAGGTTACTTAACGATCATCCATACGATCTGCTGGTCACGGTACATCCCGTCCCAGTGTTTCCAGTCAGCCGAGCATTGAAGCCAGGTTTTCCACCATTTATCACTGTCGTTACCGATATGGTTTCGACGCATACCTGGTGGTTTAACCAACGTTCTGATCTAATCTTTGTACCCACTGAAATCGCGAGGCATAGAGGAATAGCTAATGGGCTCAAACCCGATCAAATTCGCGTAGTTGGACTACCTGTTGCCCAGCGCTTTTGCATGCCCTCGGAAAGTGGTCAATACTTCCGCGCCCAAATGGGTTGGCCGCAAGAGCTGCCAGTGATCTTACTCATTGGGGGTGGAGATGGAATGGGGCCTCTTGCCAAGGTGGCACGAGCGATCTCCGCTGCCCACCTCAACGCAACCATGGTGGTGGTGACCGGTCGCAACCATAAGCTCAAGGCACAACTTGAAGCTGAAGAATGGTCGATGCCCACCTTTATTTATGGATTTGTGCGCGAGATGCCCGATTTTATGCGCAGTGCGGACATTCTATTGACCAAAGCAGGACCTGGCACCATCAGCGAAGCCTTTATCGCCGGCCTGCCGATGATCCTTTACAGTCACATGCCAAGACAGGAAGATGGCAACGTGTCGTATGTAGTCACTGAGGGTGCTGGTGTTTGGGCACCCGAGCCCACCCGCATCATTGAGGTATTAAGAAACTGGCTTGATCATCCCGATGAGCGTGAAAAGGTTGCTGCCTACGGCCACCGCCTTGCCAGACCTGATGCTTCCCACCTGGTCGCATGTGCCATTGCGGATCAACTGGGCGTGACTGAAAGAATAATTTAAAGGATATTGGTATATGAAAACAAACAAATATTCGCATCGAACGTCGCTGCAAGGTCGAAATAACCCATGCTTAACCGTCATCATTCCTACGTTAAATGAAATTGCGTATCTACCCGGATTGTTTGATACTCTGGACGTGCAAACTCGTCTTCCGGATGAAGTCATCGTAGCGGATGCTGGTTCGACGGACGGCACAGCAGAACTGGCGCGAACACGTGGCGCGCGAGTAGTACGCGGTGGAATGCCAGCAATTGGGCGCAACGCGGGAGCTCATGCAGCTGGGGGAAATCTCCTACTCTTCCTCGATGCCGATGTGCTGCCGCCGTCCGATTTCATTGCACGTGTTTTGGAAGAATTTGAACGTAAAGAATATGATGTCGCCACATGCTTCATTGCAGCATTAGACGAAAACCCACTGGATCGGATGATTTGCGTGGGTACAAACCTGTATTTCCGGATCATCCAACCGGTTTCCCCGCACGCCCCCGGCTTTTGCATTTTATCAAAGCGCATCGTCCACGAAAAGATGGGGGGGTTCGATGAATCGCTTGCGCTCAGCGAGGATATTGACTATGCTCGCCGTGCAAAACGGTATGGAAAGTTCGGAATAATGACAAGTGCCCGCATTCCGGTCTCAATGCGGCGGGTAGGGAAAGAGGGTCTTATGGGGCTTGGTCTAAAATACGCCTGGTGCGAGATACATGCACTGGTGGGAAAACCGGTACGTGAAGCTCCTTTTGAATATGAGTTCGGAACATTCAGCCCGCTCCAAGCATCTACCAGTCGAGCATTAATTAATAAAGATGCCATATACCGACAATGGAAGAAATTTTGGTATCCGCTGCAAAGATTCAGCCACAATATTCGTGATCAATTCAACCACTGAATGGCATCGGTGCTAATGGGCGTCAGATAATAATGTTGCCGCAGGAAAAAGAATTTTGCATGAAAGATACGAAATGTTAATTATGTTTTCAACCCTGCATAATATTCTTAATAGAGCTTTAATTGTTGGATTGGCTTTGCTTATTCCGAGCACACCCCTAAATGGTTGTGTCAAATGGATCATCATCGACGGATTAGTCGCAAACAACAAGTTTGGAAATATTGTTGTTCATTTCTTTATTTCGATCCAGAAACAAATAGATCGATTTTATTCTATAAAAGTCTCAATGATGACAAAAGCCTCGGCAATTATTTCCGCCCACAATGTTAGGAGAAAAATAATGGAGATAATCTACTCTCAATGAAAGTGCGTTTTCTCGGTCATTCCTGTATAGAAATTATTGGCTATCGCCATATTTTGATTGATCCGGACTTTACCATTGAGCCCGAACCAGGCATAGAGTATATCTGTATTACCCATGGTCATCAAGATCATATTGGGCGAATTGCTGAGATTCCTACAGGTTTGGTTATTGCCTCACCTGATGTATGCCAAATGGCAATCCAAATGGGGGTATCACACCATCGTCTGAGACCCGTGCAGCCCGGCGAACAGATTGCAAATATCCTGATTTTACCCGGGTATAGCCAGACCAAAGGTTATTTCTATAGTTTTTTGTATTTTCTTTTGTATAGAAGGAAACCAGAACCAGCTACAACGCCCCTCTCATTCCTTATCTTGGATGATGCAAGTTTGTTGCATATTGGTGATGCGCATAAAGCTCCCCTGAATGTGAAACCGGATATCTTGTGCTTACCCTGGCGTAGGGCACCTCTCTTTACATCTTACTATAAAAAAGTGTTAGTGAGCACAGCCAAGCAATTTCAGGCACCTTATGTTATTCCAATCCATCATGACATGCCTTCTACCATCACGGATACATCCGAGTTGTACAGGCGGCTTGAAGCTACTCTGCTGGACGAGAAAAAGTGGTATTCATTTAATCAGCATCGACTAGAAACGGATTAGTGTATCCCATTGATAGGATGAATAACAAATTAACTTTTAATATTTGAAGGAGACATTATGAAAAACATTGTAATAATTACGGATACAGATAGCAGCTTGCCCATTGATTTAACAGCACGATATGAAATCCGCCAAGTGCCCATTAACTTGCATATCGATGGTGAAACTTATGAAACGGGAGTGGACATAGATGACCACCTTTTATTTGAAAAGCTGGAAAAGTTTAACAAATATCCAACAACATCAGCTCCTTCTCCAGAAGCCTTTGCCAAAGCGTTTAGGGCGTCAATTTCCGAGGGTGCCCAATCCACAGGGCAAACGCATCTAAATTAAAGTAGACAGGAAAGGACAGATGAATTATCCTCTTAGAAAAGAAAAATAAGAGGAAAAAATGGCAGACCAGATATCAGCAGGGATAGAAAAACATTTTGGCAACATAGAAGATCCACGAATAGAACGAACAAAGTTACATAAATTGGTAGATATATTGGTAATAGCGATTTGTGCGGTCATTGCGGGAGCAGATAATTGGGAAGATATTGAAGAATTTGGCAAAGCGCGAATAGAATGGTTTCAGACCATCTTGGAAATACCCAATGGAATACCATCCCATGATACATTTAATCGGTTATTTGCACGCCTTGAGCCTGAACAATTCCAAAATAGTTTTATCAGTTGGATGAAGAGTGCAAGCGAACTAATTGGAGGGCAGGTCATAGCAATCGACGGGAAAGTAGTGCGTCGATCACATGATAATGGGATCGGAAAATCAGCTATTGATATGGTGAGTGCATGGGCAACGGCGAATCAGTTGGTATTAGGCCAGGTGAAAGTAGACGAGAAATCGAATGAGATAACGGCTATTCCTGTTCTACTAGATGCATTGGAGATTGCAGGGTGCATTATCACGATCGATGCCATGGGTTGTCAGACTGAAATTGCAAAAAAGATAGTAGATCGCAAGGGGGAGTATGGGCTGGCTTTGAAGGGAAACCAAGGAAATTTACGCGAAGATGTTGAACTTTTATTTAATGATCTAGAAAAAAGCCAATATAAAAACTTTTCATTCGACTATGAAAAAACGGTTGATAAAAATCATGGTCGGATTGAAATACGTGAATGTTGGGCAATCTCAGACCGGGAAATTTTACGTCATTTACGAGGATTCGATAATTGGGAGAAATTGGAGACCGTTTCACTCATCCGCTCAGAGCGAAGGATAGGAGATGAAACCAGTGTCGAGGATCGCTTTTATATAACCAGTTTTACAGGTGCATCAAAAATATTAGGTGCGATTCGGTCACATTGGGGTATTGAAAATCAGTTGCATTGGGTTTTAGATATTGCTTTTGACGAAGATCACTCCAGAATTCGTAAGGATTATGGCTCTGACAACTTTGCGGTGTTGAGGCATATCGCTCTAAATTTACTCAAGCAGGAGAAAACCTGTAAACGTGGCATGAAAGGCAAACGACTTTTGGCTGGTTGGAACCATGATTATCTTATAACTGTTCTGTTAGGTTTGAATCAGGTGGCTAATTAAGATGCGTTTGCCCTGAGAGAGGCTGTTGAAAAAGAAGTTACAAATTGACTAAAATGCCTGAATATGATTCAATTAGGTATCCTCAGCAGGCAGGTGAAAAAATGAAACACCAATGATATGTTGAAACCAACTCAAATTCCTTTTTTGGAGATTATCTATATGATCGGATTGTCCCACAAGAACACTTTCTGCGAAAACTGCGGGAAGTGGTGGATTGGCTGAATTTCACCGAGCAACTGATCAAGTTGTTTAAGAGACAAGGAGTAGTAGGGTGACTGCCATTTGATCCGGCCTTGGTGTTGAAAGTGGAAGTGATTGCCTATTTGTACAAATTGTCAGTATGCCAGATGGAAGTATATGTGAATGAGAATCTACCGGCGAAATATTTTGTAGGCTAGTGGATGGGAAAGGCCGGATCTTTCTTTGCTAACGATATTTCGGGAACGGTTATTGAAGAATTTCACACTCCACCCCAACTTTACACAAGAAAAGGGGTGGAGTGTATATACTTTGCGGATGTACCCCATGTATTTATGGGACGGATACGGTTAAGGAAGATCATCCAATGGATCACCAGCCTGATTGGCGGCATCTAGTGTGTTGATCAAGTTGAGCAGGTCTTCTGCTTGCGTGTCATTAGAAGCATCTGGCGAATCGACTTTAGTGGCCGGTGTAATGTTTTCATCTGCACCTGGAGTGGTAGTTGGAGTGGAAGTTGGAGTGGTAGTTGGATCGCCAGGGGAGGTCGTGGGCAGGTTTTCTTGCGGCTGGGATAGGTCCGGGGTTATGGTAGCGTTCAACCACCGCCCACCCAAGGCGCACCCGCTGAGTGTGAAGACCAGCAGCAGCATAACCGCCAGGCGTATAATGTTCGTGGAAGAATTTTTCATCGACGATTCTCCAGTCTTACTTACTAATCACGGTAGGTTTGCAGTGCCATCCGCAAGTTGAGGGTGGCTTGAGTGAGTGTCAAGTGCGCCTGGCGCAAATACTGTCCGGCGCTGCGCAAAGTATCTAGTGCGGTGTCCCGATCGACAACTTGACCAGAAGCATCAAACCCGGCTGGGTTGGCCAACAGGCTGGCAGCCGCGGCGTTGTTAGCCTCGGACTGGCTGATAGCCTGGGTGAAAGCACTCAGGGCACTTTCCAACGAGGAAGTATCTTTTCCGGAGCTATTCTGGTTGTCAATAAATGTCTGGGTGTTTTCAGCAACGGTGTGTGCCAGAGTCAGGCGGGTTTGTTGGTTGTTCATGGCCAGTTTCTCCCGGATCAGCAAGTTTTCGAGAGCGGTGCCATCCAGTGTTGGCAAGGCGGACAGGGTAGCGCGTATCGGAGCGACGGTTTCTCTCCAGGGGACAGGTGTCCTTTCAACGGCAAAGTCCTGTCCGGCTACAGCCTGGGCGGTGCCAAGTGAGACGAAGAGGCTAAAAGCCACTACGCCCAATAAAATTATGGATACTGCGATTACATTCTTTGTTTTCATACATTCTCCTTGGTTTCTTAGCTGTTGGCGGATGGGTTGAAAGATCATGTTCCGTCAATCGGCTGTTAGTTGAATTTGATCATCCTTATCATCCCACCATCCAGTAATGCGAGTATGATAGCATTGTAAAAAAATTGTAAGCGTTTCGCTTACCCAACTAGTTATACTATTGAATAAGGAAACATGAATCGTAAGGAGACTGAATAAATGAAGGGCGAATTAATTCTGATCATAGAGGACGAGGCCAATATCATTAAATTGGATCGTTTATATTTAGAGCGTGAAGGCTTCACGGTCGAATCTGCGATGGATGGGCAAGCCGGGCTGCAGGCGATCGAACGCCTTCACCCTGCCCTGGTGGTGCTGGATATAATGTTACCGGTGATGGATGGACTGGCGGTGTGTCAGGCGTTGCGTGTGGCGAAGAACTCGGTGCCAGTCATCATGGCCACAGCCCGGGATGAGGACATCGATAAGATACTCGGACTGGAATTAGGTGCGGACGATTACCTGACCAAGCCGTACAACCCACGCGAATTGGTGGCGCGCGTGAAGGCGGTGCTGCGTCGTACAGCACCCGGCGAGGGTGAATCAGAATCAGTTGGTGTGTTGCGTTACGGCGATTTGACACTAGACTCAGAACAGCACGAAGTGCACGTTGGTGAAGAGTTAGTGGCGCTACGCGCTCAGGAGTTCGCAGTGCTACATGTACTAATGACTCATCCTGGAATTGCCTTTACTCGTGAACGTTTGTTGATGTTGGCGTGGGGGTTCGATTTTTACGGGCAGACGCGCACCGTGGATGTGCACATTGCCCAATTGCGCAAGAAACTACACTCCAGTCAGGTGAAAATCGAAACTGTACCTGGTATTGGCTACAAGATGGTGGTCTAAATGAGTACATCCCTACGCACACGCATGTTGCTTTCCTACGGCTTGTTGATTATCGTACTAATGTGTCTGTTCAGCGTCGGGTTGCTGGCCAGTCTATTGCGAAACCCGTTGGTGTACGAGAGCTCTGCCCAACAACTACGCACAGCCCAACGCATGGTCAGTACGCACGCTGAGCTTCTGACATCCATTTCTGCTACCCCAGACATTGACTTGATGGAGAAGGCTGTTCGTTTGTTGAACATGCGGGTAGTTTTCGTGCGGGAGGATGGGACGATGGTTGCCGATTCACAAGGGGATTCAGCAGCTCGCTTGCGCACACAGCCCGTGCGTTTGAAGCTTCTGGCGCAGCGTAATGAAATTGCTTTTTTGCGCGACGATTCGAACCACCTATGGCTGGTACTGGTCCAATCGATCGACGCGCATTCCTATCTGTTACTGGCAGTGAGCCGGCCGCGGCTGCTCATTCTTGAGTTATTTACCAATGATTTCCTGCGCCCGGTAGTGCTGACCGGTCTCGTTGGACTGGTGTTGGCATTATTGATCGCCTTGGGATTGGCGCAATGGATCAGCTCACCGCTCAAGCGTATTGGTCTGGCGGCGGATGCGGTGGCCACCGGGCGGTACAAGCCTATTACACCTACAGGTCCGGAAGAGGTGCGCCTCCTGGCGAATTCGTTCAATCGTATGACACAACGTGTGCAGGATGCGATACATTCGCAGCGCGATCTGGTCGCTAACGTTTCGCATGAATTGAAAACCCCGTTGACCTCTATCCAGGGCTTTACCCAGTCGATTCTGGACGGTGTTTCGCAAACCCCGGAAGAGATTCATCAGGCAGCCGAAACAATTTTCAATGAGAGCAATAGGATGAACCGCCTGGTGCAGGATCTGGTGACCCTGGCGCGGTTGGAAACTGAGATGGCGGACTTGCATAAATCGCCTGTGGACATCAGCGCGCTGGTGCGCGGTGTGACCGAAAAGTTTCGTCCCCAAACAGCCCAGACTGGGGTGCAGTTAAACCTGGATGTACCTGACCTGAACTGGTTGTTGGGAGATGAAGACCGGTTGGTGCAGGTGATCACCAATCTGGTGGATAACGCCATCAAGTACACTCCCAGCGGGGGCGTAGTTGGGATTAGCGCCCGTTCTCGCGGCAATAACATCGAAATCCGTGTGGCGGATAACGGTCAGGGTATCGACCCGGTCGACCGCGAGCGCATTTTCCAGCGTTTCTACCGTGCCGACCGCTCACAACCTGGTACCGGTCTGGGATTGACGATTACACGCCAGATTGTTCAGGCTCATGGTGGAACCATTCGCGTCGAAGGTAATTTCCCACGCGGCAGTGTGTTCATCGTTGAATTGCCATGTTCAACTGACCTGAGACAATCTTAGCTAGGTATTAACCATAGAGGCAGAGGTTTATTCCTTTCTCCGCTCTTTAAAATTATTATCCTGCCACTGCTGCCAACTTCAGAGGAGCTTTATGTCATTTTGCTTAATTTATCGGCTTCTTTCCCTGGATAGTGCAAGTAGTAAGCCCGGGTTGAACATGGTCAAAAACGAACTAACCATTTCTTCGATATCGGGGGTAAACCCCTGTTCTACCCACCAGACTATGCTTGACCACAATGCACCGGAATAATAATTGAGGATGAATTCATGGGAAAAATTAACATTTTGGATGCGCTCTTGAATCGACGGAGATTGCAGGATCAATTTTGATACGGTTTTTACATGAATATCCCGAAAACGGTTGTACACCGTATTGGATTGTTCCTGGGTAATTGCCTGAAAAAGATCGGCACTTTTTAATACCATTTCAAATTCAGCCTTGACAATATTGTCTTCACCTTTCGAAAACCACTGGATTAGTGGTCTTGGGCTAGCGTTTTCCACCAATGCTAATAGCTTATCTGCGAAATCCTCCAGCAGTAAATCTTCTTTGTCGTGGTAATGCAGGTAAAAAGTTGTACGACCAAGATTCGCTCGTTCAGTTATTTCTTCAATGGTAACTGCGTCGTAACCTTTTTCCTTAACCAGTTCGCGAAATGCCTGCCTCAAAGCAGATCGGGTACGTGTGATGCGCCGGTCTTCTTTTCGTAATGATCAAACTTTCCAGCCACTGGTTCATGTAAGGAGTTTAACAAAAGTATATCAAACACCGGCGGGAGGTTTTTCTGCATTGAAGTCAGTTGACCTGGATGTCCGCGAAGGTGAATTGCTTACTGTGATCGGAAAATCTGGCGCTGGAAAAACTACTTTAATCAATATGATAACTGGCGTCGACCACATTACCAGCGGTGACGTCTGGTTTAGAGACATTGCCATCCACAACCTAAACGAGGATCAGCTCACTACATGGCGTGGCAGCAGCCTTGGCATGATTTACCAATCCTTTTACCTGATGCCTGGACTGAATCTGATTAACAACGTGCTGCTGCCAGTCGATTTTAGTGGGAATTTTCGCCCAGGATCCAGCAAAGAGCGGGCAATGGAACTGTTACGCATGGTTGAACTGGAAGATCATGCTTACAAATATCCTTCTGAAATTTCTGGCGGGCAGCAGCAGCGAGTTGCCATCGCTCGAGCATTAGCCAATGATCCACCCTTGATTGTTGCGGATGAGCCGACCGGGCGTTTGGACTCGGCTACTGCTGAAGTGATCTTCAGTATTTTCGAAAATCTGGTAAAGATTGGTAAGACCATTTTTATGGTTACCCATGACACGAATTTCGCAGACCGATCTACCCGCACACTGGAAATTGTTGACGGACAAATCCTGAATTCGTAACGGTCAGTGAGCCATCGAGTAAAGAGAATTATGAATACTTTTGACAATAATCATAAGAATAATCAGACAAAAGCAGAACCGAACCTGAAAAGCCTGATCCAGATGAAAGACATTACGAAGGTCTTTCATACCGGTGGAATAGATTTTGTTGCACTAAATAATATCTCGGTTGATTTTTACGCCGGTGAATTTGTTAGCGTGGTTGGCAAATCAGGTAGTGGAAAATCTACATTAGCCAATATGCTCACAGGAATTGATCATCCCACCCAGGGATCAGTCAAGATCGCCGGTATGCCGATCCACAACCTGAAGGAAAGCCCTATGTCGATCTGGCGAGGGAAGAACCTGGGAATTGTATTCCAGTTCTTTCAACTTCTGTCCACCTTGACTTTACTGGAAAATGTAATGCTCCCTATGGATTTTTGCAACACTTACCCGCAGACCGACCGGGAGCCACGTGCGCGTGATTTGTTGGGTATGGTCAGTCTGGCAGAATTCGCCGATATGCTCCCGGCAGCAGTTTCCGGAGGACAGCAGCAGTCTGCTGCTATTGCCCGAGCGCTGGCCAACGATCCCCCCATCCTGATTGCTGACGAGCCAACCGGAAACATGGATTCAAAAACGGCTGAAGCTGTATTTGAGTTATTTTCCAATCTGGTGGTAAAAGGCAAGACGGTGGTAATGGTGACCCACGATCCGAGCTTGGCAGCCAGGACGGATCGGGTGGTCCATATTCACGATGGTCGTCTTGTACAAGAAGAATTTGGCGGCAGCGCACAAGGATAAAAAAATAATGAGGATATACAGGTGTTTCAAATGAATCACCACGTTGGCAAAAAGTATTTTCCGACCTCTGGAAAAATAAAACCAGATCTCTGCTGGTCATTGCGTCCATCGCAGTCGGTTTGTTTGCAATTGGAATTATTGCCAAGACGTACTTATCCATCGACCGTGATATGCAGGTGGGTTACCAGGCAATTAATCCGGCT
Organism: Anaerolineaceae bacterium; assembly: GCA_002702705.1. Taxonomy (GTDB): domain Bacteria; phylum Chloroflexota; class Anaerolineae; order Anaerolineales; family Anaerolineaceae; genus UBA6170. The sequence continues at coordinate 53,267 of PABH01000002.1, forward strand.
AATATTGAAGTTCAAACCAACCTGCTCAACCAGGATAACGTGGATAGAGTGGCACATTTGGCAGGCGTTGAACACGTTGAAGCGGCTCGTCAGGTGCATTTTCAGGTGAAGGGTCCAGGCATCGAATTATGGGATTCCATCAATGTCACCAGTAAAGATTTTAAAAGTAACCAGATCAACCGGGTTGAAGTTTTGGAAGGTACCTGGCCTCCCCAGGACCACCAGATCGTACTAGCCGACCATAAACTGGAGGATATTCAGGCTGGTCTTGGTGATTGGATTGTCTTGCGAGATCCTATGGGCGACACTTTTTCTTTGCAAGTTGTAGGAATTGTCAAAGACCAATCGCTCGGGTCTAACTCTTTGAATGGTGGTTTTTTCAATACACCGATCTCCAGCTATGTTACCGAGAACACCATGGAATGGCTGCAAATAGACTTGCCGGAATTATATAACGTGCTGTTCATTGTTATCAGCGATGATCCAACCCTGGCATCCAATCGGACCGCGGTGGCGGATGTTGTTCGGAAGGATCTGGAAAATAACGGAATTACGGTCACCAACCTTTCCTCTCGCAGCCCGTTGCACCATCCAAACAAAGAAATAGTGGATACCATAAGCGGAGTTCTAATCTTGCTTGGCTTTCTGATCGTGTTCCTAAGTGCATTTCTGATCACGAACACGCTGCAATCGTTGCTCAATCAGCAAATTCAGCAGATCGGTATCATGAAAACCGTTGGGGCAAAAAGTAAGCAGGTTACACAAATTTATATGGCTTTGATTTTCATTTTTGGAATTGCTGCCTTTGCCATAGCTTATCCTCTGTCGAATATTGCAGCCAATCAGTTGGATCAGTTCTTAGCCTCCACGATTAATTCGACATACAGTGGTGCCCATTTCGAACCAGCAGTCTTGATCATCGAGTTGGTACTTGCCTTGCTTGTTCCCCAAGTCGCAGCGTATTTTCCCATTAAACAGGGTGTGAGGATTTCTGTACAGGAAGCATTAAGCGGCATTCATTGTCCAACATCCTGTCTGATAGCCACTTGCTTCTGGTCCATCACTAATAAGTTGATAGAGTGCTTGTTTTTGAGTTTTCGTCAATCGCCCAGGTCTTCCTTTTGGTCTTGGATATTCAAGACTATCCCAACCTTTATATAAAAATGCTTTTAGCCATGCCGCTATTGTTTGTCGGCTTAATTGCCATGTTTCCGTTATTTCTTTGATTTTTTTGCGTTCCGCGATCATCAGCAATACCGATATTCTTCGTACTCTGCGTATATCCCCAGCAGCATTTGTCTTGTTTAATTCTTGTCGTAATTGCTTGACTGTTTCCTGATAAAAACGATATTCTCATTTTGGGGTCGGCTCCTATCCTTTTTGGTTTGACAACTTTAGGATAAGCCTTCCCCTCTTTTTTGTAAATTCCTTTTTCTTAATGTCTATAAAATAAACACTCCCCTCTGTTGTTGATGCGGTGAATATTCCAATCAGTAAGACGAAATTTCTCCATTAGAAACTGTTCGAAAGTTTTGAGGACGTACAGCATGACCACATAGGGTACTGCTAATGGGATAGAGCAGGTCTTGTCTCATTTGTTCCATGAGCAAGACAATTACATAGGAAATCTCGTGTCGCACACAACTGCTGTTAATAGGTTTGCTAATCAACGCCAAACCAGCACCGGGGGAGACAAGAGTCGCAAATTGTTTACCAATGGAATTGGCTGGTAGTCTGGAGCAACTGCCATGTAGAGATTATCGTTGCTAGAGAAAAAGAGCCTATCATGGAAACCGTCCTGTTGGTTGCCGGTTGTTATTGCGAATGGATAGAATGCAGGTGTTTTACTCAGGACAACAGGAGCGTTTATATTGTTGCCGCTCAGATGGAAGCTACCTCCTTCGTTCCAAACCCACCGTTCACCTCCTGCAAAGAAAACAGGGAAATCTCCTTTTCCATAATAATCACCAGCTTGGCAGATATTGAACGAGTGGATTTCGGGCCCCTGGTTGCCAGCAACTGAATAAAGGATATGGCAAGTATCAAATTGGAGGCTGCGTCCGTTGGGTTCGGGGATGTACTTATCCATGGCGAGGTGTTCTCCGTAAATATACAGTCCCGGTTGGTCAGAGAAGTCGCTGCTGGTGATAACTGCTAACATTCCTGTAGGGCCAGTGGTGACATCGTCAAAGCATTCTGTGTGGATAGGTGCTACCATTTTTGATTCGATATCGACCATGCGTAGATTTTTGTATGGGCAACCGCTGATTGTGGCGACATAAAAGCTTTCTGATTCGCCATAGCCCCAGCCAATAAAGGATTCTCCCCAGCTTTGTTCATCAGTTTTGTAGAGTTCCGTAACGCTCTTCTCATTTGGACGAAGCGCCCAGACTGCATCCATGTTAAAGCCTGCTCCGGTGCCAAAACAGGTGGCGCTAAAGTAAATCAGATTTTTTCCGCCGGGCGCCCAGTGGAGGTCATAGGTTTGCGTGGTTTCTTCGCTCAGCCGGGTGATGCTTTCATCTGACAATGAGTAGAGATAGACATCGGCGCTGCTACCTTGAAGGGAGCCGATAAAGGCGAGTTGAGTGCCATCAGGTGACCATGCGATGCTGTTGCCGATGGTGATAGCCCGCGCTGCTTCGTATTTGGGGTCGCACATTTCATGCTCTGGTTGAGGTTCGTTTTCGGATACGGTTAGCGGGATGGTGTGTTCGAGCTTGCCTTCGGGCAGTGAGATGATCTTCAGGATTAGGCCTTGCAGGGTTGCGCGGTCATTGGCGGTGATGTATGCCACATATGAATTGTTTTGCGAGATGGCGGCATTCAGCTCGGCCGGTGCAAAAATGACTTCTTCTGTCAATTGAGTCAAGTGGGAGCCATCTTCGTTCATTGCCCAGAGTCCGCTTTCGGTGGAGAGCAGCAGCCAAGGGCCAATTGTGGAGAGTCCATTTTGGGGCTGTCCTGTAGTATCTTGAACAGAGGCAGGCTCAGGTTCGATAGGAGACGCGGGCTCCATTTGAGCTGATGGGGCGGATTGGGCGGTCGGCTGGATGTCATCTACAAGAGCGCAGGCGGTCATCCAGAAAAGTAGACTCAGCAATAGGAAGACAAGTGTGATGGGGTTGATGGGGGTGGAGCGGTTGTTTTTTTTCATTGAATGCCTCCTGTATTATTTGCAGCGATCGATTGTACCGGCAGGGTCCCAATAGGTGTAGTTACCCGCTACGGTGAATGAGTTTTGAGTGATGAGCTGCCCGTCGACGTAGATTTCCATTGTCCACTCGCCAGAACGTAGCCCTGCTGGTTCGCGCATGTTGATCTCGAAAACTCCACTTTCAGGTCCGTCCCATTGACATTGGTAACGCACCCATTCCTGCCCGCCATTTTTCCAGATGCGGACGTACTCTGTGCCGGGCGCGATCCAGTCGTAGTTATATTGCAGATAAAGTTGGGTGGTGCCTTCGGGAAAGATGGTTTGTTGGCTGGCTGAGTTTTCGCTACAGGGTACCATGCAGGTCATAAAGTTGTAGATGGTTGGCTCGGGGGATGTTTCCTGCATGAGTGCCTGTGTTGGGGTGACGGGGATGACCGGAGCCTGGGTGGGAGCCTGCGTGTCTGGCAGGGATGGCGGCGCGGCCTCCGGGGTGGGGAGGGCCGCATCCGATTGGGATGGCGCGGCCTCTGACGGCTGGGATTCGGGGGCGGCCTGCGAGGGGAGGTCACTGGTTTGCGAGGGAACCACCGAGTTGAGAAGATCCCGCATCCAATTCCGGCTGATGAACCCGGCGACCAGACAAAAGGCCAGGAGAATGACGACGGCAGCCGCGATGATGGCGATATTTTTGTTGACCGGTTTTTTGGGGGTCTGATGCGGCGCGTCCGTCATCGGGCCTGCGGGGATTCTCTGTCCCTGGGGTGATCCGGCTTTCTTGCTGCGGAAGAAAATATAGGCTAACACGATGATGATGCCCAAAAAGGCGATTCCACAGCCACACAGAACCAGCCACAAAAGGTGCCCATCCATCCCCGGCAGGTTGAGCCCTCCCGGAGGATTTTGGAATCCGGCCTGATTCCCCTCAATCATCTTGATCTGCGGCGAGACGGCGGCCTCGAAAACCCCATCCCCGTCCTGATCCACCGAAAGGGTCCAGGATTCAGGGGCGGTTTGGGCGGGGTCGAGAACGAGTTCGGCCCGGGTGTCGGTGGTCACATCCTGGGATGGGAAGGCGGTGTGCTGGTTCGAGCCGGATTCAGGGTAATTGATGCTGAACAGCGAGAGCGTGTAACTGCCGGTATCGTTCCCCTGGATCGATAGAGTCAGCGGCCCGGCATCCCCGTAGATGTTGATACCCTTCGAGCCGTCATCGAACGACCAGACCTCGCTGCCGGGGATTTCGGAGATCAGCCCGTCGGCAAACACCCCCGTCGTTCGGCCCTGCGCATCGGTAAATTGGAGGTAAACCGGGCTATGCACCTGACCGGAGAAAATGCGATCACGCGGTTCCGGAGAGGCGTTCGGGTCGAAATCCCGCCGCTGCTGTGAGAGTTCGACGGGGTCTAGCCAGTCGGCCAGAAAATTAGGTGTGACCACCGTCATCCCTTTTTCGAATTCTCGCCAGGTGTTTGAGCCGGCATAATTATAGGCCGCGCTGACCGTATAGGCGCAATTCAGGGAGAACATGCCATATTGGTGAGAACCCTCGTCGGTTCTTTTCGCAAAATCCAGCATGCTTTCCATGGCGTCTTTGCGCTGCTGGCAGGAGAGGCGGGTGCGCGGGTATCCGTACATCACCTCTTGCCCAGAGGTATTCAGCGCAGTCGAAGCGTGGTCATACTTGAAGTTTTTCAAGCTGCTGATGCCAGCCCCACCGTAACTCAGATCGCTTTCGATTACGGCATCAGGGACGATGTCGCCGGGCTGCACCTGTTGGCCCTGCTTGAGCAAAATCCATTCGTACCCCGGTCTATCCCCTGTTTCCCAACTGGCCTGGGGGTTGGGTCGCCAGACCTCTAATCCTTGGGCGTGGCGGACCTGATAGGCGCGGTCGGCGGTCAGATCCCCGGCGTAGAGTCCAACGTGGCCGAAGTTGAGTTGTCTGCCTTCGGAAGATGCATACCCTGCATAAAAACTAAACCAGGACGGTTTGGCATAGCGAAAGAGCATATCTCCCGCGGCCGGGCCGGTATCGGGGCAGCCGCACAGGTCTTTGAGGCCGCGCTGTTCGGCGCACAAGTCTTCGTTATCGAGGATGCCGTCACCATCGCGGTCATTGGAGACGGGGGTGGCGGATGGATCTTTAGGTTGAGAATCAAGCAGGGTTGAATTTTTTCCGCCGCCCTCCAGATCGTAGGCCAAGGCGGTTTCGTAGAGGGTTTCAGCCCATTGGAAAGGGTCAATGCGGGGATGGCGGCTTATCGGGCAGGATTCGTGGTAGCGCCACACATCCCAATAGTCGCCGGTTGAGGTCGTCGCCAGGTATCTCTCTTTGAATTGAGATGTGTCCAAAACCATGAATATCCATTCACTCTGCTGCCAGACCAGATAGGAGAAATACCCCCCAGCCCTTGGTATATACTTCCAGGCTGCCTCGTCAAAATTATCATCACGAAGGTTGGGACGGCGCAAAAAGTTTAGCTGGTAGCCGTGGAAGGGCTGAGTGTCAATAGCCGGGTTATTTTTACCACCCATAGTCGGGTAATGTTTACCAGTCATGATCGGGTAGATGTTTACCACCAAAA
>PABH01000003.1 GCA_002702705.1 Anaerolineaceae bacterium
CTGATCTCCTCTTTTAGTTCCATTATAGCGAGGGTGTTCAGATTGCCGCTATTTCGATTTCGCCAACAGTATCGCAAGCAACGGGGTTTTCATTTTGAGGTTTTTTTAAAAGAAAAACTAGCGGGATGTGCCGTGTGCTGGGTTACGCTTCCTTATGATTTAACATCCTGAGTGCAGCCTGGGCAAAAATGGCGGCGCCAATCGGCATACAGTTCTCATCCACATCAAATTTTGGGTCATGGTGGCGGCGAGTATCACCCTCAATTTCACAACCCAGCATAAACATGGCGCCTTTGGATTTTTCCAAAAAATAACCAAAATCCTCGGCTCCCATTTCCACATCAGGTACGGAAACGTTTTGTTTGCCAACAATGTTTCCAGCGACGTCGTTTAATAATGCGACAATTTCTTCATTATTATGCATGGGTGGATAGCCTTTTTGGAGGATGAGCTCATAATCCCCTCCCATCGCCTTTGTGATTTCCATGATATTTTGAATTTCAGTATGAATATGCTCCTGCACTTCCGGGTTTAAGAAACGAATGGTTCCAGATAGATCAACGAATTCCGGAATAACGTTATCAACCTGGCCGCCGTGGATTGATCCAATACTGATGACGGCGGAATCAAAGGGGCGCAGCCGACGTGAGACGATCCCGTGTAAAGCCAGGATGATATGTCCACTGATAAAGATTGGATCCACTACCTTATGCGGTGTGGAACCGTGGCCGCCTTTGCCAATGATCTTGGCATAAAACGTATCTGCTCCGGCAGAAGCAAAATCCGTAGCGATTTCAATTTGACCGGTTGGCAAGGAAGCGTTTGTATGCAGTGCCAATGCATAATCTACATCCTGGATCGCACCATCCTGTATCATTCGCTGAGCACCACTGAAGCCTTCTTCATCCTCAGCTTCTTCTGCAGGCTGGAACAAAAAGCGAATCGTTCCGGTAAATTGTTCATCTTTTAATAATTTTGCCGTTCCCAAAGCAATCGCTACGTGTACATCATGTCCACAGGCGTGCATCACACCTTTATTTTTGGATTTATAAGGTACCTTGTTGGCTTCTTTGATAGGAAGAGCATCCATATCCGCTCGAATCGCAACGACGGGTTTCCCTTCGCCGAGTTCAGCCACGACGCCTGTTTTTCCTACACCGGTCCGGACGCGGTAACCCATTTTTTTCATAATGGAAGTTATGGTTTCAGCGGTGCGGAATTCAGCGAAACTTAATTCCGGGTGACTGTGGATTTCTCGCCGCCATTCACTCATTTGTTTTTGTAATAATCTGGCTTTTGATAACATATGAAAATCCTTATTATGTTGAATTCTGTGATGGTTATTTGAAAAAAAGATATCAGCTTGTTATGAATGCTTTTGGTATTAGGTCTCTAATAATACAATTATATAAAAAAAATGAAAACCCTATATGTGAAGGAGGTTTTCGTGATCTGAAATTTGCAAGCTCAGTGGTGATCCACACGCTGCTTAATTGGAATTGTACGGAATTCGCGTACCAATTCCAAAAAATTTGTTACCGTTTCCTCAAAAGCCAATTTGCCAAATTCAGCTGTTGCCACGCTTGCGTCACCACAAACTCCATTATTAGACATACCAGACCAATACCCAAGCCAGCTAAATGCAGTTGGTTCAGGATAATCCCAGTTAAAATATTTTAGTTTGATTTGACCCATATCTCGTTCTGCTTTGTCCATATCTACCGTTTCTGGCAGCATATACAACATCACAGCTGTTTCAAATTCACCGGCATGAGCAATACTGCCATAGCCCCCTTTTCGGTGTTTTTCGATTACATCGGCTGCCAGAGTGGGGTTAATAGCGGCGTTTATCGTTGTATTTCCACATACAATGCCCGTTTCCAGCACGCATTTTCGTGCTGCCAGGTCGGTTATGGCTTGGTTGGAACCGTGTCCATTCACTATCAGGATATGAGTAAACCCGTGCCGGGCAACTGAGATGGCTGTCTGGGTAACGTAAGCCAAGCAAGTTTCGATATTTATACTGATCGTACCTGGAAAATCCATATGATGTTCATCTAAGCCATATGGGATAGTTGGCATCACCAGTAAATCTCCTTCACTTCGTAATGCGGTTTCTTTTAAGATACCTTCCAAAATATCATTATCCGTAGAGAGAGGCAAATGCAGGCCGTGATCTTCTACTGCGCCAAAAGGAATGGCCACAACGGGTTGGGGTTTTCGCCCAATCACCTCTTTCATTTGCGGCCAACTTAGACGGTCATAACTCCATTGGTTTTGATGAGTATTCATAAGATTCTCCACATAATCATTATTCTAAATATTTTGCCAGAAACTCAGCTCTTCTTCTTTTTGCGTCTACCTGATTTTCTACCTTTAATAAGGCGTGACCCTCCCCTTCATACGCGTGATATTCACATACCTTGCCCAGGGATAACAACTTTTCTTGTGCTTGTAAAGATTCACTGGCCGGACAGCGCACATCATTTGCACCACACAACAACTGCACGGGAGCTTGAATCCGATCCAAGAAGAAATAAGGAGAACGCTGGTACCATAGATCATAGTCTTTTTCCGGATCACCAAAGTTTTCCCGATCCCAGTGCTGTAAGTCCTGGCGGGAATTTTTATGGCTGGTGAACCAGTTCAAGAATGGCACAGCAGCAGAACCAGCTGCCCAACGATTTGGAAATTGTGTCAGGCAGGTCATGGTCAGGTAACCACCCCAGCTGCGGCCTGTCACTGCAATCCGGCGTGGATCAGCCAATCCCTCGCGTTCGAGGAAATCTGCGCCGGCAACCACATCTTCGGTATCCACACCACCCAAATCAAAACGACTGGCAAGCTGCCAATCCCGGCCATAACCGGTTGATCCACGGTAATTCGGTGCTAATACCACCCATCCTCGGCTGAGCATGTGCTGCACCAATGGGTCCCAGGTAATTTGGGTCAGCCAATTTGGGCCACCGTGAACAATGACAACAGCTGGAGGTAATGTGTCTGATTTTGGCGGTCGGTAGAGTAAAGCGGGAACCATCGCCCCATCCAGACTGGGGTAATCTACCTGTCGTGGCATTCCAAAATTTCCTTTGGAAAATTGATCTGGCAGGGAAAAGGTTAATTGGTTAAACTCACCGCTTTTGATGTGTAACTTCCAAAGATCACACGGATGGCGCGGGTTATCAAAAACAAAAATAATCGATTCCCCATCGGGTGTAAACGTTGGCTCATAAATCACCCCAGGTTCGATTTGATAGGTATCTACTTTCTTTTGGTCTACAGCCTGGACAGCCAGGTAACTATCCGGCCCATAACTCAGTACGTAAACCATTTTTTTTCCGTCCGGAGAATATTGTGGGTGTTCTTTTTCCCCATCTCCATCAGTCAACCAAGATATTTTTTGGGTAGCCAGGTCAAATAAACCGATTTGGTAGGTTCCAGAAAAATTGGAAGCAAAACATACCTGATCGCTAGCTGGTGAAAATTGACTCCCTTTGGCATTGATCACTTCCCCGTCCTGGCTAATTACCATTGGCTCACCACCATCAACCGGAACGATGGTTGTACGATAGTCCTGACCCTCCGCTTCGGAGATGACTGCCAGATGTTTTCCATCCGGTGACCAGTGTACCACCCAGTCCGGGCGCGCTTGATCGAGCACTTTACGGGCTTTCCCTCCGGCAGCAGGCATGATGTAGGTATCAAAACGTCCGTCTCGATCGGAACAAATCGCGATCTGTTTTCCATCAGGAGACCAGGCGAAGGATGTTGTTAACGCCTCCGGTGTATCCGGGGTAAGATTGGATTGTATGCCATTTTTAAAATTGTAACAGTGCAGATCATAATTCTCTCCGCCATCCAGATCCACCACAAATGCCAAATTTTTTCCATCCAGACTGAAGCGCGGGGCAAATTTTGCCCCTTCACCACTTGAAATCTGCTTGGGTTTGCTGTTTGGTTGGGTTAAATCCAGACAAAAAATTTCCCAGCGACCATTCGGATTGCTTGAAAAGGCAACCAAAGAACCATCGGGTGAAATATCATATCCTAAGTCAGGTTCAACATACGGAACACGCATCAGGGTTTCTAAATCAAGTATTTTGGACATGGTTTTTCCTTATTTTTACACCTCGTGGCAAGCCACCCAATGATTGGGTTTGACTTCCCGCCAAACGGGGGGCTCCACTTTGCAGTGGGGTTGTGCGATTGGGCAGCGTGGATGGAAACGGCAGCCGGGAGGTGGATTGGCCGGGCTGGGTGGATCACCTTCCAAGATGATTCGCTTCCGGGCACGAGTGACTCGCGGGTCTGGCACCGGCACAGCAGAAAGCTGCGCCTGGGTGTAGGGATGCAGCGGATCATCATAAAGATCGTCCCTGTTGGCCAATTCTGCCATTGCCCCCAAATACATGACGGCGACCCGGTTGCAAATGTGCCGCACCATGCTTAGATCATGGGCGATAAAGAGATAGGTTAATCCAAGCTGATCTTGTAGATCTTCTAACAAGTTTACAATTTGGGCTTGGATGGAAACATCCAGCGCTGAGATTGGTTCATCACACACAATAAATTTTGGATCACTGGCTAAAGCACGGGCTATCCCAATCCGTTGGCGCTGTCCACCGGAAAATTCATGAGGATAACGATTCATATAATTGGCATTCAAATGAACGGTCTCAAGTAAATTTTCTACCCTTTCTAGATAAGCACTTTCACTTTGAGTTATTGTGTGTACCCGCAGCGGTTCCCCTATGATACGAGAAATCGTCCAGCGTGGGTTAAGGGAAGCGTATGGATCTTGGAAGATCATCTGTAAGTGTTTCCTCAAGGTTCGCATCGTTTTTGGTTTGATCTCTGTCAGATCTTGTCCGTCAAAAATTACTTTACCGGCCGTCGGTTTATAAAGTTGGATAAGGGTACGTCCTGTAGTTGTTTTACCGCAGCCGCTCTCCCCCACCAATCCTAAGGTTTCACCAGGGTAAATATCAAAACTGACATCATCCACTGCTTTGACAGCTCCCACAACCCGCTGGATTAAAATCCCTTTGGTAATCGGAAAGTATTTCTTAAGATGGCGGACCTGAACAAGTGGTTCTGTCATAATGAACGTTCCTTTCCAGTATTCACATCCACCCAACAGGCAGCTTTATGATCGTTATTTACCATTATTAATGGTGGGTTTTCTAACCGGCAGCGGTCAACAACGAAATTACAGCGTGGAGCAAATGGGCAGCCGAGCATGATGGTTACCCCATCTGGGGGAAAACCAGGTATCGTTGCAAGGCGTTCGCCACCCCCGCGACTGCTATCCACTCTTGGTAAGGATCTAAGAAGGGAAAGTGTGTAGGGATGGCTGGGTTTTTCATACAAATCAAACACATCAGCTTCTTCCACTATGTAACCCGCATACATCACAATCATGCGGTCTGCCAAATCAGCAATGACTCCAAGATCATGTGTAATCCAAATGACAGCCATACCCAATTCAGCCTGCAGGCGTTTGGTGAGTTCGACAATTTGAGCTTGAATGGTGACATCCAAGGCTGTGGTAGGTTCATCAGCGATTAAAATATCCGGCTCGCACGCCAACGCCATCGCAATCCCGACTCGTTGGCGCATACCGCCAGAAAATTGATGTGGATATTCTTTGATCCGTTGATCCGGATTGGCAATACCTACAAGGTTTAAAAGCTCAATGGTTCGTTTTTCGGCTTGTTCACGCGAAAAACCATTATGTACCATCATCGCTTCACCGATTTGCCTGCCAATCGTTAATACCGGGTTGAGTGAAGTCATTGGATCTTGAAAAACCATGCCAATCTCTGCTCCGCGGATATGTTCCATTTTTTCTTCGCTGACTTCTAATAGATTTTGCCCCTTAAATAAAATTCTGCCGCCAGTAATCTCACCTGGAGGATTGGGAATCAGACGCATCACGGATAACATACTGACGCTTTTCCCGCAGCCACTTTCTCCAACAATTCCCAGGGTTTTGCCTGCTTCCACTGAATAGGAAATGCCATTAACAGCGTTGACAACGCCCCCTAAGGTGTGGAATTTAACTTCTAAGTTTTCTATCTTTAAGATTGTTTCCATTTTCCACTCCTATCCGGCATCCACCAGAGCATGCGGATCAACTGCATCCCGTAAGCCATCTCCAACAAAGTTGATCGACAGCACTGTCAGTACAATTAATAAACCGGGAAATATCCATAACCAAGGGGCCGTTTCCACATAGTTATAAGCTCCTTCAAGCATATTTCCCCAGGTAGCCGTCGGTGGTTTTACCCCCAACCCGAGAAAACTGATATACGCTTCAGAAAGAATAGCATTTGCTACACTTAACGTGCCCGAAACTATGATTGGCGCAATGCTGTTCGGTAAAATATGTTGGAAGATGATTGAAAAATTAGACGTACCGGTTGTATGTGCTGCTAACACAAATTCCCGCTCTTTCAGGGATAAGAAATTGGCACGCACAATTCTAGCCAGATACATCCAACTGGTTAATCCAATGATGACTATGATTACAACCACACTACCGCTAAACTGCCGGCCAAAAAGATTAATATCAGGTACGGATCCTCCGAAAAATTTAGCCATAACGAGTAGTAAAAACAATTGAGGGATGTTAAACATGGCTTCAGTAAATCGCATCAACAACCCATCAATCCATCCTCCGTAATATCCAGCGATTGCCCCGATTAATACACCAAGGACAACTTCGACCACAACTGCCGCCAGACCAATCAACAAAGAAATCTGTCCACCGTAAATGGTACGGATCAGAATATCACGTCCAACGGTATCGGTTCCAAACGGATTTTCAGCCGAGGGAGGGTTAAGGCGTAGTTTTGTGTTGGTGAAGTTCGCTTCTGCTTCGGTGAAGATAAAAGCACCTCCGAATGAATATAAAATTAAAATAACAAGCATAATCAGCCCAAAGACGGCCATTTTATGTCGAACAAACCGCATACGCATTAATTGTCCTGGTGTAAGCGCTTCGGTTTTGAACTCTTCCTGAATTTTTATTACATCACTCTCAGCAGTTCCCATCATTTAAACCTCCTGTTTATGTTCTCCGGCTTTTTTGAAATATTTATGAATACCGGATCCTTGGATCCAGCCAGGCATAAATGATATCGGTAATTAACTGAGAAAGAATAACAGCCACCGAAATCATCATTAAGATACCCATCACCACAGGTGTATCCGACCGAGAGAGGTGATCAATGAACAAACGTCCCATCCCCGGCCACGCAAAGATGCTCTCTGTTACTACGGCACCGCCTAATAATAAGGGTACGTCTAAACCGACGATCGTCACAAGAGGTAAGGCCGCGTTTTTGAGTGCATGCCCGGTGATAACCATCCGGTTTGGCAGTCCTTTGGCGCGAGCGGTACGAATATAATCCTCACTAATTACCTCAAGCATCTGTGAACGTACAAACCGGCTGTAGCCAGCTGCGGTGATGACCGTTAAACTAAAAATGGGTAAAATCATGTGCTGAATTACCTGCCCTGTTGTTTTTCCTACTTTTGGGTCGAACATACCAACCGTTGGAAGGTAAGGTAGGCCCCATGCTTTAAAATTAACCCCAAAAATATACATGGACACCAAGGCAATAAAAAAGATTGGCATAGAATAACCAATAAATGAAAGACCAGTGATGATATGATCGGTTGCGGAATATTGGCGTAAGGCAGAATACACCCCAACCGCGAGTGAGAGCGCAATGACGATAATTTCTGTTGGAATCATTAATAATAATGTGTTAGGCAATCGATCTAAGATGATGTCTGTGACTTCTTTTCCCCGCTGTACCATCGAAGTACCAAAATCACCCCGTAAAATTCCTTTGCGAGTCCCTTGTGTTTCTGCGGTGCCATCCCCATCGAGATCCACTTTGGTCCAATCGTTACCAATCAGCCAAAACAGATATTGTTTATAGATCGGTTGATCTAAACCCAATTGACGGGATAATCGCTCACGATCCTCTGGCCGCGTTACTCTTCGCCCACCCATCGTCGACAGCGGATCACCGGTATTTATCATCAATACAAATAAAAGCACACTGATGATAAATAATAATGGTATTGCTTGTAGTATTCTGCGGATGATATAACGTGTCATGATTCCTCCGGAAACAATTGGGGTATAAAACGTGTTATTTTAATTACCGGGATACTTATAGTATCCCGGTAATTACATGTTTACGGAACAAATTTAATTTGCAAAATCCCATTCCCAAATATTATAGAATGGTGTCACACCAGAAAATTTCACACCGGTGAGATTGGAGTTAACTACCCATAAATCAGGGTCTGAATAGATGCCGTACCAGAGCACATTATCGTGCATATACTTGGTGATTTCATGGAAGATAGCCTGGCGTGCGGCAGGATCTGTTTCGACCAGTTGTGCCTGGAATAAAGCGTCTAACGCTTCATCACATCCGTAGTAGTTATATCCATAGGGGTTTTCTTCACTGGGTAACTGGTCACATAACCAATAATCCGTATCCGGATCCGGGAAGTAAGTGCTGTCTGACCATTCCATGATATCTTGTTCACCAATTGCCGGTGGCGCGCCATCAGCATAACCACCGAAAAAGATATCAGAATCCTGACTTTCAATCGCCAGATCAATACCGATTTCCCTCAATTGTTGTTGAGCAACAGCTTGAATATCCTGACGGATTTCACGAATGGTCGTTCCGTGAACCAGGACTAGTGGATTTCCATCTAAATCTTCACGAATTCCATCTCCGTCACTATCGACATAACCAGCATTTTCCAGTTTGGTTTTTGCCGCTTCTGGATTATATTCCCACGGAACGATATCGGGAGAAACATAGGCACCACCTGCAATCGGGTCCCAGAGTGTTTCTATAGGGTGGGTTAAACCTAGCAGTAAGTCATCCGAAATCGCTTGGCGATCCAATGCCATGGCAATCGCCTGGCGAACTTCCACATCTCGAATAGCTGGGCTTGCCATTTCACGGAAGTTTATAAACCAACCTTCTGCATAGCCACTGTCTACAGTAAAGACGGTTAGTCCTGCATCCTGGAATGTGGGTACGTCTGATGCTGGGATGAAAGTACCCAGATCAGCATCACCGGCTAAAAGAGCGGCGGTTTGAGCCGCATCATCTGGTACAAATTGTAGGAAAACATCATCAATTTTAGCGATGCCTTTCCAGTAATTTTCATTTTTTGTGAACCGCATATAACTACCAGATTCCCACTCATCCAAAACATAAGGACCACAGCCGACAGTCGGATTCATGTTCCAATCTGCACCCATCATTGAACCTTCTGCATCATAAACGGGTTGTAAGATGTGTTTGGGTAAAATACCGCGCCAAAAATTGGCTTCCCATGCTGCAAAAGGTTCTGGGAAATTCATCACGACGGTACGCTCATCTGGTGCTTCCACAGAGGTTAATGCGTCATATGGATATTTTGAATTAACAGAGTTGGCGTCATCCATCAGCATATCGTAAGTGAATTTAAAATCAGCTGAAGTGAGCGGTGTACCATCAGACCAAACGATATCGTCACGTAGGGTAAGGGTGATTGTTAAACCATCATCAGAAATTCCCCCATTTTCTACACTCGGAATTTCTTCAACCAGATTAGGATAAGCAATATTTTGATCATCATATTCCCATGCCCAACACAGGTAAAGCTGTTGTAAGGTTGCCGAAAACCACATATTGGTATAAAAAGGATGTAAGGAATCTGGTTCCTGAGTCCAGGCAAAGGTCACAACCTTTGGTTCCATTGCTTCTTCCATTGGCGTTTCGGCAGCGGGTTCTTCCATCGGTTGCTCTGCGGAAGGTTGTTCAGCGGCGGGTTCTGGAGTTGCTGCTGGGCTACAGGAAGTCATTACCATCGAAAATACAATCAGTATTGTCATCAGCGTAAGCCATAACTTTATCTTCATTTTTAATCCTCCTAATTTTTGATTAAAAAACTTGGTGGGCCAATATAGACCCGGTGAACAGTTTCTGGAAGCGATTCATATTTCGATTTGCACCTCCTTATTGGGTAAATGCAGGGATAAATCAATTGCTGAACTCCCGATGGATTGGATTCAACACCAATGCTTCCTTGGCAGCCTGCATAATCTTGTTTAATTCTTTATCTTGATTTTTATCCAGTGGTGTTACCTCATGTTTCTGTAATAAACGTTCCGCTTCAACTTGGGCGTTGTTTGCAAATTCTTTTCGTCCTGATTGATCCCATTCTGAAAAACTGCTTCGTTCACTTAATTTTGTAAAAAGGATTTCGCCTGAGCGAAGGTAGTTGATGGAGTGCCTTTCCGCGATATAAGTGTGTGTTGAATTCATTACTTCATTAATTACATCTACCGCAAGAGAATCCTCATTGACCAAAAAACCGCGTTTTGCCCTACCGATGCCGGCAGCAATTTCGTTATCACATACCATTTGTGCATAAGACCCCATTACACCTGCATCCATTTCGCCAATGCCGGAAAGTTCATCAGCTCCGGCAAGCGCTGGAAGTAATGCATTTAATGCGCGCTCATAACCGTTTTGGAGATCCAATGTGTGCGCATTGGTGGTAAAACCATACACGTTCACTGGAAGCCCATAATAGTGGCTAATCTGTACGGTGGCCGCGGAGGCTAATCCCAACTCCACCCCACCCCAAACAGAATTTCCGGTGCGTGGTTCCATCATTGCCAGGCGTCCGCAGTAAATGATAGGTAAACCTGGATTGATAAGCTGTGAAATTGTAATCGAGGCCAATATCTCAGCGTTTTGTTGAGTAAGTGCTCCAGCAATAGAAAAAGGTGCGGTTGTCCCTGCTGTGGGACACGGTAAAGGACCAAAAGGAATACCATGGTAGGCAATTTTCATCATGGAATCAACTAAATTGTTTGGAAAGTTTAATGGGCTGACCGGAGAAGCACTTAGGGTTAAAACTTCACTTGCTTGACCAATAACTTCAGCCATTCGGACAACAAAATTTACTTCCTGTGCTGTGTGTACTCCAGGACCTTGAACAGGTTTAGTGGTAAATGGAAGGGTTTCACGGTACATGGCGATTGACATCAAAGCACCTGGCACATCCTGCGGGGTAAAAAATGGTGTAATTGTAGAAACCTGGTCTAGCGCATCTAAAAGGCGAGTACTATCATTTACATCTTTTACAACAGCAGCACGGGGGTAACCGGTCTTCGGATCAAAAACATCTCTGGCGCCGCCCAAATTATGCCAGTGCAAATTATCATCTCCTAAAGCAACTGTCGTACCACTACGCCCCTGAATTGTTACCTTTTTGCCACATTCTTGCAGAGCTTTTTCTACTAAATTAGTAGGCATCAATACCCTTCCATTTTTCAGACTGCCACCAGCATCCAAAAGGAGGGAACGCATCTCGGTGTGAGTCAGGATAATCCCAGTTTCAGCCAATACACGGAGGGAAGCGTGATGAATGGATTCAATCTCTGCTTGTGATAGTATTAACCAAGGCTTCATACGATTTTCCTTTATTGGAAGGATTTTATGAATATGGAGCAAAATTATTCAGCAAGATTGTTATTATGCCAATACACAAAACACCCCTACAGGGGTGCTTACCATTGATTTTGGATGTTTATCCATATCGGCTTTGTTGGTTAATCATTAACCATGACAGGAAATATACCATCCCAGCACCTGGAACCCCATGGAATCCATTCCTGCAAATATTTTTTTGTATCGCATAAGTGACAAATGGCAACTTTGATAAAAAAATTATAACGAAACGCGTGACGAAAGTCAATAAAATATATGATATTCGTAAAAAACACGTTGATTTATTGCGAATATTAGTGTATAGTAGACTTTGTTCCGTTTAATTCGCATTTTTTATTGGCTAGGGATTATAAAATGTATGGAAAGTTGAAGGTGATTGTCGATGGATAAAATTGATTTAATTATTCTAAACACCTTGCAAAAAGACGGCAGAACCCCTTTTACCCAAATCGCAAAAAGTGTTGGTGTTGCTGAATCCACTATCAGAAGCCGTTATGCCAGTTTAGTAGAGCGCGGCATTCTGCGGACAATTGCTATGATTGACCCATTTTCGATAGGGTATAATTCCCCCGCATTAATTGGTATCTCTGTTGAACCTGGGATTATCAATGCTGTGGCAGAAACCATAAAGTCCATGCCTGAGGTAAGTTATTTGGTATTAACCATGGGGGGATTTGATTTAATGGTGGAGGTATTTTGCCGAGATCGCGTTCACCTAACGGAAGTGATTACGGATAAAATTCAATCAATTAAAGGTGTTCGATCCACCGAAACCTTAGTGATCGGTAAAATCTTTAAATATAGTTATTTGTGGCAACCGGAGATGGAAGTATCTACTAAACAAAAGTAATAACAAGAGATAAATTCAATTTTTTTGATATTAAAAACGAATGAATAAAAGTCTCCAGACAATTTCCTGGGATTTGTTTAATGATTTTGAGAAATCGTCCTCAATTCATCACGATTGGTAATGCGAAATTCGGTGCGGGTAATCTCCAATACACCATCATTGGCAAAACGGTGCAAAAATCGGCACACCATCTCTCTGGTAGATCCGATTCGGGCGGCCATTTCATCCAGCGTTAATGATCGGGTGATGGTTTCTGATTGGTTTTCTTGATGTGATTCCAATAGGAATTTAGCCAGGCGGCTCCCCACTGGCTGGAAAGTCATCTCTTCCAAAATTTCACTGGCGCGTGTCATTTTGGTGATCATTAATCGCGTTAATTCCCATGAAAATTCCCCTGATTCTTTTAAAATATCTAATACACTTTCGCGAGACCATAAATAAGTTTCGGAACCCTGACAGGCTTCAAGCGTGACAGGCATCGGCATATTTTCATAAAAAAAAGCCAAGCCCCAAAAAATATCTCCGGGATAAAAAGTGGTGACAACCAAACTTCTGCCTGCGGCAGATTCTTTCACCGCTTGAATGCTGCCGCTGCCAATCACAAATAAGTATGGCCACAAATCACCATAAAAACTTAAAATCTGTCCTTTTTTATATCTTTTGGGTATGGCTGCCTGTTTAAAAATGGCTCGTTTTTCTTTGGGAATCTTGTTTAGGATTTGATTATGGGTGAATAAATATGTAAGTGTTTCCATAACCATACTATAGCAGGAAATCGCAAAATGAAGGAGGGAAAATAGGTTTGCAGTTTCCCTTTGGAAAGAGCCGCGAATCGCGCTGAATTTTGGATTCGGTAGGTTAAATAAATTTGCCTAAGAGCAAAGAATTTCTTCTAGTAAAAGCCAATAATGGTATAAAAATCTCGAGAGGTTTAAATGAACTCAAAATATATTTTGATCCTTCTAATGTGTATGGTTGGGTTAACTGCCTGCCAACCCGCTGAGCCAATTTGTATAAAGGATTCCATTCGATATGTGGATTCGGTGCAGCAGTTACCCCCGCTTACAGCGCCCCCAGCCGATTCTGAGAAATCTCAGATACCGATTGAAATCAAGGGAAAAACGATCTTATTTGACGATGTGATTTCCGGTCCCCTATGTAATAACCATCTCAGCGGAAAAGTCTACATCACCTGTGATCTGGACATTGTAGCTTCGAAAGTGGCTCCTAATTTTTTGGATGGTTGCGATTTTGAGGTGGAACCTGGCAGCGAAGTGGTTGTGGCATCTCATAATAATGCCGTTTATTACAAAGGTTGTGATTCTTGTCATAAATCCAGTCAGTAATTTGGCTGATTTGCTTTAAAGCAATTTTTTTATGTTTGGTTTGTGATATTTTGAACTTATCATAGTTGAATGAAAGGATCTTAAGATGGAGAAAAAGAATCTGTGGGGTGGAATTTTTGCGAGCGTCGCTGCGTTGATAGGGCTGATTGGCCACTTTGTTTTGTTTTTTCAATGGTATGTAGCGGGTATGTCTGCTGAGTCGGCAGAGCCGGGTTGTGAAATATTATTAAAATTCCTCCATCCCGGTTTGGCAAATGTGGGTATTTTAGCCGCTGTTTTTTTTGCAGTCAGTGCGTATGGGTTTTTCACAAGCAAAAGCTGGGCTTTGTTATTATCCACGATTGGCATCGTCCTGGCTTTACTGGCAAGCTGGTTCATCAATGTGCCCTTTATGGCCGCAGGTTTACCACCCATTTATTTCACTTTATTCGTCCCCTATCTCTTGTTTTATTTCCTGATGTTAAAGTGGATTGGCGGTGTATCCTGGGCGAGAGTCTTATTAGCTTTAGGAAGCGGCATGGCGTATATCTTTTGTTTTATGAATGGGGTTTCCAGCACCAGCCGGATTGTAACGGTAGGGGCACCCCTCTTTGTCCTGGTCGTTGGGTTACATTGGTTTGCTATGATCGGTTGGGCTGTATTCACTGTTGGGGTTGTTATTAAACCGAAATCTTGGTTAATTCCCTTGGGATTAGTTTCCGGCATGATTGAATTATTTGTCGGATTCCCGCTGGCTTTTGAGACAGGGCTGCAGTTAGGACGATTTTCCCTATTTTCACTTGCGCCGATTTCCTGTTTGATACTAGTTGTTTTATTGATATGGCCGAATATATTTCAGCGTCTGACGTGTCTTGCAAAAAAATAAGTTTGAGTCTTCCTGAGATGGTAATTGAAATGATCCGGTAGTAGATCTACTACCGGATCATTTCGAAAACCAATTTGTTTTGAATTGACTTTTGTCAATGAAAAACATTGTGAAAATAGGTACGATAATAAAATACTCGTATTATGGTGGAGGAAAGCCAATGCAGACTCTTTTAAATCGGTTTAATTATCTTTTTCGCTCAACCAAAGGGCTGATTCTGGTCGGGATCGCTATGACCGCTTTAGTATCAGCCTTATTCGGTATGTTATCCGGGCCAATGGCAGATTGGGGCGTAAAGGATGTAATTGTGAAATTGTTTGGCATGAAATTGGTGGAGGCTGAACGGGAAGGTCGTTTGATCATCCTTTATCACAGCATCGCTATGATTGTCGTCGCGATTGAAACCTATATGATTACTGATTTATTACCTATGCGGAAAAACCATCAAGTCACAATTAACAGCACGATAACAATTGGGTATCTGGCAGTAGTGTTTGGCGGCTTGCCGTTTGCTTATTGGGGACACAGCTGGCCTTTCCATGGTTTGTATATCGCTGGTTTGTCATTGATCTTTTTTTCTGGTTGTTATTTGGTGTATGCCCTGTGGCCCTGGCGAAAAGAATTCCACATTACGGATAAAGCCTATGCTCACACCCGGCGTGGGGTTAACTTGGAAAGGGTAGCTTTCTTTACGATGGCGGTTGCCACCCTGGCTTCCGCTTTGTTCGGGGCAGTACCCGGTTCATTTTACGGTAATGGTTTTGAAACCTTTCTGGCGGAGAATGTGGTGCGCGAGCCCCACAAGTCCACATTGGATCTTTCGATTATCGGTCATTTACACATCATGCTGGCCCTGATCGCGATTGCTGCAACTCTCATCATCTGCCGATATATGGATTTTAAAGGCATCTGGCACAAACTCGCCATGCCTTTTATGATCTTTGGTTCGCTGGTACTGGCGATGGGTACCTGGCTGGTTGTTCCGTTTGAGAGCATGGCGCACATGATCATCTATGGTGGTTCAACGATTGCCATGTTAGGTGCGTTATTTTTGGTGATCTATTCCTGGCGTAAATTAATTCGAGAAGGTTTGGCAGAAAAGGGTATCAAAAAGGGAAATTTTTTTCAGGCAATCGCTGCTTTGTTAAGAGATCCAATCAAGTTTGGCGTAACCTGGCAAATGGTATTTATGAATTTTGTTGTCAGCGGCGTTGGTATTTTTGTAGCCGTAAAATTGGATGAAATTTTTCGGGTGTGGCAGTTTATGGATGAACGCTCCATCCTGACCGGCCACTGGCATATTCTGGCTACCCTGACGGCCACCATTCTGCTCTTGTATTACGCCGATCTGGCCGGATTAAAAGGCAAAGTCCGCCAGTGGTTTGGCTGGTTGCTGATCATATTTTCCGATTTGGCGTTTGGGGCGGTCACAGTCTATGAAATGCGCCGCCTGATTGTGGAGGAAGCCAGCCAACAGCCTTTAATTAATCTGACAACGCTGCTGGGTGATATTGGTCTGGGTGTCGTTTTGTTAGTATTGGCAGCTTTAATGATGTGGCGCTTGATTGACCTCTTTAAAAAGAAAGGGCGCTGGACAAAAGAAGAATCGGAACGACTTGATCCTTCGATGGAGGTGGAACCATGAAACACAGATTCTTGTTAATTATGATGGTATCCGTTTTTCTGATTGGCTCATGCCAACCGGTAGATTTAAATGCTCCCGCCCCTGTGTTTGATACAGGTTTTAATGAACAATCCTGGGCTTTTATTCCAGCTGGTAGTTTTGTAGAAGGCCAGTTTAATCATCCCGCCCAGATTGATTATGATTACGAAATGATGGTAACCGATGTAACCAACCAGCAATATGCGGATTATTTAAATGTAGCGTTGGCAGATGGTACCATCAAACAAGCAGGTAACCAGATTGTTGGGTATTATGCTGGTGATGAATTTAACGAAGGCCGTCACGAAGAACAAATACTGGAAGGTGATTATCTCCATATTCCCCTGGATAACCCCGCGCTCCGTTTGCAAATGGAAAATAATCAGTTTGCAGCGAAAAGTGATTGGGCCAACCATCCCATGACAATGGTATCCTGGTTTGGGGCTCAATCCTATTGCAAATATTATGGCTGGCGTTTGCCCACCGAATTGGAATGGGAAAAAGCGGCCCGCGGACTGGATGATCGACCCTTCCCCTGGGGACATGAATTGGAAAGGAATAACGCCAATTTTACTTCCAGCCGTGATCCGTTTGAAGATATGTCTTCTTTTGGTTCGCGTACTTCTCCGGTTGGTTTTTATAATGGAAACACCTACGCCGGGTATCAAACCATCGATTCACCCAGCCCGTATGGTTTATATGATATGGCTGGCAATGTCTGGCAGTGGACAGCGGATATTTATGACCAGCAGCACTATCGTTACATGCGCGGCGGCAGTAAGGATATTTACCCTGGCAATCTCAGAATATGGGCCAGGAACAATGCCACCCCTACCTTTGTAAGCCCTGCGGTTGGGTTTCGGTGTGTCCGATGAAAATTTCAACAATAATTGTCGTCTCCTCTAAAATTAAAACCAAATTGCGAATCTATTGGCAGTTGATCAAAAGCCTACAAACGGGTTTGCTGCTCATCACGGGGTTGGCAGGTTATCTCAGTGCGAAATGCCCGGTGCGTGATATTCCCCTCCTTTTATCCGTATCTAGCAGTTTGTTTTTGGCCATCAGTGGCAGCACTGTCTTGAATATGTGGTATGACCGCGACATCGATAAAAAGATGGATCGTACTTGTTACCGTCCATTGGCATCCGGTCAGATTTCTCAGCAGGAAGGCGTTTGTTTAGGCTTAGTCCTTTCAATAGTTGGCATTGGATGGGCAGCCAGCACGAATTTGTTGTTTGGACTGGTTGTAACTGCTGGTTTGTTTTTCGATGTGGTCATTTACACCATTTGGCTCAAACGCCGCACAAGCTGGTCGATCGTATGGGGTGGCTTTGCAGGGGCGATGCCCGTATTGGCCGGCAGAGTGTTAGCGATTGGTTTTTTTGATTGGGTCGGGGTGGTGTTGGCATTGGGTGTTTTATTTTGGATTCCAACCCACATTATGACTTTTAACATCAAATATTTTGAAGATTACAATAAAGCTGGAATTCCCACTTTCCCTGCACGGTACGGGTTTCAATTTACGCGACAGGCGATCGCAATTTCCAGTATTCTAGCTGCGTTAATGATGGCTGCTGCGGGGTATGGAATTGGTTTATTGTGGGGCTACATGCGGCTCCTGGCCGTACTTTCTGCTGGTTTATTGCTGTTGGCAGGGGTAAGTGTTTTTCGCCCTTCCGAAACGGTCAATTTTGGTTTGTTTAAATACGCGTCCATCTACATGCTGGGTTCGATGATACTGATGACTATTTAACAGGTGTGCATGAAAAAAATTAGCCTGGTAAACCGGTTCCTTTTACTTCTAATGGTTTTACTGGCAGCCTATGAAGTGGTTACCAGTGGTTCAGATATTTTTCCGTGGGTAACCTGGTCCTTTACGGTTGGTTTTGGGGTATTAGTGATCGCCGGATTGCTGCTGATAATTCTCGGTTATCCTGTTTTAAAAAACCGGCTGGTTATTGTTTTATCTACGCTGATTCCACTCTCGTTTTCCTTAGGTTTGGTGGCTCGATTTTTACCGGAATTTCGTTCAGGTTTTCTGGTTTTTGTTATGGTTGGCTTAGGATTGGTGATTTACACACGTTTTGTTAGAGTCAATCGATTTGCGATCCCTGTGGTGGCAGTCGTACATGGTTTGTCCGGTGTTACTTTGTTTCTGTTTCCGTTTTACTTGGTTTTTTCTCGCCTGGTCAATTGGGGCGTAGTATGGATCAGTGTCGGCAGTTTATTAATCGGCTCGGGTGGTTTATTGTTAACGTTTTTAAAAACTGACACACCGCTTCTTTCGGAAGATACTATTTTAACCATCTTTCCAACTGTACTCTTGTTAACGACAATTTCTTTTGCCTTAAGCATGGTGGTAATTTAATCAAATGAAGATTCTTAAAGTCTTAAAACCTAACGTGAACAAAATTTGGTTGATTGTTTTGGCGGGGCTGATGTGGTCCGGCGTTGGTATATTATTAAACCGGTTTGCTTCCCAATGGCTGGGATTGGAGGAGATAAAAAACCAATTCTTTATTGTGTTTTTGGGGTTTATCCTGGCTGTGTTAATTTACCGTTTTGGCTTTTCAAAGGTCGCTCGGAAAAATATCTGTCGTATTAACAATTATTTATCCGAAAGAGTTTGTTTATTTGCCTTTCAGCAGTGGAGCAGTTACCCATTGGTAGTTTTTATGATTGGGTTGGGTGTGGTTTTACGGGTTTATTCACCGATACCGAAACCTTGGTTGGCGGTTTTGTATATTGGGATTGGCGGGGCATTATTTCTTTCCAGTTTTCATTATCATTTTGTCTTGTTTAACCGGATTTTTCGACACCAGAAAAATCCGGTTACTTAAAACCTATTCTCAGGAGGAATGGCATGTCAAAAGCTAAGTGGTGGGTCAAAGTACTTAATATTATTGGAATCGTGTTGATGGGGTTAACGGCTGTGGCGACCGTCATGGCCGGAATCGGAACAACCTGTGTTGCTCTGGCTGCTGAAAATTACAGCAGTAAAATGGCATTGATTGCCCCCTATAAATGGGTGTATGTGTTGTTTGTGTTGATTACAACAGCCGTGGGCGTGATGGGTGTTCGGGCAACAATCATGTTAATCAAACGAAAACCCGGCGCTTATTCGTTTTCTCTGATTACCTTAATGGCAGGCATCGTGATCAATGTGATTCACGTTGTGGTTTCGCGTGCCATCCGCGGTAGTTCCATGCCAACGGATGGAATCGTATATATTACGGTGTTTACCTTGATCATATTTTTCATTTTCCGCATTCCTGGCATTTGGAAGGAGTATTCCCGCCAGGAAACGGATCACGAGGACGATGGCCGATTGGCTGCTGCTTTTACATTGGTTGCCTGTGGTGTTTCCGTTTTAATTGCACCTGAATGGTTCGCCGTATCCCATACTTTCGAACCCGGTGGATTTAATTGGGCAAATGCCTGGCCGCTGCAAATGAGTTTAACGGGAATTCTGCTGGTACTGGGTGGACTCTCACTCGCGGTACTACCTTACCTACGGACTCAACAACCCAAACCGTTTACGATCAAAAGATAATTCTCAGTTTAATCTATAACCTAACCTACACAGCAAAAGAACTGCTAGGATTATCCTAGGCAGTTCTTTTGCGACATAAAATCATAACAAATTAAGAAAAAAGAAAAAAATTCCTTAAGGCATTCTTTTAAGTTGGGTTGCACGTTTTTGTAATTCCTGCTCTGCTTCGGTAGAAGGTTCAATCGTAATGCCATGTTTAACGGGCTTCCCATCTTTATCCACATGAATAAAAGTGATAAAACCTTCTAAAACCTCATGTTTTTGGGTGGACATATGAATATGGGCGACTAAACTTGTGTTTCCGGCATGAACGATCCGACTTTCCAGGCAAACCACCTCACCTTTCCGAACCGGATGTGAAAATTGCATATTGTGGATTTGTAAACAAACGATATTTTCTGGGTTTGTAAGATTTGCTGCGGAAACAAATCCGGATTCAACAAACCATTCGGCTGTCCTACCAGCATATAAAGTCCCATGATGATTTAGATCCTCGCCTTTCACCAGGCGATTCGTTTTGTATGTTTTGAAACTCATGAATTTACCTCTACTAAAACAATAATGAATTCTGAACAAGTAATGCTTACCAAGTGTTCAGTAATGCAATTATAATCCCAAATAGAGGCGAATAATTTAATAAGAGTGTTCTGTAGTTAACTGAAAAAAGAATAATTTATATTATTTTACTTTTATGGCTATACGCATGATTTTGTGTGCCCACTGCCCAGCTTTTTTCTCCTCCCCCTCGCCTAATGGTCCTTCTGATTCATCAACAAAAAAACCCATGCCCGGATGAATGATGGAAAAACCGTTGTGCTTCACAATCTTTTCCATTGAGTCCAAAGCATAACCTCGGAATTTCACAAAAAAGTTTAGAATTTTATTGTTGATTTTTTTTATATCCATCCGTGTATCGAAACAAACAATTTGTAAATGAGGAAAGTCTACAGCTTGAATGTTTTGTAAAACATTTTTTATTGGTTTTGTAGGTTCAAATCCTCTGGTTGGTGATCCCACCACCAAAAGTTGCAAATCTTTCAGAACGACAGGTTTTAATTGATTGACTGAAATAATTTGTACCTCATACCTCTCTATAAGGTTCGCGCCAATTATTTCGGCCATTTTTGCTGTATTCCCAAAAAAAGAATCGTAAACTACACAGGCTTTCATCATAAATTAACTCCCTTTACCCTGGTTCTAAATCATTCCCAATTATTACTTTTGAATTTTACGCCCTTTCTAACCATTGTCAGAAACTTCCCTTAATAAATACTCAATCATAAAGTCCAATTCCTCAATAGCAGCTTCAATGGTTAATTCCTCATAGTCAGAAAAATGAAGGCTTAACAAGCCATATAAAGAAAAAATTAATGTTTTTATGATTAAGTTTGTTTCTTCGCGGGTATACTTACCGCTATTAAAAACAAATTCAAACGTCCCTGCATATTGTTCCTCAAAGTTGAGTTCGTTAACTATCGTTTGATTTGGTTTGTCTTCTTTATTTAAGTGATGAAAATAAAAGAAACGATATACATGTGGATTTTCTATAAAATACCCCACAAAAGATCGAAATACTTTTTTAACCCCCAGAATATTCCTTACTTTATCCACGTTCTCAGATTGGATATATTTCAAAATATCCAGTATCATGATGTCGCGTGTATACCAAAGTAATTCATCCAGACTTTTAAAATGATTATAAAGCGAAGCAAATGAGTATCCTGCTAAAGCAGCCACCTTTCTTACAGATACGGACTCAACCCCATCTTGTAAAATCATTTTTTTTGCAGTTTCTGCAAAATAAAGTCTTACACGTTCTGACTTGGGATTCATCGTTTCATTATCTGTTTCAACCATATTTCACCTGTTTTATAACATCATTATATTTTTTATAACACTGTTATAATTCTATCGAGGGTCGAATTTTTTGTCAATATCCAAATCCAGGTAAATTGGTAGCAAGCAGGGTCAAGAAACTTCATACCGAACCAGATATGATTTGAGGGAAAATTAATTTGGTACCCAATAAGGAAACAATATTAGAAATTTAGCGGTGAAAATATTTATTTATTTAAATTGAGAATTAAATAACCTTGATAATGGCTACACGAAATTATAAGGTATAAGTCGTAAATATCAAAACTCAGTTTAAAATTAGTTTGAAATTAATTTGTTTTTTCTTCTATTTCATATGGTTGACAAGAATTTCTGGCGCTCGTATACTTCTATTACAAACTTATGACCTCACTAATTCACCAACGAATACAAGCTGCCCGTCAGGGAAAAAACCCAACTGTTATTTGCCGGGTACGATCCGGCTGGGTTTTGTTAGGAGATGTACAGTTTTTACCAGGTTACTGCCTGCTGTTAGCTGATCCTATTGCTTCTGATCTAAATACCCTTTCTCCCGATCAGCGAAAAACATTTTTGTATGAGATGAGCGTTATTGGAGATGCGTTAATGGTCATTCTGGATGCCTACTTGATTAATTACGAAATTTTAGGCAACAGCGACCATGCGCTACACGCACATATTTTTCCCCGATATATGCGTGAACCAGATGATTACAGAAAAAAACCTGTTTGGTTTTATGACAGTCACAATGCACCACAGTTTGACCCAATCAAACATAAAAACCTGATGGATCAAATTCATGCATATCTCAAAGCCCAACATCTAACTTTACCCGAACCGGATAAAAACCAATTGCGGTTGTTTAATATATAAATACCAGGACAAACGCCGTTCGCCCTTAAGTGTTTTGCTCTGTGTACTCGGTGTTCCCTGTGGTGAAATTCTTTGCGAAATTTGTAGGGAACGCGGCTTTCGTATCGCTGCGAAATTGTTTCGCATTTTGTAAAAAAATCTATCTGACTTACTGGACTTGCCCTTACCATTTTTTCTTCGAGTTCCCTAGTACCCTGCAGTGTTATTCACATAATTGTTGGGCATCCGACAAAATGAGGCGTTTCTTCTTGTCCCTTTTTGTGTTTTTTTCCGTCTTATATATAAAAACCTGCAGGGTTTTGTGAAAACATACGGAAAGGAATTTCATGGCAGAAAGCAAAATTGGTTTAACATCTCAACTATTTAATCATGAATCAGATGAATTAAAATTGATTCAAATCGTAAGAGAAAATCCCAGGGCATTTGGAGAACTATACAAACGGTATGTAGAAAAAGTTTTTCGCTATCTTTACAGCCGGATCGGGAATGTGCAGGAAGCAGAAGATGTGACGGCACAGACATTTTTATCGGCTTATGAGTCCTTTCATACATTTCGACAGGATGGACTTTTTGCCTCTTGGCTCTTCATGATTGCACGCAATAAAGCAATGGATCATTTCCGGCAGCGCAATCAGTTTTCAGTCTTTGAGGAAACACAAACGATTTCTCCTGAAGATGATGTGTTAACAAAGGTCATTCAAACAGAAAGAATCAATGCATTATCCGAACTTATCCAGGCCTTATCAGAAGATGAGCGCGAATTGCTCCGCCTGCGGTTCCTGGCTGAATTGAGTTTTCGAGAAATTGCTCATTTCCTTCATCGGAAAGAAGATACGGTCAAAAAATCAGTCTACCGGTTACTGGCACGGTTACACAGCCAGTTGGAGGTTTCAAATGAATGAAAAAAATATAACCCCTCAATTTGAAGAAGAGATTCGACAAGCTTTTTTTATTCCACCCGTCCGGTCTGAGTTCGTAAATCAACTTTACTCAGATTTAAATCATCATGTGGATAATAAACCCAACCAAACCATCCGTTTTGGGGGGATTCGTCCGACCCGGCTGGCAATTATTACCATTTTTTCATTGGTTTTCATCAGTATCCTTATCATCAGCCCGCAACGAGTGGTGGAAGCCTTACGAAGCTTAATCGGGTATATTCCCGGTGTGGGGCTTGTCGATCAAAATGCCCCAATCCGCGTCCTGGCCGAACCGGTAACCATTACGCGCGATGAGATTTCGATTACAGTGGTTTCCGCTATATTAACCGGAGATCAAACGTTTATTGAATACCGTATATTTGGTGTGCCAGCTTCAGCCTATCCAAATAATGAAAGTCAAGCAGGGTGTACTACAACCGAATATTTGCTCCTGCCGGATGCCACCCGGCTTGATCGAGTCCAAAATGGCTTTAAACCCGTTCCGCAAGGAATTAATTCAGCAGACTTGGTCTTACCCTGTATCTTTAATACCCTGCCTGGGACAACCCCAGAAAACTGGGAATTTCCACTTCTGTTTACAGCCGCTCCCCCTGATTTGACCGTTATGCCGGTAACTGAGATTTCCCCCACGCCACAGGCATTCAACACCCAACACCCACTTGAAGAAAGCAACCCAACGTCTGCACCAACCGCCAACCCGGTAACCATCTCAAAAGAAATAAAAACGGAGGATGGGTATATCCTGGTCGGCCAGTTCCAGCCGCATACCGCTTCCGGTGAATCTTTTCAGCTTAATGGTGCGATGCATATCACGGATGTTTCGGGAAAAACAGTCTCTTATTCCTACCCTCAAGATGTGAATGAAGCACTCAGTCCGGTAGATGGAGGTAACTTCAATTTCGGCTGGGCTGCACAATTTGATGCCGCAGGGCTGGCCTATCCACTAACTGTGCAGTTCTCGGGCACGCCATTATTTCCCGCTGACCCAGAGTCAATCGCCATATTCACCTTTGATGCTGGCCCTAACCCGCAGCCTGGTCAGAAATGGACACCCAACCAGGACATTCAACTCGCGGGGCATACCCTCAAACTGATCTCGATTGTGTCTGATTCTCGGGAGGGATACTCCTTCCAGTTTAAGGTTGATCCCAATGTATCCCATGCCGATCTACAGATCATGGACTACATGCCGGTCGGCGGCGGGGGAGGTAGCGACCCGGATAATGGTATCTTTACAACAAGCTTGAGTTATGCACAACTTCCTGCGGGTGAATTAACGATTGTTTTATCCAATCTGATATTAATCGGTGACCCGGTCACCTATCAGCAAGAATGGTCCCCGGCTTCGCCGCGAACCGATCTACCGGCAGATCCAACACCCCAACCTGGTCTGTGTCTGACAGCAGATGCATTATTAAACGTACAGCCAGCTCCTGAGATGTTCATCAATGGAAAAGCCCTCATCTATGAAAAATTGGATACAGGTACCTGGGGACTTGCTGTCTACAATCTGGATGGAAGTCAAAAACAAATCGTGGTCCCAAATGGAAATTGGGGATCACTTTCGCCAGATGGCAGCCAGGTAGCTTATTCTTCCACAGACAACAGTATTCATATTGTTAATCTAGCAACACAGACAGAGTTTATCTTGCCAGGTACCGGCGGGTTCAATCTGCACTGGTCGCCGGATGGAAATCAGATCGCATATATCGGTATGGGCAGTAATACGATCAACAGTGTATTTGTGATCAATACGGATGGAAGTGATCTGCGCCAGATTTCCGATATGAGCTATGAAAGTATTGTCGGCTGGGGGCCTGATGGAAATCAATTATTGTATACTGTACCCTATATGGGTGGAAGTGCCTGGAAAGTATTTGTCTATGATTTCTTAAATGGAACATCAACGGAACTGTTCACAATTGAGAATGGGACATCCAAATTCCTAAATCCTAAGCTATCATCTGATGGAAACTGGATTGTATATCGCGGACAAGATAATAGTAGCCTGTACCGCGTGCGCAAAGATGGTAGTGATATGGATTTATTGGTAGATAATATCAATGCTGTTGGAGTTGAATGGAGCCAATCAGGATGGCTGGGTGTAAGCCTGCAGAAAGCAAATCCTGAAGAGTCCACAATCGTTATAATCAAACCAGACGATTGCACAGCATATGTATTGCCACCTGCCCTGCATGGACAATTGGAAGGTTTATTTGTCCCCTAATCCCTTTGGGGTCATAAGGGCATCCGTTGGATGCCCTTATGATAAAAATGCTCACCTATTGATTCTTTTCTAGTGTTGTACTATTTTTTCATTTCCAATAAATCAATTTCTTGCCAATTAATCTTTCCATCCTCTTTGCGAACCAAAAAACTTCTGACCTGGTATGGTTGCAAATCAAAATACTGCGTATCCTCTTCTAGACATACTTTCGCTTTTGTCTTTTTTCCCACAGTTTCAATTAAACGCAAAACAATTGCATCTCCAACCTCTGCCTTTTTTAATGCCCCCAAAATTACAGTTTTCGGCTCAATTTGTAAAAAGGGCTTTGGAGAGATTTGTGCATATTCTGAAAAAGTAGGTGGATAAAAAACAAAAAACCTTTCAAACGGTTGGTTTAACAATAAAGCCGCTGAAATAAATTCTGATGTTGTTTTCTCAGAATCAAAACCAGCTAATATTCTAAAACTTGTATCAATTTGCTCCTGATCCATCCAGGTATAAGACTTGGTCGTATCCAAAGCAGGGCCACCTTCCCAGGCAATATGAACCGCACCCCTGCTAAGACTTAATTCCAACGTGCCACGATGGTTAACATCAAAACCGGATTGCCCAGAATTTGCTAGTCCAATCGATATATTTTCATTCTCTAATCGAATCCAACACCCGTATGGATATTCTGTACCATCAGGCTCCGGTTGTGATACCCCATAAGCTGTTTCACAAGTAACCTTAACCTGAGGCACATCAAAAGGACAAACCAGTTTAATCATCTTAGATCGAGCAGCCATATACAAACGAACATTAACGTCAATATAAGGTAAGTCAGTATAAAAAGTATATTGAATTGAAGCCCTGGAATACTGCCAACCTACCAAACATTCCACCGTTGTAAAAACTGGTCCTGAATGAAGCACTCGTAATGCTGGCCCTAGGGCTCCCTCCAACCCATTAAATTCACCAACCTGCTTGGGTGATAATGCTGAAAAAGAACTAATGGGGTCATTATACCGATACTTGCACTCTCCCCCCCAGGCATCTGTGGAATCATCCATCGCAAAAAGCTGAACCGCTGTTGATAATAAATTTTTTCCTTGATCCCGGAGAAATAATTTGTTTAAAGCTGCCTTTTCCCGAGTAAATTCAACTTTCCAAAACGGTGTTTCCAGATTTATATTATCTACATTTTCATGAATAGTTATTATATTTTGATCCGTCTTATTGGTTTTTTCATTGCGGACTTCATATCGTCGGAAACTCATTGCCGGTATATCAGCGATAAATCCTATGTAAGGCTGCCAGCTTGTTGTTAACAATATTTGTGGTCCGCCTTGTTCCTGATGTGCGACAACCTGGTCTTGATCATCATACAAAACCAATGGCTTTCTTTCCGGTGTAGAGTTATGTTCTCTTAAGATATTAATGCCAACAGGGCCACGCAAAGCATAAGGATGTGGATTAAAAACATATATCGGAATAGAACCTGGTGTATTCGGTACGGCAGGAAGTAAATGATGCTGCGCTTTGATGATCATTTTACGAGCCGAATTACGGACACTGCCAAAAATATCCATTACTTCCGGGACGGCTTCTTCCAAAATCGTTCCACTGGCAGTGTCATGGAAAGTATTAAATAATAAATCTTTCCAACTTTGGCGAAGTTTTTCTGCCGGATAGTCAGCCTGGTTCCGCCACCAGGCGATTGTTGATTCAGATTCTGCAGAAGCCAATAATGATTCACATTCCCTGATAGCACGTTTAATCGGGGCTACAGAAGTATACGTTCCGGAATGTGTTCGTTGTAATGCTCCGAAATATACAGGCAAATTATCAATATTTGGTCGAATTCCTTCCAAAAAACCTTCCGGAGTACTATGCCGGATTTCATAATCTGAGCCAACATGTTTGTTTATTAACTCGCGAAAACGGTACAAATCTTCACGGGTTGCACCACCCCCATGATCTCCCAATCCCCACAACACCAAAATGTCCCGGTCCAACTCCCGAGCCAATTTAAGTCCCATTTCAGCTTTTTCCTGAGCCTGCCCCGGAGCATTCGCGTTATAAAAACCAGTTACAGGTCGAATCGCCACAATTTCAGATCCATCACATCCTCGCCAACGGTACAATGGAGCTGGTAAATCAAGTTTATGCTGCATTGGGCGACAGTGGATATACAATTCATATCCTGCTTGTTTTAACAATTGTGGAAAACCGGCAGGATGTCCAAAGGTATCAAAATTATAGGCTACCCTTGGTCGTGCACCAAATTTCTCATAAAAATAATTTCGTCCTAATAATATATGGCGAATCAGTGTTTCTCCCCCACCAACATTTAAATCCGGTTGTAAAAACAATCCACCTGCAATAAACCAGCGTTTTTCAATTACCAGTTTCTGAATTCTTTTAAATAATAGTGGATCATATTCTTCAACCCATTCATATAATAAACTTTCATTGTGATTAAATACAAATTCGGGAAACTCGTCTAACAAATCTGCTGCAGTATGAAAAGTTGATATTGCTTCCCGTAAACCTTCTTTCCAGGTCCACATCCAGATCGGATCAAGATGAGCATTACACACAAGGTGGACAACATGTTGAGTCATAATTTGTTTCCCTTTGTTTTTAAGCTGTATTTTTCATTTTGAAAGTAAATAGACGAAGCCAAAAATTAATGAGTTAATGCACATCCAAAAAATATGGCTACATTTAATTGAATGCTAAATGCACATAAATTTTACTTTATCTCAAAGCAAATTGAAAACCCCGCAGCTTGCTGAGGGCAGTTCATATTATATTTTGTTGTTAGCGAAAAAAAGTCAAAACATCTAACGAGAAACGTTTGTTCTCCCCAAACCAAACACTGGCTTGGTTTGAACATACAGTCCATTCACCGCGTTTTCCGCGTCAAGTGTAAACATTCCTTCCACCGAGTCAAAGAAATTAGCATTCGCGCGGGCATTCTTTAATTCATCGCCATCCAATGTTGCTAGTTTTAACTTGTCCTTACGATATTTCAGATTATCGTCAATCCGCTTTGTCATTTCTTCCATGATAACATGGTGAGTACCTGTCGTTTGCACATCCTCTAAGTCTTTCACACCAGTTACTAAGTTCAGAAACGCAAATTTTAAGTGATCTGCCGGTACATCTTGCTGTGTGATGCGCTGTGCTTCCCAGAAGTATGATTCCTTCGTCCGTCCCACATCATAAAAGGCAGATAAAAACACCAGAAATCGTAAATAAGCCTGGCGGTAACTGCTCTCAAAAAAGGACTGAGCTTCTTCTTCCCCAACCTCTTCCCGGAAAATACTGGTGATCGAAGCTGCCGCCATCATGGCGCTCATCGTCGCCAAATGAACACCACTGGATAACAACGGATCCAAAAAACAGGCCGCATCACCTGTTAAGAAATAACCTGGACCACAAAAGCGCTCAGAAGCATAAGAATAATCCGTTTCACTCACAACAGGTGAAATTAATTCCGCGTCTTTGGTTATTCGCTGCATCAGAGGTGAAGCTTGTAGGGCTTTTTCA
Organism: Anaerolineaceae bacterium; assembly: GCA_002702705.1. Taxonomy (GTDB): domain Bacteria; phylum Chloroflexota; class Anaerolineae; order Anaerolineales; family Anaerolineaceae; genus UBA6170. The sequence continues at coordinate 29,259 of PABH01000003.1, forward strand.
TAAATCTGGTCTAATGATTGTCCACGTTGTGCCTTTATACTGTCCTTATGAACCACAGCCCCAATACTCATCGTGCCGTCAGAAAGTGGTATTCCCCATAACCATCCATCGGGAATAGAGCCAACTGCGATGTCACCCTCTCGTCCGGTAGCAAGTCGGTCAGTATTTTTCCAATAACCCCATACCCCCACATTTTGAAAAACTTGATGGTATTTTCGATTGTTTAAATAATGGTTTGCCATCAAGCCGTTCCGTCCGGAAGCGTCGATCATAAAGTCAAATTCTATCGTTCCTTGTAAGGGAGTACCATTATTGCTTTTTCTTATCCAAGACGCTCGAACTGGTCTTTCACCATCAAATTCCAGGCTGCGTACTTCTGTTTCTTGAAAAACAAACGCACCCTGTTCTGCGGCGTGATTAATTAACATTTCATCAAATTCCGCCCGCGTAACTTGATATGCATAAGTAGCATCACCACTCAACTCACCAAAATTCAATGCCCAGGTTTCTTTGCCCCACTCCAAATATGCACCGTGTTTGCGTTGAAAACCAAATTTATCCATCTTCTCGCGCGCACCGATTAGGTCAATGATTGGTAAAATGGTTGGCAGCAGTGATTCCCCAATATGGTAACGGGGAAATTTATCTTTCTCAAATAATGTTACATGATGCCCCTGACGGGCCAATAAAGCAGCAGCCGTAGAACCAGCCGGACCGCCGCCAATGATAAGCACTTGTGTTTTTTTGGGTAGGGAAGACATATAGACCTTTTTAATATTAAGATAATATTTATCAACAATTAATTATGGTTAATCTTAACGAATCAACAAAGATTGTCAATTCTTTGTATATTGGATATGAGTTTTAGAATCAAAAAATATTCAAAAAATTGCTTTATCCCACTTAATTTTTCGATTCATTGTAAAATAAATGTGTGACAATTCATCACACGATATAATTTATTGGAGAATATTATCTGTGAACCCTGTTTGTTGGTTTAATAAAATCCTGAACAAATTCCTTAATTCCTATTCCCTCCGAACTCAAATAATTATCAGCTTTGTTGTATTGACCATTTTCAGTGTAACTGCCGTTGGACTAACTGCACTTCAGTTAAACTATCGATACCTTGAAAATGACAAACGTACACAAAGTATGAATATGATTCGGAAATATTACCAGGCCCAAGAACATGAAATAACCAATATGGTTGTATTGGCAGCCTCACGTCCTTCATTAGCTGCACTATTGCAACAAAAAGACTCCGTTGCCTTGAAGGATTATTTAGCGGAGTTTTTAAATGGTATGACCCATATTGATACCATTGTTGTTTGTGACGCTAACGGGCAATTATTGGCATCCACCCCCAATGCCCCCCAAATCAAAAACTGTGATTATGAAACAAATCCACTTTATAAGGTCATTTATGAAGATGATACACCGCAAGCATGGCTTTTACGAGGGCGCCAAATTCGCAATCAGAACCAAACAATAGGGACCGTTATGTTAGGCCTTCAGCTGGATAATGCTTTTTTAGTTGAAATGTGTGATACCTGCAACCTATACCATACACTTATCCATGAAGGCCAGGTGGTTGCTACCAGCTTTGGACCAAATTATTCTAAAAAAAGCAGTCTACAAATTATGCCTGCCACCTTAGCAGATGAGCAGTTTCAAGAAAGTTTTACTATTCAGGATCACGAGTATTACGTGTCGCACTTTCCTTTAAATGGGAATGATTTAACCGTAGAAGTAGCATTGGATATAACCACAATTAAACAAGACCAAAGGCAACAAGAATTATTTTTATCGATCGTTATTCTCGTTGTTATATTTTTCTCAGTTTTATTTGCCATTTTCCTTGCGCAATGTATTCAACGACCATTAGCTCAATTGGTCCGAAAAACGAATATGATTGAAAACCCTGACTTATCCAAACCAATTCGAGTTGATACAAAATTGGAGGAAGTTGTTGAACTTTCATCTGTTCTGGAAGAATCACGCAGCCGAATTCAAACTGCTCTTGCTTCATTGCAAACAGAAAAACAATGGAATGATCTCCTGCTGCAATCAATAATGGAGGGAATCATTATCCTCAATCAAGGGCGAATAATCTACTTCAGCCCAGGAGCAGAACGAATTACAGGCTGGACTGATAAAGAAGTCCTCGATTCGTCCATTAACGATATACTAAAGCCCGCCGAGAGTACAAACTCATTTTTAAGCCTTCTCCCCTCCCTTGGTGATAAGCTGCGGCAATCATTTATTTTAAAGGAAGAACAAAAGAAAATTCTCGCTATTACGCATGCCAAATTACCAGTAACCGAAAATGGAGATGCTGCCACGGTGCTGGTATTGCGGGATGTAAGTGAAGAAGAAGCATTAAATCATTTGCTCGGTTCATTCCTTGGTAATATTACCCATGAATTCCGCACTCCTCTTTCTGCATTAACAGCTTCAATTGAAATATTATTGGACGAATCAGATGATCTGACACAACTTGAAATGAAGGAACTATTACGATCCATCCATCTCAGTATCCTCAACTTAGAAAACCTAATCGATAACCTATTGGAAGGCTCAAGTATCGAAACCGGTAGATTTAAAGTCAGCCCTCAACCAACAGAAATTCGAAATGTAATATCCACAGCAGCTTCTACAATGGAACCACTGTTGAAAAAATATGGTCAAAACTTAAAAATCAACCTACCTGAATCATTACCACTCGTATTGATCGATGCAAGACGTATCTCACAAGTTATTATAAATTTATTATCCAATGCCAGCAAATATGGTCCAACCGACACGGATATTGTTCTTTCGGCGCAGGTTATGGATAATTCGATAGAAATTAGTGTGAGTGATCAAGGGGCGGGCGTGCCAATAGAGGTTCGAGATAAAATTTTTTCAGGTATAGTAATTCCCAGCCAAAACGGTGTGTTACAAAAAGGAGCTCGTTTGGGTTTGATGGTTACCCATGCTATTGTTAAAGCACATCAGGGAGAAATCGGTGTACGTGAAAATAGCAGTGGTGGAGCAGAATTTTGGTTTACAATACCTATTATAGGTGAAGAATGAAAGTATTAATTGTAGATGATGATCGCACTTTAGCCGATGTAATTGCTTTTACCTTCAAACGGGAAGGGTTTGAAGTGATTCTGGCAGAAGACGGAGAATTGGCCTATCAAAAATGGGAAACAGAACACCCGGATTTAATCATCCTAGATGTAAATATCCCAAAAGAAGATGGCTTCAGCATCTGTAAACGTATTCGTGAACAATCTGACACGCCCATTATTCTATTGACCGTCCGCAGTGATGAAGAAGATATTCTAGGGGGATTCCAGTTAGGAGCGGATGATTATATCACCAAACCTTTCAGCCCACGCCAATTGATGGCAAGGGTACGCGCCGTTTTGAGGCGCTCTAAAAAGAAAAACCCTACCACTGTTCGGCAAGTTGGTAATATCAGTCTAAACCTCAATCGCCATGAACTAAGTTTTGATAATCAACAACCCATCCAATTATCTGGTCTCGAATTGCGTTTAATGGACTGCCTAATGATCAATGCTGGGCAAATTGTTACTTCGGAAATTATCATTGATCACGTGTGGGGGCCCCAAGGTGGCGATATGGATATGGTTCGTCAGCTAGTACATCGTTTGCGGTTAAAAGTGGAAAAAGATTCTCAAGCTGCTATTAATAATGTACCTGGCTTAGGCTATGAATTGATTTACAAAAAATGAATACCCCAAATTAGGTATATCTGTTGGCAAATTTTTTGGGAAAAGAATATCAATTGCTCCATGGCTTTCAATTTAGGTTGGGATCAAAAGTATAAACAATACCAATCCATATTAATAGTCAAGAACTTCATTCGCTGGAAATTTTTTTCCTTTTTGGAAACCACCACAATCCTGGTTAATTTTCCTTGTGAAAATTGTCACAACTTTGTCACACCCCCATAACAACTATTGTTATACCCAAACCATAAAATAAAAATAGTTCAAAAATAAACAGTTTGCTTCATAATTTTGCAGCTGTTTTCTTAATGGGATACGAGGTGAATTATGTTTTATTTTGTGATTGGTGCACTCGTGGTCGGTTACCTGATTTATAGTGGATTATGTAAGCTTAAATCCAAACCTTTAAAGATCACTTGCCCCTGCACTTTCGTTGCTGCTTCTGCGGTCGCCGCGGCACTTTATATGACGGACCATAAGGTCTTAGCTTGGATTGTTTTGTTATTTGGCATCTATCTTTTTGCCATCTCGCTCATGGCTCTTCGGAAAGTGTCTCTTCGAAAAATCGATATGACAAGTGAGATGATTAAACAATAATCTATTCACATTAAATTCATAATAAATTAAATAAAGGGAAATTATGGCTGAAAAATCTTTTCAGAAGCGTATTTTTACGTGTATATTTATTATTTGTTTTTGCGGATTAATGTTGGGTGGTATCACAGTCAGTGTTCAGGCACAAGGCATTCCGGAAAACGAAACCTGTTTAGCGTGTCATGATCAACCCGATTGGGAATGGAAACTAGCCAATGGGGATATTTTAAATCTATCGGTTAGCGGACAGGTCTTTGATCAATCTGTACATCAGAATATGCAGTGTATAGAATGCCATATCGGGTATGAAGATTTCCCTGCCCCACATAACCAGATCACAGCTACCAACAAACGCCAGTATATGGTGAGTTATCATGACACTTGCCAGAAATGTCACAGTGAACAATTTAATCAAGTTTCTGGAAACGTCCATGAGGAACTTTATCAATCGGGCAACCTGAATACACCAATTTGTGCCGATTGTCACCAACCTCACAGCCAACTTCACATGAGTGAAATTGATCAACCGAGAGAAAGCGGTCAAATCAGCTGGAAATCACAAATGTGTGCTGACTGCCATGAAAAAGATTTTGAAAATTATACTGATAGTGTACATGGAGCAGGTTTACTGGAAGGAAACGATGACATGCCGGAATGTGTGGATTGCCATCACGTTCACCAAATCTGTGATCCCGGTCAAAATAACTTCCGTAAAGAATCAGTAGATACTTGTGCCAAGTGCCATACCAATAATGACATCATGGCAAAATACGGATTGGAAACCAATGTGTTGGATACGTACATGGTTTTCCATGATACGACTGTCACCTTAACTGAAGATTATGACCCCGACTCATTAACCAACAAACCTACTTGTTATGATTGCCACGGCATCCATGAAGTTGGAAATATAACCCCACCACCCATTGAGGCAAATATTTCCGCTTTGACACTCTATCCCGAAGTGGAAGTGAAAAAAGCCGGTCCTCCTGTTCAAAATGTGGGCGTCACTGGTGTAGTCGTGGGTTTGATTCTTGGAATCGTGGGTACCCTGACAATCAAAGCTCTGATTATTGAGAAACGAGAAGAAATTAACAGTGAGGGAACAAAATCATGACGATGGATCGCAGAGATTTTCTTAAAACAACGGGTATGGGATTATCCAGCTTAATGGTCATCCCTGGTATCAAATCGAAATCCAGTTCTGGAAACAACGAAGACAGCTTTGGCATTTTGTATGATGCCACCGCCTGCATTGGCTGTCGCGAATGTGAAAATGCATGCAAAGACCGCCGCGGATTAACCCCGCAAGGCGAAGCAGACCTGAATGCCGATACCTGGACAATTGTAAAACTTTACCAAAATCAAGAAGAAAACTCGGACTATTCCTTTATTAAACGAAATTGTATGCACTGTGTAGATCCGGCTTGTGTATCAGCCTGCCCGGTAGGCGCAATGCAAAAAACAGCAGAAGGTCCGGTTATTTATGACGAAACCATCTGCATCGGCTGCCGATACTGCATGGCCGCCTGTCCTTTTGATGTTCCAAAATATGAGTGGGATGAAGTTTTCCCACGCGTACAAAAATGTGATTTCTGTGCAGATCGCCTGCGAGATGGTGAAATTCCAGCCTGCGTGGCTGCCTGTAAAGTAGGAGCCATAAAATTTGGCAAACGTTCGGATTTACTAGCCGAAGCACACCAACGTATTCAAGACAACCCGGAACGATATATTAATTATGTCTATGGCGAAAAAGAAGTCGGCGGCACCTCGGTTATGTATATCTCCAAAGTACCTTTCGAGAAGCTCGGTTTACCTGTTCTTTCCAGCAGCTCCCTGCCTTCATTAACCTGGCCTTGGATGAAAGCTGTACCTGGTGTAGCGGTTGTGGTTGCCAGTCTGATGACATTTTTATACTGGATTACTGGCCGTAAAATGAAAATCGAATCAGTAAAAGTGGAGGAATAAGATGGCAACGACATTACCCAAAAAGAACACCCAACCAATAGGGGCTGGCACCATCGGCATGGCCTTTTTTGCACTGCTCGGTCTGATTCTGGTAGTCTATCGCTGGACGGTTGGCCTGGGTGCTACCACAGCTCTCACCGATGCACGCGGTTGGGGAATCTGGATCAGCTTTGATGTATTATGCGGTATCGCTCTGGCAGCTGGTGCATTCAGCATCGCTGGTATCGTCTATGTGCTTCATTTGAAAGAATTCTATCCAATCTTGCGTCCCACCGTGTTAACCGGCTTTTTAGGTTATGCCCTTGCAGCCTTTGCCATTATGGTAGACCTCGGTTTCCCGCAGCGAATTTATTATATGATCTTTAATTGGAATGTGCACTCGCCGCTATTTGAAGTTGGCTGGTGTGTCATGATTTATGCCACCGTGTTAGCACTTGAAATCTCACCAATTGTATTTGAGCGTTTTAACATGAAAGCACCCTTAAAGATCATCCGATCCATCACCATTCCGCTTGTTATTCTGGGTATCGTACTCTCAACCATGCACCAAAGTTCATTGGGCACACTATTTGTCCTTATGCCGCATCGTGTTCACCCGCTTTGGTATTCTGGCATCTTGCCAATATTGTTTTTTGTCTCAGCCATTGCAGCAGGTTTAGGCATGGTAATTGTGGAATCTACGCTGACTGGTTTTGGCTTAAACCACAAAACCGACACCAAATTGCTGGGTAAAGTTGCCAAAATTATCCCCTTTGTGTTGGGTCTTTATCTCGTCCTCAAATTGGGTGATCTGTTCATCTCTGGGGATGGTGCTTATATATTCTCTTCCGGTAATCTCAGCTTCCTATTTTGGGCAGAAGTGTTAATTAACATCATCATCCCGATGGTATTGTTGTCCATCCCGAGTGTACGTCGAAAACCAATGCAGATGTTTGCCGCAGCACTGTTAGTGGTTGTTGGATTATTAATGAACCGTTTCAACATCAGTCTGGTAGCTTTTTCCGCTGGAGCCTACATGCCCAGTTGGCTGGAACTATTTGTCACAATCGGCATGATTGCTATTGGGGCACTGGTCTTCACCCTGGCAGCACGATATTTGGCCGTTTTCAGCCACACCACGGAAGAAAAAACAAAATCATCTATTTCAGATGGTTCATTAAAGGAAGCAGTATCATCTAATCCGAGTAATAAATGAAAACGTTGATCGTTGAAGATGATAAAACGCTGGCTGACATCCTGGCGTTTACCTTCATCCGGGAAGGGTTCACCGTTATCCAGGCTGATTGTGGCCAGAGCGCGCTAACCCTATGGGAACAAGACCAACCCGATCTGGTAATTTTGGACGTCAATATTCCCATCCCGGATGGCTTCAGCGTGTGTGAGACAATTCGTAAAAAACTAGACACACCCATCATTATCCTTACGGTGCGCTCGGACGAAGAAGATATCGTTCATGGATTAGATTTAGGTGCAGATGACTATATTACCAAACCTTTCAGCCCGCGCCAACTCATGGCGCGGGTACATGCTGTATTACGGCGTACAACTGAAGAACCTACCCAATCCTATCGCCAGGTTGGACACATTGCTCTAGACCTGGCTGGTCGATGCTTAAAAATCGGAGAATTTGCACCGGTCAGCCTCACCGCCCTGGAATGCCGCCTGATTGACTGCCTGATGATTAACGGAGGATTGATTGTTACACCGGAAGCTCTTATCAACCATATTTGGGGGCCGCAGGGCGGCACGAATGATATGCTCCGCCAATTGATCCACCGATTCTGTAAAAAAATCAAATCGATCTCCCCCAACTGTATCATCATCGAAAATACCCCTGCGTTAGGGTATAACTTGGTAATCTCTACAAAAGAAAATGCAAAATTGGTTTAAGGATTAATTACTGGCTGTCCCATTACCTCCTGCTTGCCAGTTCTTCCATTTTAATAAGGTCAGATTTGATTTAATAATTGTATTTATTTTTTTCGTGTTTATAATAATTATATCGGTGGAGAAAACCCTTCTAAAACTCAATTTTTTACAACACAATTAAATAAAGACACACTTTACAGGTATTAAACCTTTTTCATTTAGGGTTAATTTTCCATATCCTAAGCATATAAGGAAAAACCATAATGAAGAAAAAAAAGATAATACCACTTGTGTTTTTGATCAGTTTTTTGCTGGTCACATTTTTGATTCAAAAGAACGGCGAACAAGTTCTTGCCGCACCCGACAACAACCCATACCTTCAAAGTACACCGGGGTTAGACCCCGTTCCACTTTCGGAGTATGAGATCAGTTTTACGGAGTATGTTGAAGGCTCTGGATCCGGAGGTACAAGCTGTATTACCAGAGGGGTCAAGTTCACCAACAAAGGCAACCGTTCAATGAATATCTTCCTTTATTATGTAAATCAAGATGGCACTACATTTACCCTCGAATCAGGTTTGGTAACAGCTAACAGTTCAAATACAGTACCATTAGATTTGGGTGTCATTCGTGTGGGTGGAACGGGCAATACACCTGGTTATGTCTTACCCTATTCAGCTACAGCAATGTACCCTGACAATTTAATCGTTATGGAGCATCAAACGATTGTGCACCCTTGTGATGGTTATCTGGGTGTGGTGGTAAGTGGAAATAATTACCAAACCCCTGCAAACGAACCAACCGTACCAACCCAACAAACCCCGGAAACTTTACCAACCCAAGGACTGGCAGGAGCGAATGCGCTAGAAGAAACCGAAACATCAGATGAAACAGCGGTTTTGTTGTATGTGCTTTTTACGGGGTCGATCGATGGATTTGAAAATACACCTGCAGGGCAAAACCTTACCCTTGAGCAGCGTATGCATATTCGTAATTCACTGATAGCCATGGGGCTATTATTACCAAGTGAAATTGATTTTTATGTCTATCCCGAGGGCCATCCGTGCGAGGGATACACATCCCGGAATATATGTGAGGGCATTTTAGAAAATAAAAAAAATGAAATCGCTGAGCAACTTGTGATTCAAGAGATAGCTGATCGAGCGGCAGAACAGGCATTATTGCGTCAACGTGCCCAGCGGATAGTAACCGAAGAAATTTCAAATCTGTGGTCCTTCTGGGATTATATTAAAAACTCCGGTGATATTTTGTTCTCATCCGACCCATTGGAAGCATCCTATGAAAAACTAAGCGATAAGGCCAAAGATGAGGTTAAAAACAGGATCAATGAGCGTATTAAAGCAAATACAGATAACCAAGTCAGTATATTTGACATAAAATCTTATGATGATGTTATCAAAGATGGGGTTAAATTAGTTACTGACCTTGCGACGATTCGTAGTGCAGATGATTATGAATATTACCGGGAGATTTATAATACCCAAGTTCAAGCGACTGTTAAACCGGAAGACAGCCCTGACGTTGTTGAGCAAAAACGCTTACTAGCACACCAAGCCGCAATGGATCAGTTAACCGCATACATTAAAAATGGATTCCCTGGTCGCGCTGCCTATTTACAAGCATATGACCGTGCCTTTATCCGTCTTAATCGTTTATATGGGGAGTAATAATTATGAAAAAAACCTTTTCGATAAAAACATTGGCCATAATTTTTTTAATCCAAATTTTATCATTAGGAACTGCGTCAGGGAACCCCGTGTCTGCTCAAGGTGCTGGTCCGGATGTAAAACTAATCAGTGATCAAAGTTTATTAACCATTGATACAATCCAAATCTCCGGAAGCACATTACAAATGGAATGCAAATTTCCCCTTGAAATGGATCAGCAAACCTTTATGGCGCGTTTATTAACAGCCATGTATCTCTCTTCTTATAATCGCCCTAATGTGAGCCAAATATCTGTATTAATTTCATTTATGGAAAAACCTTTTTCCTTGCTTTCTGTGTCAAAAGAGAATGTCATAGCTGCATACACAGAACAAATGGATCCACAAGAATTTCTTGATACTATGATCATAGAAGATCGCCGTCCAACACAATCAATATTTTTTGATGAACTATATAAGCTAGGTATTACCCTTAACGATTTTTCCATTGATGGAAATCAGTTATATATCAAATACTTTTCCGAACCAATTCCTGACAAGTTAACAGTTTTTGAAGATTGGATTTTTATTCTAAATCTCACTGCAAATTTATATCCACAAATTCAGGAAACAACCATTGATATTTTTGTTCCTAAAAATCTAAGTCAAGTGATTACCACTATCAACATGGATGAATACAATCGTTATACAAATGGACAAATCAATATCCTGGATTTTATGACTACCTTAAAATTCAGTTATGGAGCAGAACTTAATCAAGCAGTTCAAGGGCCGGAGGAAATACCAGCCAAAAATCCACCTCAAAACCACACCAATTCCATTCTCGGCACTGTTTTTTGCAGCGGAATTTTCTTTCTCCTATTTCTCATAGGTTTAGGTATTGGTTTGTACTTATTGATTACCAAAAAATCGACACTATGGGGAATTATCTTAATTATCCTGGTTGCGATCCCCTCCTATATCCTAATGATGATTTTTATTGGATCCTATATTTATAATAATGGGTAGTCGTTGTACTCATTTTTCATAGAAACTAACACGTTTATTGTTATGGTAAAGCTGATTTTAAAAAAATGAACATCGTAAAACCATAAGCGAACAACCCCACACTTCCAACATCGAAATTCAATTTAAGCCCCTGTAATAATTTGGACTGCATAAAACAGCATGCTATAATCACAAAAACCATTCGTTGTTTTGCTAATCAGGAGTTAAACCTTGCCCGAAAAGGAATCAAGCAATAAGTATTTCCTCGCCTTACAGGATTTTTATTCCGCCCAGCGCCATGCAGCTGTGGATGAGGTGGTTTCGCGCTTGACAGGAGCTCCATCCGAGATGCTGCAATATGAAGACATCCGGCGGCGGTTTCGGGTGATGGAGTCATCCGAACGGGTATTAAAGGATATACCACTTGATGCAATCGTAGGCTCTGTTAGCCGCCAAAACGACTTCACTCGTAAATTACACCCGCTTAATCCAACTTCGAAAGAACGTTGGGCAAAAGTTAAAACGCTCGTTGAAACAATGGAAGGTTTACCTCCAATTGAGGTTTATCAAGTAGGTGAAACCTATTTTATTATCGACGGCCATCACCGGGCATCCGTAGCCAGAGAGCTTGGCTACACGAATATTGAGGCTTATGTACGCCCTGTTTCCATCCGCGTTCCCATCAAACCGGACGACGATCTTGAAGATTTAATTTTAAAATCGGAATATGCTGACTTTTTAAGTAAAACCGGACTGGATGAAACTTATCCACAAGCAGAGTTGTTGGGAACGCTGCCAGAAGCTTATCCTTTCCTGTTAGAGCAAATCGCGCTTCACCAGCATCTGGTAAATCAAAAAGGAAGACACCACCTTGATTTTAAAGAAGCTGCTCAAGATTGGTATGAAAACGTCTATTTTCCGGTAATAAAAATCATTCGTAACCGTAACTTAATGCGTAAATTCTCAGACCGGACAGAAATTGACCTGTATTACTGGATTATGGATTATCAATTCCGCCGAGAGCAAGAATTAGGATGGGAACTTAATCCTCGGGATGCGGTTGAAAACCTGACGTTTTATTATTCAAGAACCCTGGGCGACCGCCTGGCTCGCTTAAAAAAGAAAATCCTCAATCTTCTGATACCAGAACCATTGGAACCCCCCTTACCACCGGGATTTTGGCGGCAAAATCGGCGAACACCCGAAGAAACCAAACAAAGCTTATTTGACACCATTCTGGTCACACTTCCAGAATGGGACCAGACATGGAAAGCAATGTTGGTGGCGATATTCCTGGCAAAAAATGATCACGCCGTGATTAATGGGTTGACCATCATTAAGGATGATGTTCCCATTTTAAGCCCACAGCTGCAACCCATCCGAGAGCGATTTCAAAAAATTTGCCAAAAGGCTGGTGTAGAGGGCAAACTGGCGATGGAACATGGCAAGGTTACCCGTGTAATTTATGAACGCAGTTTCTGGGTTGATTTAACGATCGTCCCTTTGAACCATCCTGCCCCGCTGGATATTCTCCATCGCTTAAGATCCGGTACTCGGACTCTCATCCGCCGCAGTGCATCCCCCGTATTATTTGTTCCCTCAGATGCGCCAAATGAAATTCACAGCATTTTGGTTGCCTATGGCGGGGGGCGGCTTTCTGATGAAGCACTTTATATGGCAGCTTATCTCTGCATACGATTTACAATGGATTTAACTATCATCTCCATTGGTAAAAACAATGAAGAATCTCACCAATATATTCAACGGGCTAAAAAATATTTGGAAAGTATACAGTTTTCCGACGTAACATACCTGGAAAAAACTGGTGACCCCAGCCAAAACATCCTGAGTACCAGCGAAGAAATAAAATGTGACGCTATTCTTATGGGTGGTTATGAAAGTGGGATCTTTAAAGAACTATTATTCGGGAGTACAGTCGATCAGGTATTAAATAAAACCAATCGTCTGGTAATGATCTGCCGGTAAAAAATTTATAAAATTTCAAAAAACTCATCATCATCCATGATGGGAATAATCCAATCCGTCAACCGTTGAATCGTATCCAATGCGGCTATTTCCACCCAGTGATCATCAGGATAATGCGGGTCAATTCGTTTCGTTTGAAATAAACGCTCTTGTTTATCAATCAGAGTGAATTTTAACATCGGAAAAAATGAAGCATTTTCCATAATTGTACTGACAACACTTCCTTTTGACATTCCACTTATCCCCGCTAACATATCTGCCAAAAAATCCACATCGGATATGCTGCTCTCATATACCACAATCTCATTCTTTTTTACATCGACTCGGTAGAGGATCTTTTTAGGATGCTGGTTAATCGCTTTTTCCACATAAGCCCGTTCTTCTGGTAAGATGATTTGCGGAACAATTTTCGCCAGAGATACCTGACCATTTACATTTTCCTTAATTTCATATCCCTCCGGCACTTCTTCCACTGGTTCCCCTTTAGGCTCCACTTCAAAAATATATCGTTGTTTCCCGGTCTTTGTAACGGTTGAACAAAGATAATAAGTTTTTCCTTTCCGATTTGTATAAGTAATCAATTCATTTTTCATCGAATAATCTCCCACAAAAAATATCCCTGTGGTCTTTAGCGAAGCTGGTGGTTAAATTGTGTTTTTGTTGGGCTCGTGGCTATCACATCGCCATAAAATCAAACATCATCTCGTAAAAGCGCGATTTGGTACACCGGCTTTGCCCAACCTAAAATTTCCGAAAAGATGTTCACTTTTCACTGTTCACTGCCTGTGCCCAAGGATATTTACTTACTGCGCTCTCCCGAAATCATCCTCTAACCGCACAATATCATCTTCCACACATATCCCAAACTGAGTCTCAATGAACACCAGGAAATCTTCACGGTCATTTTCTACCCGGTGTACCTGCCCCTTTTTAATAAAAATCACATCTCCAACTGCAATGGATTTCGTAGATTCATCCAAAGTGACCTGTCCACCGCCCTGAACAACAACCCAATGTTCAGCACGTAAAGCATGTTTTTGTAAGGATAAGCGTTTTCCCGGATTAACAACAATTCGTTTAACCCGGTAACCTGGTTCATTTAAATATTCTTCCCAACGTCCCCAAGGACGGTTATCTGAATCAATCATCATTTCATTTCCCTTCTTAATTTAATATTCAGTACCAATTGTACCCGGCAAAACAAGAGTTTCCAACCCATATTAAAAACTATCCTGGCTCGGTATGTGTATGCCGGTGATGTAAATCCGGTAAGTGCGGATGGTTATGGTGAAATGTTTTGTGTTCATGAAAATGAGTATGTCGAATTTTCAAGGGTAACCCCGTATGATGGTGAAAATGATGACCATCATCATGGCTGTGAACATGTTCATGCTGCAGATCGGAATGGATATGATTATGATTGTGATTTTCTTTGAATAATAATAAAAATACAAGGACTAACAAAAAAGCACCTGCTAATTGTGCGAACGTGATTTTTTCACCCAAAAAGATAGCGGCTAAAAACACACCAAAAAATGGTGCGCTGGAGAAGAACATTTGACTGCGTGTTGCACCTAAATTTTGTGCTGAAAGGATATATAAGACGATACTAAAACCATAAGAAAAAACACCAATAAATATACTACCAGCCAATTGAAATCCATTCGCAATCCATGGCGCGAGGAGTAACCCGATGGTCAAATTGACTGTTCCTGCTACAACTCCTTTCCAAAATGTGCTTTGTGCTGGGGTGATCTCATCAATTAACGCTGTAAAATGATTATCCAAACCCCAACAAGTTGTTGCCAAAGCGATTAACAAGCCAGCCTTTACTCCAGCAATCCCCTCCCCCCAGGCTAAGATCACAGCTGCAAGAATCGTACCTGCTACAGCCAACCAGCCATTTTTTGTCAGGTAATCCTTAAATAAGATATGCCCCAATACTGCAGTGGTAACTGTTTCAAGCGTTAACCACATAGAAACCGAAGCAGCCGATGCGAGTTTTAGACCAGCTAATAAAAACAATGGCCCAAACACACCACCGAAAATAATGGCACCAACCAGATAAATACGGCTTTTTCCTACCATTTTCCAGGGCAAAAGAAACTTATTTTCTTTAATGAGGATACCACTCACCCCCATTGCAGCCCCCAAATATAATAACCCTGCCAATTGAAAAGTGGAAAACACATTCATTAATGGTTTACTTAAAGGTGATGCTGCTCCAAACAAGATTGCAGAAAATATTGCTAATAAGTAAAAATACCGCTTCATACAGCTCCTGATTTTTAAGTAACATAATACCCTAAAGATTATAATTGAAACAGGGAATTTCTCTGGTATCTTTTTTAATTTCTCTGTGTTATAACATTAAAGTTCCCTGTTTAAAAAAACAGATCGGAGTTTTCACGATGAAAAATAATCCCATGCGATGGTTCATGTCAAAGACCACGAAAGATTTTTATGATGTATCTCGCCAACGCAAAGAACACACCTTTTCCAAGTTTTTACATGGATATATCTACGCTCGCTTTCCCTATCTCTATATCGGCATGGGCAAAGGTGACCATCCCTGGCGGAAACGTGTTGAGCCGTTAATTACCTTCTGGAACAAACTTAACCCGCCCCAACACATACCCAGCCGTGAACACGATGTAAACCTACCCAGCCATACTCATGCCGATGAATATCATGGCAAAGCAATCCCATTACAAACAGCTAAAGAATTAGTCTCTATCAAAGAACCCATTCAAATAGAAGACCTTGAAAAAGTGGTTCCCTACACGCAAGCGCGAGCAATTATTATGGAAAATCCGGATCATATCGCTGTATTGGATTGCCCCTGCCGTGCCTACGTCGAGAATCCATGCCTGCCGATGGATGTCTGCCTGATTGTGGGCGAACCATTTGCCAGTTTTATTGTAGAACATCAACCGAACAAAAGCCGTTGGATTTCACAGAAAGAAGCCATCCAGATTTTAGAACAAGAAGACCAACGTGGGCACGTGCATCATGCTTTCTTTAAAGAAGCCATGTTAGGGCGTTTTTACGCCATCTGCAATTGTTGTGACTGCTGCTGCGGGGCGATGATGTACCATAAACAAGGAGTACCCATGTTAGCCTCCTCTGGTTACCTGGCAGAAATTGACCAGGACTTATGCCTGCAATGCGGCAGCTGCCATTCTTATTGCCAATTTGGCGCACTTAATTTTTCCGATTCCGGGGAAAACCAGGTAGATACGGAACTTTGTATGGGCTGCGGTATCTGTGTTAGCAAGTGTGATCAATCCGCTATCGAACTCGTACTGTCTCCCGAAAAAGGTATTCCGTTAGAAATTTAGCTAAGTAATCAAAAACCTTTAAATTTCTCAACAGCTCTGTAACTTTGGTTTTTTTCGTGATTTTATCTTCTGGTACCTTTTTATAGATATTTCGCCAGAAAACCCCGAAGTCTTTAGCTTCGGGGATGAATGGCGGATTTTTAATGGGAAAAGTGTGGACATTTTTGCTAATTTTGTTCTATAATCGTCTATAAATATGCTGACACGAAAAGCCTACCGCTACCGAATATATCCGACCGCTGACCAAGAGCAGATTTTTGCTCACAATTTTGGTCAGGCGCGGTTTGTCTACAACCATTTTCTCGCGGAACGCATGGACTTTTACAAAAAGCATAAAAATGAAAAGAAAAAGGGTCTTAATTACAACGACAACGCAGTGGCGTTGAAAAAAATGAAAAGAGACCCACAATTCGACTGGTTGAAGATAGCACATTCGCAAGTGCTTCAGCAGTCACTCAAAGACCTTGACCAAGCCTATCAGAACTTTTTCACCAAACGTGCAAAATTTCCAAAGTTTCACAAGAAAAACAGCAAACAATCTGTTCGATATATGCAGTATGTTTTCGTAGGCGAAAACGAAATCACTTTCCCGAAAATTGGAAAGGTAAAGGCGGTTATCCACCGCCCGTGCGAAG
>PABH01000004.1 GCA_002702705.1 Anaerolineaceae bacterium
CCAAAGCGGAATGTAATCTTTGTGAATTATAAAAGGCTTCGATAAAATAGAAAATATCACGTTTGGCTTGGATACGGTTCGGATAAACCTGGAAACCAATCCATTCACATTTTAAGGTGCTGAAGAAACTTTCAATAACCGCATTATCATAACAATTCCCGGTACGGCTCATGCTGACGGTAATCTGATAATCTTGTAAAAGTTGTCGAATTTGGTTGCTGGCATATTGAACGCCACGATCACTATGGTGAAGTAAACCAGGCAGAATTTCTCTTTGGTTCAAGGCCATTTGTAAAGAATGTTCAACAAGACCGGTATTAATATGGCTGGACATATGCCAACCAATAATCCGTCTGGAAAACAAATCCATTACAGCAGCAAGATATAACCAACCTTCCTGGGTGGAAATATAGGTTATGTCTGAGACCCATTTTTGATTAGGTTTTTCAGCATAAAAATCACGTTTTAGAAGATTAGGAGCCACCGGATAGGTGTGATTGCTGTTTGTGGTCCGTGTTTTGTGTTTTTTTCTTTCGCCAAAGATGTTATTTTTTTGCATTAACCGCGCTACACGATTGAGCCTGCAAGAAATTCCTTCTTGTCTCAATTGGGCATAGATCCTTGGGCTGCCGTATTTCTTTTTGCTCTTTTGATGAATACGGCGTATATGTTGGATCATGATCTGCGCTTCTTGCTCTCGTGTACTTGGTTTTCGATTTTTCCAAGCATAAAAACCGCTTCGTGATACACCTAATGCCTTACACATTTGGTTGATTGCATAGATTCCTGTATGTTTTTCGATAAATTGGTATTTTTGATCTACCCGCGTGAGTAGATCTCTAGTACTTTTTTTAGGATTTCTTTCTCTTCACGCAATCGTGCATTTTCCCGTTCCAGTTTCCTCATTTTTGCTTCGCTTTCTGAGAGATTGCCATTTCCGGGAAATGATTCTTTCGGGTTTCCCTGACCCTTTAGTTCGCCTATCCATTTTGATAACAATCGGTGTGTTATCCCTAATTCTGTTTCAACTTCGGTCATCGATTGATCCCCACTTTCGTAAAGATCTATCGCCTGCAATTTAAATTCTTTTGTGTATTTTTTCCTTCTTGTTCTCATTTCGACTCCCAAGTTTTATTATATAGATTTCTCTTATCTTGGTGTCTCTTTTTTGGGGGGAGGCTCATAAGCTTACTTTTGATTATAGAAGAACATTTCTTTTTTAATTATTTCTCTGTACTTCTGTAACTCTGTGTGAAATTTAAAAACCTTACCTGTAATCAGAAGCACACAGAAGTACAGAGAAACGGAGAAGAAAGTGATTAATTATGTTTTGCCCATAGTTTACATAAGCTTACATTTGATTATATAAGTTTTAATCATCTCTCTGTATTTCTGTAACTCCGTGTGAGATTTAAAAACCTTGCCTGTAATCAAAAGCACACAGAAATACAAAGGTACGGAGAAGAAATTTCATTAATTTTCTTTTGGTTGGTAATGAATTTTTGGTAATGGTTGAAATTTATATTTAGTGTCTTCCTGAGTATTCACTACTCGTTTAAAAGCTGATTTGAATGTAGGTGCTCCGAAATTGATTAATAAACCCAGAGGTAATTTTAATAACCGAATATAAGTTAATACCTGTTTCAAGTGAACAGGACGCAAAACCTCTACTGATTTTAATTCCACAATAACCTTATTCTCCACAAATAAATCAACTCGGAAACCATTAGTAAAAACAATTCCGTCATATTCAAAGTGAATAGGTTTTTGGCAAATTACATTTAATCCACGCTTCGCCAAACTTTTTGCAAGTACAATTTCATATACGGATTCCAATAAGCCTGAACCTAATTCCGTATAAATTTTAAATGAGGCATCCAGAATTTCACCTGATATTTCGTTTAACTCTTTCATCCTATTCCTCCCACACGGTTAATTAATTATAGAAGAAATTTCCGATACGTATTAAAAAATATTTGTTTAATCTGTATTGCCTGTGTCTCGAAAGAATAATGTAACTCCGTTTATGAGTTCAAGTCTTTTTTTGTCGAAATCCACCTAGATCACTCTTCATTGGGTTTCATCCAGAGCAGGCAAAGGAAAGCGACCCCATTAAACAAAATAGCTGCAATCAGATTGGATAAAAAATTCCATTGATACAACCATGGCGAAAGTAAAGCACCCGCCGCGCGGCCAATGGAAAAACTGGCCATTGCCAGTGCCATTAACGTTGCTCGTGATTGAGAATATAACCCACTAATGAGGGGTAAGCTGGATACAATGGTAAATTCAAAACCGATATAAAAGATAAATAATCCGCTTAACGCACCCAGCGGACTGCTGCTGAAAAAATAAAGCCAACCACTGGCAATCACACTAAAAAGCAGCCCTATCCGGATGGAAAATGGTTTGCCAATTCTATCAACAAAAAGGGTTGATAAACCTTCCCCGCTTAATTCCGAAATACCAATCACAGCAGATGCGGCACCAAGTGCAGCAAGCTGCAAGTTAAATTGATCTTCCAACCAAACCCCAAATACCAGGTTAACCACTTCATTGGCGCATGAAATCGCGACGCCAAAAACTAAACCTGCCCAGACAGGGTGGCTGCTTAACACTTGACGGATCGTATTCCACCCATTTTTTTTATTCAGGTCTAAAGATTGAGTATTGGGAATATAACGATAAATCAGGGTGATTGATACCAAACCGAACGCTGCTAAAAAAGGAAAAGGCGTCCGCCAGGCTAAATCCGCAGTTGAATTGAACCGGCTGAAAAATGTAATGATTCCCCCAACAGCAGGCACCCCAAAAATAAAAGCTAATGACCAGCTTAACTCGGTAATCCCCAAAACTCTTCCGCGTTGATGAAAGGGGGTTTGATCACTTAAATAAGCTTGTAAGGCGGGAATAAACATCAAACTGCCCAATGCAGAGAGGATCATAGCCGCAAAAAAGAAAAAGAAGGTAGGTAAAAAAGTGATTAACAATGCACTAAATGTCATTAAACCCAGTCCAAGCAGCATGCTGATCTTTCGGCCACGCCGGTCTGCGATCGGGGCCAGGAAAGGACCGAAAAAACCGGTCAGGGAGCGGGCTGTAAAAACCAAAGAAAGGGTCGTGAATTCTACCCCCAAACCCCGCGCAAAAGTATTCAGGAACGGATACATCATCCGGTAACCCGTATTTAATACCGTTCTAGCTGCTGTCAGGATGAGTACTTGTTTGCGAAGGGAAATGGATTTTGTCACATCGTACTGCTTTTTTGTTTTTCAGATAATTTGGTAAAGATCCACCAGGCAATTTGAATGGCAAAAAAGAGCGTGACCAGCATTAAACCAATAAAATACAATTGAATATTACCGGAATTGGATTGGGCTACCGGAGAATCGGGATGTAATACATTATCAGAGATGCCTAAAGTCCACCATAAAACAACACCATAAACCAAATTACCAATACTGGTGAGAAGAGAATGATTAAAGAGCAAAAAAGCAGCTTGAATTAATAAGGCAACGATGCCAAATAAAAAAGGAATCTTCCAGCGTGGTTCATCAAAAAAGAAACCACCCCAATTTAATTGCATGACCACCAGGGACATGGGTAAATATGTGAACCAGAAAAACAAACCCGTATAAGCACTGGCTCGTGAGGTATTCAGCCAGGCTGGGCTTTGTTTTTTTGAACGGAGAAAAAGAAACAAAAAAATCAATGCGGATAATGAAGCAGCGGCAAAAGACACTTTACCAGCCCAAACCCAGGCTCCGTGTAATAAAACCAATTTTAAGTTAGCGCCAAGTGTTTTTTCACTAGGCCCCAAGATTGTTAAAAGAATAATAAAAGCCAGAGTACCAAGCAAAAGCCAGGGTTTTTGAGTATATTTTTTTATGAATTGGACAAACATCATTCCCTCCTTCATCAGGGTTTACCCGATTATATCAATCCTGGCGTTTTAGTGGGTAATTTGAAATGTGGAACATGAAAACCCCCCGATTAAGTGAGTAACACCGCACGGGGGGTTTAGGGAGGGTGAGAATCTTATGATGTGGTTATACATCCTATTCTCATGCGAAACATCTAGGTTTTTGACCGAGGGTACAGCATTGCGTATAGGTTATTGATTGGGTAAAATACCCCCGCTTAAATTTGACTGATTAAGTTAATAATACAATAAATAAGATTAAAAGAAAAGAAAGAATTTACTACATTATAAAAATTTTACAAAAGGCACAATGAAGGGTGTGTTTTTTCGATAAGATTCATAGGTTGCACCAAATTCTTGAACCAGTTTACGTTCTTCAAAATACGCACCAATTAAGGTATAGAGGGTAACCCCGATATTGAGCGCCAAAACATTCCAGCTCATCACGGGAACCAGCCAAATTACCAAAAAAGTACAGGTATATAAGGGATGCCGGACGTAACGGTATAATCCCCGCCGTACCAAAGGCAGATTGTGTTCGGCAGAAACAGGATCAAGTGCCTGCTGTAACCCCACAAAACGCATTGCTCCGGTTAACATGACCGAATGGATCATAAAACCAACCGCAAGGATTTGGATAAAACTTGTGAACAGTATCCATGGCATCGAAATCCGGTACATGGTTTGATCAGGTAGGATACCTACCAGGAGTAAAACAGGTAAAAATAATACGGCTGCTTGCAGTGAAAAAAACAAACGATAAAAACGGTGATATGTGTGTTCTCCTACCTGACGGCGAACCCAGCTTTTAAACGATAAGCCAGCCAAAATAGAATGTATTACGCCATAAACGGCAATACTAAGTAAAATCCATACAAAACCGGTTTGAAACAACATTAGGCCCATTCGTCTTTCACGGGGCCGCCTTGTTCCTTTACCAGTGCATGCAATCGGGCATGATCTTTATAAAAGCCCCAATATTTCGGTGGTAAGAGCGCAGCGATTCGGCACATGATTTCAGTGGTGATTTCTTGTAATTGTTCTTCTCGGTTGTTGCGGTCTATATTGGGAATTTGATACGGTTTACCAAAACGGGCTGTCATGCGGGGTTTTCGGAAAGTGAACAATCGTTTAAAAGCCGTATCGGTGCCGGACAGGCCCACGGGAACAATCGGTACCCCGGAACGCATGGCTAATAGAATCATGCCAGGTTTGCCTTCCATTAATTCCCCTTTTTTACTACGTGTTCCTTCCGGTGCGATACCCATCGCAATACCACTTTTGATTAAATTAACCGCATTGCGAAACGCCGTAAAATCTGCCTGATCTCGATCTAAGTAAATGCCACCGGCGGTGTTAATGATCCAGTTAAGTCCTGGAAATGTAGCATATTTATTAGCAACCAGAGCGGTAATTTCTGTCCGGACCGGATTGGTGAATAAAAGAGGAATATCGATCCGACTCATATGATTGGTTGCCACAATTAATCCCCCTGTTTCGGGAAGATTTTCCAAACCATAAAACCGAGTTTCTGTGATCTTTTCAAATACGAAGTATAAAATTCGCTGTAGTTTTTCGCGCTTCAAAGGTCCTCCGGTTTAATTATTCTATATACCTATACTATAACGCCAAAGTATAAAAAAAGTTATCCCGCTGTATTAGAAATTTATAAAATTTTAGAAAGGAAATGGTTTGTTATCAATTTTTTTTGATTGATTCTTAACTTTTATCTTTCAGGTGGATGATTATTGTAGTTCAAGGTAAAATTCAAGCCGTTAGTTGGGTTAAATTAATAACGATGAAGGATCAATACATGAATAACTTAAAAAACCAAAGTGGTACAGTCGATAAACGCATTACAAGCACCTCTATTGTAGATTGGTTCTTGCGATTATTAAAAGGAACACTGATCGGAATCGGGGCCATTTTACCCGGTTTATCTGGCGGTGTGATGATGGTTATCTTTGGTGTATATGAACCGCTGTTACGTTTTATCGCCAATATTCGGGTAAATTTTTTCAAAAACGTCCGTTTTTTCATTCCCGTTGGTATTGGTATGGGGTTGGGCATTGTAGGATTTTCGGCAGTGGTGGAATATGCTTTCGAACACTATGCCGCTATATTTATCTGGTTATTTATTGGTTTTATTTCCGGCACATTCCCTTCTTTATTTAAAACCGCTGGGAAGCAAGGTCGTAAACCCATTCATTGGATATTTTTAATCGTGATGTCCATCGGCACCTTTTTCTTTATGCATTGGATGGATACGATTAACAGTGTTGCCATGGCACCCAGTTTTGGCGCCTGGATTTTAAGCGGTGTTTTGATTGGCTTGGGTGTTGTCGTGCCCGGTATGAGCCCATCCAATTTTTTGATTTATTTGGATTTATATCAGGCAATGGCGAGCGGTATCCGGCAGTTGGATTTTGGGGTCATTATTCCCCTGGCTATAGGTGTGATTGTATGTATTTTTGCCTTTGCAAAACTGGTTTCGTGGTTATTTAATAAAGCCTATACCTTTATGTACCATTTCATCCTGGCAGTTGTCATTGGTTCCACGTTGGCAATCATTCCCAGTGGTGTTACCGGATGGACTATTTTGATCTGTGCGGTCATGTTTGTGCTCGGGGCGGCGGCGGCATACGCCTTTTCCATATTAGAGGAAAGGACCCCGCGCGAAAATTTGTTTTAACCCCGGCTTCGGCAAGGGCCTAACCTCGGGATTTTTAACCATAAACCCGGCTCTTTAAGCCGTGATAATTTCCCGCAGCCGGCCGATTTGATCTACCGCTTTGTTGGTTTCTCGGTTATATTCCAGCGTAACAGCCCAGGGAGATGTTTTTTGTAAGATTTCTTCCAATAGCCGGTAATCCTCTGCTAATAAATCCAGATGCGAATCCACCAACCGTCCATTGCGGTAACCAGGACGGTTTAAGTGAATTTGCCGCACCCGATCCAGTGGCAGCTGGTAAAGATAGTCACGTACATCCAAACCAAAAGCAGCGGCGGTTACCTGGGCATGTGCCAGATCAAGCAGTAAATAGGCTCCAGTCTTATCCAAAACCTGATTAATAAAATCGGTTTCACAAACATATTCATATGCGCCGGTTGGGTTGTAATCCAAATTTTCAATCAGCACCGGCACATCAAGCAGGTTTATTAATTGATTTAACACAAAGCAGCTTCGTTCAAAAACGAACGCCCGGGATTGTTGTGGTGAAATAGCGACCATGGCTTCATCAATAAAATCGACCTTGCTGCTGCTGAACCCAAGATGCAGACTGTACCAGGGTGAATCAGCGATCGCTAACCGCTCTACTGTAACCTGATCCGCATTTTTGTGCTTCAATCCATCCGCATGAGTTAAGGACCATTGGTAGAGACTGTTATGAAGCAGCATTGGTTTTTGCGGATAAACCTGGCGTGCATTTTCCACGTAGGGACCGTGTACCTCCAAATAATCCAGGTCTATTTGCTGATTGTTTAATAATTCTCGCACCACGGGGCAGTCCGTCATGCCCAATTGAATGGTTGCCATGTTTAAGCTAACAGACCGTTGGCATATAATAATTCTGCATTTAAGACAGAACCACCAGCCGCACCTCGCACGGTATTATGGACGACGGTTACCAGGCGGATATCAAAAATCGGGCAGGGACGTATCCTTCCTACTGAAACACTCATCCCATCACCGGCATCACGGTCTCGACGCGGCTGCGGGCGATCCGGCTCATGGCGTACAATAATTGGCTGTGCAGGTGCTGTAGGCATTTTTTCCACTTCTAACGGGCCGCGGAAGTTTTCCAATACATGAATTACATCTGCCACATCAGGTTTATTTTTAAATTTAATTGACATGGTAATGGTGTGACCATCTACCACAGGCACCCGGTTGGCATGTGCGCTGACCGTGATTTGTGCGGGAATCCGTTCTCCGTCCACCATTCGGCCTAAAAGCAGGTTGGTTTCACTCTGAATTTTTTCTTCTTCGTTTTGAATGTACGGCAGGACGTTATCGTTGATGTCCAGAGAAGGCAAACCGGGATATCCTGCACCGGAGATGGCCTGCATGGTGCTGCAAAATAGTGTTTCCACACCAAAGGCATCATCCAATGGTTTAAGAGTCATCGCAATCCCATTGGTTGTGCAGTTGGGGCTGGTAACAGCCAAACCTTTCCAGCCAAGTACACTTTTTTGGGCAGGAATCATTGCCAGATGATCAAAATTAATTTCTGGAATTAATAAGGGTACCCCAGTGGTTTGCCGCAGGGCGGAGGCATTCGAACAAACCGCGTATCCCTCACTGGCAAACTGCGGTTCCAATTCGCGGGCAATACCAGCGGGTAAGGCGGAAAACGCCACCTGTCCGGGCAGGTCTGTCGTGGTCGGTGATACCGTCATGTGGCGCACCACTTCCGGTGGAGAACCAGGTAAAACCCATCGGCAGGCTTCCCCATAGGATCTGCCAGCGGTCCGGTCCGAACCGCTCAGGGAAACGATTTCAAAATAGGGGTGCTCTGCCAGCATCTGAACAAAACGCTGTCCGACTGCGCCAGTGGCACCAAGAATGGTTACGGGAATTTTTGACATAAGATTTTCCTTTGGCGTTAAGGGTTAAGAAAGCAGATCAATCAGGTCACTAAAAACACCGGCAGCGGTGACTTCCACCCCAGCCCCGGGGCCGGAAATGACCAGAGGAAACTCTGCATATCGTTTACTGGTAAATGAGAAATAATTGCCGGGGCCGTTTAATGCACCCAACGGGCTGTTTTTTGGTACGCTGGTTAAGCCGACAGTTCCGCCCTGTGGTGTAATCCGAGCGAGATACCGCAGCACCTGACCAGAAGCAGCGGCTTGATCTACTTTTTGTTGGTAATCTGCGTTTAAGGTCGGTATTGTATCCATAAATTGAGACACGGAAAGGGAACCCAATGCTGTAGGATAAAAAGGTTCTACCTTTAAATCGGACATTTCTAAAGGCCATCCGGCGGTACGAGCTAAAATCAATGCTTTGCGGGCTACATCAAAACCGCTCAGGTCATCACGCGGGTCGGGTTCCGTATAGCCTAACTCAAAAGCCTGTGTTACCGCCTGGCTGTAGGTTAAACCACTTTCCATCTGGCTGCAAAGATAGCCCAGCGTCCCGCTCATCACCCCTTCCATAAGGACAATTTCGTCCTGG
This sequence comes from Anaerolineaceae bacterium, assembly GCA_002702705.1. Lineage (GTDB taxonomy): Bacteria > Chloroflexota > Anaerolineae > Anaerolineales > Anaerolineaceae > UBA6170. Next base: position 9,105 of record PABH01000004.1, read on the forward strand.
CTGTTAATTAACGATTGCAGAGAACGGATGACGGGCAGACCGGCTCCCACTGTGGATTCGTATTTGACCTTTTCTTGATTAAAAAATGGTTCGGCTTGTGTCCATGGAGCGCTGTGATTGTTTTTATTTGCAAAAATCAAACGACTGCCAGCCTCAAGAGCCTGATGAATTGTTGTTTGTTTGGCAGCCGTGGTGTCAATCACAATCGTTTCGGTGTTGTAAAGAGCACGAAGCTGTTCCAATGGAATATAACCAGACAGGTTTAAAAGTGATAAACCCGCTTCTTTATTTGTTAATACCTGATCTATTACATCGGCAGTTAAGGGATCCCCACTTACCGCCCCCTGACTATCTGCCAGTGCGGTAAACTGAACAGAAATTCCTTTGGTTTTTAGTACTTCTTTGGCGGCTTGAATCTGCCGGATCAAAGCACGGCCTACTTTCCCCACCCCAAGGAGAATGATATTTACGGGCATTGTTGATTTCATGTGAATGTCCTTTGAAAAGAGAGGTGTTTCAATTCTAACGGGCAAGCGGCCTCTCTTGCAAGGGGCATGTTCACATATTTTTGTTTTAATTTAAAACCGATTTTCTAAGGCAACAATTAACTGAGGCAATTCATCCAGTGCGTGCTGTTTCCAGGCTTCGTTTTGTTCAGAATCGGGCTGCATATAGACGTCATTGATGGCGCAGGGTATTTGTAATAGGCGGTATAACATTAATCGTCCGGCATCCGCGCGCTGCCCATATCCCTGCCAAAACGCGTCACGCCAGTCATCAAACATCCAAGTGAATGGCGGGTGGATCAGAAACGATAGATCATAAGCGGCATCCCACCACATGGTATCACCCAGGGCGCTGGTTCGGCTTACCTGCCAGAAATTGGTTTCGTTTTTTTCCAAATAAATGGCCCAGGGAAACGGGCTGCTGTGTACCATAACCGGGGTGTGGTCTTGTAAAAAATCTATATTTTTTTCCCATAACTCTACCATGCGCTGTTGCTGAATTTCCGCGATTAAGCCGGATTGCACCATTTGTTCTGTGCTGCCGTGACGAATCTCGTTTTCCAGCATGTATTCAGTCGGTGAGGTAGGGAAGACTTCCAGCGGATTCTCCAACCATACCCCGGATTGAGGGCCGCGGATTTGGTGGAGTTGAGCATAATATCGGCCAACCGCTTCATATACGGGCAGCATTTCTTCTTGCGTTAGTTCTTTCATTAATAAATCCAGACGTTTGCCGCGTCCTGCCACCAAAATCAAGTATGGGTATTCGATTAATTTACCACTGGCATCAGCAACCAGAATTTGTTCATACGGCATTTTACTGGCTTTTAAGATATCAGACACCATTTTTTCATGAATAGTGGAATCCAACCAGTCTTTGACGACATGGAATTTAACGACTAAACGCCCTCCGTTTTTCATTGTGACATAAAAAATGCGGCGCACCCATGTTCCTCGATCTTCGATCGAATGTACTTCCGCTTTTGGAAAATGGTGGTGTATCAGTCTGACAATATCTGAGGAACGAATCATAGTTTTCCTCCTTTATCCTATTTTACAGATTTTTTACACAAAATGTTGTGCAAATAATTAACAAGTTTGCTAAAATACGGAAATCGAGAATTTAATGGTTTTTTTAATAGGCATATTCAGAAAAAGGGGCGTGTTGTGGAATCATCACGGTTAATGGTTTTGTCCGATATACATGGAAATTTACCGGTTTTAAAACAGGTGTTGAAAGACGCAGAGAAATATAAACCGGCTTATATTCTGGTAACGGGGGATATATGTGGTGGCCCAAATCAAGATGAAAGTATCCGCATGTTACAAGATTATAAGGCGCACTATATTAATGGTAATTGGGAACAAAATATATTTAAGTACCTGGACCAGCCAACAGAAGATCCAAGAAACCAATTGCACCAGTATGATTACTTAAAATGGTGCAGCCAAAATGTTTCAACCAAATCGCTCAAACAGCTGAGAAACCGCCCTTACCAGAGTCTATTTTCCTTACCTGGAAAAGACCCGATTCGCATTGCACATGGTGCACCGGATAATCCCTTTACCCTCATTTATCCTGAAACCAACCTGACAGAGATTTTAGAGAAAATTGAGGAAACTGTATTTGTTTGCGGCCATACGCACAGCCCTTGGATTGTGAATCGTAATGAAAAATTAGCGATTAACCCTGGCTCGTTGTTTAACACCATAACGCACAAAAGTGAGGCTACCTACGGATTATTAGAATGGGACGGTAAACAATGGCAGGCAGAAATAAAAAAAGTGCCTTTTGATTTTAGCCAAGTTGTTCAGGCATTTGAAAGCAGTGGATTGTTAAAATACGGTGGCCCTCTGGCGAAGGCTGTATTATTGAGCATTCAATCCGGTTTGAATATTTCCCAAACTTTTGTTGATTATGCTGTCAGTATGGCAAAAGTTTCCAGCCCAAACGCGGAATTTGTTCCCAATGCCATTTGGGAAGAGGCGGAAAAAAGCTTCGATTGGAAAAAATATTACAATTAATGTTTATAAAAAAGTATCACTGGCAAATAGGATTCCAGACTCGGCCAGAAGATAACATTCGATAAACCGGACCATAAATTTTCACTGTTTTTCGCTTTTAATGCAAAATAAAGTGTGCCTTCAGAATAGGGTAGACTGGAACTGTACGAATTGGTTCCGGCCGGCAGCCCACTGACGAGCATTTGGGCTGTATCCCAATTGGTCGTGGTGATTACTTGGGTGGACCAACGAATCTCCGTATATGCCGTGCCGCTGCTTTCCGTCCAGGTTAAAGAAAATTGTAATTCTCCCCCAGAAAGCAGCTCATTCTCCAACTGTAGATCTCGGATGGCAGCCGGTGCGGAAAGGTAAAATTCATCCGCACCAATATCCGCTGCACTGCCGTTTGGACGTGTCTGGCCATCCAAATCGTCACTCACTCCGGTTGGCAAGCTGACCTGATTTATTGCTGCTGTGGCCGATGATTTCAGGTGCAAATCCCCTGCAGCGGCATTAACAAACCAGCTGGATTGAGCAGTGGTTAAATTTCCTCCACTGGCAGCTGATGCCCCATCCCGCTGCATTAGTTGGTCATTCACCAGGTTATTATACAAATCGATATTGGTGTTTGGAAATCGCCATTCAATGGCGGTAAATGTTTTTGATGAGTTGGCTGTATAGACCGTGTTATGTACAACATCTGAATTGCAATTATTCCACAGGCAGATGCCGCAGTCGAAACCGTATTCCGAGTTAAATAAAGCGCCATCATTTACAGCGATAAAGTTGTTTTTTACTGTGCCGCCAAAATGATCCACATATCCACTGGTTTCAGGGCAAGGATCGTCCTCATAGGTACGGGCATCACCACTGGTTGACAAACCAAATCCAATACCCCGGGCATTATCCATCAGAATATTACGCTCAACGATGGTATCCCGGCTGCCGCGCCAAAAATGAACGGCATGTTCTGAAAGTCCACTCTCACACCAGAAGCCGGAAATGGTGTTATCACGCACAACCCAGTTTTTTGCCTGGTGACCATCCACGCCACCGGTATAACAGTTATTTCGGATAAATGGGCGACCCGAATCTGTTAATTCAATCAGGGAGCAGGCAATCTCGCCGTTATCCGGATAACCACCGTTGGTTCCGGGATTAATCTTAATTGCCTGTTCACCCGGATCGATAATATGTAGATTATAAAGATTGGTGTTTAACGTATTCTCTCCATCTGTTACCACATGGATTGGGTGGGTATACGCTTGTTTTAAGGTTAGATCGGCAATAACCACATTTGATTTTGTAATCGTGATCATTTCTGTGGTCTGGTAATTTCCATCCAGAATCACGGCTTCCCGATTACCGGAAGCGGAACGTAAGGTGAGATTTGATACGTCTAACCACAAGTAACTGCCATTGAGATGATAGGTACCGTCAGCGAGCAGAATTACATCCCCCGAAAGCGCTGTATTAACCGCTTGCACCAAGTCTGCTACAGAGTTTACAGTGACCGTTCGCCCCACCGAAGCCGGTAACGGGGCACAGGCAGCGGGCAGGTATTCCTCAAGGAAGGTTGCGCCTGCTGTTTGTTGGTAGCTCAATAAAAAAACAAATAATAACAAAATTACAAAAGAGCTTATCTTTTTCATCACACACTCCCAACCCACACAATGCCAGGCGGGTTATTAAGAAGTGTACAAGATTTTAAAGTTTGACCGATTAACAGTTTCCAAACAGATTTCACCACGGACCATCCTGCTTTTTTGTCCTATTTAATTTAGGAAATGTTAAACCTGGCGGTGAAAAGGTTTTAAGAAATCGTTTATTGTTCATTTTTATTTAACAAAAAAACCTTCTCCCGTTATGTCAGGAGAAGGTTTTGAGATCAATAATTTTACGCTATTGCCGGTTCAACCAGTTGTGGTTCATCCCCGGGTAAATCGGAAAGATCAGCACTATCATGTGGTAGTTGGGTTTCTCGGAAGAATAATGTCCACACGGTTTCGAAATATGTTTCTCCTAATCCGCCGGCAAACGTGCTTGGGATGGAAACAAAGAGTAAAAAGAGGACAAACCCGATGACGATGGCCGTGATCGCACCCTGGCTGATAGCCCAGATGGCGAAACCTATCCCGCCACCCAACAGGCCAGAGAGTACCAAGAGGATCAGTACGACCGGGATCATAACCAGGCCAAATCCAATTTGGACACCGACCATAATCAACCATAGGATCAATACATCTTTCCAGAAGCTGCGCATCAGTTTCCAGCCGGAGCGCAGGCTTTCCATAATGCCCTTTTCATCCAACACACAGATACGTTTGGCCAGTTTCAACCAGACACCCACGAAAACGCCGATGACGACCAGAATGAGGATGGCCAGGAGCAGCAAGGCAATCCCTGCCACAATGCCAACCACTGTGGCTGCATTGTTTTCGGAAATGGCTAATAAGAAAGGTAAAGCGGCACAGCCAAACAGGATGATTACGATAGCTGCCACCGGCAAACCCACCACCAGATCGATCAGGAATAACTGCCAGATTTTCTTTGACCAGCCCCAGCGAAAACCTTGTTTCCAGTTAACCTTTTCACCGGTAGCTTCGTAATGATTTACCATTTTGTAATTTGCGGTTAATGCCAGGTTGCGTAGAATGGTAAATAAAACTGACAGTACCAAGATGGCGAAGCCACCTAAAATGATCCAGGGCAAGACATCCGTAAATTGAATGTTTTCAAAACGAACGGACAGATTTTTGAAGTAGTCGGCAATTTGCCGGAAAAACTCCGTGTCGGGCAGGTTATCAAAATCGGTCTGATTCCCACGATAATTAATAGAACCCTGTCCGCCGCCACCGCCGGAACCGCCGCTGCTGCCGGTTAAGGCAAGCAGGAAACCGAACACCCACAAGGCGGGATAATGCCAGAGAATGTGCCAGGCTCGTTTGAGAAAATTTGTGTAATTCATTGTTAACTCCTTATTGATTAAAAAAAGTTTGTTGTTTTTGTTGCGTAAGCTGATTGGACCAACCCAAAACCAGCCAAGATAAATAAATCAGCATCAGTAATCCGGTTAGTGCAATGCTGGTAAATGTGAGTGACCCATAAACGAATCCCCAACCGCTGAAAGTGAACCACTGTTCAAAAAAAAGCTGGAGCCAGGGCACTGTCGTCTGAATTAAACCTGGTAGTGCTGCGGCCTGATCTACCAGCGTATCTACACCGGGTACGAGCAGCAAGAGGTTGCTGATCAGGTTTATGACTTGAGTGAATGTCAGTAAAATCAATAAACCGATCGATCCTATCAACCAGAAGCCACCAGTTCGAGGTTTTTTGAAAACTCTTGTTTGTTCCCGAGGTAAAAGCATATTAATATCATGGATAAACTGTTCCGTATTTTTAAAGGTATCCGGTAATTGATAGGTTTGCAGCAGACCGGAAAGTTTTTCACGCTCGTTTATCAGCTCCAAACACTGTGGGCAGGTTTCCAGGTGTTTTTCAAACTTCGCGATTTGTTTTTCATTTAATTCACCATCAAGGTATGCATCAATCCAGGTTTCAATGTGTTGATTCATACGTCCTCCAAACTGGGTCTTAACGCGTTGGCTAAGGTTTTTCTAGCATAATTTAATCTTGACATCACGGTTCCCACAGGGATATCCAAAGTCTCTGATATTTCTTTGTAACTTAATTCTTCATATTCCCGTAAGATCAAAACCGTGCGGCTTGTTTCCGGCAAACTCAGAATCGTTCTTTTTACAAGCTGGGTTTGTTCTTCCTTCATGAGATGTCTTTCCACTTTAAAAGATTGGCTAATGACAGTGTTCTCAATGTCCACAACCGGTTTTTCCCGGCGCAGCATATCTAAGGCTGCATTGATGGCAATACGATATAACCAGCTTCGAAAACTTGCAGATGGTTGGTAATTTGGTAAGTTTTGCCAGGCGCGGATGAATGCATTTTGGGCTGCGTCTTCCGCGATGTGCATTTCACCACACATACGATATACCACACGGATCACTGCCTGATGGTATTTAGAAACCAGATCTCCAAACGCATCACGATCACCGTTTTGGGCGCGGGAAATCAGTTCGGTTTCCATATCTATTTGTTGTATGCTTGCAACAACCATCGTCTTTTTTGTGCCTTTCTATAAATATAACGAAGTTCACTTCGGATTTATTCGATTATACGGTGTGCCGTTAATTTTATTTCCATTGGGTTATTGCAAAAGCATAGCCTTTTTAACGTGTTGTTGAAGCAAGACGGTATCATTGGCTGGAGAAAAATCCAAAAGCTTTCTGAATTTACGTTACAAAAGACACAGATAAAAGGATGCATAAGTATTTATGTAGACTTGTGCATCCTTCCAGGTCTTTTTAATAATGGATAATAAGACTTTTATAAAAGAAATAATTCGTTTTATCCCACCGAACGAATTTTTCCCCCGTGGAAGTAGAGTTGATAGATTTTTTCACCTTTGTAAAAGACAAGTTCTTTACCGCGAAACCAGGTTAGATCACCTTCCACAGTGCATGTATATCGAAATTCCCCTTCGCTGTATTCTTCCGGTCCGCGGAATGGCATTTCTTCGGGTACCTGCAGTAAGGTTGATTTTAAGAATTGACCAAAACCAGTGGGTGTTTTTTCTGTGGTCATCCGTCCAAAATAATTCATTCCCCAAACAGGCTTATTTTGATACCATACCGCTTCTTCCCCTAAAAAGTCCAAATCACCCAGATAGGAATCCAGGTAAACCAACTCTCCTTCTTTAAATGTCAGGTCTTTGGAAGTAGGTCGAGAGGATTTTGTAAAATCCCCGCCGCCAGCATAGGTGTTTTGTTTTGCCTTAATTAAAAACTGAGTAAATGTGTGGGTTTCCAGAATGGATTGTGACATACAGCCTCCCATAGAACAGCTTGGAATTTAATTTTACTCGGGAATCATGGATTAAAACAGAACGCTTGTAAAGAAGATATGAGCAAACTTATTAATGGATCTCCTTGGCGATTGAATCCAACAAAGGGGATATATTATGGAGCAACCAGGAACCGAACGGGTCAGGTAAAGATATTTGCTCTTGCCAATTTTTGTCTTCAAAAAAAGTGTCATAACGGCAGGTAACCACTTGGTGAATATCCTTCGGTTTCTTTTGGGTTGGATAATTTTTATGCATATGGAGTGGGTAATTAATTTGATAGGGCAGTTCGAACCACTCTTCAAAAGGCAGCACGTGGGTCAACATGGCGGATAACACGGCTTGATGGATAAATATCTTGTAGAGCGGATGTATTTCATAATAAGGCGTAATTTCAGGGTGCTGGTAGATTTTATTGAAGGCGGATCCCCATTGATGTAATAAACCGGCTTCTGGTCGAACGACCAACATGCCCGCGTTGATATAGGGACGCAAATGAATTTGATCTACTGAGGTTAAAATGGGAAAGACTTTATCCGGCGAAACCTGATTATGTTGGTATAGCGTTTCCCAAAAATCATCCGGCGGTTCATCATAAGGCGACCCAATATTTTTGTGATCTACCGGGCGGTATCCCAACGTTTTTCCTGCTGGCAAAATCAGTTCATTTGGCTCCTGAATGATCAGACTGTCTCGATCCAGCCAGACCAGTAACTGACTGGTTCCTTTTATGAGTGTTTCAGCTAAACCAGCGATCATCGATTTGACAGCAAAGGGAAAATTGATCAGGTCTTCTGCTAATTCCACAGTTTGTAATTGAACCCGGTATTTTTCTAATTGGGTTACTGTATCTTTTGAAAGCGGACTGCTCTCTAACGTCATAACCCAAACCGGTGCATTTTTGTAGATACCGCCAAATTGACGTAGACTTTTTGTAAATAGAAGGGTTTCTTGTTCCGCCCTGCCTGGTTTGGCAAATAATGCAAAAGTGATCGCTTCCATAAGTATAGTGTAACAAAAACTTCAAAAAATTGTTCAAAAACAAAGGATTAATCATAAAAACCCTGGTCCAATGACCAGGTGTTATTTTTTCTGTTTTTTGATAGACTTTGAATCGGTTATTAAATCCAGGCTAAGAGGAAAGGAGGCGCAGGTTATGTGTAAAATCATCTATACGTGTGGGTATTTACCCCAAAATGATGCGCCTCATGTTTTGTTTTCTTTTTAGCAGTCTGTTTTATTAAAAACAGAACCACAGGCGCATATCCGGCTTGTGGTTTTTTATTTTTATTTCGCCAAAACCATCCGTTTGATGAAGAGCTGTTTTGACTTGAATGGTTTTATGGTAAAAAAAATTCAAACCTGTCTGCTATGTTGATTTAATTGTTAAAAATATAACCAAATATTCAGAGGTGTAATTATGTGTCCTCACATGGACGCTTATGATTTTGACGACGATGAACAGCAAATTCCCCCCATTCGTGGTTTGTCCCGTTCCGAACGTCGAAAAAAAACAAAAAAGAAACAACAGAATCCTGGAAATGAAAATATCATACAGGACAGTACGGCGCAACTTAATGAAGATACCCTTACGTTCACCTACCAGGCTTCCCGTTATGAAGCCGGTTGGTTAGAAAAATCGTTGGGAGGTTTTTACCAGCAGCATTGGATTCAAGATGTTTTGCGTCTGATTAAAGGCGGTAAAGAAGCATCGGTTTACCAGTGTCTGGCGGATGAATCCAGTGGACAAAAGTATTTGGCTGCCAAAGTGTATCGCCCACGCCAATTTCGTAATTTAAAAAATGATCACCTTTATCGTGAAGGACGAGATTATTTGGATGAGAATGGACATATCATTCATGATAAACGGGCCAGTTATGCCATCCAGAAAAAATCTTCGTATGGATTAAAACTTTCGCACGCTTCCTGGATTGAGCATGAGGTGAAAACAATGCAGATCCTTTTGGATGCTGGTGCGGATATTCCTGTGCCTCATGCCAGCGCGGATAATGCCATCCTGATGACTTTTTTTGGCGATGATTTTACGGCTGCTCCGACCTTAAATGAGGTTTCAATCAACAAAAAAGAGGCGAAGTCACTTTTTGACCGTGTTTTGTTTAATGTGGAATTGATGTTAGCGAACCATCGAGTTCATGCGGATCTTTCAGCTTACAATATTTTGTATTGGGAAGGTGAAATTTGCTTAATCGATTTTCCTCAGGCAATTGATCCCCGCCAAAATCTCCATGCCTGGCCCATCTTTTTGCGGGATGTAACCCGGGTTTGTCAGTATTTTTCAAAATTTGGCATAGAATCGGATTCCTTTAACTTGGCATCCGATATTTGGGAAAAAAATGGATTTTCACTTTCTTCGGAAATTGACCCTCATTTTTTAAAGGAAATGGATCCTTTTGATCATTCTTTATAACGACGGGATTAGCCATTAGGATTTAAATAACAAATTAAAAATGTAAAAAGCCAGCTCAATTGCTGGTTTTTTTACATTAATTTTATAGGAATCTCAAATCAGAGCGTTATGATAAAAAATATATTTTTATACATTAAAAAACCCTGGGGACTCCAGGGTTTTTTAATAAAAGAGAGGTCTCTATGATGAAAAAAAGACAATTGTTGAATCTAAATTCATTACAAGCGAAAGTTTCCTTATGGGTTGGGATCTGTTTATTAACAGTAGGGATTGTATTGGTGCCTTATGCCTCAATCACCGCTTTCCGCTTGGCATCCAATGTAGCCGAGCAAAAAATGAAAAATATTGGTAATGATCAACAAGAGGTCATTCAAACACAGTTAAATGAGGCAATGCTCAGTGCACGAACCATGTCTCAGGCTTTAGCCGCAATAAAAACCGGAACGGGGAAAGAAGTGATGACCCGAGAGCAAGTAAATGTCATGATCCGTGAAGTAATGAATAGTAATTTGGATTATTATGGCGTTTATACGGTCTGGGAGCCAAACGCATTTGATGGACGTGATTCAGCGTATGTAGGCGCTCCCGGCCATGATGAGACTGGACGATTTATCTCCTATTGGGCTCCTACAGGTGATGGTAGTATTGCGCAAGATATTGTTTTTGCCTATGAAACGGACCCTTACTATTTGTGCCCAGTTACAACAAAGACCGAATGTTTCACGGAGCCTTTTGTATACGAAGTAAACAATTTAAATGTTTTATTACCTTCTTTGGTATCTCCAATTTTGGTTAATGGAGAAGCTTTAGGTATTGTTGGTGTAGATATAAGTGTCAACTTCCTGCAAGAACTGGCCGATCAGGTAAATATTTATGATGGAAAAGGTGAAATTACGATCTACTCTCATGAAGGCATGATCGTTGGATCTTCCGAACAACCGGAATCTGTAGGGAAAACCATCCAAGAGATTTCTCCTGAAAAGGAAGAATTTATTTTAGATTTAATTAAGAACAGCGAAACATATTTTGAAATTAATAACCGACAAGCAACCCTGTTTATGCCAATTCAAATAGGTGAAACAACCACGCCGTGGAGTCTTGTGATAACAGTACCCGAGGGTGTTTTATTAAGAGAAGCGGCAGGCACAATGCGCAATATGATTATTTTAGGTGCCGGCCTATTTTTATTAGGGCTCTTAATCATTTGGTTTGTGATTGGAAGGACGGTCAGTAAACCAGTGAATATTTTAGTAACTGCTGTTCAACGATTAGCACAGGGTGATACGTTACGAGATTTTGACCAAAAACAAACCCAAAAAATTACAGCGCGTAATGATGAGATTGGGTTGATGGGAAAACGATTTACAGATTTAACCGTTTATTTCCAAGATATGGCTGATATTGCCCAAACCATTGCACAAGGCGATTTACGTGTTGAACCAAAACCGAAAAATGAAAAAGATGAGTTGGGAAATGCCTTTTTAGAAATGGTTTTAAGCTTAAGAGAATCAGTAAAAAATGTAGCCGCTAGTTCAATGAGATTATCCAGCGCATCCAACGAGATGGCTTCCGCTTCCAATCAGGCCGGTTTAGCGACTTCACAAATTTCAACAACCATTCAACAAGTTGCCAGTGGGGTTACCCAACAATCCGAGGCGTTTAATCGCACGGTTGCTTCTATTGAACAAATGAGCCGCGCTATAGAAGGTGTTTCTTTAGGTGCACAGGAACAAGCAAAGGCGGTGAGTAAATCTGCAAGTATTACCACACAAATATCGAATACAATCACCCAGGTAGCCGGAAATGTTAATACGGTAACCCTTCAATCACAAACATCCAGCGAACAATCAAAATCAGGTGCCAAAACCGTTTTGGAAACGATTGAGAGTATGCAAACCATCAAAGAAAGAGTAGGTTTATCCGCGCAAAAAGTTCAGGAAATGGGTGAAAGATCCACACAAATCGGAATGATTGTGGAAACGATTGAAGATATAGCCTCCCAAACAAATTTATTGGCACTGAACGCGGCAATTGAGGCTGCTCGAGCAGGTGAACACGGCAAAGGATTTGCTGTTGTAGCAGACGAAGTACGGAAATTAGCGGAACGGTCAACCAATGCGACCAAAGAAATTGGAGACTTAATTGAAACCATTCAGTCCACAGTGGATGAAGCTGTAAAAGCCATGCAAGAAAGTGGCATAGAGGTGGAAAATGGAGTGGTGCGTGCAAACAGTGCGGGAACAGCCTTGGATAGTATCTTACAAGCATCCGAAGCGGTTTACAAAGAGTCTCAGCAAGCGGTAAGTGCTGTGAAAAGTATGGAAAATTTAACAATTGAATTGGTGCAAGCTTCCGAAACGGTTTCTGCTGTTGTGGAGGAAAATACAGCTGCAACAGAGGAAATGTCGGCTAGTTCAAGCGAGGTTTCTTTGGCAATTGAATCGATTGCATCTGTATCCGAAGAAAATAGCGCCGCAATTGAGGAAGTTTCAGCTTCCAGTGAAGAGATGACCGCCCAGGTAGAAGAAGTTTCTGCATCCGCTCAAGCCCTGGCAGATTTAGCACAAACTTTAATGAAAGTTGTCGAAAAATTCCAATTTAATAACGATTAATCAATTTTCCCAGGCAAAGGAAAACTTTGCCTGGGAAAAACACCTACCTTAAAATTACTTTTTGATACAATTAGTTTGGTTATTTAAACAAGATTGGAATTAATTTTGAATATTCCTGGATTAAATCAATCAATTCTAAACACCTTATATGATGGGGTTTCAGAGGCTGTCTTTATTGTTGATTGGAATGGACTCATTCAATACGTTAATAAAACAGCGTTATCCTGGGTTAATGATGATTTTTCGAATATTCTAAAAAGAAAAATAACGCTCAATTTGAAAGATCAATATAAGTTTTTTGCATATTTTGATACAAAAAACCTGATACTTTACCCGGGTTTTATTAAAAATGCTGATAAAGATATTGCAGGAAAAACAGTTGAAGTTCGGATTTCAGACCTCACAACAGAACAAGGTAGATTTTTTGTTTATTGTATTGAGGATTTATACGAAAAAGAGAAAGACCAATATTTTCATCAGGCAATTTTAGAAATTGCAACCTCAGCCAACCTTACGGATAACCTGGATAACTTTTATAAACAAGTACATGCTACCTTAAGGAAATTTGTTGTTGCGGAAAACTTCTATATCGCCATCTACGATGAGGATGCTCAGTTCATCCGTTTTCCTTATTATGTGGATCAGCAAGATTATTTAAATCCAGAAGATGTATTAATCCAGGCGCGCAACCGCAAGAAAAAACGTGGTCTAACAGAATATCTAATTAATCAGGGCCAGCCCTTGTTATTGTCAGAACAAGATATTCAGAAATTATCCAAAGAGGGCGAGATCAGCGTGATTGGCAGTTTGCCTAAATACTGGTTGGGTGTTCCGTTAAAAAACACAGCCGGAAAAATTTTGGGTGGCATGGCACTCCAGTCTTATGATGAACAAAAAAAATACACAAAAACGGATGAGGAGTTATTAAGTTTTATCTCCACGCAAATTACGATCACCCTGGAGCGGAAACAAATTGAGGAGAGGCTTAATGTAGAACGAGATTTATTTACCAATGGCCCTGTGGTGATTTTTAAACAACTGGTAGAACCAGGCAAAATTGGCAAGATGTTATATGTTTCCCCCAATATTCGCCAGTTTGGGTACCAGGCGAAAGATTTTTTGCAGGGAAAAATCTCCTACAAGGATATCGTTCACAAAGATGACCGGGACTTGGTCTTTCAGTATGATATGGGTAAAACGTTTATTGATGAAACGTCAGCTTACATGGGCGAAGAATATCGTATTCTGACCGCTGATGGTGAGATACGGTGGGTTTTTGATTTTACCTATATTTTTAAACGACAAAACGAGGATTTTGTTGAATATAATTTTTATATCCTTGATATTACCGACCGAAAAGAAGCGGAAGCAAAATTACAGGACCTTAATGAACGTTTAGAGATCCGGGTTCAGGAACGCACGAACCAACTGCTTGAAGCGCAGTCGTTTTTGCAATTATTGATGGATACCATCCCGGCACCAATTTATTACAAAAACGAAAAAGGCGAATATATTGGCAGTAATCTGGCTTATGAGCAATTAACTGGATTTACAAAATCAGAATTGTTGGGAAAACAAGCCAGTGAAATTTGGCCGGTGTTAGATGGAGAGAGTTATCATGCCTCCGATCTGGAATTGATCCAAAAGGGAGGTACGGATTCCTTCGAGGTGCGTGTCACTTCAAAAAACAATCAGACCCGGGATATTATTCTGAACAAAGCGGTGTTTTCCAACACAGCCAATGAATCAGCTGGTTTGGTGGGTGTTCTTTTAGATATCACTGAACGCAAACGGGCTGAACATTTACAAAGTGTTTTATATATGATTTCAGAAGCTGCCGGTTCTACAGAAGATCTTGATTCTCTGTACACGTTTGTTCATGAAATTGTTGGTAATTTAATGCCGGCCTACAATTTTTACATTGCTTTGTATGAAGAAGAGACAGATATCGTTAGTTTTCCTTATTATGTTGATCAGTATACTTCTACACCCAATCCGCGCAAATTAACGGCTGGTTTAACGGAAAGAGTAATTCACAGCAAACAAACTGTATTTTTGGATCAGAAACATATTCGTGAGATGCTTTTACAGGTGAATAAACTGCCATCCCATGCCTTACCGTATCAATGGTTGGGCGTGCCTCTCAAAACCCAAAGCGATAAAGTAATTGGCGTAATGACAGTCCAATCGTATGACCAGCCAGACTATTTTTATACCAAAGAAGATAAAGCATTATTGGAATTTATCTCTAATCAAATTGCGGTGGCTATTGAACGAAAACAAACCCAAGCGCAATTACGGTTGTTAAATTTGGAATTAGAGGCAAAGGTAAAAGAACGTACCCTGCAATTAAATATGCAGCTAGTTGACATGCAGCAGCGGGAACGTGAATTAACCGCAGTGGTTGAAATTGCACAGGCTTTGCGAAAAATTCAAACGGAAGCACAAATTTACCCAATTGTAATCAATTGTTTAAGAACAACGATGGAAGCAGATGGTTGTTCTATCGCCTTGTTTGATGAAGACAGCCAGGAGATTTATTTCACCGTATCAGAAGGGTATTTTTCGGCTCAAAATGGTGTCCGAATTCCTTTGGAGACTGGTGCTGCCGGTTGGGTGATGCGAAATGGAGCGGTTTATCTAAACAATAATATACAGGAAGAACCAGGACCATCCATTCTTAAATATTCTGGGGGAGTTAAAGCTTTATTAATTGCTCCGATGATTGCAGAAGATCAAGTGATTGGAATGGTAGAAGTCGGTGCAAATCGCAGTTGGGAGGATGAGGATGTCCGCTTATTAACTGCAATTGCTGAAATTACAGCCTATGCTATTCAGCGTGAAAAATTAAACGGACTTAAGGAAAAACAGCTTGCCCGATTAAATTCCCTGCGGGAAATTGATCGTATGATCACCGGTAATGTTGATTTGTATAACAGCATGACCTTTTTATTAAACCAGATCGTAAATCATCTAAAAGTGGATGCCGCGGATATTTTATTGGTTGTGGAAGGAAGTACCTTCTTGGAGTTTGGGCGAGGAATTGGATTTAAACAACCCATGGAGCGCGAATCACTGGTTTCTGTAAAACAGGGCCCTGCTGAATGGGTCATGATGAATAGTGACTCTCTTTTCATTGGGGATATTCCAAGTGCTCCGCTGTGGAAACCGTATTTTGACCAGCTTCCCTGGGAAAAACTCGTATCTTATTACGCCCTTCCGCTTAAAACCAAAGGGCAGATGTTGGGTGTGCTGGAATTGTTTCATCGTACGCCTTTAATGGTGAATGATGATTGGGAAGGGTTTTTATATGATCTGGCCCAACAAACGGCGATTGCCATTGAAAACGCTCAACTGATTGATAAGTTGCAAAGAGCAAACCGTGATATGTTATTTGCCTACGACAAAACAATCGCTGGGTGGGCAAGAGCGCTTGAACTTCGAGATCATGAAACAGGCGGACATAGTTTAATGGTGATGGAGTACACCATGAAACTTGTCCAAATGATGGGAATTCGGCGGGCAGAAGAGTTAACCCACATCCGCCGGGGTGCTTTGTTGCACGACATTGGCAAAATGGGCATTCCGGACAGTATTTTATTAAAACCAGGCAAATTAACCGATGAAGAATGGGTAGAGATGCGCAAACACCCGCAGTATGCATGGGATTTGTTATATCCGATTGAGTTTTTGCGTCCGGCTTTGGATATACCACTTTACCATCACGAACGTTGGGATGGCAGCGGTTATCCAAAAGGATTAAAAGGGCAAGAAATTCCTTTAGCTGCCCGTATTTTTGCTGTGGTTGATGTTTTCCATGCATTAATATCTGACAGACCGTACAGTAAAGCCTGGAAGGTTGAAGACGCATTAAAGTATATTACAGAGCAAAAAGGCAAATTATTTGACCCCGAAGTGGTTAATCAATTTATTCGCCTGATTAAAACATCCGGATTTTTGGGTTAAAAATAATTTCGATTTTCGGATAATTTTAATTTGCCACTGTCATAAGCTTTTCTTAATGCTTCCACACAGCTTTTATCCAATCGAAATCCCGCTTCGTTATATAACTCCGCAAAAGCAGCTTCGGGAGGCATGGCTGTGCGGTATGGACGGTTAGAAATGAGGGCGTGAAATACATCTGCAACAGCAACGATCCGACCTGCCAAAGAAATTTCATCTCCCCTTAGCCCTAAGGGATACCCACTGCCATCCAACCGCTCGTGATGTTCCACGATTGCTCTTAAAACATCCCCGCCCATTAACTGCACCTTTTGCATAATCTTATACCCAATTTTTGGATGTCGGTAAATTTCATGATATTCTTCGCGGGTTAAGATCGAGGATTTTTTCAAGATATCATCCGGAATGCCAATCTTACCTACATCGTGCAGTAAGCCGCCGATTTCCAGTTGATTGATCACTTCATACGGCAGATTTAATTCATGCCCGATTGCAACTGCGTATTCCGATACGGACTTAGAATGACGTTCTGTATAAGGATCTTTTGCATCCACTGCGTGCATCAGGCTGCCCAGCAGCTGTTTATACAGATCATCCATTTCGTTGTAGAGGGTAGCGGTTTGTAGGACTGTAGCAGCCTGGCTTGCAAAAATTTCAGCCAGCGAAACATCCATTTTTGTAAACTCGCCATTCATTTTATTGATGATCTCTAAGCCCCCAATCGTTCTCGGTTTGGAGGTTCCGCGTTGTTTCCCTAACTCAATGCGGTGCGACTGTAAGGAAACCGCCAATATCGATTGGGTTTCAAAATTGGATATAGCATCCACCCCATTAAAGTGGCGGTTATCCTGGTCTACGTTGTTAACGATAATCGTTTCACCCGTTGCAAGTACGTGATTGATGATTCCTTTTCCACGTGGTACGCGGTAATTTTCCACCACCCGGTGATCTGCACGGGAAGAAATATGTAAGATGGCGTCCCCACTGTTTTCTTCAATCAAAAACAAGGAAGCTGCCTCTGCATCCAGTAACAAGGAGATTTGTTCCATCATCATACGTAAAATTTCGTCAGGAACCAGGGATGCGCTGATATTTCCAATAAATTCCAGTAATTGCTGTAAACGGCCTGACCAACGGTTGCTCTCGTAAAGATGGTACGAAGAAACCAAGTGTTGTCCTAATAAACGGGTTTGTTTCTGAACTGTGGACACTTTATCGATATAAGTATTATTGATTAGCTGGATAACCCCAAGCGTTTTTTCTTTGTGAATAACGGGGACACAAAGCACATTATGAATCTGATGCTCCAACCATTGGGAAAGTTCCGACAACTGGTTAGGATCTTCGACCCATAAATAATCTTCATTGATACTATCCCAGGCAAGTTTATCCGGGCAGCGGCTGGCTTGTGGGTGAGCGCCGATAACCGTGTTTAACTGAAAACTCATTGTATCGGGATTGGATAATAAAAACAAACCGATTTCTGCCTCTGTTATGTCCTTACAAACATCCAGAAAAGTGTTCAGTTCCGTGTCAAGATCAAGATTTTGAAGCTGGTAGCGATATGGAAGCACTGTCATGTATTTTCTCTGAGTATTGGATACTTATATAGTTGCAAGATTGTACCAGGTTGGCAAAAATCAATCAAAATCCATAGATATATTTAGTTTTCCCTTAAATTCCCCTTTTATTGTACAATTGGAAGGATTTTATTTTTACTATCTTTTAAAGGAGGAAACAATGGCTCACAGGCACGCTAAAGATTTTGATAGCCGTCCGAAGAAGTACGTGCTGGCTGAATTCCCTTACCCTTCCGGGTCCGGATTACATATCGGTCACGCATTCACTTTTACCGGCGCAGACGTTTATGCCCGTTATGAACGAATGCAGGGTAAAAATGTGCTTTTTCCGATTGGCTGGGATGCTTTCGGTCTTCCAACTGAAAATTATGCCATCCGAACTGGCCGCAAGCCGCAAGATGTAACCGCTGAAAACACTGCCACCTTTCGACGGCAGATGGAGCGCCTGGGGCTTTCCTTTGATTACGAGCGGATTGTCGATACAACCGACCCCAAGTATTACAAGTGGACCCAGTGGATCTTTATTAAATTGTTTGAAAAAGGCTTGGCTTATAAACAGGAGATGCCCATCAATTGGTGCCCCAGTTGTAAGGTTGGCCTCGCAAATGAAGAAGTGGTTAATGGGAACTGCGAGCGCTGTGGTTCACCTACTTCACGCCGCCGTATCAGTCAATGGGTTGTTAAAATTACCGATTATGCAGATCGTTTGATCGATGGATTAGAACAAACGAATTTTGTCGAGAAAGTTAAAGCGGCTCAGATTAACTGGATTGGACGCAGTGAAGGTGCGCGAGTCCGTTTCGACATCGTTGGTCATGACCGCGAACTGGAAGTTTTCACCACCCGGCCGGACACCTTGTGGGGTTCAACCTTTATGGTGGTTGCCCCGGAACATTCGTTGGTTGCAGAACTGTGTCTGGACCAACCCGGTGTAAAAGAATATGTCGAAAGAGCTCGCACAAAATCCGATATGGAGCGGGTGGAATTGTCCTACGAAAAAACCGGTGTTTTTAGCGGTTTAACGGCCATTAACCCGGCTACGGAAGAAGAGATCCCGGTCTGGATTTCCGACTTTGTTTTACCCACCTATGGAACAGGTGCGATCATGTCGGTTCCTGGTCACGACCAACGCGACCATGACTTTGCTTCCAAATATGGCATCGAAATTCGACCGATCATAAAAACCACGGATGAATGGGATTTTAGCCAGGCTGCTTACACCGAACATGAAGGCATAATGGTTAACTCCGGCCCGATTAATGGATTAACCGTCAAAGAAGCCATCCCGGCAGCGATCAAATGGTTAAATGACCATAATAAAGGCGAAACATCTGTTTCTTACCATTTACGAGATTGGATCTTCAGCCGCCAGCATTATTGGGGTGAACCGATTCCAATGATCCACTGTGAAAGCTGCGGTTGGGTACCGGCTCCTGTCAGTGATTTGCCAATCACACTGCCGGATGTGGAAAAATATGAACCGACGGATACCGGCGAATCCCCTCTGGCAAATATCACCGAATGGGTAGAAACGACCTGTCCGAAATGCGGTGAACCAGCAAAACGAGAAACCGACACCATGCCGAATTGGGCAGGTTCGGATTGGTATTTCCTGCGCTTTGTTGATCCGAATAATGACGATGTCCTGGCAGATATGGAAAAGCTGAAGTATTGGATGCCGATTGATGTTTATATTGGCGGTGACGAACACAATACCTTGCATTTACTCTATTCTCGTTTTATTTATCAGTTCCTGTACGATTTGGGTGTCGTTCCGGCTGACGTGCCGGAACCGTATTACCGCCGTATGTCGCACGGTGTTATTCTGGGGCCTGACAATCAACGTATGAGTAAAAGCCGTGGGAATGTGATTGTGCCGGATGTCCTCATTGATGAATATGGCACCGATGTTTTGCGCGCTTACATGATGTTTATGGGTCCGTTTGATGCCACCATGGCCTGGAACGAACGCGCCTTGTTGGGTGTGAAACGTTTCTTGGAACGATTTGAACGTCTGGTGGAAACCCAAGCGGGTACCCACAGCGAAACGCCCAAGGAAATTAAAGCCCTGATCCATAAAGCCGTAGACAAATTGAACTTCGATTTGAGTAACTTCAAATTTAATACCGCTGTTGCCAAAATGATGGAAACCTTAAACGGTATTTCCGATCATGGTGGGGCGGTTAACCCGGCCGATTTACGGATGTTGGTGCAGGCCTTTGCCCCAATTATGCCTTTCTTTGCGGAAGAAGCCTGGGCAAAACTGGGTGGTAAAGGCAGTGTTCACGCCAGTGACTGGCCGGAAGTTGATCCGGCTCTGGTGAAGGAAGATACGGTTGAAATTCCGATTCAGGTTAATGGAAAACTGCGCGGCACGATTGTGATCAACCGGGATGATGATCAGGAGACAGTTGACCAGGCAGCTCGCCAGGTTGAGATCGTCGCCAAACATCTCGAAAGCGGCACCGTTCGTAAGGTGATCTACATCCCAGCCAAAGCGATCAATTACGTTGTGAAATAGATAAATAATCCATTCGAAAAACACGTGGGTGAAAACGACCTGCGTGTTTTTTTGATTTGACAAAAGGAAAGAATTCTTGTCGGTTGGAAGCCTTTGTGATAAAATCGGGGCACGCTGGGAGAATTTGATCCTGGATGGAGGGATGGCCGAGTGGTTTAAGGCGCCTGTCTTGAAAACAGGTGTGGGGCAACTCACCGTGGGTTCGAATCCCTCTCCCTCCGCTGAAAATTTAATCCCTGCATGGGGAGGTGCCAGAGTGGTTGAATGGGGCCGCCTGCTAAGTGGTTGTCGGGTTTATAGCTCGACCGCGGGTTCGAATCCCGCCCTCCCCGCCATGAAAAAAGTCTGTCATAATTGGCAGGCTTTTTTGTTATCAGCTTATCTTTCATATGAGTGTTGAGTTGCAGACAAGGTGAATGGGTTCGAATCCCAGCTCCTTCGGAGTGCTTCGCGAGCTCCTACGGAGTGCTGCGCGACCCTCCCCGCCATAAAAAAGTCTGTTGAAACCAACAGGCTTTTTTGTTGTAAATTTGCAGGAAGAAAGCAACCTCGGTCCCCACAAAAAAACGTGAATAAAAGTGTAGGTTGGGCAAGCCCCGTTAACCTTCAAATATATTTGCAGATTTACAGGGTAAACAAATCGTCCTATTACACATATGCCCAACTATTCCTTGCCCATTACAAAATAATTGCTTTGATTTCAATCGGGTTTCTGTAAATCAAATACTTAATTTGATAAATAATCTTAACAGATTGCTTCAATCGTTTCGTCTTTGTCACTTTGGCAAATCAGCAAAAAGGGAAATGCTATAGATGGGGCGGTACCGGCTGAAAAGCTCCTTCGTTATGACACTACTCTAGCATGCAACTATAAAACAAATGCATGGACAAGGCTCTTCAGGAAAAGTGTAAAAAAAGATAATCTTATTCTTCATCCAGCACTTTCGGCTGGATAATCTCCATCCATTCACAATCTCTCAGTGGAACCGAAAAACTGTTTTCAGCCCAGTCGTTCTCTTTATCGTAACGATACAATAAACATTGATAGATTTGTTGCTTTTGCGGAAAAACAAATATACTTCTAGAATCAGGACTCCATCGAGCTTTCCCCTCTGTAAAATTTTTGTTAATTAATTCTCCTTCTGATGAATATAGAGCATATGCCCCATCTGTTTTTTGAAGCAAGAAATAATTTCCATCTTCAGAAACCTCAAACCTTGCCACATCATTGATTGTAAACTTTACTGATCCTTGGGGATCAACCGCAATGATATGATGATCAAATTGATCCTCTCCCAATTGTTTTTCCAGTGGAGCGATAAACATTTTTTGTGCTTCAACCCAGACTGGAAAAAAACTCATTCCTTCTGCTACAAAAGTAGTAGTTTCATCTTCAGCATTATAAATAAAAGTAACAGGATTTACATCAAATTCCCCGATTAAGCATTTTGTGATAAGAAAAATATTTTGCGAGGGTGATACTGCGAAAGAACAAAAAAAATCATCATATACAACTTCCATTTGCCCCGTTCCCAAATCATAGGCACGCATCCTGAATAAAGGAGGTTCAATGCCGGCCCCAGAAACCAAAATGGTAGTATTATCAAGCCAATTTAATAAAGTATCACCATCCACTTCTGGTTGGTAAATGAAACGTGTATCCTGTTCCAAATTTGAAACCCAAACATTATGGTTAAGTCCTCCAAAACCAAACTCGCTCATATCATCGTTATATTGATTAAACACAAATAAATCACTATCAGGAGACCATTCCACAAATGCGGTATGTTTAGTGGTGTTAACACCTGGAAAAATAGTATCTGTTTGCGTATCGTATAAATAAATGGCAGATAAACCATTCTCTAAAATAGCAGTAAAAGCGAAGAACCTTCCATTATGTGACCAACCCTTTGAACTTTCACGTAAATAGCCATCCAATAATACGTTATTTTCCTCTAATAAATCTTTATATTCCTCGCTTACTAAACGGATTTTCTCCACAATTTCCAAAGTTGGTAGTTGGATAATCCATATTTGATTATTAAAATCACCCATAACCGGGTTGCCTTCGTCATCTGGTGGGTTTTCTATTACAACCGCAAAATGTCTTCCGTTTGGAGAAATTAAGAAATCATTTCTATATAAGGGGCTTTCTACTGATGGGAGTGAGGAATAATTTATCCCCTTACCATTTAAATCACGGATCAAAAATTGATTGTTCGAATTTTTTACTAATAACCAGGGTCCGTTTTCAGAAAGCGGATAGGGCGGTGGGGTAGGTGTGATCGTAGGGGTTATCATCCTGGTTGGGCGTGGTGTCCATGTTATGGTTGGCGTATCGGTAATCGCAGATACGATTGTTGCTGCCTCAATAGAAGTTAACGGCTGTTCAGATTGACATGCTGATAAGATAAGACAAAAAATAATTAGCCAGAAACCCAATTTGTGAATGCTCATGTAGGTGTCACTTCCTATAAATTCCCTGCCCATAGGCGAATACGCTTCTCACATTCGAGTTTGGGCAAACGGGCACCCATCTTTAAAATCTTATCCAATGCGTGAGCTGCTTCTGTAAATCCTAATAATTCATAATGAATCATCTCATCCAATAACCACAATAAGCCATGCACCGTTATATTTTTAGATTCAGAAAAGCTTGCCAAGTTGCGGTCTCCGGTTATCAGTATCCCGGATCGTTGTCTTGCTAGTAGATATGCAGCAAAATCCGCTACGGCGATCACCCTCTTTGCTTGGCGTAATTCATATAATTCTAAAACTGATGAAGGTTCCAGCTCTAAAAATATTAATCCTTGTTTTTCTAACTCGGTTACATCAACACTTCGGATTTCTTGCCTTGCAAAATCTGATGCGCAAATTTGGTACGGAAGTCTAAAAACGATGTCTAATAGCATGCCATGATTAAGGTCGATCCAAATATTTGTATCCGTGATTAAGAGTAGCGAATGGTCAGCCATTTATAAAAATTACCCCCAAGCTTTATCGAGTTTTGCTCCTAACAGTTCTTCTGCCCGAGAACGGGAAATATACTCCTCCGAAATTGCCCGGTAAATTAAACGATCTATACGGCGAGGGGTCTCATGTTGAATTGGCTTACCTGGTTCATTTTTCCGCCATCCTTGCACTGAAAATTGTCGAAATAATTGATTAAAAGTGGTTTGATCGATAATCGCCAAGTCTCGTGCTCTGTAAATCCAAGCCTGCATACTTAAGCCATACTTGTGTTTTAAGAGATAGAGCTCACTTACATCAAGATTGGTTCGCTTTTCGCCTAATTCACGCCTTGCGGTAATTGCCGGAACAAGGAATGCACCCGCAAAGCGGTTTGCAGATTTTTCTTCATTGATATCGCCGCTGATTAATAAAACTAAATGGCCTAATTCATGTGCCAAATTAAAGCGCTGGCGGTCTCCTTCTAAACCTTTTCGGGTGACTATGATTTTATCTCCATCGAAAACAAAAGTACACGCATCAAACTTTTCAAAATTTTCAACAAGACCGACTTTTATACCCTTGTCTTCCAAGAGCTCCATTAAGTTTTCAATTGCATCTGAACCTAAATTCCATTCTTTGCGCAACTTTAAGGCAGCTTCTTCAATATCTTCAATGTCTTTAACTGGGTAATTAGGCAACAAGGGAACCCCCTTATTGTCTTCCATTAGTCCTTCTATTTCTAAATAACGTTCTAACCATTCCTGTACTTGAGCTTCGATGGCAAGCTGATCTTTAACTTTTAAAGTTGCATGTTTTCGGAAAGTTTTTAAGTTTATCTCGATAAAAGGAGGGCGGAAGAAAAACTCTACAGGCACATTTAAAGCTGAAGATAAGTGTAATAGAACACTGGAACTGGGAGTATCCAGGTTCCGTTCATACTTAGAAATAGCCATCTTGCTAACTTGAACTTGCTGGGAAAGTGCCTCCTGGCTCATTCTTGACCATTTCCGTGCTAATTTAATCCGTTCACCAATCCCCATAATTACCTCCAAAGATGAAACTTCTTAGTTTACATAATAACAAAATATTGTATTTTTGTAAACCGATTTACCGGTTATTAAATTAAATTGCTGGTTCAAATTCTTTTCTTGAAAAACTTACCCCGCTTCCAGCATCAAAAACAAGCGCACGTAAATGAAAGCATTTTCCCCCTGCACGACCAACAAAAAACCCTCATCATCATTGGCAAACTGGGGGGCGCTGTGATGGTGAGCATGCACCTGGCACTCCGCTTCGAGTGCTGCAATTTGCTCTAACGTTTTGCCAACGGCTTCATCCTGGCTGACGACCAGAATATGGTATTGATCTTCTTGCTGCCAGACATGCATGTGCTGGCCCCGCAGCGGCTCTAACAAACGACGCCCTTCCGGGCTGTTTAATGTACATCCGGAGTGGCTCAACAACCAATCAAGGGTATCCGCATTGGGTTGACTGAGGGGGTTGTTACATACCCGCTTTAAAAAAGTGTCCAATGGTTCCCCAATTTGGGTTTTGTTTTCCTGGTTTTCGCGCAAATCTTGCAAAAACAAACCCAATTCATGCTGCAGCACCAGTGATTGAGTCATCTGGCGTTCTAATTCAAAATAACGCTGCTGGGTGATTTGCAGGATGGTTTCTTGTTCTAGCAAACCGTCCTGCCAGTTTTTTAACAAAACACGAATATCTGCCAGAGAAAAACCCAACCGCTGGGCGCGCTGAATAAATGACAAGGTAATTTCCGCTTTTGGATCGTATAAACGATAGCCGGAATCACTGCGTTCAGCGGGTGTTAACAAACCCTGCTCTTCATAATAACGTAAGGCGGAGGTTCGTAAACCGACTTGTTTGGCTAACTGCCCGATGGTAAGCAATTTGGTCATAAAATGATTATATCAATTTAAACCCATAGGTTAACCAATGATGCTTTTTCATTTCACAACATGCACGATTCTTCACAAATTCCATCTATAATAAATATAAATGAAACCAGGTAGAAAGAAGGAAAAATGACGACAAAAACACCACCCATCGTCTCCGGTGGGTATCCCGTTGTTGGACATGCGCTGGAAATGATGAAAGACCGTGAATCCTTATTTAAGCGTGGCTTTCGGGAACATGGCGATTTGTTTTCTATTAAACTCGGTCCACGTTATGCCGTAGTTATTACGGGTGCGGATTACAATAAACAGTTTTATATGCAAACGGACAAAGAATTAAATATGCAGGATGGTTATCAATTCTTAAAAGCCTCTTTTGGAGAGGTTTTGTTTACCGCCAGCAAAGAGCTGTATACCAACCAACGTCCCTTATTACAGGAAATCTTCCGCCGAGAACGAATGGCTGGGTATATCCAGGCGATGAATATTGAAGTCCAAAATTGGCTTGATTCACTGGGGGAATCCGGAGAAGTGGATATAAGCGCAGCAATGTTAAAACTTACCCAATTTGTGGCTGGACGAGCTTTTATTGGCCCTCATTTTGAACAAGAGCTGGGTGAGGTGTTCTGGCAGCAATACGATGCCATCAGTAACGCCCTTGATCCGGTTTTGCCGCCTAATTTGCCGCTGCCTAAATTTCGCCGTCGAGACCGGGCTCGGATAAAAATTCGTGAAGTTTTCAGCCAGCTTGTTCAAAAACGCCGTGAAAATCCATCAGAATATGAAGATCTGATCACGATTTTACTGAACTATCCCATGAAAGATGGTGAGTTTTTATCCGATGAAATGATCATGAATTTGTTCATGGGTTTGTTGTTTGCCGGGCACGAAACGACGGCTGGTCAGGCAGCGTGGACAATAACCCTCCTGCTGCAGCATCCGGAATACTTAAAATTGGTACAGCAAGAAATTAATGAAAAGTTGCCGTTTGGTTCTGAAATTGATGGCAGAAAAATTGCGGAGTTTAATCACATCGCCTGGGCCATTGATGAAACAACCCGGCTGCGGCCTTCTGCTGATGTACAGCTGCGTACAGTAGAAGAACCGATACGATTAGGTGAATATGAAATTCCGGTTGGCTGGCAGTTAATTGCCAACGCGGCTAACTCACATACTTTGCCGGAGGTATTTACCGACCCGGCGGTATATGATCCCCTGCGGTTTTCGCCGGAACGGAAAGAGGGAAAAAATCCATTTGCGATTGTAGGTTTTGGCGGCGGAATGCATAAATGCACCGGTATGAACTTTGCCAAAAATGAGATGACGGTTATTACGAGTTTACTCTTCCAACAATTTGATTTGGAATTACTGTCCGAAGATATCCGTGTCATTCAAGGAAATGGCGCCAATCATCCTTCTCCGGTTTGGGTAAGGTATACCAAAAAAGACAGTAAAAGCTGAGATTTGGGATTTTCTACAACCAGGTTAATTGATTTTTCTTCTTTAAAACAAACATAGAATCGCACAATCGGGAATAAGAAATAAGGCAGTATTCGTTAATAATAAAACACATTTCTTTTCGTCTTGAATGAAAAGAAATGTGTTTTTTAATTAGAGTGCGTGTTAAAACTCTAGACGATTAATTCTCCAGATCGCAGCGACAATAAATAGGATACTCCACACGAAGCTCACTATAGGGCTAATCCATAAGTCACCGGGGACTGCGCCTGGACCCTGTAAGGTTACAACAGGCATTAATTGAGGTAATGCAAACGGCCCCATGTAGAGTAGGAATTTAATAACACCACTTAAGAGCTGCCCCCCGAATAGAATTCCTAAAGTTCCTGCTAAAAGCGCAGTACGGGAAGGAGAGATCACGCCCAGTAAAAGTGATAAGGTCATAAAAAAGAGGGTGTGAATGAGTAAAAGCAAGCCCGAAAGTAAATATTGTTGTAAATTTACTTCATATCCCGCGAAGATGAAAATACCGTATCCTACAATGAGGGGTGGTAAGAGCATAACAGAAAACATGGGAATAAGATTGGCTGTAAATTTACTAAGATAAAAGGAAACTCTTGAAACTGGTTTTGATAAAGTCCATGCTGCGGTGCCGCTTTGTTTTTCGCCAATAAATTCGTCTTGTGTGACGATGATCACACCGAGCGCAAGCGATAAGGAAGCCACCCCAAACAGAGTTTTTAAACCGGAATCCAATAACTCTGCATTGGAAATAGGCTCACCTGCCATCGCTGCAATATTTTTTAATCCAAATAAAGTTGATGCCAACAATCCGTCGATGATTACAATCCATAAAATCAGGTGAATCCACCAACGACGGGATCGCCACCATTCACGGGATTCTTTTTTGAATAAATTTTTAAAACCTAACCGCCAACCAGTGGTTGTATTCTGAATGAAGACTT
This sequence comes from Anaerolineaceae bacterium, assembly GCA_002702705.1. GTDB lineage: Bacteria > Chloroflexota > Anaerolineae > Anaerolineales > Anaerolineaceae > UBA6170. The sequence goes on from PABH01000004.1 coordinate 36,928, forward strand.
GATTAACCGACATGATTTTCTCCTTCTACTAATTGCAGGAAAACATCTTCCAAATTTAATTTAAGTCGTTGAAATTCTGAAACCTGCACATTTTCGTCCGAAAGTACGGCCCGTAGTAATTCTTTTTCAGCAAGGGTCTGGTCCAGCACGTTGACCATTAATTTGTGATAACCGTGATTTTGGGTGCCTTTTCGCACGTTTTGAACCCAGGTAATATTTTCAAGGCGTTGTTGCGTTTGATCCACATTTCCTTTAAAGACAATTTGGAAAACCACACCTTCTTTTGCATTTAATAGATCTTCTACCCGGCCTTGGGCAACCATTTTTCCATGATTCAGGATAACAACCTGATCACTGACACGCTGCACATCATCCAGGATGTGGGTGGAAAAAAAGATAGTGGTGTGTTTTCGCAGACGTTCCATAACCTCAAGTACATCACGCCGTCCCATTGGGTCAAGGGCTGCAGCCGGTTCATCCAGAATTAACAGATCAGGGTAATTGATCTGTGCTTGGGCAATCCCCAGTCGCTGGCGTTCTCCACCGGAAAAACCGCGAATTGGACGGTCAGCTTTGTCAGTTAATCCTACCAGTTCCAATGTTTCATCAATCCGTTGGTCTATTTTATTTTGTGGCCCTTCAAAGAAAAAATGAGCAGTGTAATTTAGAATTTCTCGACAGGTCATGTAATTATAGAAATTTGGGTTTTGTGCCAGATAGCCAACGCGGCGGCGGATTTGCGGATTTTCTTTTACGATATCTAATCCGAAAATTTCTCCTCCACCACTGGTTGGTTGGGTTAAACCCAATAAAATTTTAATCGCGGTACTTTTTCCTGCACCGTTAGGTCCCAAAAAACCAACGATTTGATTTGATGGGATGGTCAAGGTCAGATCTTTTAACGCTTCAATATTTCCATAAGATTTGCTTAACCGATCGGTTTTTATTACGGGTTGAGATAAATTTTGCATGGCTGCCTCCTCAAAAATGGCTGATTTAAGCATACCGGAATCCATCGCTGTGGTCCCTGACTAAAACGGTAAACCATGTTACCAGGGAGGATAAAATCAACCTAACCGGCTGACCAGTTTTAACTTAATTTAGTTTGATTCATGATGGATTTAAGTTATGATGGACTATATCAATTGAATGAACAATAGGATGGTGAAAAATGACAGAAGAACAAAACATCCCGGTAGAAGAAACGGCTAAAGGCGAGACGGAAACCGCAGGGATTGACATCAATGTGGAAGATTTGGTACAGGCCGATATCGTTGAAATTTCCCAGGGGGGAGCCAATCAGGTGCAAGCCAAAGAAGTGAGTATCCGGCAGGGAGGTGCCAATTCCATCCAAGCCGATCAAGTACAGATCCGGCAGGGTGGCGTTGTAAAAGCCGATGCATCCCACATGGAAATTAATCAAGGTGGGGCGGTGTTGGTTGATAGCCAGGATGTCCACATGACAGCATCGAAAGCAGTAGTGATTGCTGCAAAGGGAAATGTAAAGATTGAACAAGGTGGTATCCAGGTATTAGTTGCAAAAGGGGATATCCAACAAGAGCAGTGCGGCACTGTTTTTCAAATCTCAAATAATGTGACAATGGATAACAACAGCTCCACGGTATTTTTGTTCGCGAAAAATGTAGAAGGAGAAGTTCACACCCGTTTTGGTCAGCGCGAATCGATTTTATTTGGAATTCTGGCTGGCATCAGTGCGGGTGCGGTTTTGTTGAGTGGTGTTTTATTTAAAAAGAAGAAGAAAAAATAATAACTCGCCAGTTTTCCTTATAAAGTAGTTTATCCACCCCACCGGTTGGTGGAATTTCACATTAATCAAACAAAAAGTAAACCCTCCGGGAGGTGAAAATTCAAGGCGGCTAAATTAACAGTTGCCCCTCCTGGAGGTCGGATTTAATTCAGGCTAGCTTTTTAAACATCCTTTTAATCGAGTGGTTTTAACCGGCCTACAATCTTCACACAGGGACGATTAAAGACGTCTGCCTTGTGGGGACCATCTTCCATCTCTCCACTCAAGTCCTGCCCAGGAAAATGCATTCGTTCATGAAGTTCTTTTAACCAATGAGGACAGTTGGTGACATCATATACAATGCCATCATAAGCGATGTATTTTGGGTAACCACGTTCACCGTTATTTCGGCGTAATTCCATTTCAGTGATTTGTTTATCGGGGATCATCATACGCTCATTATACATTTGATATAATTTGATTTCCAAAAACCAGGAAAAAAATCAAGAAATTCGCTACAATCATAAGAGCGTAATAAAGGAGTTACCATGTTAATCCCCGAAATTTTAGTTAATGAGCGTGCCTTAACCGGTGAAGGACCATCCTGGGATATGGAAAACCATCTTTTGTATTGGGTAGATATTCCCAATGCAAAGATTTTTGTTTATAACCCTTATACCAATCATAATCGTGTGATCAACCTTTCAAATCATTTTTCCACCATCAGTGCAGTAGCACCGCGAAAATCCGGCGGTTTGATCTTTACCCCGGACCGCAAAATTGCTGCTTTGGATTTGAGAACCGAACAGGTCACCATCTTGGCGGAAGTGGAACACGATTTACCCGGCAATCGATTTAATGATGGAAAATGCGATCCGGCTGGTCGTTTTTTGGCCGGTACGATGAAAAACAATCCGGATGGCGACCCAGCTGGCTCGTTATATATCATGGAGCCGGATTTCACAGTTCGGAAACTTTTGGACGGACTTCATATTTCAAATGGCTTGGGTTGGAGCCCGGATTACCGTCAATTTTATCTGGCCGATTCGGCTTCAAAATCCGTATGGGCTTTTGATTATGATTTAGAAAAAGGGGAAATCAGTAACCAGCGCAGTGCGTTTACCTTACCCCCCGGAATGGGCGTAGCCGATGGATTAACCGTAGATACCCAAGGTATGATTTGGCTGGCCATGTGGGATGGGGCACAGATTACCCGCTGGAATCCTAATACCGGACAATATCTTGATATTTATCGATTCCCAGCCAAACGTACCAGCTGTTGTGTGTTTGGTGGTGCGGATCTGGATGAACTGTATGTAACCTCTGCCGCAATTGGCCTGGAAGAAAAAGACCACCAGGTATACCCGTATAATGGGGCATTAATGCGCTTTCGCACCATGTATAAAGGTATGCCAAGTTTTGCTTTTGCTGGATAGGTTAAATTGAAGAAATGAAGAGGCACCAGAGCAATTGGGGGAAGGACTTGAATATTTAATTTTGTTTTATCAAGCAGAATCTGGGCAGGAGTGCATTCAACAAAGTTACGCTTATGGGTAAAAGTTAGAGATTGGGTTTATAAACCGAAGATCATATATTTTGACTACCCTTAACTACCATCAAAAGGGTTGGTTGTTTTCACTTGTATTCGATTGGTTAATCATTATACTTAGATCCATAAACTCATTTTTTACCATATTCTATGCCTTCCCCAATCATTCTCGCAAAAAAAATATATAAAACATACCAAAATAACACCCTTTATGTTAATGCATTAAATGGCGTGGATATGGAATTGCCTCAGGGTGCCTTAGCAATGATTTATGGGCCAAGTGGCGGGGGGAAATCAACGTTATTACACCTAATTGGGGGAATTGATCGGGTTCAATCCGGATATTTAGAAGTCGATGGCGTTTGTTTGCATTCTGCCAATGAAAAACAGCTTACTCAATTTCGAAGAGATAAAACCGGTTTTGTTTTTCAGTTTTACAATCTATTACCTTCATTGAATGCATTGGATAATGTATGTTTGCCCTTGTTGGCGAAAGGTGAATCAATAAAACAAGCTCGTCGTAAGGGATTGTTGGTATTGCAGCAAGTTGGGTTATTAGATCGTCAACGGCATCGCCCGGGGCAGCTATCTGGTGGTGAACAACAGCGTATAGCTGTAGCTCGTGCATTAATTGTAGAACCGGTTTTGGTGTTGGCTGATGAACCAACCGGAGATTTGGATAGTCATTCTACAATCGAACTGATGGATTTAATTACTTCATTGAATCAGAACTTGGGTATTACTTTTTTGATCGCTACACATAATATTGATATCCGTTCGGCAGCAACTCATTTGTTTGAAATGAAAGATGGGATATTAAAAATGATATGAAACTGCTTTATGTTTTGCGGTTTTTAATCAATCATATTGTTCGAGATTGGCTGCGAAGTACATTGACCATTCTCAGTTTATCAATGATTGTTTTTATCTTTTTTTTATCATCGGCTTTAATTTCGGATATGGGGAATTTTGGAAATGGGTTAATTGATGTACCTCAGACATTAATATTTATGTCTCGAAATGCCATGTTGCCTTCTGATAGTCAAATCAACACCGTGGATTTTGATTCATATCAAACAGCGATTCAGGACCTTTTCGGTGCACATGCTATCAAACAATCGTATACCAAAATTTTTCGTCAACTTCACTACGATGGCAGGTCGATTTCTCTTTCCACATTGACTCAGGACGAGATGCAGGATGGTGCGGATTTTTTTCTTTTGGAAGGCTCTTGGCCAAATAAAAAACAAGAAATCGTCGTTACAAGAGCGTTTAATACCATAACCGAAAAATCGATTGGAGACACCATGACCATTTATGGTTCAGAATTTTTAATTTCTGGAATTATCAATTCTGAAAAATGGATGGCTGCTGTTATATTTATGCCCGTAAGTCAGGCAGAAAAACTGTATCAGACTGAGGGTATTTTTCAATTAGGTTTTATTCAGTTAAACAATGACGTTGATGCCAACCTGGTACAGCAGTTTTTGGAAACGAACCTTAATGATGGAGATTGTTGTTCAGTTTATCAAGATGATCATTTTGTGGCATTGTACCGTGATGCAGTAAAAGGGATTCGGTTTTTAGCAAGGATTTTACAGTTGATTGTGCTGTTTCTGATTGCATTTGGTAGTTACAATGCCAGCGTTTTGGTGCTAAACGAACATGAACGGGAAATCGCTCTTTTACATGTGGTCGGTTTTTCACCGAAGGTAATTAATGGAATCTTGATATTTCGCTTATGGATCTTACTTTTTATTTCTTATTTGCTAGGGTACGGATTGGCTTTGATCTATTCAAAATGGTATTTATCAAACTTACGTTTAGCCATTTCGGGAAATTTGATTCGATTAGAGATAACCTGGGACAGCTTTTTACTGGGAGCAGGACTTATCTTTTTGTTTGCTGTAATCAGTGTTTGGTTTTCTTTACGCCATCAATATACAAAAAACATCCATGTTTCCCTTCAAAAAGTATTTACCGGGCGGGTGGGGTAAATGTTAACAATATTTTGGATTGCATTATTAGACTTACGATCCCATTGGCGGGTTATTGTGGTGATGATTCTTTTTTTTGCAATCAATGTATTTGCCTATATTGAACTAACCGGCTATCAGTTGAGTATTAATGCGCAATTTCACTTTATTGACAATGATTATTTGATTATCCATGAAGCGGATACTGCTGCAGAATATTATGGCAGCCGGCTTTCTCCCATTATTGGCGAAGAACTCACCTCCCTTGGATATAGCCGGGTTATCCCTGCTGTACATTCATTTACTGTGACTGCTGGCCGTGAAATTCAATTCATCTATGGAATTGACCTGGAACAATATCAAGATGTTGAACGTTTCCAGCTTTTAGCAGGAAGAGCCCTTAAGGTGGGTGATTCGCAACGATCGGTGATGTTGGGCACTTTGTTTGCAGAAAAAATAAAAGCAAATATTGGAGATACAATCTCCTTACGTGGACGGGATTTTCAAGTTGTGGGGATTTTTAAAACCGGAACATTTACAGATAATGATGCTTGGATTTCTTTACCAGCAGCACAAACCTTATTGGGTTGGGGTGAAGATGTATCGTATTATCTCGTGCCGGATAGCGGCGTATTAAAAACTGGGGACACGTTTGGGCAGGGGATTGTGGTCAGTCGTAGGGGTGAAAGTGTATATGCATCCAGTAAACAGTACCTTGAATTGCTGAAATTATTTGCTTTTGTTATTCAATGTCTGGGTTTTGGAACAGTAATTACTATGGGTGCATTAATCCTACGAATTACTATATTGCATCAATATCCGTTGGCTTTAATGCGGGTTTATGGTTTTTCTAAAATCTCCTTATATATCTACATTCTATTTCAAGCGGTTGTTATCTTTATTTTTGGTTTTATGATTGGTTTTGGATTTGCTTTATTGTTTCCTTTGTTATATCAATTAAATGTATCTGGTTGGGTTATTCTCCCTTCTTTTGTTTTTTCTGAAATTTTGCGTTCATTTGGATATTTGTTTGGTTTTGTGCTGATCGGGGTTTTAATTCCGATCTTGTGGTTTAACCGGTTAAATTTGAGTAAATTATTACGTTCGGAGTAAATCTAAGTATTTTTGGAGGTTTAAAATGGGTAATAAAAAATTTCTATTTATTTTTGTATTGATTTTATTTTTTTCTTTGGCGTGTAATTTAACAAAAATGATCAATACCAATACACCCGGTTCGCAAAATACAGAAGACCAAAATATACTTCCATCAGATGACCAACCTTCAGACCAGGAAATGCCTGAGCAATCACTTTCTCCCTCCGGCGAGCCGGTTTCCCAACCTGTTGGCATTCGAAAAGGTGTTTCCACATTGGACAGTTATAAACTGACGGTTGAGATTGAAACAATTGGTCCAAGTCCTAATGAAATCAGCCGGATACAAGTTCAGCAAGAAAACGCCTCTTCACAAGACACCACCTTCTTTTTTGTGACTAATTTTAGTCAAACCCTGGAAGATCCCGAGCCGAGCACAAGTACAACAAATAATTACCAGATTGGCAATGAAACTTGCTCAGGTTCAGATCAAGATGGGTATAGCTATTCAATTACTGAACCTGACCAAAAAGAATTACAAGATGTTTTGAAAGACTTGTTTGACTTTAATTTCCTGATAGAGAATCCGCAGTTTATTGGCCAAGAAGAATTAAATGGCGTTCAAACTAACCATTTCGTATTCCAGTTAAGTGGTCTTGGTGTAACTTCGGGTGCGCAAGTTTTGGCCAATCAAGGTGAATATTGGTTGGCTGTGGATGGGAATTACATTGTTCGTTATACGCTGCTGGTGGAAACAAGCACCAGTCCGGAAGAAATCAATCATCTTAAAGTCTGGGTAAATCTGGAAGATATTAACCAACCTAAAAGTTTATCCATGCCTCAGGGCTGTATTGATGCGAAAAATTCTCCGGAATAAAATAATTTTTTTGTTATAACCAGCTTAATAATATACGGCTCAATTTACTATCCATCTTTCGGCGTTCGCTGGTGTTCAAAACCACTGTTTTGAACACCAGCGAACGCCGAAAGAGGTTTTGTTTTCTAATCCTATTTTTAGATTTTTCTTAAGAAACGCTAATGTTGAACTATTGCGATAAATTTTTCACAAACGTATAATACTAAGTGAGTTATCATAAGAAATACATAGAAAAGCATAGGTAAATGACAAAAAAAATCCCACAAGAAATCGATTGGTATGAATTATCTCAAGCCGCAGCCTATCTAGGTGTTCACTTCACAACCTTGAGGCGCTGGGCAGATGAGGGTGAAATCGAATTTATGCGTACGCCGGGAGGGAAACGAAGATTCCGTAAAGCTGCATTGGATCGTTTCTTAAACCGCCATTCGGAAAATATCGATCCAACCTCCGATCAACATGCTTTATCAGCATTAATGGAAAATCAAGCGCTAAATAAAACGAGAGCTGGTATTCAGGGATTGAACCATGATCACTCTTCCTGGATGCATCACATCAGTCCAGAAGATCGACTGCGAATGCGCAACACCGGAAATCGTATTATGGTGTTACTTATGCAGTACAATGCCCAAGGCAGCAACGCTGAGGTTTATTTGGAAGAGGGAAAACGGATTGCTGCGGAATATGGCATGATCTGCTACCAAGCAGGGTTAAGCGTGGCGGATACTATTCAAGCATTTATGTTATTTCGCACCTCTATTTTAGAGGCTGTTTATGAAACTTCAGGCCTGGATACGATTTCAAATCAGGAAGGAAACACTTTGTACCATCGTACTTCCGGATTTTTGGATCATTTCTTAATGGGGGTCATCAATACCTTTTGTGAACAAAAAAACTGCTAAAAAATCTAAAAGATAGGTGGAATATGAAATTAGTTCGTCAACTGAATTATGACCTTAACAAACGTCCTTTTATGGTGATCTGGGAAACAACCCAGGCTTGTGATCTGGCCTGCAAACACTGTCGGGCTGAATCACAACCAGAACATCACCCCAATGCCTTAACAACCTCACAGGCTAAAAGCCTAATTAATCAATTAAATGATTTTGGTAAACCGCATCCGATTTTAGTGCTTACTGGTGGTGATCCTTTTAAGCGAGACGATATTTTTGAATTAACCAAGTATGCTACCGATCTGGGTTTGCCGGTAGCTTTATCCCCATCCGGAACCCCCTTATTAACCACAGAGAATTTACAACGGGTTCGGCAATCGGGCTGTAAGGCCATTTCTTTAAGTTTAGATGGGTCAAATGCCGTCATTCATGATGAATTTCGTGGTGTGCCGGGTTCCTTCGATTGGACCGTGAATGGTTGGAAACAAGCCCAACAAGCAGGATTAAAAATTCAAATTAATACGACAGTCACCAAAGACAATTTGTTTGATTTGCCGGAAATCTTCCGGTTGGTACATGAAATTGGTGCAATGACCTGGAGTTTGTTTTTCCTGGTACCAACCGGCCGCGCCAAACAAGAGGATGAAATTTCTCCCCTGGCTTATGAATCCGTGATGCACTTTTTATATGATGCCTCCAAGTTTATCAGCTTAAAGACGACGGAAGGCCATCATTACAAACGGGTGGTTTTACAACGCTCTCTGTTGGAAGAAAAGGGATTGGATTGGTTGCCTTATTTTGAGGTGGACGAAGTTTATGCTCGTTTGTCTGCTCATTTACAACAAGTGGTTCTTGAAAATCAGATCAGACGCCGTATGGATGACCGTATTCGCCGTACCCCGCTGCATATTAATGCGGCAGAAGGTTTTGTATTTGTATCTTTATTAGGCGAGGTGTTTCCCAGCGGATATTTACCGATGAGTGCCGGAAATATAACCCAAACCTCCTTAATGGATATTTATCAGCACAGTGATTTGTTTGTCTCGTTAAGAAATAAAAAAGCATTACAGGGACGCTGCGGAATTTGTGAATACAACACGGTTTGTGGTGGTTCACGCTCCCGAGCCTATGCTGTCACAGGAGATGTATTGGCGGAAGAACCATTTTGTTCCTACCAACCTGGTAGTTTTCCCTTTGATCATAAAATTTTCGATAATGAACTAGCCGTCTAACCCCAAAATATTTTCCCCAATTGGGCCGGAATTTTCCTTCCGGAGTGTTTAACACGCCTACTACTCATTATAAAAGGAGATAAGATGACTGAAAGAATATTATCCCATTTTTGTTTTTTGCGATTTACCCCAGATTACTGGAACCTGCCTTCAAATGAACAAAAAAATTGGCACCAACAAATTTTAGTCGCATTATCCGAATCTGATTTGGCCCAGACCCTCTATCAGGTATTTCCGGCTGCTGCTGATGTGGATGTATTGGTATGGTCCAGTATGTTGATTGGTGATAATGCAGAAATTGATGTTTATTTTGATAAAACAGCGCGGTTTTTTAATCGGTTTCGATCTGTTTTAGAGCCGGTATCTGTGTATTGGGGTTTTACTCGCCCATCCGATTATGCTCGTGGTAAATCCAGTCAGGAAATTGAACCTTTTGACGGCCAACGCGAACCGTATTTAGTGGTTTATCCGTTTGTAAAGACCGCGGCCTGGTATCAATTGGGGCGTGACACCCGCCAGGGCATGATGAACGAACACATTCGGATTGGGCACCAGTATAAAGAAATTAAACAGCTTTTGTTATATTCATCTGGTTTACAAGATCAGGAATTTGTCGTCATTTACGAAATGGGCGACTTGCCCCAGTTTTCAGCATTGGTTACTGAACTGCGTGGTTCGGAAGCAAGACGTTACACGGAACGAGACACCCCGCTTTATACGGCCATTTATCGTGACCCGCAAGAAATTTTAGCGCTTTTTGAGGCAGCATGAAAAAAACAGCGATATTATTGATGGCCTATGGCGGGCCGGATAAATTAGAGGATGTAGCCCCATATTTGTTGGATGTGAGGGGTGGACGGCCAACGACTCCCGAATTAACGGAAGAAATCAAAGCGCGTTATGCGGCCATTGGTGGAAATTCTCCTTTACTTCCAATTACCCGGAAGGTAGCCCAGGCTTTGGAAAAAAAGTTGCAGGCAGATTATGGTGCAGAAATTAAAGTGTTTGTGGGTATGCGCCATTGGTTCCCTTATATCCGGGAAGCCGCAGCCCAAATTGTGGAACAGGGTTTTGAGCGAGTAATAACCTTGTGTATGACCCCATTTGATTCGCGGTTTACTACGGAAGTGTATTTTCAACATTTAGACCAGGCACTTGCCCAGCACGGCCTTACAACCGAAATGGAAGTGGTCCGCATTCCGGGTTGGTATCAAGAACCAGGCTTTGCTGAAAGCCTGGTGCAAAAAGTAAGCCAGGCACTCTCCAGCTTTGAGAATGAACGGAAAGTACGTGTGTTTTTTAGTGCCCACAGTTTGCCAGCTGTGGTGCTGCAGGAAGGTGACCCCTATCCGCAGCAGTTTCAAGCTCTGGCAGAGATGGTAGCGCAAAAGGCGGGCTTATCCCCGCAAAACTGGCAAATCGCTTATCAGAGTGCAGGGGCAGGAAAAATTCCCTGGCTGGGGCCGGACCTTGAAGAAAAAGTGATTGAGTTAGGGGAAAAGGGCATCCAGGATGTGCTGATTGCGCCAATCGGTTTTTTGTGTGATCACGTTGAGATTCTTTATGATTTGGACATTGAGCTGTTAGCAGAAACAGAGCATTTGGGGATGAATATCAAACGAACCCAATCCTTAAACGCCGATCCACGATTTATCAGCTTTTTAGCAGAACGGATTACAAAGGAACTAATTTAATGGAAGGTACTAAAGAGAGTATTCGCAAACAGATTGTTGTTGTAGGTGCCGGGATTAGCGGACTTTCAGCAGCATATTATCTACAAAAAGCAGTTGCTGAACAAAATTTACAGGCTGATATTATCCTGGCGGAAGCAGGAGAACATATCGGTGGAAAGATCAAAACCGATTATGTTGAAGATTTTGTCATAGAAGGAGGCCCAGATTGTTTTTTACGTCAAAAACCATGGGCCTACCAGCTGGCCAAAGAACTTGGTATTGAAACAGGAGTGATCGGCACCAACGATGAACGCCGAAAAACTTTTGTCTTGGATAAACAAAAATTGGTACCCCTGCCGGATGGGGTCATGTTAATCATTCCCACCAAAATCAAACCCTTTTTGTTTTCCCCCTTGTTTTCCTGGCCTGGCAAACTGCGGATGGGTTTGGATTTGCTGATCCCAAAATTTGTTGGGGATGAAGATGAAAGCATTGGACAATTTGTACGCCGTCGTTTGGGCAAAGAAGCTCTGGAAAAACTGGCTGAACCGCTGCTTTCAGGCATTCATGTTTCCGATCCGGAAAAACAAAGTTTGTTGGCAACCTTTCCGCGTTTTCGTAATTTAGAGAAAAAACACGGCAGTTTGATTATGGGCATGCTGGCTGCCAAACGACATCCAGCACCAGCGCCGTCCAGCAACGGGCAGCCAAAATCATTATTCCTGTCTTTTAAGGAGGGTATGGGTTATTTTGTTCAGCAGTTGGAACTGTCCCTCAATAAAACGACCATCTTAAAAAACAAAAAACTATTAAAACTGACACCCGGAGTACAGCACCGTTATCAGTTAATTTTTGAAGACAAAACGGAAGTGCAGGCTGATGCTGTGGTGCTGGCTGTCCCTTCTTTTGCCGCTGCTGAAATTTTATCGGATTTTAGTGATGATTTATACAACGATTTATTAGCCATTCCTTATGTTTCCACAGCGACCATATCTTTGGCTTACCCCAAATCCGCTTTTCCCAAAGGGCTGGAAGGATTTGGTTTTTTGGTGCCGCGCACCGAAAACCGGCAAATTACGGCCTGTACCTGGTCTTCCATTAAATTTAACCACCGTGCCAATGAGGAACATATCTTGATGCGTTGTTTTATCGGTGGGCCGGGAAAAGAAGAACAGGTGGATTGGAATGATGCTGCTGTCAGGAACGTGATTCAATCTGAATTGAAGGATTTGCTGGGTATTACGGCAGCACCCCTGTTTATGAAAATTTATCGCTGGGAAAAAGCCAACCCACAGTACGAAGTGGGTCATCTCAATCTTGTTAAACAAATCAAACAGCTTGTTTCAGAAAAAGCGCCTTATGTTTATTTGGCCGGCAGTGCGTTTGAAGGGGTCGGTATTCCGGATTGTGTCCGGCAGGGCAAAGAGAGCGCGTTAAGTTTGATAACGGCATTATTTGAAACGGAGGTTTTACAATGAAACGGTTAATACTATTCTTAATGGTGATTGGATTGTTAAGTGCCTGCACGGCCAAACCAACGGAAACGCTGCAAGGTGCTGCTTCGGAGGGCGCAGATTCGGAATCGGTTTTTTTGCCGGTTTTGGAAGGTGAGTCACAAGAAGCCATGGAATCAAACTCCGGGGAGACAGAACCCATTACAACCGAATCTGTTGAAGTGGAACCAATGGTAGTCACACGGGTCTTAACAAGCGATCCCAATTCTTTAGATCCGCATGGGGCGATCAGTGCCGGTCAAAATGTGGTTTTACCATTCCTTTTGGATACGTTAGTATACCGTGATGAAAATAACAAGTATCATCCCTATCTGGCCGAGTCCTGGCAGGTTTTGGAAGGCGGCCGAGTATATCAATTTGTGTTAAAAAGCGGCGTGAAATTTCACGACGGCAGTGATTTGAATGCCGATGCGGTCCGTTTTAATTTTCAGCGGATTAAGGATGCCAGTGGGATTTCCCCGTTAGCGGGAAGTTTTGCGATCATTGAATCGATGGAAGTGGTGGACGAGTTAACCCTGCGGATAACCTTAACTGCTCCTTCTGCTACCTTTTTAGGTACCATTTCTACCCCCTATGCCGGTATTGTCAGCCCCACAGCGGTTGAGGTTTGGGGAGAAGAATTCGGGCAGCATCTGGTGGGCAGTGGTGCGTATCAATTGGATGATTGGGAAACCGGATTGTTTATTTCATTGGTTAAAAATGAAAATTACCAGTGGGCTCCTCAACCCATAAAAAATCAGGGTGCACCCTATATTGATGAAATGAATTTTAAGATCATTCCGGATGCAACCATGCAGTACAATGCTTTTTTATCCGGAGAAGTGGATATTTTGTTCATCAATGACCCCGAACAGGTTAAAACCTTTCAACAGGTTCCGGAGGCGGTTGTTGAACCGATCACCTTAAACAGTTTAATCTACATTGGATTTAACTGTACCCAGGCACCTTTTGATCAGGTAACAATGCGAAAGGTAATTGCCCATGCCATTGATAAAGAGTTGCTGGTGGAATTGGCCCTGGGTGGGGTTGGGTCAGCGGCCCACACGCTGATTGTGCCTACCCTGGCGGGGTATGACGAATCATTGGAAACGCTTGATCCGACTTATGATCCTGCACTATCCCAGTCCATTTTGCGGGAGGAAGGCTATCAGCAGGAAAACAACGGCACCTGGACAAAAAATGGACAGCCCTTGGCCTTGGAACTGCTGATTTCCACCCGTTCCCCAAATGAAGCCTTAGCCACCGTGGTACAGGCGCAGTTAAAAGAAATTGGCATTCCCGTCACGATTAATGCACTGGATAGTGGTGCGGCCCGCACGGCTGCCACTTCCGGTGATTATCAATTTTCTATTTGGCGTTACGATTGGAACGATCCGGATATTTTAAACATGTATCTTTCGACCGAAATGATTGGCAGGACCAATCGCCAGTTTTACAGTAATCCCGATCTCGATCAGATTTTGGCAGAAGGAGAAACGCAGTTGGACGAGGCAGCCCGGGAACAGTTGTATGTTCAGGCTCAACAAATTTTGATGCAAGATTTACCCTGGATCCCGCTGTATGTACCGCTCGATTTTGTTGTTATGCGGAATACCATTCAGGATTACCAAATTGGTTCGATGGGCCGCATTGTTTTGAACGATGCTGTTGTAAAAAAATAAAAATAATCGATGAAAAGAATTTTTGTACGTTTTTTGAGTGGACTGGCGACTGTTTTTGTCGCCAGTTTCCTCGCTTTTCTTATTTTAGATTATGCTCCCGGTGATGTTGGGGATCGTTTGATTAGTGAAACCGCTACCGAGGCCCAGATTGCGGAAGTACGCGATTCTTTAGGATTGGATTTGGCTGTCAGTGAACGATATTTTTTATACATAAAATCAGTTCTATTGAATGGTGATTTCGGGCGTTCTCTGGTCAGCCAGCGCAGTGTTGCCACGCTGATTTATTCCGCGTTAAAGTACACGGTTATTTTGGCTTGTCTTTCCACTTTTTTAGCAACTTTGTTGGGGATTACATTAGGGGTTTGGTCGGCTAATAGCAGTGGAAAATGGGTAGAACCGATTGTGAGTACAGGGTCCATGTTTTGGATTTCTGTTCCGGTGTATGGATTGGCCTTATTTTTGGTTCAATTTTTTGCCGTCCAGAATCATTGGCTGCCAGTGGTAGGCGGGGGTTCTTGGATTCATTTTATTTTGCCCGGCATTTCGCTTGCGCTGCCTTTTTCTGCGGCTGTTGCAAGATTAACCCGCTCCAATCTAAAAATGATTTTGGCCTCTCCCCACATCATAACCGCCAAGTCGAAAGGCCTTACCTCTCATCTGATTTGGCACCGGCATATCGTCCGAAATGCGCTCCCCCCTGTGGTTTCGATGATTGGGCTGCGATTTGGTTCTTTGTTGGGCGGTACCTTTGTGGTGGAAACGATTTTTGGTTTTCCTGGTTTGGGACGATTAACCGTCGAAGCCATTTTTGATCAAGATTTCCCGGTGGTGTTGGGCGCAGTATTATGTGCTGCCATTGTTTTCCAAACGATTAATTTTTTCTTGGATGTACTACACATTTTGCTTGATCCGCGAGTTGAACAAAAGGCACTGTGATCTTATGATAAATATCCGGAACCTGGTTCGTATAAATCAGCAAGCACAATCAAATAAAAAAACCGATAACGGTAATAAAAAACTGCAAATTCCGCCCCAACTGCTGGTAGGTGGTTTGTTGGTGTTAACCATTCTTTCCATGGTGTTGTGGTCAGAACACTGGAGCCATTTTCCCTATGATCAGCTACGAGTAGGACCGCGATTAAGCCCCCCTTCCAAAATTCATTGGTTTGGAACAGATGGTTTTGGACGGGATGTCTGGAGCCGGTTGGTGATTGGCTCAAGATATACCCTGGGGATGGCTTTTACTGCCAGTCTGATTTCGATGCTGCCGGGAACCTTTTTGGGATTAATTGCTGGTTACCGTGGTGGCTGGCTCGATCGAATCTTATCCCGCTTTATTGACTTGTTACTGTCTTTACCCGGTTTGTTGTTGGCTATTATTTTAATTGCGCGGTTGGGTCCTTCCATGTTAACGACAGCGATTGCTTTGGGTGTGACCGGTATTCCCGCTTTTTACCGAGTTATCCGGACGGAAACAATTACCCTATCGATGGCCCCTTTTGTGGAAGCCAGTACGTTGGCTGGTGCACGGACTTTTCGGATTCTTTTTCGCCATATCTGTCCACATCTTTACCCCGATTTGATCGTATTAGGCTCTTTGCGGATCGGTACTTTTATGCTGGCGGGCAGTGGTTTGAGTTTTATTGGCCTGGGAGCTCAATCGCCCACACCGGAATGGGGTGTGCTGCTTTCGGAGGGTAAACAATTTATGAATACGGCCTGGTGGTTATGGGTCTTTCCCGCTGCGGCTATTATGTTGGCTGTGTTTTCATTTAATTTGTTTGGTGATGGTCTGCGTGATTGGGTGGACGAACGATCCAGGTAAAGTTTTTTCCTTAATCTTTTACCAGCGCAGTGACAGACAACTTAATCCGCCATCCATTTTACGGTATTCACTGGTGTCTAATACTACGATTTTAAATCCCGCTTGTCGGATAATGTTTTCTGTTTTAGGGAATCCTTTTGGTGCAAAAACGACATCATTAAATCGCAAACAGTTTCCGGCATAGGTTTCATTGCTGGGAACAATTAGTTTTCGATATTGGCTAAAGGACGGGTGCTCAGCCAAGTGTTCATCCAGCAGCATGGTATTTTCTCCCAGATAGGCTAAACCGCTTTTGAGATGTAATAAACCACCGGCTGATTGAATGTTCACTTCGCTGCTGGTGTAATTATTTTGTTGAAGGATATTTGCCAGTTGTTTTGCTCCTTCCGGATTTGTACGTTCAGAAATGCCGATAAAAAAGTGTTTTTCAGCCTGGCAAATGTCCCCGCCATCCAGGGTGCCAGGGGCAGTGATGTGAAAAATTTGGTCAAAATATGGTTGTAATGCGGGTTCAATTAACTGAATTTCACCACGGCGACTTTCAGCACCTGGACGGGTGATCACAGCAAAATCTTTGGTAACGACGGCGGCATCTTCCACAAAAACGGAGTCGGGGAAGTCTGGGGCAGCAGGCAGGGAGATGACATGGCCTCCGGTTTCACTTAATGCCTGGCAGTAGGCTTGGTGTTGTTGTATGGTTAAGTCCATATTGGGTTTGCCTAAGTCAGCTGTTGTAATCCCTTCAGGATAGGTTTTTGCAGGAAGACGGGTTAACGCGTAAGTGAACATATACGAATCCTCATTTATTTTCCGTTAAACTTAAAATGGTTGGCACAGCGTCCAATACGGCCAAGGCGCGGTGGCTGCGCCGATTTTTTTCTGCTGAACTGATCTCGGCCATGGTTTTATTCAGGTCATCCAAATAAAAGATGGGGTCGTACCCAAAACCGCCTGTGCCGCGTTCCTCAGGCCAAATTTGTCCATAACAGTTTCCGGTATGGTGATATTCTTCCCCGGTTGGTGTGGCGATCACCACCGTGCAGTGGAAATGCGCTTTCCAAGGTTGTGGTTTTCCGGCTAGTTGTTCCAGCAGATAAACCCGTCGGTCCGCGTCGGTAGCATTTGTTTGTGGGGCGTACCGTGCCGAGTACAAACCAGGAGCTCCGTTTAAAGCATCTACTTCCAGGCCGGAATCATCTGCTAAGGTGATCAATCCGCTGGCTTTACAATAAGCCCTGGCTTTTTTCTGTGCATTTTCAAGATAGGTGTTTCCGTCTTCTACTACATTCAGATGGACCCCAATATCTGCCGGTAAAACCAGTTGAATGGGAATATCTTGGAGTATGGATTGAAATTCTCTTAACTTTCCGGGGTTACTGCTGGCGATCAAAATCGTTTTCATGTTAATATTTCCCTTTTTTATCATAAAAATCATAATAAGTTGACGGCTTAATATCGGTGTGCTATAATCTCAAAAGTGTTATTATACCTTCGAACGACAGAGTTGCTTTGAGCCATCCACGTTACCCACTTCGCATAAATGTTGGGTTCATGATTAATGAACCAATCGGCAGCTTCCGAGAACTTGATTTTCAGTTTGATGAAGTTGTCTTGCTTTCCGAATTTCAGCTTAGTGATTTTGAGGGTACTGTTCGAATTAATCGAACACCACAAGGTTTGTTGGTAGATGGAAAGTTTCGTGCCAAGGTAGTGGGGCAATGTGTGCGCTGTCTAGAAGATCATGATCAAATTTTAGAAACTGAATTCCAGGAACTGTTTGCCTATCACAGCCGTCACACACGCGATGAAGAGTATTTTGTCCCTGAAGATGGGTTCATTGATTTGGAGCCTTTGGTATATGAAAACATGATTATTGATATTCCGATTAGAACCTTATGTAAACCGGATTGTAAGGGGCTTTGCCTCGATTGCGGTACCAATCTCAATTTATCCACCTGTGACCATGTGCCTGACCAGGCACAATCTTAATCATTAAATACGGAACTATACTTGCAACTACTCCTGTAAAATCCGGAGTGTTGGCCTAAAAACATATTATTTGTAGTAAGAGTGATTTGCAGTTGAATCAAAATATGGCTTCAGCAAAGCACTACGGGGAAGAGGAGGAGTTTTGGCGAATCCAGGTAGACGTAACCGCAAGACAGAAGTTTTTCGAATGCTGCTTGAGAAAGCAGATATACAGGGATACTTAACCATGGATGACCTGATGGAGGCTTATCCTGAGATCAGCAGTGATGTGGATCGAATGGAATCCTTTATGACAGCTTTACGCCGCCGTGGTGTGGATATATTGGACGACGAAAGAGCGTCTCACCATCACGGTGATAATGGTGGCGGCCCGCCAACCGACATGGACCCCTATGCAGCCAACCTGGAAACGATTTCCAGTGATGATACGATTGGTTTATATCTAAAAGAAATGTCTTCTGTGCCACTGCTTTCGGTGGAAGAGGAACTGGATTTGGCCAAACGAATTGAAATTGGCGATATGGCAAAACAATTAATTGATGAGTTAAATGGCAATACCCCTCCGGAAGAAAAAGAACGACTGAATTTTGAAATTGAGGATGGAGAGCAGGCCCGCGCGCATTTAATAAAAGCCAACACCCGTTTGGTGGTTAGTATTGCCAAACGTTATATTGGGCGGGGTGTACCTTTTTTGGATTTGATTCAGGAAGGGAATTTAGGCTTGATGAAGGCTGTGGAAAAATATGAATACCAGCGAGGATTCCGTTTTTCTACCTATGCCACCTGGTGGATTCGGCAAACCATTACCCGTTCCATTGCCGATCAAGGCCGTACCATTCGTGTGCCTGTGCACATGGTGGACCGTATTCGGCAGTTGTATCGTTTGATGCATGAAATGGAACAAAAACTGGGGCGTGTTCCAACCACGGAAGAACTGGCTGAGGATATGAAAGTATCAGTTAACAAAGTGGATTGGATGATGCGTGTTTCATGGCTGCCCTTATCCCTTGAAAGCCCGATTAATGATGATGAAGAAGAATCGGAATTGGGCATGTTTGTGGAGGATACCCTCACACCAACCCCCATCCAAAGCGCTTATAATAAAATGCTGCGTGAGCGGATCGAAGCTGTTTTGGATACCCTGCCTCCTCGTGAAGCCCGTATTTTAAGGTTACGTTTTGGGCTGGATAATGGGCATACTTACACCCTGGAAGAAGTGGGGCAAAAATTTGGTCTGACCCGAGAACGTATTCGTCAGATCGAAAGTAAAGCTTTGCGTCGTCTGCGACACCCGCGCAGATCACGGCAATTAAAAGAATATGTTGGTTAAAATAGAGTACAATTAATCTCTACTGTAGATTTAGTATGTAACCCTGGAGGAATTGAATGTATCAAAAGCTTACAATTGTAGGAAATTTAGGTCGTGATCCTGAAATGCGTTATACCCCTTCCGGACAGGCTGTTACCAGTTTTCCGGTGGCTACGAATCGAACATATACCGGTTCGGATGGAAACCGGGTAAAAGAAACCACATGGTTTCGTATCTCTGCCTGGGGTAAACAAGCTGAAAACTGCAATAATTATTTAAAGAAAGGCAGTAAAGTCCTTATAGAAGGACGTCTTGTACCTGATACGACGACTGGTGGTCCCCGTGTCTTTAATCGGAATGATGGTACTGCCGGAGCAAGTTTTGAAGTTACTGCCACAACAGTACAGTTCCTGGATTCACGTCAGGATAGTGAAGGTTTAGGCGGTGGATCATCTGACATCGAAACCGATGATGAGATTCCGTTCTAAAAAAAATATAAGAAGAAAATATGAATGATAAACCAAAGGGGAAACCTGCGTTTCCCCCTTTAGTTATACCTGAAGACCTTGTACCCAAATACAGCAATTTAACTCGCATCAGTCATACACCATCCGAGATTATTCTGGATTTTTCCGCCTTATTACCCGGATCTAAACCGGAGGTTGTGTCGCGTGTTTTAATGTCACCTGTAGGCGCAAAGATGTTTTATCGCGCCTTGGGTGAGAATCTGGCCCGTTATGAAGCAAGTTATGGTTCTATTCAATTGCCAAACAGCAACACCGCTTTGGCACATAGCTTATTTAAAAATGTTCACCCGCCAGAAAGACCGGAAGACAAAGAACCACCGGATCCACAAGAACCGGAGAATGAGGAATAATGGATCGTTTTTCAATTGTATCGGAATTTGTTCACGCAGAATTTGACGCCCGTAATCAAGCTCGGGACAAAGCCCTGGTGCAGGCTCGCCAGGTCATCCGTTTTGCCGCACAGACTATTCGTGCCATTCACCGCATGGATATTGAAGAAGCAAGCCATAAACTTGGAGAAGCAAAACAACTTGTTCGACAGCTAAGAAACGACCTGGCCGATTATCCCGAATTATTTTACGCAGGTTATACCCAAGATGCGTTTAAAGAATATGTCGAAGCAGAGATCACTACAGCCTTAATCCTTAACCAGGAATTACCGCTGCCGTCTGAATTGGATGTGGAACCAGCCGCTTATTTAAATGGATTAGCGGAAGTTGGTGGTGAACTTCGCCGCCGCTGCCTGGATATTTTACGCAAAGGTTATTCTGACGAAGCGGAACGTTTGTTGGGTTTGATGGATGAAATTTATGCTTTGTTAATCACGGTGGATTATCCTGATGCCCTCACTTATGGCCTGCGTCGCAAAACCGACCTGGCACGTGGCATTGTAGAACGTACCCGTGGTGATATGACCATCAGCTTACGTGAACAACGGCTGACAAAAGCAATGAAAGAACTTTCTTTAAAATTAGATGTTGAATTTAATAACGGGCCGGAAACAAATTTGACTGAGGAAGAGGATTCCGAACAGGAGAATGATTGAAGAAGCGGACCATTCGCGCTTCCGAGATTGGCACGTACTTATATTGTAAACGAGCCTGGTGGTATCAAAATCAGGGTGTAGAATCACAAAACCAACAGGAAATGGCTGGCGGATTTGCATACCATCAGCGGCATGGAAAACAAGTCCTGCGTGCTGTCTTATGGCGTGCTGCCGGATGGCTCTTTCTGTTGGTTGCCATTGCCGTATTGGCGGTGTGGTTAACCCAATCCGTTATAAATTAAGGCGAATCCCATGATTTTTTTGGTTCTTATTTTATTGGGATTGGCTTTGTGGATGCTGCTGAAAGGTAAATCGCTGCAGCAAGATGCCGGTTTACCTCAGGGACGCATTTTATACAGTGATCCGGAAATGGTTGGCCCTCCCCCCAAACCGTTTTTTGATGTGGAAACCCAGTTAACCGGCAAACCGGATTATTTGGTGATGGAAGGGGAATCCATAATCCCGGTAGAGGTGAAAAGCAGTTATGCCCCAGCCGAGCCCTACGCCGGGCATGTGTTTCAATTATTGGCTTATTGTTTGTTGGTGGAACGCGATACCGGCAATCGACCACCCTATGGCATCCTGCGGTATCGCAACCGAACCTTTGCGATTGATTACACAGTCGAACAAGAAACTGCGCTGCTGAATTTGCTGGCAGAAATGCGAGAAGATTTTCGGATGGGTGAGTTGGAACGTTGTCATGATGATTCGGGGCGCTGTGCACGCTGTGGTTTTCGTGATATTTGTGATCAGCGATTGTAGTTCACCCGGCGGAAGCTGGTAACAAACAAAACAACGCTTTTAATGGTTTTATGAACGAATTGGTAATAGGTGCGGAAAGAGCAGACCTCGAGATGATGCTTGCTGACAGCGTCCCCTATTAACCTGATCTGTCCTCCCAACAAACAGTCCTTTTATTAAAAAATCTCGAGGTCGGACGCCGAACGCCATACCAAAACCGGGATTTTGGGTTGGAAGTTGCTCAAAAAAACATGGTTTATGTGCTATTCATCCGCTGTTTCCTCACGGATCATCTCGGTTAAATAGGAAGGGTTCACAAATTAAAGTTGAAATTTGATTTTTGGATTATATTGTAATTTGACTTTTATCCGCATGTTGAGTAGAACAAGGTATATATTGGAGTGAACATGAACCCGATTCAAAATACACAGGTAATTATTGTAGGCGCAGGCCCTACCGGTTTGGAACTGGGGGTAGCATTAAAACAAAAAAACATCCCTTTTTTGATCTTTGAAACAGGACAAATTGGACATACCATTTCCTGGTGGCCAAAGGATACCCGTTTTTTCAGCACATCCGAACGAATTGCTATGCCGGGTATTCCGCTGCATGTATTCGACCAGCAGCACCCCACAGGGGATCAATACCTGGCGTATTTGCGAGAAGTGGTACAGCAATTTGATTTAAAGATTAACAATTTTGAAAAAGTAACCCTTATTGAAAAACAAAACGATTTGTTCGTGGTACATACGGAAACCCGGCATGGACAATTTGTTTACCAGGCAAACCAGGTTGTTTTGGCAACAGGCGGTATGGCGAAACCATGTAAGTTAAATATTCCCGGAGAAGATTTGCCGTTTGTAACTCATTACCTTGATGACCCCCACCTCTATTTCCAGCGTGAATTACTGGTCGTTGGTGGACGCAACTCGGCTGTGGAATATGCGCTGCGTTGTTGGCGAGCGGGCGCGTCGGTGACCTTAAGTTACCGCAAAGAATCGATTGGCCCAAAATCCGTAAAACCAGCCTTGATGCAAGATTTTGAAACCGTTGTGCGAGAAGGAAAAATTCGATTTATGCCTTCCACCATACCGGTGGAGATCACCCCAGACCAGGTGGTTTTATCCGGTACGGATACGGATGGATACCCAGTTAAAGGAAAAAAACAAATTATTCACCCGGATGCGGTTTTATTATGTACCGGATACGTGGCGGATATGTCCTTATTTAAACAACTTGGTGTCACATTAACAGGTAAAGAACAAGCGCCCCAATTTAATGAAAACACGATGGAAACCAATGTGCCTGGTGTGTATGTCTTGGGGACGGCTGCGGGCGGCACACAGAAAAAATTTGAACATTTTATCGAGACTTCACATAAACATGTGCCAAAGATATTAAATGCGATTGAAAAAAGTATGGAAAATTAGCTCGCTGGTATAATTAACCATCATGGTCACCCGACAGAACCCTCCCAAAACGTTTGCGATTGCCACCCACCCTGCGCAGCCCGAAGCAGCGGAAGAGGCAAGAACGATCGCAACACAATTAACCAAACTGGGCTTAAAACATGTGTTAAGTGCATCAATTTACGAACCACAACTTAAGCGTAAATTAAAATCTGGTGCAGCTGATTTTTTGGTTGCCCTGGGTGGGGATGGAACCATGCTGCGGGCTGGGCATTTGGTAGCGCCGTTGGGTGTGCCCGTGTTGGGAATTAATCGCGGGCGGTTTGGTTTTTTAATGGAAATCGGTCAAACCGGATGTAAAGAGCGGTTCCAGCAGTTGGTCAGCGGCGACTTTTGGATTGAAAATCGGATGATGTTACACTGTGTCCATCGCCGCTTGGAAGAATTTTTAGGTGAATGGCATGTTCTAAACGATGTTGTCATTTCACGTGGCCAATATGTGCGTCCCATCCAATTAACCGCCAGCTTGGATGGTTATTTGTTGGCTTCTTATAATGCCGATGCTTTGATTGTTTCTACTGCTACCGGCTCCACTGCTTATGCATTGGCTGCTGGTGGTCCAATCTTGCCGCCCGAATTACGTAATATTTTAATCGTACCGGTAGCACCCCATTTATCCGTGGATCGTTCGATTATCCTGTCGGAAGGGTCTAAGGTGGTGGTGAAGGTTAATACTTCCCATCAGGCTGTGTTAAGTGCCGATGGTCAGCCGCCGGTCATCTTAAAAGATGGTGATACCGTGGAAGCCAGTGCTGGGGAGTATTCGGTTTCTTTTATCCGTTTTGAAGACCCCGGCTATTTTTACCGAAACTTAAATCAATATATGGAGCGAAGTCCAATTACAGGTGGATTTGTATGAGTGAGACAACCAATCAAGAATTAGTATGTTACCGTCATCCGGACCGTGAAACCCGGCTGCGATGTAATAACTGCGATCGGCCGATGTGTGTGGAATGTGCCGTGAAGACCCCTACCGGGTATCGGTGCAAGGACTGCGTACGCGGTTTTCAGAAAAAATTTGATACGGCTCAACCACAAGATTATGTGTTTGGGGTGATTATTGCGGCTGTGCTTGCCTATCTGGGTGGTTTTGTTACCCAGTTTATTGGCTTTTTTATTATTTTTGTCGCCCCCGCGATTGGGGTTGGTATTGCAGAAATCGTGCGCCGCGTTATTCAACGCAGGCGGTCAAAACGTTTATTTCAAGTGATTACCGGAGCAGCTGTATTTGGTGCCTTGGTTAAGGTGCTGCCCGGCGTAATCATTGGATTGTTTTTTGGTTCATTTGATTTATTTGGTCTGATCTGGACCGGTGTATATGTCTTTTTTATGATCAGTAGTTTGTATTATCGTCTTTCCGGAATTCAGATCCGGTAATAAGCGGACCATGTAGGGAAAATGTATGCTGACTGAACTGCGCATCACCAATTTTGCGATTATTGAAGACTTGGAACTAACCTTTGCGGATGGTTTAACCACGTTTACGGGGGAAACCGGCGCTGGTAAATCGATAATTTTTGACGCTATTGAAGCACTGGTGGGTGCGCGTACCGATATCACCAATATTCGTGCAGATGCGGATCGCGCTCAATTGGAAGCGGTGTTTCGGTTAGATGAACATAACCGAAATAGTGTTCATGCCATTTTGGAAGCAGAAGACCTGATGGATGACCCCGATTATGTCGTTTTGGGTCGTGAACTACGCCGCCAGGGGAGAACGGTAGCTCGTATCAATGGTATTACTGTAAATGTTGGTTTATTACGGCAAGTCGGTGCCTATCTGGTGGATATACATGGTCAATCGGAACATTTATCCTTATTGGATGTACGCCAACACCTCACATTATTAGATCGTTTTGCAACTTCGCAAGAAAATTTGCAGGCGTACCAGACAGTTTATTTTCAATTACGCCAGGTGTTAAAAGATTTAGCGGATTTACAAAAAGAAGAAGCCGATGCCCAGCAGCGGATTGATTTGTTAAAATTCCAGGTCGAAGAAATTGAATCAGCCAAGATCATACCCGATGAAGAAGAAGAGTTAAAGGAAGAACGCAACCGTTTAGCGAACGCGGAAAATCTGGCAGAGCTGGGAAGAACAGCTTTTAATTTACTAGATGAAGGTGATGCCGAAGTTCCAGCAGTAAGTGATTTGTTGGGCGAAGTGGTTAATGCCTTAGAAGCCTTAAGTAAAATTGATCCTGCCCGCCAAAGTTTAACAGATCAGGTCGAAAGTATTTCAGTACAGGTGGAAGAATTGACTCGTGATTTACGGGATTATCTGGAAGAAGTGGAACCCAACCCACGCCGTCTGGAACAACTGGAAGAGCGATTGGATCTTTTGCGGAATTTAAAACGAAAATATGGCGGCAGTTTAGAAAGTGTTTTAGCACATGCCGAAAAGGCACGGCAAGATTTGGATAAAATTGAACATGCGGAAGAACGGATTGCTGATCTTAAAAAACAAGCCGCTGATCTGATCCGTCAGGTTGTGCAGCGAGGGGAGATTTTATCACAACAGCGCCAGGAAGCTGGCAAAAAATTAGGCAGTGCGGTGGAAAACGAATTGGCCGATTTGAGTATGGCTGGTGCTCGTTTCGAGGTAGGTTTATCCAAACAACCAGATTCAAAAGGAATAGCGCTTTCTACGGGGGAGCGGATTCGTTTTGATGAAAACGGCTTTGATCAGGTGGAGTTTTTAATTGCGCCGAACCCTGGTGAAGGATTGAAGCCAATGGTGAAAATTGCATCCGGTGGTGAAACCGCACGTTTAATGTTGGCCCTAAAGCGGGTATTGGCTCAAGCTGATGATATCCCCACGTTGATCTTTGATGAAATTGATCAGGGTATTGGGGGACGGGTTGGTTACGTGGTTGGAGAAAAACTCTGGCAGTTAGGACGCCAACACCAGGTTCTGTGTGTTACCCATCTTCCTCAATTAGCCGCTTTTGGCGATCATCATTATAAGGTTCGTAAGTCGATTGTGGATGGTAGAACGCAAACCATCGTTGAAGAAATGCAAGATAAGGAGCGGTTAATTGAGCTGGCACAAATGTTAGGTGTTGTTTCGGAAACCCACCTGACAGCTGCAGAAGAAACACTAAAAACAGCCCAGCAGCGCATCAGTGCCTATCAATTGTTTGGAAATCAATAGACCTGTACTTTCTGAAAGGCGGGAAAATGAGCGGGGAAGAAGTTCTACATATTCAATTGTTAGGTCCTCCGAAAGTTTTTTGGAAACAAAAACCGCTTTTATTAAAACGGCGAACCACCAGATTGTTATTGTATTTTTTGGCTTACCAAACCGACAGCAAAACGGTAGGGCGAAATCAGGTTATGGCACATTTTTGGCCAAACCATTCGGAAGAGATTGCTCGTCGAAACCTGCGTGACTGGTTAAGTAAGTTAAGAAAAGAATTACCAGGTGATTATTTTATTCAAACGGATCGGGAATGGATTTGGCTGAATGAAAAAAGGGTTCAGGTGGATGCGTGTGAATTTGAAGAAATCTACCAACAGATCAATTTACCGATTTTAATGCCAGCTGATCGTCCCTTACCGGAGACCGTTTATCAAAAATTATTGTATGCATTAAATATGTGGCAGGCTCCTCAATTTATGTATGGGGAAAAAGCATTTGATCAAGATGAGCTGCAGGAATGGCTGGATAAAAACAATTTACAGCTGCGTAAAAAGCGTCTTGATTTGCTGACCCGATTGGGCCGGCATTATATGTTTTTGGGTGATTATGAAGAAGCCATTAAATGGTTTGATATGGTGATTGATGAAGATGAATATATGCAGTTTATCAATGCCAATCTATTTCGATTGGAAGCTTTCTTTCGTTTAGGGCGGATTGGGGAAGCCTGGGAAATTTGTTCGGATTTAAAAACGGATTATACTGCTCAAGACTTTGAAAGTTATGGGCAGTTATTTACGGATTTATGCCGGGAAATCGATGTGGTTCGTTCCGGTTCCTCGGTTAATATTTCTAACCGGGATCTTACTACCGAAAGAGGTGAATGGCCTTTTGTTGGTCGAGAGGATCTACTGCAAAGGCTGAATGTATTGTATCAAAATGGCGGTGTGGTTTTTTTGCAGGGAGAAGCTGGAATTGGTAAATCACGTTTGATAAAACAGGCCTTCGATCAATTTTTTCCATCTCCGCTGGTTCTCTCATTATCCGCTTTTGCTGCGGAATCGGATATTCCTTTTCATCCGGTATTGGAATTTATGCGCCAGCATATTAAGTTTGATGATTGGAAAAAGTTAGATCGGTTTTGGTTACGTCATTTGGTTCCCTTATTTCCGGAATTAAACAAACATTTGGAAGCGGAATCCAGTATTGGAATTTTTGACCAAAGTAACGATAGCCAACGCGCTCTTTTGGAAGCCTTTTATCAGCTTTTTCAAACCATTATTCAAGAAAAACGTTTTGTAATCGTGCTGGATAATGCTCAATGGTGTGATGAAAAAACAATACAACTGTTTTCTTTTTTGATTGAACGAAATTTCTTTAAAGAAAAAGGTTTATTGGTAATGGTTTCGCGCAGTGATGTGAACGAAAACCAATTAAAACAAATCAAAAATAATGAACGTTGGTTGAATCAGGTTCATGTATTGGATGTGCCTGGTTTTGATATGAAAGAGATCGCTCAAATTGGGCAGGCAATTTTAAGGGCACCGCTTCCCCAACTGGCTGTTAAACAATTAAAACTTGAGACCAACGGGAATCCTTTATACATCATTGAAACAATGAGGGTGGTTTTGGCACTGACCATTAACCTTGACCATCAAGAAAGTTGGTCTCAAATTCCCTTACCAGCCAATATTCAGATCCTCATTCGGGATCAGGTTAATCAATTATCTGCTTTTGGCAAACAAGTAATCCTTGAAGCCTCTGTTTTGGGGTTAGAGTTTGATCTTGGATTGTTAAGAATAGCCAGCACCTTACCAGAAGATGGCCTGGTGGCTGGTTTGGAGGAACTGCTTAAGAAAGGATTTCTTAAGATTACCACCCAGCTGCATCAGGTGAACCGGTATCGTTTTTTGAAAAAAAGAGTGCGTGATGTTGTTTTGATGGATATTGGAGAAACCAAACGTCAGTTAATTCACGTGCGGATTGGTAAAGCACTGGAAAACCATAAAGAGGCACAAAAATCGTTAGAGCTGACCAAAATAAAAGCTACCCATTTAACAGAAGCGGGGGAAACCCAGGCGGCTTTTTCCGCCTGGATCGAATTGGCAAACCTGGCTTTAAATTTGAACGCATGGGCAAAAGCCAATGAAGCCTTTGGAATGGCAAAACATGTGGCTGAAATATTTTCTATTCCTTTAACCCAGCAGCAATATTATGTTTTATATATTGGTTGGAGTGATGCGGCTTTGAGATATTATGATATGACGACGGCGAATATATATTATCAAAAAGCAGCGATGGAAGGTCAACGGCGGGGCTTTTATGAATTGTGGGGAGGCGGTCTGAGGGGGCAGGCGCACCTCTATATCCTAAGGGGTTTACCGGCACAAGCAATGGGTTTACTCGAAAACGCTTTATCCGTTTTGCAGCATCGGACAAACCATGAGTTAATTAAGACCAGAACGGTAAAAGGTTTTTTGTTTATTAAACAGGTTCAACTGAGGGCAGCTCTGACAGAGTTTGAAAAGGCATTATCCATTAAAATTGACGAAAAAAACCCATTGGAACGAGCCAGTTTGATTGAGGCGATGTGTTATGCAGCCCGGACGTATGCCATGATTGGGCAACTGGATGATGCAGAAAAATTCGCATTTGAGGCTTTAACCAAAAGCCGTAACGATGGAAAACATGATTTATTAGCACTAACCGAAAATACCTGTGGTTATGTTTATTTTATAAAAGGGAATTACCAAAAATCCATTTTTCATTATGGGTCTTGTGTTGAGCTGGCAAAACTGGTGAACGATTGGCGCTTGATCATCGAAAGTTGGGTGATGATGAGCCGGATATATATTCGAAAAGGAGTGTTATTTCAAGCCCAGGGTTATTTGGAAAAAATCGAACAGTTGTTAAAAATCAATCAAACCTTACAGTTGGATTGTATGTTTAAGCTTTCACAGGCCATTTTAGCGATTTATCTGCATGAATATAAGGCTGCTCTAAATCTTTTGGAAGAGGCTGATGTTTCCCGTCCGAATGAATTTCAAAAGATTATGATTCAATATTATCTGAGTTTAGCTGAATTTGGCAACGAGCAAGCCGCAGCAGCCATTTACCGTATGCGTGAGGTGATCAGCCGTGCATCAATGGGTGATTACAAACAAATGGAATATCTCGGAAAAGCACAGCTTTTATTAATGATGTATAGAAATGGCAGAGCGGTTCAGGATTTACAGGAAGAATTGGAAAGTTTAATGATGGATGGAGAACGTTTTGGTTTTGCCGAAGCGGGTGGTGTTGGTTTGTATATTCAAAGTGAACAAGCAATCAATCAAAAGGATTGGTCTACCGCAGTGGAGAAAATTAACCAGATCGAAAAAATTGCTAATTCTGAAGAAGTGTTGTGGTTAAATTGTTTTGCAGAAACATTAAGAGAATCGCTTTATACTGAAGTCGAAGAAAAACATCTTTACAGTCAACCCCAAATTGAAATGTATTTAAATAAGATCTTTACCGGTTTTCCGGATGAAATAAAACAAAAAGCCAGTTCAAATGGCAGCCCCTGGATTGCATTAAATTAAGTGATAAGTTTAACTTTTGGAAAATTAACGAATAATGAAAAATTCATACGCCGATGGCAAAACATTTTTTTGATTTAAGCATACAGAAATACAGAGATGCGGAAAAAATAATCAAAGGTTTATATGTTCATTGTAGAGAATAACGTTATTTTTAATTATGGAAAATTTCCTGGGAGCATGAAAAAATATTTCTTTTCTCTATACCTCAGCAACTCAGTATGAGATTCTTAATCGGTGGTGTAACTTAAACAGTAACCGAAAGTTTGTAATAAAAGAAAAACTTCATAGTGAAACGGTTGTTATGAGTTTCGTTTAGGGGAATAAGTGGAAAAAGCTCATGAACGGATCGTTTAAAACCATCGTTTTTTAGTATATAATATAGTTGCATTTCGGTTTTCCCCTGCGCCGGACCAACTTCGGGTCCGGCGTAGGGCTTTAAAAAAAGAGTGCCGGGTTATTCCGGCATCTTACGTTTTACCATACTTGTCGTAAAAATCGTTTGACTTCATCACGGTATTTGTAATATTGTTCACGGTGGATACTGTGACCGGCACCTGGCAGGTGTACAACTTTCCCTTGTTTCCAATTTTCCACCACCTCCTGTGCGGTTTCGGGAGTGACAATGGCTCCACGCTCTACATCCGCTGTTAATAATAACCCGGGAACCCGTAAATTTTTGACGGTATCAATCCAATCACGTTGTTCCACCCTTAAATATTCTGCTGTGTGGGGACTGGTAAGTTGTTTGCCTTTAGCCCATTGTAAAAATTCCGTTTCATCCCAGTTGGGATGGCGTTCTTTGCAAATTTGAATAATATCCTGCAAGGATTTGTTTTTATAATCTTCGATAGTTTTCTGATACTCCGCCGCATTGTTTTCACGTTCAGCAGAGGTTCTAATTAAGGAAGAAGGATGCCAGGGAGGATCCTCCAATACGATCCCACTGATATATTGAGGATTGATTTCCGCCAAAACCGCTGCTGTTCCGGCTCCCATTGAATGCCCGACCACTACCGGTTTGAGTAAGTTTAAGGTGCGGATTACCCATAAAACGTCGGCGGCTAATTCTTCGTAACGATAACCTGATTTTGGTTTATCCGACATACCGTGACCCCGCATGTCCATCGCCACCACATCGTAACTTGGTTCCAGAAAGACAGGGAAACGCCCCCAACACATACCATAATCTGATAGTCCATGCAAAAGCACAACGGGCGGCTTTTCACCCCCTGTACGGTAATAATTGATTCTGATGCCATTTGCCAAGACATGCCCATACATTAATCGCGCCATGCAGATATCCTTTCTTATCAAACTATTGACTTCATTCTAACACAGGGCCAGTTGTTTGTTTTTTATGGATTAAAACGTTTCATAATTGAATTTGGATTATCCTCAATTACAAATCCAAATTGTTGGTAAAGAAGATGAGCGTCACGGGTAGCCAACATCAACCGACGGATATTTTTTAAGTCCGGGTGCTCTACGATACATGCCACGAGTTGTTTACCAATGCCCAAACCGCGAGTTTGCTTTAATACAAAAACATCACAGATCCAGGCAAATGTAGTCCAATCTGTAACAATGCGGGCAAAACCTACCAAACCACCCGCCGGTAAATAAGCGCCTAAACAATAGGAGTGTTTTATGGATTGGATAACCTGTTCCATGGTTCGGTTTTGTGCCCAATAAGAATCTTCTACCAAAAATTGATGAATGGTTGCCAGATCCAATAATTGAGGGTCATCATTGATGGAAAAAAGATCCGATTGAAATAAAACTGTCATGGTCAAATCCTTTTTTAAAAATGGATTGGTTGGTGAATATTTATCCAACTTGGTAAAATGCGCACGTCCCGGGATATCATATTTCCCAATTCGTACTTAAAATGATAGTGAAATGGACCTGCCCCCGCCAATACCGGGGGTAAAAAATAATGAATATTACTGACAACCTGGTTGGATGTAAATACAAATTGACGGGAGTGCCAGGCCAATTGACCTTCGCCGTTTTCTATTACGGTTTTATCCGGAACTTCTGCGGTGAAGATGTATAATCCCCCTGCGGAGGACATTCCCCCTGCGGAGGACATTCCCCCTGCGGAGGACATTCCCCCTGCGGAGGACATTCCCCCTGCGGAGGACATTCCCCCTGTGGGATACAGTCCCCCTTCAGGTATGGCAAAACCTTGCCAGGTTAATATGCCGCCAAACTGGATTGATGCCGGTTTTACGCTGGTTTCCTCTTCAACTTCTCGCAGCATGGATTGGTAAGGTGTTTCCCCATTTTCCAGGTGTCCGCCGACACCATTCCACATGTTTTTATTTGGCTCTTTTTTTCGCAAGAGCATCAGTACGTCGTCCTGATGAGTTAAAAAACATAAGTTAAAGATTAAATGGCGAGAGGAAAACATATGGTTAGTATAGTCCAGAAAATTTGATTCAAAAAGAAAAAAGCTGCCTAAAAAAGCAGCTTTTGTTTGATTAAATTAAAATCAGTTTACCAATCCTCTCGCATTCGGCTCCTTGATTTTTTGCTCCCTTTTTTCCAATCCGATTCATTCTCATAATCGAAATAATCTTCCTGACGATGTTTATTTCGACGTTGATGCTTTTTCGCAGCTTCTTCTTTGTCAACATTTCCCCAAGCGCTGCTTGTGCTGAATGCATATAAATCCACGACGAACGGGTCCAATGAATTCACGATTAATAATTCGGAACACTTCGGACAAACAAAATTTTGCCCCACTTGCAGTTTTTCTATTAAAGAAATAGAATCACGACATGCAGGACAGTTTGTGTACAACATTATTTAGTACTCCTGATACAGATCAAATACGGATAGAAGATTTTCAATTTAAAAATTTTATAAAGTAGCTGTATAAAACATGTAACTTAAATATATTAAATGTGTGTAAAATATAAAACCAACGTGTTATTTTTTGTACAAGTCAAGTTATAAGGAATTGGTATGCAAGCGTTGCTTTTTTGTCCCTATGCTGATGAAAGTGCATTATTATCTCTGGTACTGCAGCAAACCGGTTTTTCGGTGCGCTCGATTCGCCAAATTGAACAGGCCATTGATCAATGGCCACAAAAGCCGTCCGAATTAATTGTTCTGGTCGTATCTGAAGAATCCCAAACCTATATTAACTACTTAAAAGATTTGCGTGCCCAAACCCTTACCAATATCATCATTATTACGGACCCTATTACGGAAAATAAACATGTGGAATGGTTGGAAAGTGGCGCGGATTTGGTGATACACAAACCGTATAGTAACCGCATTTTGGTTGCGGAAATCCGGGCTTTGTTACGCCGCACTGCCGGTATGCCCTTTTTTAGTCTGCCAATCTTAACCCAATCCGGATTGGTGCTCGATCCCTCCTTACGCACAATTAAGGTTAAGGACGCAGAACCTGTACATTTAACCCAGTTGGAGTTTCGCTTAATTTTTACATTGATGACCCATGCCGGCCAGATCATTCCCAGCGCTAATATTGTGGAGCATGTTTGGGGTTACAGTGGGGAAGGAAACCAGGAATTGGTACGCGGTTTGGTAAAAAGATTACGTTCAAAAATTGAACCGGACCCAAAAAAACCACAGTTTGTGCTGACCGAACCCGGTATTGGATATTATTTTAATCGGTTCGGAGAACGAAACGTCTGAAAAAGATCCATCTCGGTGTTCTGCTTTTAAGAGCCCCTTCCGGCGGAATAATTGATTAATGACAACCAGGGAAAATCTAAAAATTTCTTAAATAAATTCCTGTCTGTGTAAATTTTAACAGAAATGGTCCCTATTTTATGTTGTTTTATCATTTTTTTTGCACAACTTTTACACAGGCAAACCTTAAAATTCATTCGACTGGTATGGGGAGACGCTTTTTAACAAACCCGTTTTGGC
This sequence comes from Anaerolineaceae bacterium, assembly GCA_002702705.1. Classification (GTDB taxonomy): domain Bacteria; phylum Chloroflexota; class Anaerolineae; order Anaerolineales; family Anaerolineaceae; genus UBA6170. Next base: position 70,670 of record PABH01000004.1, read on the forward strand.
TAATTAATGAATCAAAGATTCAGATTGTATTTTTATAGATGGAGAAAAATGTTTGCATCTTGTCCCAATTGTTGTACGAATATAAAGTTAGAACGTCCTGAAATTGGACAAAAGGTAGTTTGTCCGGATTGTTTTAAAAACCTGGTCATCGTTTGGCTTTTTCCGATTGAATTAGATTTTGAACAAACCAAACCTGTTTCTGACCAAATTAAATATTTCTCAAAAAATTGAGGTTGATATGGTTACAAAATTAACACGAGAGGGATTTGAACAACTCGAACAAGAATTATATGAATTATCCAATATTCGCCGAAAAGAGATTGCAGAAAAACTGCGCGAGACAATCGACAATCATGATTATGAGGATATAACCGAATTGGATATGGTGCGTACGGAACAGGCCTTTGTGGAAGGAAGAATTTTAACACTGCAGTCCATTTTAGCATCAGCCCAGATTTTGGAAAAACCGGTAACCACCGATGTGGTAGACCTGGGTTCTTGGGTTACGATTAAGGAAGGCAGTGAGACCTTTGAATACCTTTTGGTGAATCCGGCTGAAGCCAACCCTGCTGAAAATAAAATTTCTTTTCAATCGCCGATTGGTAAAGCGATTATGAACAAGAAGGTTGGTGATGTGGTGAAAGTACGTACACCCGATGGTGAAACCCAACTTGAAGTGATAAAAATAGGCTAAAGATACCTAAAAAAGGAATGTGATGAATAAACTTAAAGTAGCATTGTTAGCCAATGCGAAAGAAAATGCCCCTCATTTTGAAAACATGTCCGCTGACCAATGGTCGGATTTAGACTCAACCAAAACAATTATGGCCTTAGTGAATGCAATTAAAGAAGGCGGCCATGATTGTGAATTTTTAGAAGCCGATATATCCTTGTTGGATACCATTCGGACGTATAAACCGGATATTTGTTTTAATATCAGTGAAGGTCATTTTGGGGATGGACGTGAAGCTCAGGTTCCAGCCCTATTGGAAATGCTGCAAATTCCATACACAGGGTCAAAAGTATTAACCCTGGCTATGGCGCTGGATAAACCAGCTACCAAACGTATTCTACATTGGCACGAATTACCTACACCAAACTTTCAGACGTTTGAACGAGTTGATGAACCATTAAATGAGGATATGGTTTTTCCTTTGTTCGTAAAACCAAGCCGCGAAGGGACGGGCATGGGCGTCAGCGCAAAATCGATTGTACATAACCGTGCTGAATTGGAAGAACAAATCTCCGAAATTATTCACAAATATGCCCAACCCGCCTTGGTGGAACAATATATTGAAGGCCGGGAAGTGACCGTCGGAATGATTGGCAACCTGATTGGACCGGTGGCACGCCGTGTGCCGCATAACCCGGATGCACCTCGGGTGCAGGCAGGCCTGCACTTTTTGCCGCCCCTGGAAATTGATCTTAATCCTTTTAAGGACAGCGACATCACCTATACCAATTACCTAAAAGTACAGTTGGCAGATAAGCTTAATTATATCTGCCCGGCGCCGTTGGATGATGACACGGTTGATGAACTGAACTGGCTGTCAGCGGCAGTTTTTCGGGTGATGGGTGCGTTGGATGTTTCCCGGGTCGACTTCCGGTTGGATGCAAACGATAATTGGAAACCTTATATCCTTGAAATTAACCCCTTACCAGGGCTTTCCCCTGGTATATCTGATATCGTCATTGAAGGCGAAGCGGATGGTATTCACCATACGGAGTTGGTAAATAAAATTCTTGATACCGCCTTAACCCGTTATGGCATTCATAAACCCGGCAAGGTTGTGTTGTAGTTAGGCAAGATCTGGTTCCCAGATCGTTTGTATGCTAGATAAGACTTGACGTCAGGGTAAATACATAGCCACTTGCCCAACAAAAAGCTAAAAAAACTGAATTCGGGATAACGACTAAATACTTGGACTGTCATTGCGAGCGAAGCGAAGCAACAGTGTGCCCCTTTGGGTATCTTGTGACCTAGTGTCACAGCGTACCCCTTCGGGTATCAAAAAAGCTAGGTAATTAGATTGCGAGACCCCGTGAGGGGTCTACTAAGAAACTAGAGGTATAGCCATATTATAAGGCTCCAAATAATAGCCAAAATTAGCAGCTTGCTTATGAAGTTTTTTAATGAGAATTTCTCTGAA
>PABH01000005.1 GCA_002702705.1 Anaerolineaceae bacterium
ATGGAAATGTCCTCAATGCCAAATTGAACATAATCGAGATGTCAATGCGGCAAAGAATATCTTAAAACAAACTACCGTAGGGGCTACGGGAAGTAACGCCAGTGGAGTCCAAGTAAGACCTGAAGTGCAATATTTACACAAGCAGGCAGGGACGTCGAAGCTGGAAATCCCACAGCTTGCTGTGGGGTAGTTCATCTGATCTTACTGCCGCAGGTGGCAGCCTTGGTTGGGTTGGGGGCTGGTTTATTGGCTGATTGGCTGCCGGGATTGCGACGTAAAACCCAATCACCATAAAATACATGCTTGTATTTCAAACTTCATTTTGTTATACTTTAGTTAATTTGTTGCCCCAACAAACAAATATATCTAAGAGAGTTCATCTTGGTAAAAACTGCTGATCAAAACTTTGTCCGTAAATTTAATACAGCCCTTGTTTTGGAAATGGTACGGAAAGAAGCGCCATTATCCCGGGCGTCCATTTCTGCTCAAACCGGGCTCAATCGCAGCACGGTTTCCAGCATTGTGCAGGAACTGCTTGAAACCGGATTTTTAATCGAAACAGAACTACAGGGGGATAAGGTGGGAAGGCCTGGCATATTACTCAGGCTTAATCCAAACGGCGGCGCATTTTTGGGGATTGAAATAAACGTCGATTATTTGGCAGGGGTGTTGGTGGATTTCAGTACCAAACTGCTCGAAAAACGGTTTATCCCCTCCGATCCAACCCAAGGGTCTGAAGCAATTTTGACCGCCGTACAGCACATGATCACCGATCTGGTGGCTCAGGCTGAACAACGTGATCTGCCCGTAATGGGGATTGGAGTCGGTCTGCCCGGTGTGGTTGATACCAATCGTGGAAGTTTGGTGTATGCCCCCAATTTGGGTTGGCGGGATACACCCGTGCGGGATATGCTCCAACAGCTTTTTAATTTACCGGTGCTGGTCGATAATGAAGCCAACTGCGCTGTTTTGGGTGAATATCGTTTTGGTATCAGCCAGGATGTGTCGGATGTTGTTTATTTGAGTGCGAATGTTGGTCTGGGTGGTGGCATTCTATCCGATGGCAAAATTTTCCGCGGCAGTTCTGGTTTTGCAAGTGAAATTGGCCACGCCGTGATTGACCCGGCTGGTCCAGCTTGCGGCTGTGGTCGTTTTGGCTGTTGGGAAACGTTTGTTGGCACCCGTGCCGTCGTGGATTTGGTCAAAAAACGTTTACCCGGTTCCGGTTCTTCTCTGGTTGGCAAGTCATCCGTTGATTTTGCAGATGTGCTTTCCGCTGCCCAAAGCGGGGATGCGCTTGCTTTGGATGTGCTGGGGGAGGTCGGTCGGTTTTTGGGCATTGGCATCACCAATCTGGTTAATATTTTTAACCCCCGGCAGGTGGTTTTGGGCGGTACTCTGGGAAAGGCAGCCGAGCTGTTGTTACCGCAAATATCATCGACTGTGTTTGGTGAAAGTTTATTATCCACCCACGCCGATTTGCGCCTGGATGCTTCTGCTTTAAAGGAAGAAGCTTGTTTATTAGGGGCTGTTTCCCTGGTTTATGATGAGGTAATTCGCGATCCGATCGGTTGGATCGTTAAAAGACAAAATTCAAACCATAATAGAAATGAGGATTAAAATGGCTTACGAACCTACTCCTGAACAAAAATTTACCTTTGGTCTTTGGACTGTTGGCAATACCGGTAGTGATCCTTTTGGTTCATCCGTACGCGAAAAACTTTCCCCTGCGGAAATAGTGCGTTTATTGGGTGAGGTTGGTGCTTACGGTGTTAATTATCATGATAATGACCTGATTCCGATTGATGCGACTCCGGCTGAAAGAGACAGCATTCTTAAGGATTTCCGGCAAGCTTTGCAGGAAACCGGTTTGGTTGTCCCGATGGCAACCACCAACCTGTTTGGAGATCCCATCTTTAAGGATGGTGCTTTCACCGCGAATGACCCCAAAGTTCGGAAATATGCCCTTCAAAAAACGATGTTAAATATGGACCTGGGTGCCGAATTAGGCGCTAAAGTATACGTTTTTTGGGGGGGACGGGAAGGTACCGAGTCTGATGCGACCAAATCGGCTTTGGATTCTTTAAAACATTTCCGCGAATCGTTAAATTTCCTGTGTGAATATAACCGCTCCCAAGGATATGGTTATAAATTTGCCCTGGAAGCCAAACCGAATGAACCTCGTGGTGATATTTATTTACCCACCACGGGTGCCATGCTCGGTTTTATTGAAACCCTCGATTATCCCGATATGGTAGGCGTGAACCCCGAGATGGCACACGAACACATGGCTGGCTTAAACTTCATGCACGCCGTCGCACAGGCCTGGGATGCAGGTAAGTTGTTCCATATTGACCTGAATGACCAAAATTATGCCCGTTTTGATCAGGATTGGCGTTTTGGCATGCAGAACCTGAAACAAACCTTCTTCCTGGTGAAACTGCTGGAAGATGTGGGTTATGAAGGCAGCCGCCACTTTGATGCGCATGCTTTCCGAACCGAGGATTACGAAGGCGTAAAAGATTTCGCGCGGGGCTGTATGCGTTCTTATATGATCTTTAAGGAAAAAGCGGAACGATTTAATAAAGACGCAGAAATTCAAGGACTGCTGGCTGAAATTACAAAATCCGATCCGGAAATGGAAAAATTTGACGGTGAATTTACTTCTGAAAAAGCAGAAGCCTTAAAAGCCTATTCCTTTGACCGAAAAAATATCGCTGCCCGTGGTTTGGGTTACGAAAAGTTAGATCAACTCACCAATGAATTGTTAATGGGTATTCGTTAAGAAAAACGCCCTTCCGAAAGGGATGATTGATGACAAAAAAAACATACTTTTTGGGTTTAGATATTTCCACCACCGGTGCCAAAGCTCTTTTAATAGATGCTGTTGGCGCTGTGGTGGGAACAGCAAATACCGCTATTAGCCTGCAAACCCCGCATCCGCTCTGGTCGGAACAGGACCCGGAGGAATGGTGGCAGGCTATGCAGCGCAGCATCCGTACCCTGCTGGAAACCAGTGGAATATCTGGAGAATCGATTGCTGCCATTGGTTTGACAGGTCAAATGCATGGTTTGGTGATGTTGGATCGGGATGGCAAGGTACTGCGTCCAGCCATGTTGTGGAATGACCAGCGAACTGCTGCCGAATGTGACTTGATCCGCGAGAAGGTTGGCAAAGAGCGCCTTATTCAAATCACAGGTAATGATGCCCTGACTGGTTTCACCGCGCCCAAGATTTTGTGGGTGCAGCGGAATGAACCGGCGGTTTATGCCCGCTGCGAACAGGTGCTGCTTCCCAAAGATTATATTCGGTTCCGTCTGACAGATACCTATGCTACCGACAAAGCAGGGGCGGCGGGAACCCTGTTGATGGATGTCCGCCAGCGGGACTGGTCGGATGAGGTTTTATCCGCCCTGGAAATTTCCAGAAGCTGGATGCCAAAAACATTTGAAGGTACGGCCATCACCGGTTCGATCACAACTGAAATCGCGACCCAAACCGGGCTGGTTGCCGGAACACCTGTGGTTGGCGGTGGAGGAGATCAGGCTGCCGGTGCAGTTGGAGTTGGTGCGGTTGAACCGGGTATTGTGGGACTGGTATTGGGTACTTCGGGTGTGGTATTTGCCTCTACCGGTGAACCGTTTATTGAAAAAAATGGTTTGTTACATGCCTTCTGTCATGCCCTGCCGGATGCCTGGCACCTGATGGGAGTGATGCTTTCCGCAGCGGGCAGTTTGCAGTGGTATCGGGATACCCTGGCACCAAAAATGAACTTTGACGATTTGTTAAAACCAGCTGAAGCCATTTCCCCCGGGGCGGGTGGATTGTTTTTCCTGCCCTACCTGACCGGAGAACGAACGCCACACCCCGATCCGTATGCCCGTGGTGGTTTTATCGGCTTGACTCGCTCCCATACCCAGGCGCACATGACCCGTGCTGTTTTGGAAGGGGTTGCCTTTGGGCTGCGAGATGGTTTGGAATTGGTGAAAGGTGCCGGCTTAGGTGAAATCCGCCAGATTCGTGTTTCCGGCGGTGGGGCAAAGAGTCCACTCTGGCGCCAGATTCTGGCTGATGTATTGGATGCTGAACTGGTGACGGTGAACACTACCGAAGGTGGCGCATTTGGGGCGGCCTTGCTGGCAGCAGTTGGGTTAGGCAACTGGCCCGATGTGCCCACAGCCTGCGCGGAAACCATTCAAGTTTTGGATACCACAATTCCCAATCTGGAGGCTGTAAAGGAATATGCGGCAGTTTATCCACTCTACCGCGAACTTTACCCGGCTTTAAAAGGCTTTTTTAAAAACTTATCTTGAATCAGATTTCTTTGATTCTTCTCCTATCAAAAGGGGGGGCCATCATGGCCCCCCCTTTAAGATTCGGGGATAAGTTATGGATGCGACGTACTGTGCTACGTTTGGTGTGACGCACTTGGGTGTAGAAGATCCCTTTCTACCCTAGCTTGCTTGCCGTCTATTGTGGTTTTTACTCCAAGAGTGCGCTGCACTTGAGAAATATTTCCTGTATGTAGTTGCAACGAACGAAATTTACTGAGGTTTTAATCTGATTTCTATGTATTAGGGAAGAGAAGTAAATTCTTAACCAAGTGCATCGCACCTAAATTGTAAGTTAACATGAAAAAATCCCATTGAAACAAGAATTTAAAAACAGTATATTTAAAGTAACATCCTTCCTCCCTAAACTAGTAAAGAAGTATCTTTTTAGAAAAAAAGTGGTAATTAAGATTTAAAACAATCATTACCATCTGGAAAAGGAAGAAAAAAATGATTTATTCAGATCAAAATTTAGCGTACCTTGAACTGTTAAAAACCCAACAATCCGCCCATAAACGAAATACCCGTGTAATCGGTGTGGTTAGTCTCTTTGTTTTTTTGTTAACCTTAGGAACAGGTATGCTGCGCGGCTTGGGTAGCAGAGAAGTATATCTTCTTGCTGGTTTAAATGTGGTGTTAGTTCTCAGTTTTGTGATGGCCTGGGTACGCCTGGAAGTTGTCAGCCAGAATATATCACTGATTACAAACTTGACTTTGATAGCTAACCATAAATAATCCGAAGCAAATTTCCCAAAGCGGAAACCTAATAATCTGACCCCTCAAAATGCTATACATTCACCCCGTGCGGTTGTATAATCCGTTTTATTAAAAATTCTCCATTATGATAAATAACCAAATATCGGAGGCGTATGGAATCGGATTGTATGTCTTTTATGAGTGATTTGCTGGAAGTGCGTGCATTTCAGCAAAAGGGGTCTTTTGGTATCTTTGCTCAGCAGTTTATCCAGGCTGGCACATTGTTGATGTTTTGGGGTGGGCGTATATTACCCTGGGAAAAGTTCCAGGCTTTAAGTGAGGATTGGCGCATCCACAGTGCTCAGGTGGAAGAAAACTTGTTTATTGTGCCGCTCTCTATGGATGATGAAACCAACTTCATTAATCATTCTTGCAATCCGAATGCTGGTTTTTCCAGTCCTGTCTCCATTGAAGCCATGCGTGATATTTTACCTGGGGAAGAGATTTGTTTTGACTACGCCATGTGTGATTCGCTGCCCTATGATCAGTTCACCTGTGCCTGTGGTGATCCTGCCTGCCGAGGCCAGATTTCGGGAGATGATTGGCGACTCCCCGAATTGCAAAAACGCTACCGTGGATATTTTTCACCTTATCTGGAACGCCGTATCAAAAACCGGTAGGTAAAAGTAGGTTGGGCACGGTTAATATTGGTGATAACATGTTTGCAAAAAGAGACAGAAATTCACCAAGAAATAATAGCCACGTGTCCAACAAAAAAATAAAAAGGGAAATATCCGAGCTTATCTCTAAAAGGGGATTCCTCTTACATAAAAATCCCGGTTTTTGGATGCTACCCGACCTCGAGATTTTTGAATGCCCGGTTAATTTGGTTGCGAGTTCAGCCAAATTAAAGCGGAACAATATTTGCAAAAATCCATCTCGAGGTCTGTTATTTAAATGCGAATAAAGCATGAGAAATTAAAAATCAGGTAGACATTTCTAAATATTCCAATCGAATAAAAACCTACCGAATCAACATTGGTAAGTAGATAAAGAATTCATCCTCTGGTGGAAGGGTTAGGGTGAAATCTACATTTTCAATCGATTCATTGATAATGGAGATTGTTTGATATAAAGGTTGTAAATTCAACCCGCTATCAAGAGCATTGATTGTGTAACTGCCTGGAAATAAATTGGTAAATTGATAATTTCCTGCATTATCTGTAGAAAACGTATTTTCAAAGGGGGTGATTTGCATGGCTATATTGGCTGCTGGTAATCCTGCGTCTGTTAATACCGTACCGGAGATGGCATATACATTTGAATAAACCAATAGATCCACAAAATCTATAGAAATCATTTTGGATATACCTTGTGAAGTATTGATTACCAGAAAATTCAAATCTTTAGAAAAAGGTAAATTCGTCTCAATAGTTGTTTTTAGTGTGCCGTCAATATAAAATTTTGCATAAAATGGTGATGTTTCAATCCGGTAGGTATGCCATTCCAACACATTGATCCCTGATAAATTAAAAACAGTTTCCGGGACGAGATTACTTTCCCTGACAATGGCTTGTAGTTCACCTGTGGAGGATAAACGAAACCCTACTACACCATTTTCATTGATACCTTGCATACCCCAAAAATAACTTGAATTGTTATCCAATTTTATTCTTGTATCCGCTTTGATAAGCTGTGAATCAATGCGAAAAGTGTCGATCGAAGAAAGTGTACTACTACTGTTTAAGCTTGTACCAATATTAATATTTAAAAATGGATTAGACATATTTGTATCATCAAATTGATATGTACCGTCGGAAGAGGTTGTAAAAAACCAAGGAGATTCGGTGAGGGTTTGACCAAAAAAGCCATCGTATAATAAAGTGTCTTGTTTTGTAACTTCGATTTCCTGATCGGATGAAACAATAACATAGCCATTCCAGTCCGAGGATAAAGAAATGATATCAACTAGGTTGCTAGTAATCGTTTGATTAGGCTGAAGTGACCCATCCACAGTTGTTATAAGATCACCATTCATACTAAAAAAACTTTCAACATAAACAGCATCGACGACACTTGAATTTTTAATATCGTATCTGGATGATTTAAAAAGGTTTTCTAACGAGACTTGAAAACCAGCTCCTTTTACATTGTTTATATTATTTGTAAAAAACGGAACATATAAAGACAAAAAAAACGTGATTGCTAAAAAAATATTCAAAATAAAGCTTTCCATTATTATCTCTTTCCCCCACTTTTGGGTTTTAATTATGCAAAAGTGAATTTATTATTAATTATATTCACTTTAGAAAAGAATATCCAGTGAATTTAAAGCAATCTTTAAGATTTAAGTTCCGAAAGATTTCTATATAAATGCAGGGCACTCTCTTGTTTTTGGGTTCAATTTTTTTCCAAAATGGTTTTTCCGGAGATGTGGTTGTGAAAAAAGCGCATCACTCCTACTGCAACGAATCTACAGCATCTCCACAAAAATCAAGTTGCTCAACTCCGGGCCGATTGCATAAGATTGATTCTTTTCACCTACCAAAAGTTGTAAGGTTTGGTCGAAAGGGTTCCGGCTGCGCAGTTTCAACCGTGCTCCTGGGCAGATACCCTGTGCGCTCAGGTGGCGCAGCAGTTCGGATTTGCTGACCTGCACCCGTCGGATAATCGCTTCAGCCTGTTCATCTAACTCGGCCAGCGGAATGAAATTGGTGGTAGGCAGGTTTAAATCACGGTCGGGAATGGGGTCACCGTGTGGGTCAAATTTTGGATCATCCATGAGTTTTGCGATTTGATTTTCAAATTTTTCAGAGATGACATGTTCCAATTCATCTGCTTCAGTATGGACATCCTCCCATTGATAATTAAGTATGTTTACCAAAAACAACTCCAACAGCCGGTGGCGGCGTAAAAGTCGCAGGGCCAGGCGTTTTCCGGCTTCGGTCAGATTGACACCCTGGTGTTTTTGGTAATCCACAAGGGCTGGTTCCTGGTTTGCCAGTTTAATGAGCATACTGGTGATGGAAGGAGGTCGGACGTTTAAAAAATCAGCCAAAGCCATTGTGTTGGTTGTATCCTGATCGAGTGTGAGGGTGTAAATCGCTTTTAAGTAATCACCTTCGGACTTGGATAAATTAAGATCCATGTTATCTCCAAAGCGGTTAACCCGAAAATCTCATCTCGGGTTAACCGCAGTTTATTTAAACCCAACCGGCTAAACGAGCAATGGTTGCTGTTAAGAAGGTTACGATAAATGCTGTTCCAAGTGTGATCACCACACTAAGGGCAGCCCATTTTTTGCTTTTGGTTTCCTTATAGATCGTCATGATGGTCGTAGCACAAGGATTATGCAGCAGTGAAAACAACATCAAGTTAACAGCGGTTAACATGGTCCAACCGTGCCCATCGACCAACAAGGTATGCAGTTGGCTGTAAGAAGGCGGATCGGTCATCATACCTACACCCATATAAACCATCATCATGGTGGGTACCACAATTTCATTGGCTGGAATTGCAATGATGTATGCTAACAAGATGACACCATCCAGACCAATTAAAAAGCCAAGTGGGTCCAAAAAATTGGCAATAAGCTGAGCCAGACTGACGCCCTGAATATTGATATTCCCTAAAATCCAGATCGCGGCACCAGCCGGTGCGGCGGTTAAAATGGCACGCCATAAAACAAAAATGGTGCGATCAATGATGGAGGTATATAAAATACGGCCAATACTGGGGCGGCGGTAAGGCGGTAACTCGAGTGTAAAAGCTGATGCCTCTCCTTTTAAGACCGTACGGGATAGGATCCAAGACATGAGCATCGTAAAAAATACACCGATCAACACCACACCCACCACAGTTCCTGCTGCTACAAAGGAAGAAAAGACGGGGGGGAATGAGGCGGCTACAAACACAGTTGCCAGCATAATCAAGGTGGGGAAACGCCCATTACAAGGAACAAAATTGTTGGTTAAAATAGCGATCAAACGTTCACGAGGGGAGTCAATCACCCTTGTGGCAACTACACCGGCGGCATTACAGCCAAATCCCATTGCCATTGTGAGGGCTTGTTTTCCATGCGCTCCCGCTTTTTTGAACATCCAATCCAAATTAAAAGCCACACGAGGTAAATATCCCAGATCTTCCAAAATGGTGAAGACCGGGAAAAAGATTGCCATGGGTGGCAGCATGACGCTGATAACCCAAGCCAGTCCGCGGTAAACCCCATGCCAGATAAAACCTGTGATCCACCAGGGGATACCAATACTCGTAAAGAGATTTGCAGCTTGTTCTTCAATCCAGAATAAACCAGTTGCTAACATTTGGGATGGCACATTCGCACCAACAATAGTGATCCAAAAAACAGCGGCTAAAATAAGCAGCATGATGGGTAATCCAAAGATCGGTGATGTCACCAGGCGGTCAATACGTTGGTCCAGGTCCCATTTCTTTTTACTGCCCTTATTTACTGCACGATCCACAATCCGCTGCGCTTCCGTATACATGGATTGAACAATTTCATCTCGAAAACCGCTGCCCAATTGAGGACGCAGGCTTTCGGCCATAGCCAGCACATCTTGTGGTTGAAGTTGTTTGGTTTCTGTCATGGCTGCTCCTTTTATTGGCGTCCTTCGACGGCCATTTTCCTGCTAAATTGAACGTCGGCTCGGCGTTGGCTGGCAACCAACTCGGAAATTTCTCCGCTGGCAATAGCAGATTGTACGCGAGCATCACCATCCAATAAACGGATTGCTAACCAGCGTGCATTTGGCACGCCTGGGTAAAGCTGTTCGATTTGTTCTGCCAGCGTGGTGATAGAGCGTTGATATTCCGGGCTGCCCTGCACACGGATCGGTTGGGTTTTTACTTCCCCTTCGATCACTTCTGCGACGGTGCTTAATAACATTTGGATACCCTCACCAGTGCGAGCAACAATTGGAATTGATGGAACGCCAAGGTCACGGGAGAGCGAACGGGTATCTACTTCAATCCCTTTGCGACGAGCTTCATCCATCAGATTCACCGCTACCACAGCTTTATCGGTGATCTCTAAGACTTGAATGACGAGGTTTAGGTTTCGTTCCAATGCGGTGGCATCGGTCACCACGATGGTGCAGTCCGGTTGGCCGAACAGAATAAAATCGCGGGCGACCTCTTCATCCTGTGAAGCAGATAATAAAGAGTATGTGCCGGGGAGATCAACCAATTTATATTTTACATTTTGAAATTCATACCCACCTTCGGCACGGGTCACTGTTTTTCCCGGCCAATTGCCAGTATGTTGTTTTAACCCTGTTAAAGCATTAAACAGGGTGGATTTTCCCGTATTGGGATTGCCCGCCAGGGCAATGATGCGATCAAAATTATCTACTTTTAAACCCATTTGGGCTAATTGAGCGGTCATGGGGCATCCTTCGCATCCACTTGCAGCATGTTGTACCATGATAAATTCCTTTCTTTAAGCCTGCGGCAATGGTTTAACCCAGATGTCGTCAGCTTGATCTTTTCTTAATGCGATTAAGGTGCCACGCACACGATAGGCGCGTGGATCTCCAAACGCGTTTTCGAGTTCGGCGTAAATTGTTGTGCCGGGGGTTAAACCCAAGTCCAAAAATCTGCGCCGGGTAAAACCCTGGCAGCGTTCATCCAACTGTACGATCTCAGCTGGTTGTGTCCCTTTTAAGGCGGTTAAGGGAATTGCATCCCGTAAGGCCTGATCCGTCTCAGAAAGTTCCTGGAGAAAAACGTTGGCTGCCACAGCAGGTGCCAGGGTAAATTCGTTTTCACCATCTGTTAAAACAATACGTTGATTGTTCTTTTCTAAAATGCGGATCGTTTGTCCCAGTTTTAAACCAGTTGCTAAAATCTGAGCAAAAGCCAGTGGGGGTTCATCTTCCAAATGAATGATCTTACCAGGCGTATTTTCTTCCCAGTGATTTAGGTTGGTTCCTTTTTCGTGTGGACGGAATATACCTGCCGCATTCGGAATTGGGTCTCCGTGTGGGTCAGCCAAAGGGTGCCCTAAAGCCGCATCCAATTCTTCAATTTGAGTTGAACTCATGCCATGTTCGCGGCGGTGCGCGACCGAATGTACTTTATTTAACGGCAGCCGGGCTTCATCGGCCAGATACCGTTCCCACAAACGATGAGCACGTACGATTTGTAAGGCTAACTTTTCACCGTTTTCAGTGAGAATGATTTGACTTTGTTCGTGTTGGATTAAACCCTGTGATTCCATTTGATCCAAAAGAGAATAAATTCGTTTGGCTGAGATCTCCAAAGCACCACGTAAGGCATCTTGATGAACATAATGGCCTTGCTGTTCCTGGTCAAAGATGTATTTTAGAGCATCTTCCAGGGCTTCCCGTTCAACGGATTTTTGATAATGCTGCCAGCGTGATAATATTCCATATCGCGGTAAAAAAAACACGGCTACGATGAAAACAACCAGTAAAATTAATAAGATCCAAAATGATCCTTCCATAAAATACCTCTCATTTATGAATGTTTAAATTTATATTTAGACATGTCTAAATTATAATAGATTTTTGTAATTTTGCAAGAGAGTATATATTTTTTATCGCTTTTTTGGTAACAATTATTGGATTAAAATCGTACATATTTTAGAATTACAAAATTTGAATTTGTTTCATTCCTTTCAAATTTCTCTTTCCCGCTTAAAAACAAAACAGCCCAATTTTGGGCTGTTAAGGCGAAGTAATAAATTAATTGGTTGGTATTCCTGTTTCCAGTGGCAATTTCAACTGACGAGTTAGGTTTACCAGGTTTTTTAGCAGTTCTTCCGTTAAATTAATCGCAAACTGGTCGGTTAGGTTATTTTCGGCATCAAATACCTTTTTTGGATAATTGCTAACCAAAACTTCTGGTCGATTAATGGTAATCATATTAAGATGGCTGGCAATCTGTCTTAAGTGATTTTGTGCGCGGGCTGTGCCAAACCGTCCACCCACGCCTATGATTGCAAGTGGTTTGCCGTCCATTGGTTTGCTTTTATCAGCATTGGCACGAGATGCCCAATCCAGGGCGTTTTTTAACACACCTGGAATGGAATAATTATATTCTGGAGTGGCAATCAGGAATGCATCTGCCCGATATAAAGCTGAGCGAAAGGTCTCCACTTCTTTTGGGAACCCAATCTTTTCAATATCTTGGTTATACATTGGTATGGGCGTCAGATCAAGTATTTCATAACTTGTTTCCGGGGGTAATAAATGAACCGCTGTATTTAATAAACTACGGTTGTAGCTGTATTCTCTTAAACTGCCGGCGAATGCGGCGATATGGATGGTGTTTTGCATTATATTCTCCATTAATTGTTTATGCTTTTACCCAATTTGCGGAGTAAATCTCCCAATGTTTTTTGTTCTTCATTTGAGAGTGCACTAAAAATTTTGACCATATTTTTTGTGTGTTCTGGAAAAACAGATTCAATCAGCTGTTTACCAGTATCCGTAAGATTGATAATGATCATTCTACGATCATTTGTATCTCGTTCACGGCGCACCAGGCCCCTTTTTTCAAGATTGTCAATTACGGTTGTCATATTGCTGTTGCTTTTTAATATTTTTGAACCGAGTTCATTCTGGCAAAGGGGACCTAAGTGATACAGGGCTTCCATGGTTCCGAATTGACTTATGGTTAACTCTTTCATAGAAGAACCATTTAACAGGCAAGCTTGCACAGAATCCATAGCCCGGGAAAGTTTGATATAGGTGTTCAACGCTTGAACTTCTTCGGGTTTTCCTTTATAGTGGGTTGGCATAATTCTCTCCAAATCAAATAGTTTGATATCGGAATAATAACAAATGAATGATTTGCTGTCAAAACATTGTAAACACTTCTTGATACGAGGAGGTTTTTGATTTGAAAAAATGGTAGGAAATCAGAAAAGGTTAAACGGTTCAAAATATGTTAATTTCATAACTAACATTCTGATTAATCCTTGCTATAATTGAGGATATAAACAAGGGATAAAAAGGAGAGGAGGAGAGATGCGTTTTCCACCAACTTTATGGGGTTTCCCAATGACGGTCGGCTTATGGTATGTACTAATTATTGTCGCTGCCATTTTGGTACTTTTATTTGTACTTCGTATCTTTAAAAACATGATCAAGGATTTTGCAAGCGGCGTTATTTTCTTTTTATTAATTCTTGTATTTGGATTTATTTTTGTTAATTTAATTTCAGGCCAAAATGCTTTGGAAAGCGGATTCAGCGGTTGGTTTAACAATATTTTTCGATAGCTAAATCAGTCAATTTGTAGACGTTAATTATTTTTAAAAAGAAATTATTAAGTCAGCCGATTCGATAATAACATCAAAAATTGATTTTTGGAAAGGCGGAAGGTTATGTTAAAAGTTACAATTATCGGTGGTGGTTCAACCTATACGCCTGAAATCATTCAGGGCTTTTTATCCCGAGTGGACGAATTGCCTGTAGATGAAATTTGGTTGATGGATATTGATGAATCGCGTTTGCAAATAGTAGGTGGATTAATCCAACGTATGGTAGCCGCAGCCGGAAATCCATTTACTATCCATCTCACCTTGGATCGAAAAGAAGCCATTCAGAATGCCAACTATATCATTACCCAATTTCGTGTGGGGCAGATGGAAGCTCGCCGAAAGGATGAGTATTTAGGTAAGGATTATGGTCTGGTGGGTCAGGAAACAACAGGTGTGGGTGGTATGGCGAAGGCTTTACGCACCATCCCGGTAATGTTGGATATTGCCAATGAGATCCGCACGTTGGCCCCTGACGCCTTGCTGCTTAACTTTACCAATCCTTCCGGGTTAATCACGGAGGCCTTAAATCGTTATGCGCGCGATATTTCAGTAGTAGGTGTTTGTAATTCTGCTTATACCACCAAAATGAATATTCTTGAAAAATTAACCAAACATACCGGTGAAATCATACATCCCGACCAGGCACAGTTGCTTGGTTTGGGATTAAACCATCTGTCTTGGTATTATGGCTTTGAAGTTAATGGAGAAGATCGTTGGGATGATGTATTTGGTATTTATTTGCAGGAGCTGCGTGAAAGTGAAACGCCCATGTTTACACCGGGTTTTATCCGCAAGTTGGGCATGATGCCAAATTATTATCTCGAATATTATTATGAAACTGAACGCAAATTGGAAGAACAAGAAAAATGGCCACCCTCTCGTGCTGAACAGGTCATGGAAATCGAAAAGGAACTGTTGGCTGCGTATCGCGAACCGGACCGTACACAACCGCCTGAGTCCTTAATGCAGCGAGGCGGTTCCTATTATTCCACTGTGGCGACCCAGTTGATCAATGCTCACTATAATGACCTGGATGAAATTCATATCTGTAATGTCCGGCATAATGGGGTAGTACGTGGATGGGAAAAATCATGGGTATTGGAATTGCCATGCCGGGTAAATGCGACGGGTATTCATCCCATTCCAACAGAACCCCTTCCTTTATATAATTACGTCTTATTGGAACAAGTGAAAAATTACGAATTGATGACGATTGAAGCTGCTGTTCATGGTGATGTACGCTCACTTCATCTGGCACTTGCAGCTCATCCATTAGGTCCACCAGAAGACCAATCAGCAGATCTCATCGAAGATTTGTTACGGATTAATCGTTCGTATTTACCGCAGTTTTTCCCCGCTTCGGTTTGATGGATCTTTTTCTTGGTGTTGATGTAGGTGGCAGCAAAACCCACGCCTTAATTATGGATGATCAGGGCAACCTGCTGGGTTTTGGAAAAGCTGCTGGCGGAAATCCTGAAATGGTGGGATATGATGGATTGGCGATCGTTTTGCGTCAATCTGTAAAGCAGGCTTTAATGGCGGCAGAAGCACAGATGAACCAGGTGGTAAGCGCCGCCTTTGGTATTGCGGGATATGATTGGCCGGCCCAGTTAAATGATATGCTACTGACGATCGACAGTCTTGGACTTGCTGCAAAAACAAAAATCGTTAATGACGCTGCGATAGGTTTATTTGTAGGTGCTCCTCGGGGCTGGGGTATTGTTGCCTCTGCAGGAACCGGTAACAACGTGTGGGGACGTAGACCGGATGGACGTGAAGGTCGAATTACTGGAAATTCTACCCGGTTTGGCGAATACGGCGGCGCGAGTGAGTTGGTTGCCGTTGCCATTCAACGGGTGGCTTATATGTGGACACAACGTGGTCCAAAAACTGATTTAGGTGATGTCTTTTTATTCCAAACAGGGGCCCGGAACCTTGAAGAATTATTAGAAGGTCTGATCGAAAAAAAGTATTACCTTGGTGCGGAACACGCCCCTTTGGTGATTAAAACTGCCCAGGCTGGAGATGTGGTCGCAATGGATGTCATTCGTTGGTCTGTAAATGAGCTGGCTGAATCGGTCCTTGCTGTCACCAGGCAATTGGATTTGGAGCAGGAACCGTTTGATATTGTCCTCTCGGGTAGTTTATTTCGGCAGAGTGAGTTGTTTCGTTTTGAATTTGAAAAAAACATAAAATCAAAATTACCAACGGTTTCAACGCATCTATTAGAGGTAGAACCGGTTTGTGGTGCTGTGCTGTTAGCGAAACAGGAATATGATGGTGTGGTTTTTTCGATTCGAGAAAAGGTAATAAATCAAATGGCGAACCAAAAAGTGGAAAGATAAAAAAATGCTCATAGAGAAAATTCAAAATGTAACTTTAGTATATGAACCTGCTGAGCAACATGATGCTGATGTGGTGAAAGAAGCGATCACTCGCTGCAGTCAGGTTTGTTTGGAAGTTTGGGGTTTAAAAACTCCAATGGATGCCTGGGTGGTGGTGATGACGGATTGGGAGATGTTTTTGGATGTGGCAATGCCAGCCAATTGGCAGTTTCAAAAATGGTTTATCAAACGTTTTCAAGGCAGCCGGTTCGAGCAGATTTGGCAGGTGGCAGGTGGATGGAACCAGTCTTTTGGAAAGCGGGTCGCCACTGGGGTGAAACCAGGCCGATTGATTGAAAAAGCAGACCGCCGAATTGGCGAAAGGATCTTTGTTAAGGAAACGGAGATGGATCAGAAAGTTTTTTCCGTCACCTGCCATGAGTTAACCCATGCCTTTAGCGACTATTTAAAACTACCGGCCTGGCTGCATGAGGGTTTAGCCATGCGAACCGCTGATTTGTGTATGGATAAACAAACGGTTTTACCGGAAACCTTGAATCTGTTAAAGGATTCCATGAAGGGACGCATCACCCGATACGATTTGCAGGATGAAAACACCTTGGTACTTCTGTATGTGCGTTCTTATTGGTTAACCCGCTGGCTTGAAGCAGAAAAAATGGAAACCCTGAAACGCTGGTTACAGCGACCGATGCGTCCCACTGAACTGGAAAAACAAATAGCAGCCGCTCTCGATTTGCCATTGACCGATTTGTGGGGCCGGATGGATTCGTTTTTATGGGAATATTTTGAAAAAAGAATATCCTGATGAAACGAAATTTCCTCTTAGCCTTTTTTATCCTCGTTTTATTAATTACCTTTTTGCCTTTTTTGGTGCCGGTCAATGAACTCCACGATACTGTCCCAGTTGAAGATATTATTACTGCGCCATCCCAATTAATTGAATTGGATCACTTTACTGCCCATGTTCGTGTTTTGGGCAGCGGCGAACAAAAGATTGTTTTACTGCATGGTTTTGGCTCAACGTTAAATACTTGGAACGATATGCAGCTTGCTTTAGCAAAAAATATGCAGGTGATTTCGATGGATTTACCGGGATATGGCCTGACGCGGGCAAATGAAAAAAATCTAGCTGCATCGAATTATGATATTTATAATCGGGCTGAATTTGTGATCGAAATTTTGGATACACTGGATATTAAAAAAGCAGTATTTGTTGGTAATTCTGCTGGCGGCAAACTGGCAGCTTACATTGCCGCAAACTATCCGGAACGGGTTGATAAATTAATTTTAGTTGATCCAGCTATATTTGGCGGAGGTATTCCGCCATTTCTCAGCCCGCTGTTTCACACTCCGCAAATGGATCACCTAGGACCATTATTTGCTCGTTTTTTTATCAAACAATGGGTTAATCTTGTATGTAACAATCGTCATCATCCGGAAGATAATCTGGAAGATTGGTTAAACACCTACCAGCAGCCGCAGTTGATTCACGATTGGGATGTCGAATTATGGAAACAAATTCAATATTCTGCCGGTGTGCTGCCAGAGAGTGTACTGATGTCCATTCAGATACCCACCTTGGTGTTGAATGGCGAATTTGATCAAATTGTGAAAGAGGAAGACAGCCGCAAAGTGCAATACCTTATTGGTGGAGCTGAATTTCAACTTATACCAAATAGTGCCCACCTTCCCCAAGAGGAAAATCCGGCGGCTTTGGTTCAGTTGATTGCGGACTTTATCCGATAAATGGATGACCAGCCATATCTTCGGTCAGACTGGATATGAGGTAAAACGCACGTTTAATCAGTGTTGCCATAAAAACGATTTGCCTCGAAGTGCGTTTTACCAGATTGGTTTTGGTTGTTTTTATTCAGCCTTCGCCATTTGTTTTTAAAAGTTCTTCTTATTTGATGACTACTGTTTTCGCGTCGGTGAAGACTGTATCAACATCGTGGTTATGCCATGTCCGCAACAAATAAATACCATAGATCATGGTTAATGTAACTTGAACTACATCCAGAGGAATAGCGGGAAAATTGGTAAATTTTAATAATAGATCATGCAAACCATGAAGGATGACAACAAACCAAATGGTATTTGTGCGAAGGCGTATTGCAGCCAGGCCAATTCCATGCACAAATGCTCCAAGCATCTGTGCTAGCACAATGAATGGATTCCGGAAAATGAAATTGGTAACATGTAAAAAGCCGAATAATAAGGACGAAACCACCACGCTGCGGGTGATCCCAAGCGGTTTGAGTACACGTAGAACAACTCCGCGCATTAAGCCTTCTTCCATAAAACCAGTTAGAGCATAACCGACAATCAGGTAAGCAAGGGATTTCAAATTTTCCTTGTTGAAACCCATCAGGAAGGGTAGGATGATGACAATTGTGAACGGAATAATGACCAGTCCTACTTCTCGCCATTGACTGGGTGCATTAAAACCGGTTACCTTCCACCAACCTAGCGTAGTTATCAACAAGGCAACAAGTGCAGATAATGCAATTAAAGTTACAAACTCGGGTTCAAATTGAGGAAAGACCGCTTTGGCTGTTAGTCCAATAACAATCGAGAAAACAAGATCCACGATGGTGATGATGACTGCAGATGCAAGTGGATGCATCTTAAAATATTCCTGCAATATTGAATGTTGGTTATTGTCAGGAGATTTCATTGAATTAGTCAAAGTATTTTTCATATCATACTCCTAATGAAAAAATTATTTTAAAAACTAAAATGATTGTACATATTTCGTTTTTCTTAATCATCAGACTTTTGACGGAGATTTGTCTCTAACCTTCGCCGTATCTATAAAAAAAAAATTGTTCACAATTTGTGAACAATTTTCGTTTTTTTATGTTAATCAGAGCGTCCCTATTGTGGGTTATTAAAAACTCTGAGGTCCCTTTATTAAACGTTTTGTTTAAGATCCATTGTTACTCGAATAAGCGTGCCCCACCCTGGTTTGCTTTTGATCTCTAATATACCGTCAAGATTATTCACCCGTTCACGCATGGACTGTAATCCTAAATGGCCCGGAAATTTACCTTGTGGGTCAAATCCTTTACCGTTGTCTTGGACTTCCAATTTGAGGTAGCCTTCTCCTGTTTGTAGAGCTAGTTCTACATGGGTAGCACTGGCGTGTTTGGTGATGTTGTGCAAGGCTTCTTGTGCAATTCGATAGATCGTTTCTTTATCTTCCAACGATATGTCCGGTTCGGAACTAAACGACGTAACAATATCGAGTTTGTGACGGGTTCGCAATGCATCTGCTTGTTTTGTCAAAGCAGTAACTAAGCCCTCTTTTTGAAGCGATTCAGGACGTAATTCGAAAATCAGCGCCCGCATCTCTGTGAGTCCCGCCTCGGCAAGAGAAAGAATATAATCAAGAGGTTCTGCCACCTTGGCTGGATCACGTTCAAGTTGTGTTCTGGCAGTACGTGCCCCCAGTGCAATTCCGTATAAAGCCTGTGAGACGGAATCATGCAGTTCACGTGCCAGGCGTTGCCGCTCTTCCAAGGTTGCGACTTTTAGTTGGGTCTTCTTAATCTCGAGTTCATCACTTGTTTGTGATAATTGTTGCGTACGATGTTTTAGTTCTGTGGTCATTTGGTTGAAAGAAGTGGCAAGTTCACCAAGTTCATCGTTGGCAATAACCGGGACTGACACATCCAAGTTCCCTGATGTAATCGATCGTACTCCTTTTAACATTTGTAAAATTGGAATAGTAATAAAACGCAAACTCAGCAGAAGAGATACCAACCCCGCTATTAAGAAAAAGAAACCAGTAATAAAAAGTGTGTTACGTATCGTTTCGGAGCCATTTTCGAGAATAGACGTAGATACATTTTTTGATTTTGCAGTGACTTCATCTAACGGTACTATAATTGATAGTATCCAATTCAGGTCGGTGAGTGGAGCGTAAGTAACGATTGCTGGTTTACCGTCGAGGTTTATATTCAAGGATCCGCTTTGGGATAACTTAGCCGGGTTATTTAATGCGGTTGCCAAGTTTGGATTAATATCCTGGAGAGCCAACCCTAACAAACCATTTGGTAATCTTTCCTGAGGAGTAAGCTCGCGACTTGCAAAATACGCCGTTTCTTCCGAAGAGATTGCAATCAATCTGCCGTCAGAATCCATTAGAAAGACAAAACTTCCCTCGGTTGGTATAAGAGCATTCAAACTTTCGGCCATTCGGGAAAGCGAAATGTCAATACCGATAAAACCTTGAAACTCATCACCATAATAGATCGGTGTGTTTGCGCTAATAAGCAGTCCCTGTCCAGCGTCATCGAGATAAGGTGCCATCCAAACCGTTTTGCGTTCGGGATTATTGTTTGGTGCTACCGAAAAGTCCTCAATTTTTGCAGATTGTGCGGCTTCTGCTTTGCCATTTTCAATTTCTACAACTGGTAAATTTCGTACAGGATAATACCGAAATGTAAGTTGCGGGCTTTGAAAATAAATTCCGACCCCTGTTTCCACCTGAGCCAGCAAAGATGGAAATAATTCATCAAGAACAGCAGAATCTCTCAAGCTTATATCCGTGTTAATATTGGGTACAACACTGCCGATATGTAATATTTCCGTCTGGCGATTGGGGTTTGCATCGTAATAAAGCAACCCTTCCGGGCTAAGTGTTAATTGAGATGATTGATAAACTATGTTCTTGGCATTCGACCAATCAATCAATACCCCTGAGTCATGCATATTTTCCATGTATTCCGCTGCAATGATGGTCATGTTTGCCGCACGTTGCAGTTTGCGGTTATAAAGCTGAGCATTCTCATCCGTTAACTTTAAGAGCGAATCCATACTCTGAGTTTGAAGACTTTCAGCACTTATTTTGACAGCAGATTGTTCAGCCTGGTCAAATCCTCGTTTGACAATTACGCTGGTTACGATTGCAACCAATAATAAAAAAAACAATAATCCGGCACCAATTTTAAAGCTTAAGTTATTAATCTTAAACATGCCAACAAAATCCTATTTAATCGTGACCAGTCCAATGCGCACAGCATGCAGCGCGGCCTGTGTTCGGCTGGATACATTTAGTTTTCTGAGAATACTGCTTACATGAGTTTTGACTGTTTTTTCACTTACGCTAAATTCAAGTGCAATCTCTTTGTTTGCACGTCCAAGTGCGATAAGACGTAACACATCGGTTTCCCGCTCGGTTAGTTTTTCAACGCTTTGAGGGGCCTTTATTTCCCGCATCAATCGTGCTGCAGCCTGTGGCGAAAGCTGCACTTGACCCGCTGCTGCCGCTTTGATTGCACGGCATAATTCATCCGCATGTGTGTCTTTCAAAAGGTAACCCATTGCCCCAGCTCGCATTGCTTCAAATACCAAAGCGTCTTCCAATACACTGGTTAAGGCGATAATTTCAGTTTCGGGGGCTTGTTCCCGGATCACCTTAATGGCTGTTATCCCATCCATGACAGGCATTAACAGATCCATTAAAACGATATCTGGGCTTAAACTGGATACGAATTGAACGGCTTGTTCGCCGTTTTCTGCTTCTCCCACGACCTCCAGGTCTGTATCCAATTCGAGGAACATTTTTAACCCCTGACGAACAACAGCGTGATCGTCTGCAAGCAAAATTCGGATGGTCATAAGCACCTCACAATTAAGTTTAATTATAGCGCTCTTTGGTTAAATTTTTCTAAGTCTTAAGTCGGAGATAGAATTCTGTCCTTTGCCTGATGTGTGTTTGTTCAACGAGGACTAAACTCAAATTATGATCAAAATATTACTCGTTGATGAACAAGCTAGTATACGCCGCGGTGTTAGGATGCGCTTAGGGCTGGAATCGGATTTTTCAGTTGTAGGCGAAACCAACGACGGTTGGGAAGCGCTGGTATTGGTGCGCGAACTGCAGCCGGATGTGGTTGTGACAGGTATCCGTCTGCCTCAGCTTGATGGTATTGCCCTCACCAAGCGTTTACAACAAGATTTTCCTTCTTGTGCAGTTGTTATCCTCAGTTTATATGATGATCCTATCACCCAGGATCTGGCTAAAAAAGCTGGTGCTGCGTTTTTTGTAAGCAAACAAAAACCAGATGGGGATCTTGTTGATGCAATAAGAAACGCCGTTATTAAACCGGACTAATAAATGCTTCATGGAAGGATAATTTATTTTCTTTATCAGTCTGAACCAAATTGTACTTAATATAAACAGGAGTTATAAAATGAAAAATAATCTCGAAAAAAGAGGCATATCTAGCGGTATTTTTTTGATTGGTTTGGGTATATTGGCTTTCACCAATCAATGGTGGCCCGGTATTTTATTTGTAATTGGCCTGGCAAGCAGTGCAGAATTGGTAATGCGGGGAAAATATTTGCCTGCATTAATTACCTTCGGGTTATTTTCAGTCTTATCTTTATTCGTCGTTGCGAATATACAGTGGAGTGTATTTGGTCCATTTATCCTGATTGTTTTGGGTGCTCTACTCATTATCAAGCGTTTTACAAACCAGCATGGAAATGACAATCCACATCTAGAGTAATAACCATGATACCTGGATCTGATTTTTTCAAAACAAATTCAAAAAATGAACAATTTGATGATAAAGCTGGTTTGGAACGGTTAGTATTCTTTAGTGATGCGGTTTTTGCCATCGCGATCACGTTACTAGCCCTAGATATTCGATTACCTGTGGATGCGAATAATTTGACCGACCAACAATTGTATCAAAGCCTTACGGAAATTTGGCCGAAATACCTGAGTTTCATAATCAGCTTTCTGGTAATTGGGAACTTTTGGATAGCTCACCACCGTCGTTATCGTATGATCTCACGTTACGATATGCGATTACTTTTGCTTAATATTCTGGTGTTAATGTCTATTGCATTTATACCTTTTCCTACATCGATATTGAGTGAGAATGGTAATCGAACGGCAACCATCTTTTATTCTTTAAGCATTGCCCTGACCGGCCTGCTTTCTGCGCTTTTATGGTGGTACGCCTCATGGAAGAATCGACTCTTAAAAAGTGATTTTGACCCCGAAATCAGCTACCACAACTTGTTATCTATTTTAACAATTCCGGTGGTTTTCCTTTTATCAATCGGACTGGCATTTATTAATCCGGACCTGGCAAAATTCTCATGGATATTGACTGCGCCAGCTGCCTTAATAGTGAAATAATCCAAAATAACAAATAATGGAGAAAAATGAAAACGTATAAAAAAATGTCAAAAAACATAAATGTATTAAGAGAATGGACTCAGTTTATTCTGGTGTTTTCTCTGCTTGTAGTTTTATTGTCTGCCTGTGTGCAATCCTCACCAACTTCGGTACCAGGATCTGTTATTGATCCTACCCCTCGACAGACGCAGACCGCAACAACTCCTTCAGTTAACACCGAAGATGTAGTGATTGCTGAAGCAAAGTCCGAATTGGCAAATAAATTAGACCTGACTACAGATGTTCCTCACCTTATAAAAATCGAATCTGTCCAGTGGCCGGATAGCTGCTTGGGTGTACAAGAATCTGGAATTATGTGTGCAATGCATGTGGTGGATGGATACCGGATCTTACTGTCTGTAAACGGATTAATATACGCTGTGCACAGCAATTTAGACGGGAGTCAGTTAGTTGTTGTTCCAAACCTTATTCCCGAACCAGCTGGAATTAGCTCTACAATCGATTCCAGCGATTTGTGCCAGACATTCCTTTTTACTGAAAATGAGGATGTAAAAATTGCTTCGTGTAATAACCTTCCGGAGGTAGTCCCATTTGTTGAGATGATTCGAGAAAAGGAACTTCGTCATTACATAGATACCTATCAATCCTTCTCGGTGGCCTTGCCGAATGGATTTATGAATTTTCTCGGGAGAGGTGATAAAGAGGCATCAGATGCGGAGCAACGAAGTGTGATTGCTTGGGTTCAACTGGTTTCAGCGGAAACCTTGGCTGGCCGCTCAAGTGCATCGGAAGGAATGATATTGAGTTGGCATCGAGAGGGAGGTATTGCTGGTTTTTGTGATGATTTGGTAATTTATCAGACCGGGGCTGCTAATGTAACCAGTTGTAAAAATGGACAACCGAAAGATTTGGGACAAATCTGGCTTGATAAAGACCAATTAACCCAAATTTACCAATGGTACGATCATTTTGGGAATTTTGAATATGCTCCCCAAACAAATGCTCAAGCCGATGGAATGACCATTGATCTGGTTTTTGCTGGATCCGGATCAACAAATGCTGTTGATAATGAACAACAAACGATCGAAACTTTTGTTGAAAGGATATACGCACAAACAATGAAGACGCCTCAATGAATTCAAAATAGGACAATCAAATGGAAATTTTCAAAATTGTAAACCTAGGTGCTCGTTTTTTTCTTGAATTATGTATTTTGGTGATTTTTGGATATTGGGGATTCAAAACAGGTGAACAAACGTTAGCAAAAATCTTATTGGGTATTGGCAGTCCCATTTTGTTTGCTGTTGTTTGGGGTTCATTTTTAGCCCCGAAATCCTCCATGCGTTTACAAGAGCCCTGGCTGTTCCTGTTGGAACTTGTCATTTTTGGACTGGCTTGCTGGGCTTTGTATACCGCTGGCAGTAAAAATCTGTCGGTTGCTTTTGGGGTAATCTATATACTTAACAAAATTTTGATGTTGATTTGGAGACAATGATGAATAAAAAAATAAACACCAAAGCTCCCATGTTTGCAAAAAAGGAAATTACCATCGAAGCGCCAGTAGAAAAAGTGTGGGACTTGCAAACTAACATTAAAAACTGGCCACATTGGCAGCCTGATATTACCTCCACTAAATTGGATGGTCCTCTCACCATTGGTTCGATCTTTCGCTGGAAAGCCAAGGGCCTTAATATTGTGTCAACGATTCATACCCTGGAACCACAAAAAGAAATCGGATGGACCGGGGTTTCACTTGGCATGTTTGCTATCCATAACTGGAGATTTGAATCGCAAGGCAGCCACACAACTGTAATCACAGAAGAATCCCTTTCAGGGTGGCTCACCCGTTTATTAAAATTATTTGATCCGCACTTCCTCGAAAAATCGCTCGAAGGTACCTTAAATTTACTCAAAGCACTGGTTGAGCAAAAAATATAATAAAGTCTTTTTTTAAAATGGAGTCTTGATAAGGAAGTAATTTAAATTTGAAGTACAAGGATATTTATCAAAGATTAAGAGCTTAACCTGGTTGGGATGCTTGTTGTTTTAATTTGCAATTTGACCTTTCTTTTTAAACAATTGTTTCAAACCTGCCCATTTTTGCTTAAAGGTAGGTGCTAACAATGCCAGCATCGCACCTTTCGCAAAGTGGTAGTTGCCTGGGCTGCGAATGATGGTGGCGATGTCAAATGACTTGGGTTTGCCGGATACATACCCGATGGGCTGTGTAAATTCCAAAAGACCCGCTTTACCATTGCTGCGTCCATTGCCTGACTGTTTCACCCCGCCGAAGGGCAGTTCCGGGAGACCGTAGTGGGTGAGGGTGTCGTTGATATTGACTGTGCCGACTTCCAAAGACTCTGCAACCTTTTTTGCCCTGGTCAGGTCTTCTCCAAACACGGAAGCACTTAATCCAAAAGGTGAATCATTCGCCAGACGAATGGCCTCCTCTTCGTCTTTCACCTTGATAACCGGCAGCAGCGGGCCAAAGGTTTCTTCCTGCATCACCAGCATTTCATCGGTTATGTTGGTCAGCAGAGTCGGTTCAAAAAATAAATTTTGGTGAGAACCGCCTGTTAATTGGTTGGCACCTTTTTGAAGCGCGTCCTCTAGCTGATCGGTCACGATATTTAATTGTCGGGGAAAGGTCATAGAACCGTAGTTGTTTTTACTCTCCGGTTCGAAAGAATAACCGACTTTTAATGTCTGAATTTCTTTTTGGACGGCTTGAATAAATGGCCCATAAACCGATTCCACCACATACACCCGTTCCGGAGACATGCAGGTTTGTCCGCTGTTGGAGAAAGCTCCCCATACCCCCCAGCGTGCAGCAGCCTCGATATCAGCATCTGCTAATACGATCATTGGGTCTTTGCCGCCCAGTTCGCACACCACCGGGGTCAGGGTTTTGGCGGCGGCTTGACTAATCTTCCGGCCAGTTTCAACCGACCCCGTCACATAGATCAGATCCGGATTGGCGTTAACCAGGGCTGCACCAACGGACCCATCCCCATACACAAAACGGATGGTTTCCTTTAAAGCAGGGATTTGATTAAACAGGTCTTCGAGGTATTCTTCTACTGCCGGAGTTACTTCGGAACCTTTCACCACAACCGTATTGCCGCTAATTAACGCACCCAAAATAGGGTTCAAGGTTAATATAAAGGGATAATTCCAGGGTGAGATGACAGCCACCACCCCGTATGGCTTTTGTTTGATCCAGGCTTTTTTAAAAAATTGTAATCCCGTACTTACTTTTTTATCCTTCAGCCAGCGAGGTGCTTTTTTAAGCAGGGTGGAAAAATAATTCAGGCTGGTAAAAACCTCAATCAGGGCATCCTGACGGGGTTTGCCGGTGTCTTGTGTGATGACAGCTGTGATCTGGTCAATCTCATCAAACAATAGTTGATAAAGTTCTTTCATCAACTTGATTCGTTCCCGGAGGGGTTTGGTTGCCCAGGAAGCTGAGGTGGCTTTCATTTCGGATACAGCCTGGTTTACCTCTTCAGGTGTGGTGGTGGTGATCGATCCAAATTCTTCTCCGGTTGCTGGGTTGATGAATGGCAGTCTGTTATTTGATGTTTTCCCTTTTTGTTGCACGGCGTTGAGCATTCGATTTCCTCCCGCGGGTTGTTTTTAATCAACCTTACTTAAAAAATGAACATAGTTCAAAAGATCGTAGAATCATGTCGAGTAGAGGTTAGGCATGGGTAAAAAAGGTGATAGACTGATTGCGTGAAGATGGTCATATTCACGGCGAAAAGATAGTCACATGCCCAGTAACAAAATCTTCACCTCTCTGGTTTCATGTGATGCCGCAGGTGGATGCGCAGTTTCGGCTCAATTCTCAGGCCGAAATTCGGGCGCTGGGTGGGTTATTCACGTGGGGCGAATTGGGCGGTCCAAATTGGCTTTACCGAACCCGACTTGTTTGGCGCAATTGGGGCGCATAGTTACCCCACATTCAGCGGGGATACCAACTTGATTTCTAGCTGGGTGGAATTCTTACAGCCGGAGCAATACCCTCACCTTTTGATCGATATTAGGGGAAATAATACCTTTTTACCTTATACGTCTGCTTTTGAGGCGGAGTTGGTTAGGATCGGTTTCCCACATGAATACCGCCTGCAGCCCGGCGGCCATGATTACGCCTACTGGGAAACCTATGCGGCGGATTATCTGTGCTGGTATGCTGAGGGCTGGGAGGAATCTCAATAATTTTACTTGTGGATTTCCACAGTAGTTTTTTTGAAAATAGTTCATTATTATTAAATAGCAGCTTGAGCTGGACAAATAATGAAAATCAAAAAGTATGGTGACAAATAATGGAATATATCATTATTGTGTGGGTCTTATCCATCGTAGTAACGATTTATTGGCTAATTCGTTATCGTGAACTATCAGATACGGCACGGGCAATCTGGGTATTGGTCATTTTGCTTTTTCCATTTCTGGGTTGTATTGCCGCCTTATTGGCAACTATGGATAAGCGAAGACCATAAAATTTGGCTAACCGCGTTCAAGCCACACAGCCGATGTCGTAGTTCGCGCTTTAGAGAAAATGCAACGCTCAGCCAAGCTCGGTATTGATAATCGAAAAAATGGTAGTCTTCATAAAGATCACCATTTTTAGTTTACCTACCGCAAAAACCTGTGGATTTCCACAGTAGAATGCCGAAACAAAAGCTGGTATTCTGAGTTCGTATCCAATTGGATCAATTTTTTATGGTTGATGAGATGGAGGTTTTGATGCAAGGAAAATTGCGAACGGCATGGATTATTTTGGCAATATTGTTCGCCGTGCTGAGTTTGGCGATGATTGAATTTAACCTCAATCCTCTGCTTCAGGCACAGGAAGTCTATGATTTTTCAAAATTAGGCACCCGTGAGAACCCAACCCGTGATCTTGAAGAAATTACGAATGCTCTGATGTTCATTAAGGAAAACAGGGTAAAAACATATACCAATGTGTGGGTGCATAATCAATGGATCAACACAAAAATACCGGACGAAGTGGGCAGTCCTTATTTTGCAAAAGATGGTGTAGACATCATCAATACCTGGGATTCTATCAATGCGGATGGCTTGCTGGAAAAACGACTGCTGATCCAAACTGACCGGGAAGGGAATGAATTACAGGTGGTGGCGTATGGGGAGGGGATCAGCGGTAATCTTTCCGCTATTCGCAATAACGACCGTACAGCCTCCACTCTCGATGAATTTGTACCCGTCCGTTTTCAATGGGGGACAGGGATTGTAGGTATGCTGAATGAGATGAAAAATCCTCAATATACGGATATATACGGGTGGGTAGAAGAGACCTCAGCGGGACAGGTGCTGTTTTTAAGCGGGGTCATGCCTGCTCAAACCCATCCCGTATACAATACTTCATTAGAAAGTTATATTCTTACGGTGGGCCTATTTTTAGATAATGGTGAGAGCGCTCATTTAAGTATTAAGAATGAGCTTACTCCGGGAGAATTTACGGTAACTCAATCTGAAGATAATAAAGTTTATGAAGTTTTGGAATCTGCCCAGCTTATAGAAAGTCAACATGCAAACGTGTTGGAAGCCCTGCGACAAGAAGGGAAACGATAAAATGAAAAAGAAAAATTTGATTTTTGTAACAGTGTTTGTTCTGATACTCTTATCTGTGTTGACAATGGCAGTTAATGCAGATACAAAAACATATAATACAAAAATAAGCAGTACAAACGTAACATTATATGCAGAAAATTCAGCTTATAAATATGATAATACCTATGGAGGCTGTTTATGGATAAGTCGTTCTTCGCCGTGGGTTTCAAGTTACAAACAAATTGATCCCGCACAATGTCGATCTAAGTGTAATGGGGGGTTTATAATAAGTTATGTAAATGGTTCGAGGAGTGAAACGAGTGGGTACGTAAGTTTAAGTAAAACCGTGACGTATAGAATAAATTCATGCCCAGGTTATCTTTGGCCATCACGAGTTATTGAATCTGAAGCCAAACATGGGATATATCATGATTACGGTGTATGGGAACCATGGACTTTTGCCAGTTACAATATCAATTGTAAATGGTGTAACCCTTATTAAGTTTTTATGTACTTTAGTTGGGATTAAAAATGGCAGCTTTTATAAAGGACTGCCATTTTTTCGTGTTACCTATTGCAAAAACCTGGGGAATCCAATATGCATTCAATTTAGATGCGCTTCAGCAGGAGGGGAAACCTATAAAAAAGTGGTGGATTTATTTATATCTGTTTTAGGTAAGCGGAAGGCCATGTTCCTGTACCCACAGGATCAGTTCGATTTTGTTGAAAACCCCTGTTTTCCGGAAAATATTAGATAGATGATACTCAACCGTGCGTTCCACGACATTTAATTTTTGCGAAATTTCTTTGTTGGTTAAGCCATCTACCACGTTTTGTATTACTTCCAGTTCCCGTTGTGTAAGAAGTTGTTCCGGAAGTGAATTTTCAAGTGATTCACCTTCCAACAGAGGGAGCAGTACCGGGCTGACCCAGGTACCGCCCTGATGAACGGTACGAATAGCCGCCGCTAACTCTTCAATGGCATCATCTTTAAGCAAATACCCATCCGCACCGCCTTTTAACATACTTAATACGGTACCCCGGTCACGATAAGCACTTAGCATGATCACCTTGGTGGGCAGGTTAGCTTTGATCTCTTGCAACACCTGAATGGCTTTTTTTCCCGGCATATTAATATCCAACAGCAAGATATCGGGTTGGTGTTGGCAGGTGAAGGTGTAGGCTTCATCACCATTCTTAGCTTCCATGATTAAGGTAAAATCTTCTTCCAAGGCTAATTCTGATCGAATACCCGCAAGGATTAATGGATGATCGTCTGCAATCATGATTCTAATCGTCATGGACTTCTCCAGGGATGAATGCAGTCAGGGTACAGCCTGCATCAGGCATGGAGTGAACGGTTAATTCTCCCTGATAATATAACAACATTTCCTGCATCCCAGCCAATCCGAAGTGATTATCCTTTACCAAGATTCCGAACTGTGCAGGGGGGCAAAACCCCACCCCATCATCTTGTATGATTAAGCTTAACCCTTGGTCGGTTTTGTTTAATAAAATTTGCACTGAGACTGCCTTGGCATGTTTTTCAATATTAAGAATAGCTTCTTGTAAAACACGGTAAAGACAAATGGCATGGTTTTCCGGAATGTCTTCTTGCAGAGCCAGATTATGCTCAAATCGAATTGAATGAGGGGATGACTGTGATTTTAAAAATACAAAAGTCTGAATGGACGCAACCAGGCCGCTTACATCTAATGCGGGCGGGCGCAGTTGGTTACAAACTTGGCGTGAATCGTTAAGGAGTTCCTCGGTTTGCTGCCGGATTGCTTCCAATTCAATCCGCTGCTGCGGGGAAAGGCTATGTTTTAAACGATTGATACGATACTTTAAGCCCAACAATGATTGTATTATCGTATCGTGAATATTGGCCGCGATACGTTTTTTTTCATCTTCTTTTGCAAGGAAAAGCTTTCGGTTTAACAGACGAATTTGTGTGGCGTTTTTTCTTAATTCCTGATTCAGCAAGGCATTTTCCATCGCAAAATTTGTCTGACGGATCAGTTTTTCTAACAATTCCCAGTCTGTTTTTTCGTAAAAATCACCACCGTGGCGCGGCCCTAACAATAGGATACCGGTTGGGGTGGTTAGGCTGTCAATCAAGACCCAGGCGGACAGCTTTAAAAACGCTTCTTTTAGCTCCTTTCCTGGTTGAAGGCTTACAAAAGGTTGGTTATTAACTCCGAATTTTTCCTTGGTGTGGCGTTGAAGGTGATCCAATATGGATTGGGCTGTTTCTTTATCAATATTTCCTTCCTGGAAGGATTGGTTGTGTTGGGTTATAAAATAATTCCCATCGGCTAATAACAATGTTGTTTTTTCGAGGGTGAAAACATTTTGGATCGTTTCACTTAAAATAAAAGGCAAATTTTCACGAGTGTCTGCTTTTGTGGCAAGGGCTGTCTGCATATATTGAATAGCTTGATCTTCATCCCAAAACTGGCTAAATAACAACCGGGTGAGAGTTGTTTGCAAAAGTTGATAGAGCGGGTTGTACGTGATGACCATCAAGACAATGAATATAAAGTTTGTTAAAAATTGCAGATCAACCGGGATAAAAATATAGCTGATTTGTAAACCAGTAAAATACAAAAAAGAAAAAAAGGTAATGATGATCCCATAGATAGCAGCCCGCTGAACATATCGTTCAAGATGGACAAACTGATTTTGCAAAAAAGCGTATCCATATCCGGCTGGAATTGATATCATTGCTAATAAAGACCCAGAACCTGAAATTGCAGCTTTACCAAAAAGCATTTCGGGGAGCAGGGTTAACAGTAAAAATGGCAAAATGCCGATCGTTACGCCTAATAAAACCGGGGTGAGTATTTTTTTTGTATTTCCAGCAGGTTCCTTTTTAACTTTTAAAAATACAAGGCCGATCATTAAACAAAAATTCAACATGATCCAGGGGTATTGAACAGAACGGATCCATGCAAACTGACCATATAAAAAATTAATACTATAGAGACCAAAACCTAAAACCGTGAGATAGAATAAAAAACGAAGCGCTTTTCGAGCCTGTGTGGAAAGCGGAAAGAACAAAAACAGGGATTGGAATAAAACACCGATTGGCACGACCCACCAAGTGCTGCTGTTAAAAAGCCAGACCATCCATAAAGGCGCATACGCAGATACAGAACCAGTAGCCAAGGTTAAACTGAACCCCTGGCAAAAAAGAAAAAAAGAAATAATTGCCAGAGTGAGACGGCTGTAAAACAGAACCAGCAGACTGATCAGCGAAAACAAAATGGCGATCAAAAGGACCAAAAATCGATCGATTAAAACGTCAAGCCCCGGTCTCTGCAGCGTGACCGTGATTGGTATGGTCTTTTCTCGGCTTAAAACCAGAATTTCAACAGTGTCCCCCGCTTGTTTTCCGGGAAGATAGCGTGCTTCGGCCAGCGAAAGGCCGTTGATTGCTATTATTTTGTCCCCGGGTTCAAAAAGAGATTGATATAGCGGAGAAAAGAATGAGATCTTGCCGCTTATAAATGACCAGGTTAAACCAGCATCCGGCTGGCGGGAAGCCAAATAAGCACAAATGTCAATGACCGGGTTAGACTTTACCAGTGATAGTCGGGCGAAGTTTACCAGAGATCGCCGCCCGGTGTTTACCAGGTATAGTCGGAGGATGTTTACCA
>PABH01000006.1 GCA_002702705.1 Anaerolineaceae bacterium
GGGTTACATCTAGTGGTGTGCAGTCTGCACTACGGGGGTGTGATGGTTTGGTAATCCCAAACACCGCCAAAAAATTAAACAGACGAAATGCCAATTCGTCTATCCAAATGTGTGTGTAGATTTTTCCATATTTGGAAGAGCGGTCTGTTTGCATCAACAAGAAAAATTGGAAAATTATCGGTAGTGTTTGAATTCCCAGCGCCTTGTTGAGAAATAAAAGGTTTATTTATATTTTTTTTGAGAAAACTTCCATTTTGAATCTGATGTTTAAAATTATTTAATAATAGATTGAAATAAAATATAATTTCATTCAAAACTGACTGAAACGACAATTCCTTTTTTTCATCAAGCACAAAAATAGTCGGAAAATCCATTGTTATTTGTGATTTTTGATATGGTGATTTATTATCACCAAAAATTTTTTCTAAGTTGAGCTCAGATTCAAAATGGTTATTTTTTCTCGAATGTGCTCCATAACTGCTCTCTAAAAACATATCCCAACCTCCTTATAACGTTATAAGAATTTACTCTGTGTTACCTTTCTAAAAAGAAATTAATCACTTGTTCTGCAAGGGGATTTCCTTTGCAGAACAAGTGTCCCTAATTTTTAAAATATATCTCAACAAATAAATTAAAAATGATCGATTTTGGAACTACCATCTAAGATGTGTTTTAATCGTGGGCAACTCATTAATCGCCTTCTTATCGAGTTTAATCTCAACATATTCATCGTTAATTTTCGAAATTTCCGAAACAGGGATGGTGATATCTTTTGATCCCCACAAATGTCCTTCTCGCATAATCAGATGCGAAATTTGTCCATTGGCAGGATTAATTAAAAATTCATCCACTTTTCCTACGATTCCATCTGTTGCTTTCACTTTTGTACCGCGATGAATTAATACTTCACCTTCAGGAATATGTTCATACTCAAGTGGAATATGGGCTTGATCGTACATGCTGTAAGGCCATAATAGATACGGGTCATCATAAGGAAGGCTTAAATCAACTCCATCACCAGTTAGAAAATCAGTTTCCATAAAAGTATCCATTTGAACTAATTCTGATGGTTTGCACCGCAACCTGATAAGCGATGGCGACGACTCAACAATTTCATCAATCGGAACCAAATGCTCAATATATGGGAATTCTTTTTCTTTGATTACAATATGTGTAACCTCGTCATTAACAGGGTTAACCACCAAATAAGTTGAACGACCACATACTTCCGTCACACACATCACATCTACATTCATAGGAATATCCATGATATTTCCTCCTTTGCCTCATTAAGTTATATGAAATACTCATATTTACATCATATAACGCAGTTCGGCATAAGTCTTTATTCATCTCTTAAGCGAAGGTTAAGTCAACCTTAAACGACAGGTCCTAGTTGGAATCCACTAGCGTTGCTGACCATGATCCCTACACTATTCTTCTGTAAAATGATTTACCGGGATTCGTCCAGAACAAGCTTAAAAACTCCAATTTTAAAATTGAAGAAAATCCAGGCTTGTTTTGTTTCCTTCGAGACAAAAATAAAAACACGAGATATACCATTTAAAGGATATATCTCGTGTTTTGTTATCAACAGATATTAATTTAGAGAATCTAACATCGTCTGCAATTCCGTCTTGATGGTTCCAAATTCTAATCCCTGTTCAAAACAGAAGTCCTTTACAGTCGCCAATGGGTTTGGCATGGCTTGCCCCAAAACGGTTTCAATCTCTTCCTGGGTCAAACCCCAATCAAGCACCTCACGAAAGGTGGTTTTTCCTTTGATCAGAACTTCGTCTGGGTCATGTTCCTCTTCTGAATTGGCCAGGTTTTGGGGTTGGGGAATATGTTCGGTTGCTGAAGTTTCATCATTTTCAGTGGCTGGTTCCCCTTCACTTATCTCTGTGTTTGTTTGATTAAGCGGTTCAACGACTTGATTCATACGAACCACATGGTCCTGAAGGTAAGCCAGACGTTCTTCGCTCAGATTACCTTGTCCTTTAAGTACTTCCATAGCAGGTGCTAGCAGGAATTCTTCACTGGTTTCATACGGCAAACCTGTGTAAAATGCAACAAACATACGCACTGAACTGGTACCAATCTCCATTCCTGCGTCAGCCAGATCTGCAAATCGTTCTTCTAATTCCTTTAAGTCCACTTCTGCCACATTTTCATCTTCCAACATAAAGGCAATTCCTAAATCTTCCAGGGGAATATCAAACAAAGAAGAAACGTCACCAAAACTGTAAGAACCTCGAATATCAGCCGGGTTATATGCACCTGCCGCGTCACCGCTTTCAAACCGTATCGGTTCTTTACTAGACTCCGTTTGCCACCACCCCATCCAGGAAGAGAAGGCGATTCCACCAAAAATAAAACCAAGAACAATCACGCCTAAATATTTTGAAGTTAATCGCATCTTATTTTCCTCCTGCTGCAAATTCAACCGTGGCTGGCACCGGACAAATGCCTTCTGAAGTGCATTCCAGGCAACTGATACACTGGTGATCCCGCACCACTTTCACCGCATGCACCGGAATATTCATCGGGCAGTCACGTGAACAAACCTTACAAACTTTACAATCGGTCTCATTACGCCGGATCTTAAACACACGAAACAAGTTTGTAATGCCTAGTACCGCTCCATAAGGACAGGCATATTTACACCAGGGACGCTCCACTACCAGAGAAGCCAGTAAGGTCACCCCCAAAATAAGTAATCCGCCAATTGCAACTTCACTGGTCCAAAAATTAAATAGGGCAAAATAGGGATCAATCGAAGCAAAAAACAGTTTACCGCTGGTTGCCGTCATAAACACAACCCAAATTAACACCAGGTAACGGGTATATCGTAAAACACGATCCACTTTATAAGGAATAACATGATTGTGTTTTTTCTTAAAAATTTTCCGTCCAATGTTCGAAACCCATTCCTGGATTGTACCCAGTGGACAGACCCAACCACAAAATGCCGGCCCAACCAGAAAGGCTAGGGCAAAGGCGATGATCATTAAAACAAAAGAGGATTCATGAATCTTCTGAACGAAGGTGCCAACCGTCGCATATTGATAAAGAGAAACAACACCGCCAAAGGGGCAAATGGCGTGTAATGACGCACTTGCTAATAAGGGGATTCCCCCGCCACTTTCCGCCAGCGTGTGATTTACCGCAATTAGGGCAACCAAAATAAAAAAGAACAATTGCACCCACACCCGAGCCGCTAATTTCCGTCTTCCAAGGATCTTCATATAAATAACTCCTGCTTTTTGGGAATTGAATAGGTTAATCTTAATCTGCAGATGTGAAGAAGTTATGAAGATTTTGGAAAGAAAAGGTGAAGACATTATCACTGTAGACTGTATAATTGGGTAATGGAAAACTCCTCACTAATTGGCGATGCGCGTTTGTTATTGTTAGTCAACAATTCCAATCACGCTGATCGTTTAACCAAAGCGCTCTTGCCAGATGGATACGTCTTCGATACCCTTCTTTTTGATGAAGTCGTTTCCAAATTAAATCAGCTTCCGATTCCCGATCTGGCCATCCTCTGGTTTCCTTATGCCAACCCGGAAGCATTATCTGCTTTTGAACAATTAATTACTACGGTGCATGATTTAAACATTTCTACGCCGATTCCTGTGTTACTGATCATCGATAAATATGGCGTCGATTTTGTCGAACCGGGTTTTCAGTTGGGAATCAGCGATATCCTCACCCGCCCTATTCATCCCCTTGTGCTGCGACAACGAATCAAACTTTTACTACAAGCCCGCCAGACCGAACAAGCCATAACTCGTTTTCAACAGAGTGAAGATTCATTACGCCTTGAAAAGGAAAGGTTTCGTACGGTCGCGGACTTTACATTTGACTGGGAATATTGGTTAGATCCACAAAGGAACTTACTTTACAATTCGCCATCATGCCAACGAATCACAGGTCGTTCAGCGTCAGAATTCATTCATAATCCAGACCTTTTATTACAAATTGTCCATCCTGAAGATCAGGAAATGGTAAAAAAACATTTTTTTGAAATTGAAACATTACCACAACCTGCTACATTGGACTTTCGGATAATAACCAAAGATGGCTTAACACGTTGGATTGGACATGCCTGTCAACCCGTATTCGATAGCAATCAATCACCAGCCGGACGACGGGTTAGTAATCGTGATATTACTGAGCGGAAACAAGCTGAACAATCCGTTTTGCGAGCAGAACGATTGGCTGCAATGGGTCGCTTAACAGCATCACTCGCGCACGAAATCAACAATCCTTTACAGGCGATGTACAGTAATATCGAATTAATCAGCGATTTTCCTCTGGATGATAAAGAGCGTGACCAACACTTAATCATCATTCGAAAAGAAACTGAACGATTAATCGGTATTGTTCAATCTATTTTGGATTTCGCTCGTCCACAGCATGCCAAACCACAACAGATCACAGTACCCAGTGTACTGGATCAGTCCATAAAATTGGTGCAAAAGAAACTTAACTCAGCAAATATTAACATCATTGTAAACAGCCAAGCTGATTTGCCAATGTTATTTATTCCACCAGGACAATTGCAACAAATCTTTCTTAATCTGATGATTAATGCGGCTGAACATATGCCCAATGGTGGGGATTTATCCATAACCACTTGTTTTGAAAACAAACAGGTAAAAATTTTTTTCCAAGATACGGGAGAAGGTGTAAACCCACAAGACCTGGAATGGATCTTTGAACCGTTTTACACCACAAAACCCGAAGGAACCGGTTTGGGTTTATCTGTCAGTCAAAATATTATCCAACAATATGGCGGCACGATTCATGTTCAAAGCGAGGCAAAAAAAGGGAGTACGTTTGTTATTACACTGCCTATAACGGAGGAACTATGAGTATTAAGCCCCATCGTCTCTTAATCGCCGATGATGAAGACCATACCCGGACTGCTTTGGTACGTGCTTTTCAATTGAAGGGTTATTACTGTCGGGGCGCTTTTAACGGAAAAGATGCCTTAACAATACTGGATGAGGAAGACTATGATTTGCTTTTATTAGATTTACGGATGCCCGAATTGGATGGTGTCGCCGTGATGAAGGCCGTTAAAAAACGCCATCCCAATTTAATCGTTATAATTCTGACCGCACATGCTTCACTTGAAAGTGCAATTACAGCGGTAAAAGCTGGCGCGGCCGATTATTTAATCAAACCACAAAGCATAAATGATCTGGAAATAGCCATCCAGCGTGCCTTATCCGAACGTGCGCCTCATATTCACCGCGACCAATTAATTTCTTTCATGCAGCAATCCTTGGAAAAATTAAAAGAAGAACCCGTTATTCCCGATTACGAAATAAACCCTTCTATATCCATTAATCTGGACAACCATCAGATCGTTATTAAGAGAAACAATCATCAAAAAACAGTTGATCTCACCCCAGATCAAACCAAAATCCTTTATTATCTAAATGCAAATTATGGAAAAGTCATCACTTGTCGTGAAATAACATTAAACGTGTTGGGGTATCCTGATCTTAGCGAAAAAGAAGCGGAAAACATGGTGCGGCCGCATATTTTAAGAATTCGACGGAAAATAGAGACCAGTCCCAAAGATCCACAAATCCTCCGTACAGTCCGAGGATGTGGATATATTTTGCGATTGGAAAATGAATAAACCTATCAATTAAAAAAGTTAACAACCAACTAAAGATATTTGTGATTGCAATTTAACTGCAATCATATTGTTATTTTATTCCTTATGCTGCTCCTTATACTCAATAAGGGGAGACTGCTTCCAATCAGTCTTCCTAAAATTACCCCATCCCCCATTTTAAATAGGAGAATATTTTTTCATGATTGACACTGGAAATACTGGATTTATGTTAGTTGCAACCAGCCTGGTGATGTTAATGACCCCTGGTTTGGCGTTCTTTTATGGTGGTCTTGTCGGAAGAAAAAACGTATTAACCATCATGATCCAAAGTTTTGTTTCAATGGGAATCACTACGATTTTGTGGTTCGCCGTAGGGTATTCGCTCAGCTTTAGCGGAGATGTCGGTGGTATCATCGGCAACTTGGAACACGCCTTTTTAAATGGTATCAATATCAATGATGTCATCACCTCTGCCGGAATTCCTACCTATGTATTCGTAGCCTACCAAATGATGTTCGCCATCATCACACCGGCATTAATTACAGGTGCATTCACCAACCGCGTCCGGTTTGGCGCTTACCTCATTTTTATCACTGCCTGGCTGCTTTTGGTTTATTTCCCAATGGTACACATGGTTTGGGGCGGCGGTTTGTTGCAGCAGTGGGGCGTTTTGGATTTTGCGGGCGGTATTGTGGTTCACAATATTGCCGGAATGGCAGCACTCGCTTCCGTTATCTTCTTGGGCAAACGTATCTTTCCGGATAAAGGACCGCACAGCATTCCATTGGTAGCCCTTGGAACGGGTTTATTATGGTTTGGATGGTATGGGTTTAATGCCGGCAGTGAATTACAGGTAGACGCAGTCACAGCAACCGCATTCTTAAACACGGATATTGCAGCTTCTTTCGCTGGAATCGTTTGGCTGATCATTGCCTGGTTCTATGAAAAGAAACCAAAGTTCATCGGTTTACTGACCGGTGCTGTGGCAGGTTTAGCTACCATCACACCGGCTGCCGGATTTGTCTCACCCACCAGTGCGGCCATCATTGGTATTGTCGCTGGTATCGTCTGTTATTTTGCAGTCAGTTTAAAAAACAAACTCAAACTAGACGACGCCTTGGATGTTTGGGGTGTACATGGTGTCGGTGGCGCCATTGGTATCATAATGCTTGGTATTTTTGCAGATGCTTCTATTAATAGTGCTGGAACCAATGGTTTATTATTAGGAGGCACAAGCTTTTTCTTTAAAGAACTTGTCGCTGTTTTGGGGACTTCCATTTACGCCTTTGGTATTTCTTACGCCATGTTATGGCTGATCAACAAAATTACACCGGTGAAAGTTTCTAACACCGATGAAGAAAATGGTCTGGACGAAGCACTGCACGGTGAAGCTGCTTACGAAATGATCTAAAGATCAAAAAGGTGGGTTGGTTACTTCAGGATAACCAACCCACCGCTAACTTTTGTTTGTCTTTTAAGATCGTTCCTTATAAATCTATTAACACAGGGTCAAATTTAATGTGGAAGATATATTAGTTCTACTCCACTGGCAAGCCTTCCAACTTCATGATCTTAAGCGCATTGGTCGTGGGTGATGGCCCTGTGCGTAAGATGTAATCAAATGCCATCCGCCCATCCACAACATCGTCCCTGAAATTATAATTTAGGATATCCCCATCTTCTTCTGCGAGTTTACTTAATTCCAAATCATGGGTGGAAATCAAACCAGCACCATTAGCCTTGGTCAAAGCACGTACATAAGCCTGGCTGCCAATCCTGCGTTCCTGGTTATTAGTGCCGCGGAAAATTTCGTCAATCAAAAACAAAACCGGTGGTTGAGTTCCAATCTGCAGAGCGTCAAGTAGTTGTTTTAAACGAAACACCTCAGCGTAAAAATAAGAAAACCCGTCGTTTAGTGAATCACTGACTTGAATACAAGTAAACAATCGAACTACCTGCAAGCGTAAAGATGCCGCTGGAACAACCGCCCCCGCCAATGCCAGCGCTGTATTGATGCCGACCGTACGTAAGAATGTACTCTTGCCGGACATATTGGAACCAGTCACAATCACCACTTGCCCTTTCGCCGTAAGACCAAAATCATTACAAACTCTCGTCTTCATCGGAATAAGGGGATGTCCCATTTGTTTCGCCTCAAAAATCATCTCATCTGCATTTTCGCTGGTGTTAATAAACTCTGCAAATTGGTACTCGGGGAATAAATAGCTGAAATTCGCCAATGCGTTTAATGCCTCAATTTCATACCAGGTATCCAACCAATCCGGCAGCAAGTGATGAATGGTTTGTTTATAGCTCGAAAGTTGCCTGGCAAAAATCAAATCCCAGGGAATAATCGCATTCACGATAAGAGTTAATATCTGGTTATTCTGTAGGCTGGCCGCGGAAATCAACCTTGATACTTTTTTTAGGATGATGGACGGTGATTTTCCCGGTTGTTTTAACCTTGACGCGATTTGTCCCAATTTGCTGCCTGCCGGATAAGGATATTTTTCAAGAAAATTTAAGACAAGCTGAAATTGTTGTAAAACTTTTCCAAGGGTCATCGCGTCATGAAACAAAGACTTAAATTGTTGGTACTGAAAGAGATAAATACCCATATATAAGATCAAGCCAAACTGCCAAAACGCCGGAATAATCTGGAATAACCACAGGAAGAGTAAGATTAAGTTCACTCCAACCAAAGTCAACAAAACAATCAAAGTGGTATTTAAAGAAGTTGGTGCAATACCACTTTCCAACCACTTTAATATCTTTTCAGCTTGCAAATCCTCTTTTTTGTTTTCAGAGTTTGGTTGGCTAATTAACATCAACCGGTTTCGGAAACCCGGCAAATAAACCATCTCTTGCAATACTTCCTGGCGATAACGAATTTTATCCGCTTCCAGATCGGGGTAACAGAGCCAGTTTTGCAAACGTGAATGGCCGCCTTGAGTGGTACAGGTATCAATCAGATGCA
The DNA here is from genome assembly GCA_002702705.1 of Anaerolineaceae bacterium. Taxonomy (GTDB): domain Bacteria; phylum Chloroflexota; class Anaerolineae; order Anaerolineales; family Anaerolineaceae; genus UBA6170. The sequence goes on from PABH01000006.1 coordinate 8,616, forward strand.
AAAGGGATTTAGGTCCGACAAGGTTCAAATCACGAGCAAATGGATGATCAGCCGGAAGGTTTCCCACCGGAGGTGAAGGAAGCTGCTGCCAATCGTAGGTTAAACGGGCAACCTGGCTGGAAAACCAGCGGTTCGCACTGGCATATCGAAGTTGAATCTCATCCAATCGCCGGTGATAAAAAACAACGATCACAAACGCCAAAACACTGCCCACAGCTGCAAAAATCCAGCCAAAGCCAGGAAACAAATAACTAACAGCAAACGTAACCAACCAACCGCCAAAAAATATACCCATCCGCAGCCAAAAGAAACGTTGGTCCGCTTTCTTCAACCGGGAAAGAATTATCTCAAGACGTTTCAGGCGGCTTTGATAAGTTTCGTATCGATTTTGATGAGTACTTGGCATGATTTCTCCAGTTGTTTTTTTGGTAAAAAATGATCGGTGGATTTATTTGCGTTAATTATTGTAATCGAAAATTTTTTGTCCAATAAGTCAAAAGACCTCTATAAATTCATTACAAATTCGATAAACAACAGCGTATAATAAAAATCCCCAAGGGATAAACACCAACAGCTTACCTGCTACCTGCCCTGCCAGATAAAGGTATATAAAAATGATTAAAGTACAAACTGGATTTCATCCGGCATATCATGGCTTTTTATTTAAAAATGAATTTTCAGAGCCACTGCCAATCGTTTATAAACTGCCATTCGGGGGATCCATCGAAACAAATCAGGTACTTGACGGGTTATGCGGCGGGATGTGTTTCACCGCACTTGATTATTATTACGCGGAGAGCGGCCCACCCAGTTTTACAGACCCAGCTGATTTAAACCTCAAACTACGGGTTTATATTTATGACCGCCACCTGGAAGTGATTAAGATCGAGTTTATTCTAGAAATGCTGCAGTGGATGGTTATGGAAGAAAAAAAATCCGCAGCAAGGATGGCGCGTTATGAAATCCCAAAACTGAAACGTAAACTGGAGAAGGGTGAACCAGTGGCATTAATCCTGATTCGGGAAAATAAAACACATGGTTCTGAACCCAACCACTGCGTTGTCGCTTATGGATACGAACTGGATGAGGAAAATAAAAATTTAAGCATACAAGTATATGATCCTAATTACCCGGATCAGGAAACAAATCTGCATGTCACTTCCCATCAATCCGCAAATGGTTTTTCTCTCACCCATTCCGAGGGAGATTCACTCATTGCCCTATTCAGTATTCCCTATCAAGTGCAAAAGAAACCACACCCATTGATCAAGCCCGCACCACAGCCTGCCTTTTCCTTTGAACCCGGTCAGCTGCCAGGTTTCAAACTGCATTGGCCAGTAGACAGCCATTATGTCAACCAGTATTTTAATGAAAATCCGCAGTGGTATAAACCCTTTAAACTACCAGGCCATGAAGGTCTGGATTTGTTCGCTTTATCCGGGGCAAATATCTACGCTGCCGCAGATGGTGTGGTATATCAAGCCAATTTCCCGCCAAAACATCCCTATGGTCAGCAAATCCGCATTAAACACAACTTGGGAGGAAAGGTCGTACATACCATCTATGCTCATCTTTCCAAGATTTTGGTAAAAAATGGACAAAAGGTATCTGCCGGAGAAATAATAGGACTGGCCGATAATACCGGCAATTCCCAAGGTTCCCATCTCCATCTCACCTTAAAAATCGAAGGTGAAACAACACCAGGTTATCCATCCAATATCGTTGACCCATGGCCCTATTTGAAAGAAGGACCGATCCTCAATCCGGACCCGCCGGAACCATTAAGCGGTATCACTGTTTTTACGAAGGAACAATTAAATATGCGCGCAGCGCCAACTATATCCGGTGAATTATTAACCACCCTGCCAGCAGCGGAATCCCTAGAAGTATTTGGAGATCCGGAAGTGGTGAAAGCAAAAATTGGGGTGGAAGGAGAATGGCTGCATGTCCAAACGGCCGGAAATCTGGTAGGGTATGTAGCAGCCTGGTATGTTCAAAGCAGCGAACAGGCTTTTCCACCCAGTGATTTGGTAGTGTATCCCTTTGATGAGGTCAATCTTCGTTCGGGGCCAAGTATTCGTTTTGAGCTGCTTGATACGCTTAAATTTGATGACCCGCTCATTATCCTGGGTGATGCCGATTTGGCACGGGGGAAAATTGGGCAAGAAAATGAATGGGTGCAGGTTCAAACACAGACCGGACAGCGCGGTTTTGTAGCAGCCTGGTTAGTGCATATCACTGGCGAACAAGCCCCACCCACCGATTTAGTTGTTCATCCCTTTATCTGGGTTAATGTACGCGCCCGTCCAACAATTGAAAGTAATATCTTGTGTGAAGTTACAGATCAAGATGCGTTGGTGGTATTGGGTGACCAAGACGAAGCAGAAGCAAAAATCGGACAGCAGGATCTATGGCTGAATGTGAAAACCCCAGAAGGTTTTATTGGTTATGTGGCGGCCTGGTTAGTACATTAATTTACCTGGCTTTTGGAAAAGACCTTCCATCTAGATTTTGATCTGAATTGAAACTCGGTTTTAAAAATTTACCTTTCTCGAGGTTTGTTCAATCACGGGGAAAGCTGTGCCGAGTAGTTATTTTTTAATATTTTTGCTACAATATTATTGGAATAAGATTGGGGGAAAATGATCCATCCCAACAACATACAACAATTTAAAATCACTGGGAGTGTAACGCATGCATACATCAAAATACAGTTTCCAATTTACTGCTCAACTGCTGAGTTTGCTTCTGATTACCTGTTTAATGGCGGCCACACTGTCGGCTTGTTCAGCCCAGGTGGATGCCGGGCTGACGGAGCAGCAAAAACCCACCTCGGAAATTCTTTCAACACCTACACCCATTCCAACGCTGCCGCCATTCGATGAGACAACGGTTGTATTTGCTGAAGAGCGGCATAACCGAAATGAAACGTGTTCACGAACATTTGACCTTCATAAAACCAGCTATGGTACACTCACCATCAACATTGCAGACAATCTTGTCGAACCCAGAGATTTTGAGGAACTGGCTGGTCAGGTAGTGGAGCGATACATGGCGTTATCCAACACCTTCCCGAACTTCATGAACCGTCCAATATCCGTTTTCATCCTCTCCAATCCTGCGGTGGGAGATTGTTATTCCAAAGATACCTTTGTATTTGTTGATCCGAACGAACTTGATTCAAGATCCTTTATCGAAAACATGCTGGGAGCCGGATTGGACAGCAGCGAATATTGGGTGCGTGCCGGGTTGGCGTCCTTGGTGCTAGGTGAAGGGCTGGATCAGGCAGTTTTACAAGCCTGGTATGAAACCACCGATGACCTCGATATGGCTGGTTTGTTTTATGCCCGTTTTTTGGATGATTGGGCAAGTGAAGAAGAACGAGAAATTGCACGTATGTCCGCAGCCTCGTTGGTGCAGTATGCGCTTGAAGCAGAATCGATCCAGCCAGGTCAATTGGTAAAAAGGGTCAATAACGATGTGCGCACCCGCTGGTTGGCTTCTCTGGGCGTTGATAGAGCGGTTTCTTATCCATATGATGGTTTTTTTACTGATTTCCTTTATTCCGAAAGCAGGGATTGTCAATTGATCGTTAAGACAGACACCATGAAATTTTGCCTAAACCGGATCCCACAACAGGAATACTTCGATGAAATTTCTGAGGCTGAATTCTTTATTTATGATGCTTATTATGGTCGAAAGGTTCTTGCAGAATACATCATGTCCGAAGCGCCGTCTATAGGGCATTTGATGAGTCCTGAAGAAACTATCAATCTTGAAGTGATAGATCTTGGCGACCGCCTGGGCTATACTCATGAAAATTCAATTAAGATAAACAGGAGTTCAACTTATTATGACATTCTTCATGAAGTCGTACATACCTTCGAATGGAATTCAACCTTAAATAATGGCGATAGGATTTGGATGGTTGAGGGTTTTGCTGAATATCTTGGGAAACTTTTGACAATTTATCCACAAACAGCCAAGCGCTGTGTTTATGAGGATTTGACTGGCCCTTTGAATACCGAGGAGACAAGTAGTGCCCTAGGGACACCAGGGACAACCTATTGGTATCAGCTCGATTCTGAGCAATTTAATGCATCGAAAGCATGGTACCTAGCCCAAGGGGGGCAAATGGAAAATGAAGAAGTTATTGATCCCCGTCTATACACAGATGCGGTTGCCTTTGCGACCATGTATCGTGATGCTTATGGTGGGTCAAGGGGAAACCCAATAGGCGTGAAATATTCTAGCCTCTATCCAAATTATAATTTGGAAGATCAGAATGGTTTGGAGCTGAGTTACACCCAAGCGGCTTCGTTTGTAGCCTGGCTTTGTGATACCTATTCAATTGATCGTGTGTTGGATGTCTATGTAAACCAGGCGGAAGATGGGTTGTTAGATGGAAAGACGTATCAGGAATTAAAATCTGAATGGCAGGCTTATCTATTATCAAAAGGTGAAGGGATTACAATACCAGGACGATAAAACTTATTTGTCACTGTTCTACCTATCCAAAGTTATTTCTCTTTAGCCATTTGTCCCCTGAGAGATTTATCCTCTTTTGTTGGACACAGTAGTTTTATCACTCAGCAAAATCAAGTCTCATCTCACAAACAAGCAACACGATTCATATCCCTTGCCCAACTACAACACCTGACTTATCACCGGGTGAATTTTCATCCGTTCCGCAACCCCGTCAGCAGCCTGGCGGCCAAACGGCCGTTCGCTTCCACCGCATATCCGCCCTCATGAACGACAACTACCGGGATATTCAATTCGCTGATCTTTTCCCCAATATGGGAATACATCGAATCGGAGAGCGTAAACGAGGATGTTGGATCATCAGCACAGGTGTCAAAACCAGCGGAGAGCACCAGCCAGTTCGCTCCTTTATCCTGAATAGTTTTTAAGGCTGTATCCAGCGCTTCCTTATAGGCTGCATCCCCACTGCCCATCTGCAGGGGTAAATTTAAATTCCAACCTGGTGCATCTTCTCCACCGATTTCATCTGTATAACCGGCAAAGAGGGGGTATTCTTCATTGGGATCGGCATGAATGGAAACATATAAAACATCTTTACGCTGCCAAAAAATTTCCTGGGTACCGTTGCCATGATGGTAATCAATATCAAGAATCGCACCGCTGCCAAGTGGTATTAAAGTCTGAGCAGCAATAGCAGCATTGTTTAGATAACAATAGCCGCCCGTGTAATCCGGCCCGGCATGGTGCCCGGGTGGCCGGCAAAGTGCGTACGCTAACCGGGTTTCACCATTGCGCACACCCACAGCAGCAGAATATGCCAGATTGGCACTGGCCTGGATTGCTTCCCAACTATGGATCCCAATCGGTGCATCCACATCAAACGCGAAACAACCACTTGGGTCAGAAGATTTTAATAGTCCCTGGCGCATATGCGGTTTTAACGGGTAGATCCAGGGTGTTATATAAACCTCTCCTTGTTCAGGATGCTCAGCCTGCCAAGCTGCGGCATTTCGGGAAGCCTGTTTTAAATACGCTACCAGGGCAGATTGATGCACGCTAAAAAGGATAGAATCCGGAACAGATTGGTTCGCGGGTTCCAAACAGGTAAACGGTAAACCTTCCAATGCCTCTTTAGCAGCTTCAATCCGGCGCGGCACTTCATGATACGGGATCTGAAAACCTCTGTCATGCTCGTGGGGCGGGTTGTGGAATTGGTGAATCGTGCTGTAATAAACTGGCACCATTGTATTGGGCGGAAGGTCAACCATAAAACCTCTAATCCGATAAAATTTGAGCGTCGTCTTTGTCGTATCCCAAGGTTACCGTATCACCAACCTGGTAAGCAGGTAATCGGTGAAACCCCGTATTTTGAATCCGTACTGCAGCTTTTTCACCGCCGGGTATATCTACGATATAACGGGTATCTGTACCCAAAAAGGTTACTTCACTGACTACAGCCGGTAAGGCTTCATATTGATTATTGGGCGGCATTAGCGTTAATTTTTCTGGCCGGATAGCAACCGTAACCGTATCGCCACGATGGACTCCATTGGTACGATGACGCACATCCACTTCCTTATCACCAAAAGCTACCTTTACTACTTCGCCAGGAACGATTTGGTTAATTTTGGCAGTTAAGAAATTGGTTTCTCCCACAAAATCAGCCACAAATCGGGTTGTTGGTTTTTCATAAATATTCATGGGAGAATCCACCTGCAATATCCGGCCTTGATTCATCACAGCAATCCGGTCAGACATCGTCAAGGCTTCTTCCTGATCATGAGTAACATACACAAAGGTAATGCCTACTTTTTGTTGCAAAGTTTTTAATTCCAACTGCATAGCTCGTCGCAATTTTAAATCTAATGCACCGAGGGGCTCATCCAAAAGTAACACGGCGGGACGGTTTACCAATGCTCGCGCCAAAGCTACCCGTTGTTTTTGACCACCTGATAATTGTCTAGGTTTACGCTGCTCATAACCGGATAACTGCACGATCTCAAGAGCTTTCAAAACACGTTCGTCAATCTCTTGTTTACCAACCCGTTTCACTTTTAAACCAAAAGCTACGTTTTGTTCTACATTGAGATGCGGAAATAAAGCATAATCTTGAAACACCATATTAACCGGACGACGATATGGTGGTACTTGATTCATGGATTTCCCTTGAATTTTGATTTCCCCGCTGCTGGGCTGGATAAAACCAGCCATCAAACGTAATGCGGTTGTTTTTCCACAACCACTTGGTCCTAATAAGGTGAAAAACTCACCTTCCTCAATTGTTAAATTTGCTGGTTGTAAAGCCTGAACGACCTCACCTGATTTTTCTCGGTATACTTTCGAAATATTTTCTAATTCTATGATGTTTTTGACCATTAATCCTCCTCCGGGCACAAGGTGTATCCTGTTTGATGCCACCAATAAGTTAAAACTGAATTTGCAACCTGTTTGACACAACGAATGGAAACGCCCGCGAAGGGATTCTGGGTTTCCGCCAGTATCTGTCTATCCTGAAAAGTATTCAAATGAAAAAATTCATACGTACTCATACTAACTCCTTCTTTTTTGGACGTTCCGTACCCATGCGCCTCAGCCACTCCGCCAAGATAACGACGGCGGCGGATGCCACCATGATAATGGAACCCATCGCTACTGCCACGGGTAAACGCCGAGGAAAACGCAGTAGTGAATATAAATAAACTGGCAACGTTGTGTCCGTGCCTGTGATTAAGGTAGTCATCGCATATTCATCAAAAGAGGTAGTAAAGGCTGTTAAGAACGCAGCCACCAAAGCCGGCAGACTAACCGGTAAGGTGACCTTTAACAAGGTTAACCAATAATTGGCACCTAAATCCATAGCCGCCTCTTCAAGATTATGCGAAAAATTAGCCAAACGAGCCATCACAATTAAGATCGAGGTTGGAATACTAATCAAAACGTGAGCAGTGATAATCAACCATAAGGTTAATTCTAAATCAAATACCCGGCGAAATAGGACCAACATGGCAACACCCAAAACAATGGAGGGCATCACCATCGGTACGCTGGATAATCCTAAAAAGAAATTACGAGCGGGTAAGTTTTTTCGCATTACAGCTATTGCAGCCAAGGCACCCACAAATGTAGCAATCAAAGAGGAAACCAGACCGACAAACAAACTGTTACGAGCTGCAAGCAATAATTCATGCGCTCCAAACATTTGGCGATACCACTCAAAAGTAAATCCTTTAAAAGGAAACGCCAAAATGACTGAATCATTAAAAGAAAATATCATCAAGATCAGAATGGGCAGGTATAAAAATACAACCATCAACCAAAAATAAACATTCCCAAGCAGGGATTTTTTTTGCTCATTCATCGCCACCTCCGGTTAACCCCAGACGTTCTGCCAATCCGGATGATAAAAACAAAGGCACGATCACAATTAACATCATCATCAACGAGAGGGTTGCACCCATCGGCCAATCTAAACCCCGAGAAAATTGATCCCAAATGATATTACCAATCATCAAGCCATTAGGTCCACCAACCAAAGCCGGGGTAACATACTCACCCACGGTAGGAATGAATACAAATAAAAAGGCAGCCAAAATGCCAGGTAAACTCAACGGAAAAATGACTTTCCAAAAAGTCTGCCAGGGACGGGCACCCAAATCAGCAGATGCTTCAAATAAATTCCCTTCAATACGCTGCAAGGAAACATATATTGGCAAAACGGCAAACGGAATCCAAATATATACCAATGTAATGATGACGGCCGGTGTACTAAAAAACAAGCCGGTAATCGGTTCTTGAATGATCCCAATCCCCATTAAAAAGGTGTTTAATAACCCATTGGAACCCAAAATGAGCCGCCAAGCCAAAACCCGCAAAAGAAAACTGGTCCAGGCTGGGATGATTAGGATTGTTAGGAGTAAGTTTTGGCGTTCTCCGGCAAAATAAGCCATAAAATAAGCAACCGGGTAAGAAAACAAAAGGGTCAACACAGTTACCAACAAGGCAATTCCTAAGGATCGCCACAATAATCGTTGGTAAATTGTATTTTGCAAAAAGGCACGGTAATGTTCAAGTGTTAAAACCGTACTTCCTTCCCCAAAGGCAGTCTTCACAAAACTTAACATCACCAGAGTAGCCAAGGGCAAAATCAACAAGAAGAATAGCCACAACGACGCCGGAGAGATCAGGGCGATCAACTGCCGACGACGTGGAATTCCAGTGAGTTGTTCTTTAATTCCCCTGCGGTTGTGAACCGCAGGGGTGTTTGTCAGATTCTGCGTACTCATGGAGCAGCTTTAATTTCATTCCACATGTCTGAAAGCTTGTCACGTCTTTCCGCAGTTAACGGTTGGTAAAACTCTGTGTTAGCTAAAACAAAGTCCAGATCATTCAAACGCAGCAGCTCAGCTGCTTCCGGATCAATCAGTTCCGCCGCAGCAGCATTCGATGCGCCATACCAATATTCATTGGAGAAGTTTGCCATGGACTGTTTATCAATTGCCGCACTTAAGAATTCATAAGCCAGATCAAGATTTGTGCTTTCACTCCCAATACCATATCCACATACACCAGCTAAATAGCCTTCTTCTGGTTCCACATAGGTAACATCATAACCTTCATCAGCTAAAGCGGAATAGGTGTCCTGCCATGCACTGGCAACAACCCATGCATCACCTGAAGCGGATAGATCAATCGCTTGGGTATAATCCAACCAATACGTAATCAGATTGGGTTTAATCTCAATTAGTTTTTGCTTCAGAAACTCATCTTCTTCATCGGTTAAGTTCCAGGGGTCAAGTCCAAAAGCCATCGCTGCGGCAGCAAATGAAACTTCACCATTATCCCATAAGGAAACATGCCCAGCATATTGGGGATCCCAAAGATCAGCCCAGGAAGTAGGCATTTCGGGTACCAAATCAGAGCGAACTAACAAGGCCTCATAATACCAGTCCCACGGCACAAAATACTGCTGGCCGTTAAATTCACCTTGTTTTTGCAATACTTCAGGAATTTCATCCCAACTAGCAAGGCGTGAGGTATCAATTGGCTGAACAAGACCAGCATCAACATATAAACCCCACCATGATGAACATGGATGGATGATATCGGCATCAAAACCGCTTTGTACTTTGGAGAAGGCTTCCGCATCATCACCAAAAACACTTACAGAAACAACTTTATTTAATTGATCACCATACTTTTCAGAAAATGGTTCAAAAAATTGAGGATATTCGGTTACTTCGTAACCAGTCCATTCCAGAATAACCAACGGTTCTTCTGGTGTATCGATTCCCTGCGTTCCAGCCCCAGCCGAACAGCCAGACAATAGCGCTCCAATAAGCGCAGCCAGTAAGAATACTGCATGAAATCGGTGATTTCTCATTTCTTTGTAACTCCTTAGTTTCCACAAAGTGCTGGCAAAAATCCCTTATTTTTGTGGGGTGATTTTTAGCCAATTTTTGGTTTCAGTACTCGCTTTTGAAAGCCGCATAATTTTCCTACAAACTGTCTAAAAAAGCAACCATTTAACCAACTATTGGTGCCAGCAATTTTGTTATTTTTTTGGGGGCCTACTGGGTGAGTTTAACGACTTTCAATATATATTATACAAAATTTAGGACTAATTTTATAAGGCTTGTTCAGGTTTCTTAATTAGGCCGATTTTTTACAGATAAAAGTGTATTTTTCTTTATATTCTTAATCATTTTTTAGATTAATAAACTTAATCAACGAACTGCCGTTCATGCAATTTATAATACAATCCGCGATTTTTTAATAAATCTTGATGTTTTCCTTGCTCACAGATTCGGCCATCCTCCAACACACAAATCCAATCAGCAGAACGAACTGTGCTTAAACGATGTGCGATTACCACAGCCGTACGTCCATGCAATAGTCTTTCTAATGCTTGTTGAATCAATACTTCAGTGACTGTATCGATATTCGCTGTAGCTTCATCCAGGATCAGAATTTTTGGATCGGTAAGAATTACCCGAGCAATACTAATTAACTGGCGCTGACCCACGGATAAATTTACCCCTCCTTCTAATACCCGCGTCTGGTATCCCGCTGGCAAAGCTGCAATAAATTGATGTGCATTGGCTTGCCGTGCTGCCACTTCCACCGCTTCATCCGAAGCATTCGGACAACCGTAACGAATATTTTCAGCAATTGTTCGAGAGAATAAGAAGGGATCCTGAGAGACTACTCTAACGTACTGATGCAGCGATTTCTGGGTTACTGACCTAATATCGATTCCATCAATTAAAACACAACCCTCACTGACATCATAAAATCGGGTAATCAGGTTAGCAATTGTAGTTTTTCCTGCCCCAGTTGGCCCTACCAAAGCCACAATCGTTCCAGGTTGGATAACCAAATTAATTCCTTTTAAAACAATCGGGCTATCTTCACGATACCGGAAACCAACTTCCCTTAATTCAATTTTCCCGTTTCGTGATTGCAGGTCCACAGCATCTTCTTCATCAAACACATCAATCGGTGTATCCAAAAGTTTAATCACCTGCTCGCCACCAGCCATAGCTGATTGAAAAGTGGTATACATCCGACTCAATTCCTGGATCGGATTAAAAAATCGGGTAACATACGAGAGGAAAGCCGCCATCACACCAAAGGTTACCTGTCCCTGGATAACAAAGTTTCCGCCAAACCACAATACGACCCCTGTTGCCAGCATGCCCAAAAACTCAATTGTGGGTAAAAAAATAAAAGACAATGACATCGCATTGACATAGGCATTCCGATTTTCGATATTTACACGCTTAAATCGTTCCTGAGAAGCCTCTTCCTGTGAATAGGCTTGGATAGCACGGATTCCACTGATGTCTTCCGCCAGGTCGCCCACCACCGCTGCTACTTTCGACCGCGTTTCACGAAAAGCAGTTCGGGCATGACGAGAGAATAACCACGTTGCAACAAACATAAAGGGTAAAACAGCGAAGGTTAATAAGGCAAGGCGAAAATCCATCGAGAGCATAACGACAATAATTCCGATTAAAACCAGGAGATCTCCGAACAAGGTAATCACTCCCTGAGAGAGTAATTCATTAATTTCTGCAACATCATTTATCACGCGTGAAACAGTGACCCCAACAATATGATTATCATGATAACCTTGTTGCAAACGCTGTAATTTTTTAAAAAGGTCACTTCGTAAGGTAGCTAACACCCGCTGCCCCACCCAGGAAATAAGATAACGCTGGCTTGCGTTGACGAGAAACACACCAATAAAGGATAAACCGATCCATATAACAATCCGTAACAGTCCATTTGTCTTACCGGGGACAATATATTGGTCAATCGCTATTTTCAACAAATAGGGAGATAATAAAACCAAACCGGATTCGCAAATTGTCAGCAGAAAAGCAGCGAACATTTTCCAACGATGGGGTTTCAAATAGGCCAACATCCGGATGACAACTTGTTTGTTAAACAAATCACCTTCCCGCTGATTACCGCCAAATTGTTCCATTGCAGAACGGGGTCCCATACCCGAGGAAGTTGAGCCGATAGAAAAACTCATAACTTTTCCTCCTGATGTTTGAGCTGATGATTGTAAATATCAACATATTGGGTTGAGGTTTGCAAAAGCAATTCATGGCTGCCTTGTGCAACAATCTGACCATTTTCAATAACCAAAATAAAATCTGCCCGGCGAACCGTGCTTAACCGATGAGCAATAACAAAGGTTGTTCTTCCCTTAATGAGTTTTTCCATAGCGAGCTGGATAAGATGTTCCGTCTCAGTATCCACAGCGGCGGTTGCATCATCCAGAATTAATATTTTTGGATTCATCAGCAATGCCCTCGCAATTGCCAAACGCTGTTTCTGTCCACCAGAGAGTGTCACACCACGTTCACCCACGCGGGTGTTATAGCCTTTTTCCGTTTGTAAGATAAACTCATGTGCCTGTGCTGCTTTTGCTGCTTGCTCAATCTTTTCCTGAGTAACATCCTCACAGCCAAAAGCAATATTTTCACGGATTGATGTGGCAAACAAGGTAGTCTCTTGTAAAACTATTCCGATTTGTCTTCTTAAAGATTGAACGGTAACATGGCGTATATCTAATCCGTCAATTAATATTCTTCCTGCTGAAGGATCATAAAAGCGGGGAATTAAACTGACAATGGTTGATTTTCCCGATCCAGTCGGCCCTAGCAGCGCTACTATTTGGCCTGGTTTTACCTCAAAATCGACACCATCTAAAATTTTTCGTTTCCCGTAATAAAAAACAACATGTTCAAAACGGACATGGCCCTTCAGATCAGTCAAATATTGCGCATTCGGTTCATCCTGTACTTCGGAAACTGTGTCAAGGATATCAAAAACCCGCTCAGCCGATGAACCAGCGATGGCAACAGCAGGGATGATCATACCCAGCCTGCGTACTGGTTCAATCAGTTGCCCTATATATGTAATAAAAGCAATCAACACACCAAGACTAATCTGTCCATTAATCACACTGTAGCCCCCATATAAAATAATGGCTACCGAGCTTACATTGGCTATCAAAAAGAGTAACGGTATTTGAATGGCTTGCATCTTCGCAGAGCGAGCAGACAGATCGAACCAACGGTTATTTTCATATTGAAACAGTTCGTTCTCAGCTTCTTCCTGGGCATATGCTTTCACAACCCGGCTGCCGCGTAAATTTTGTTCTACTGTGGTTGTTAAAATTGCTAACTGCTTTTGGATTAACAAAGAAAGGGGGCGAAAACGCACCCCAAAATGCAAAGCCTGGTAAACCAATAAAGGCATCATTACCAATACCAGCAAACCAAGCCGAAAATCCATCACCAATAATATTACTGCTGTAACTACCAGAGTCAAAACACCTTCCAGAATCCGTAAAGTTGCCCTGCCTGTAAGAAAACGGAGTCGTTCCACATCTTGTACAGCACGTGAAAGTAATTCTCCGGTTTCACTTTGGTCATGAAAAGAAAAAGAAAGCTGTGTTAATTTTTTTTGAATTAAATTACGCAGATCAAAAGCCACATTCTGCGAAGCTATTTCACTGAATGTACCCAAAAAATAGTTTAATATACCCTTTATTAATGTTAAACCAAGTAAAGCCAAAACAGACCAGTTTAAAACATTTGGCTGGTTTCCTTTAATCCCCGTATCGATAATCCAGCGAATAAACTGGGGTACCAGGGTGGTGATTGCCATAACAAGTAACAAGGAAAAGTAAGTGACGACAGCATATTTCCAGTATAGCCGCAAATAGCCATATACCCGCCATAACAATGGCCATAATGAAACTGATGTTTTTGGAAGTGAGGTTTGTGGTGTTAATGTATCTTTGGTTGCCATCTTTTCCACCTTACACAGCAACTATACCATAACTATAATAACCCGAACCTATTATTCGAAACAACAAAAAATTAACCTAAACTATCCACTTGACCATTCCAATCCCCCACCACCTTCCAGGGCTTATAAGATAAAAAAAGCTATCATTATCATTGAAAAAATGACCGTCTTGAAAGGAAAATTTATGTCTACTAAAAATGAAATCGCCACAAATAATGTGAGGTTTTTACTTACCGTCTTTTTTGTTCTCCTCATGTTAAGCTTGCTGACTGGATGTTCAGCCCAATCTTCTGATATCCCAATGAATCAACGCTGGGCAACTGTGGAAGGCAGCCAATTAAATGAAACACAGGCTGGTGAACAGTTTTACTTCAATATACCCGTTGATGAGGGTTTAATCGCACAAGACCAACCCATTAAAATAAAGGTCAATGGTACTGTCCAAAGCGGCTCACTGCGTTTTGAATTACGAAACCCATCTGGAGAAGCTGTTTGGAACTCAGGGACAATTAACCCAGGCGATTTTTCGTTAAATGCGGAATACGAAATACCTGTTGGACAAACTGGCACTTACCAACTTGGACTGGTTTACGGTGAGAATACATCCGCTACTTATAACTTGGGCTGGCACATCATTCGACTAAGCCTTACCATCCTCATTCCAGGGGTAGGAATGCTTTTGGTCGCCACGGCTTTTGTTCTCTATGCCGGCTTCAAAAAAATGCTGGGATGGCGTTACTTGGGACTTGGCGCACTCTTTTGGGTATTAACCGTAGCCGTCAAATTTGCCTGGGCAATTCCGATCAACCCCTTCGTTTACAGGGTTCTGGGTGTGACAACTGAAAATATCTTCGCAGCCGGGAACCTAATAGCCTATCTCTATATTGGTGCATTAACCGGCATCTTTGAAGCTGGGCTCGCCTGGCTGATCTTGAGTAAAATCCGGTGGGGTAAAGCTACTTGGAACCAGGCTTTGGTTTTTGGGATTGGTTTTGGCGTAATCGAGGCATTCCTGCTTGGGATTAGCGGGCTTGGTTCAGGTCTGGTTGGAGTTTTTTCTCCCGATGGTCTACCGATTCCGACGTTGGTTGGGCTGGCTAACAGCGCAACCCTCAGTATGAGCCTGGCTCCGATTGTCGAGCGTTTATTTGTCATCTTTGCACATGTCTTTGCCTGTGTGTTGATCTTTTATGCAATTACCAGTGGAAAGGCAAAATGGGGATGGCTGGCAATTCTTTACAAAACACTCCTTGATACTCCCGGTGGATTTGCTGCTTTTTGGGAAACTGGCACGGTCGGAAAAATCTGGACTTTGGAAGCAATTATCGCCGTTTTCGGTTTGATTGGCTTATTCGGAACGATCTGGGTTGCCGGGCGATACGAACACGATCGTGAAAACCAATCTCCACAGAAGCTAACGGATAAAAGGTAAAGAAATTATTTAGGAACTCAAATTAATTAATCAGGTCAATAGTTTCAATATAAAAATTTTTCCAAAATCAATATTTCTAATTTCGGTGAATAATCATATCCTTTAGCCGCACACCAAACTGCCCGATGAATAAACACCATTGATTTAGAAACAGGTCTAGCCAACCGATCTTTTCTAGCAGGAAGACACGGTGACTTAGACCTCTTTTTTATCAAATCATATCAATTGCACCTGGATCATTGCCACGGTTTGTACTGCCTGCTCCACATCTTTCAACACAGGATTTCCATTTTCATCAATCTTGACATCATAAAACTTTGCATCGAAATGGGATTTTTTCAAATGAGTTGAAAGCTTATCCACTATCGCTTGTTTATCTTCAAAAGTTGTCTTAGCAACACCATGAAGCTCCCGACCTCGCAAGTGTAAACTAACTGGTGTAGCTTCAGGAAAATTTCGCCACCAGTTTGCGTGTGTAAAAATGGTTATCTTTCCTTCTTGCTCCATATAACTGACCGGTGTTGTATACTTTTTACCGCTCTTAATCCCATTGAACGTAATTAATAGGAGATATTTACTGATAACAGCGTGCAAAGGCGAGCGCAAGAGTAGTTTCATCAAGGTATTAAGAATCGGTGGAACGGGTGCCTTTTGATACGCTTTATCCACAACTTTCCGATTAATCAATTTTAAGACCACGAATACTAAAGCCCACAGCACAAAAGCCCAAGCGAGAATCCAAGCTAACAATGACTCACCAGATAGGTCTGCAGGGACGATTGCAGTAAGACTAAACATCAGGCTGGCATGCATTAATACCGAAATTAGAAGACTCTCTGTCCGATCGTAGACCCAGACCATTAACACCCGATATGGTGGTAACCAGGAAAAAAGTTGTCCCACCAAAAGTAAAAACGGTAGGGTTGCTGAGAATGTATCCAATTTCCAAAATGGTGGAAAGTGCCAGACTCCCCATACAAGACCCACTAACAAGCCAGTGCTCAGGATCCCTTTTTTCTGTTTCAACTTATGAACAGCAAATCCACTCCATCCAAGTTCTTCAAAAAGACCAACGGCAAATCCGGCTGCGACTGCAGAGATCATTATGGACAGTTTATCAGACCTAAAAAACAAGGTGGGATAAAAAGGCGGAGAAATTAACGAAAGCAGAAACAGAAGCAAAGTCGAAAACAGTGGCGCAGTTAGTAATGCTATTAAATACCAGCGTGGATGCACACGCCAGCGAAACAAACGGGAAAGTAATTCTCGAAAACCTGTTCGCCCTTCTAGCAGACCAATCAGGAGTAGACTTGCACCTGTAGGTCCGACCAACATGGCTATATATACAAATGCGCCGGATACTTCAAGCTGCTCTTCTGAAAGCGGAAAGCCACTCGGATATGCTGCAATTGCCATCCCGCCCCACGTGAATATTATGGTTAGTATGAAAAAAACCATTACCGCGTGCTTTTGAATAAAAACTTTAATATTTCTCATTTTAAACTCCTTCAAAATTTAATTTGGATTTGGACCTTTATTCGAAACCGAGATCAATTCCATGTTCAGATCACGGATCCGTTCAAGGATTCCATGAAGTGCTGCTTGGTCGGGAATATAACCAGCAAGCATGGTTACTTCTTTGTTTTTTAAGTGGGACAAACTCAAGCCATCAAACCACGTTGACCAACCTTGATCAAGACATCCTTTGATGATGATTTCGTAATAATCCGGCACAACAATCCTCCTCAATTAGATACTGAACCCAGTTTAAAGCACGGCAATACAACCCACATCTGCCAAATGGGTTAATCAAGGGTTTATTTTGGAACCATCACATCTTGTATTATTTAGAAAATAATGCCTAATTCCCTGGCACGTGCTGCAGCTTCTGTGCGATTGGCTACATCAAGCTTACGAAATATATTGGCTGTGTGTGCTTTAACAGTACCGCGAGCAACAACGAGTTCTTCAGCAATTTGTGGATTTGTTTTTCCCTGTGCCATAAGTTGAAGTACTTCAAGCTCACGCTGACTTATGGGATCGATCAGGGCTTGTTTAGAGGAATCCTTTGAGAAAGATTTTTCTGTAGTTTCTGTAATTGTTTTTGGTTCATTTTCAAATTCGATAAGAAGATATACAACGTAATCTTTTAGTTTGTTTTCACTGTTGCTTGCCAACCATCTTGAGAGCATTATGTGCATTACTCTTCCTTCATCCAGAAAAGGTCGAGAATAACCTTCTTTCTCTGCAAAGAATAAACTTTTTTCCAGGCAAGATATAGCTTGTTTCATTTTCCCCATTTTCTGGAACGCCAAAGCTTTAATAATTAGACTTTTGATAACCCTGTCTTTTCTTTGCTGTAATTGTGAATCAAATTCCATGCGTTCTAACAATTTAATACACCGATTAAATTTTCCCTGGACAAGATAAACTCTCGCGAGCGTAATAAGAGATAATTCATTGTTATAACAGAAGGAAAGTTTTTGGTCTAAATCTTTTTCCATGACATTGACCCATTGACGAATAGTGATTGGATCCCCTTTGACCAATTGCAGTCTGATATTCGTTGTTTCCACAACCTGCTGTGCTTCTGGGAAAAGGCCACTTGAATGAACAATTTTAATTCCCTTTTCTATTGTTTCCAATGCAACGTCAATTTCGCCAAGTGACTGGTGTATTTGTGTAGCGGTTGCCAATGCGAGAACTACATCATCAGCTTTTCCCCATAGATGAACGTTCTGCAATCCTCGTTCAATATGCGTTTGAGCATCTTGCAGCATATTTCTTTCATACATAATATCTGCAAGCCCCATTTCCACGATACTCATAGCTCCTTGATGTTGAAAATCCGATGTTTCAATCAATTTCTGTGCTTCTCGGTACAATGTAAGCGCTTTGCCTAACTCCCCATGCAATTTATATAATCTAGCCAAAACACAATATGCTCCAATTGTACTGTTTATTGCTCTAGCGGTGATTCCCGCCTGAATGGTTTCCTCCAACACCTTGATGGCATTTAAGAAGTCACCATTCAAGAAATAACCATAACCCAGCATGACACCAATTCCACCCAGTAAGGCTTGATTGCTCTCAGGTGTATTGGACTTAGCCTCAAGACAAAGGTCAATTGCCCCAGGAAAATCACCACGCATGGCGGTAATTCGGCTTTTTACATATGCAAATTGCCCTTTAATAGCGCGAGTTTCCACGGTTGAGGGTTCTGATTGAAAATGTTTTTCTGCTTCATTAAGTAGCAATTCTGCCTCATCTAATTCCCCTAACCAACATCGGGTCATAGCTGCGTGAATACACAAACCAGGGCGTTTGAAAATTAACTCTTTGCTCAGTTCACCCGTCCAAAGGCTTAAAAATGCTGAATTTCTCCTTTGAAATATTTCCATAAAATTTTTTTCGATTAAACGCTCTACCCACACATTATCTTCTGTAATAGACGCATGGTGGAGTGCCTCAAAAGTCAAATTATTGTTTTCATACCACTTCGCAGCTTTGGAATGTAATGCGGAAAGCTCTTTTGAATCACAGGTTTGTTGCAATCGGGCTTGCAAAAGATCAGCAAATAAATGATGATAGCGATACCAGGTTCTTTCTTCATCCAAAGGTACAAGAAAAAGATTTGTGTTTTCAAGATAATCAAGGCATGAGGCGGAATGATTTGACAATCCTGCTACTGGTTGATCTAAAGGATTATTTTCAATTACATCAATCTTATCTTTCTTCATCACTGCATCACACAGTGGAGCTGTAAATCGTATTAATATGGATGTGTTAAGTAGGAATCGTTGAATTTCTGGCGTTTGGTTGGCAAGCACTTCTTCCAATAAATAGTCCAGGATAAAACGGTGTGTTCCCGAAAATTGCACAATAAATTCGTGTTTATTTTCGCGATTTTGTAGAGAAAGGGCAGCCATTTGTAATCCAGTAATCCAACCTTCTGTGCGTTTTTCAAGTAATGCAACAGATGAAACTTCCAAATCCAATTGCATCAGATCATTCAGGAATTGGTTTGTTTCATTATCATTAAAGCGCAAGTCAGCAGTTCGAAGTTCCACCAGTTGGCCTCGAGCACGAAGCCGGGCAAGAGGAAACGGTGGGTCAGAACGACTAGCAATTGTTAAGTGGAAATGACCAGGGCAATTTTCAATAATAAAGATGACTAATTCGTGGATCTCCCTGTTTGTAATGAATTGGTAATCATCCAACACAAGGATAGTTTCCTTCTTTGAAAAATTCATTTCATTAATCAGGCTGATCAAAATAGTTTCTGTATTAACTTGTAACCCCTGCATTAATTGAATCGTTCTTTCACCAAACGTGGAATCAGTTTTATGAATCGCCGCAATCAAATAAATTAGGAACCGCTCGATTTGATTATCATTTTTATCGAGTGATAACCAAGCAACGGATATCCCAATATTATTGATACAAGATGCGATAAGCGTAGTTTTTCCAAAACCTGCCGGTGCTGAAATTAATAAGAGTTTTTGCTGGATACATTCATTAATTTTTGTTTCTAAACGGGGACGCTTTACAAGAATTGGCTTGGTTGGTGGGATAATTGTCTTTGTCGTTAAAAGGGTGTCGAACATGAGCCTTTCCTGGATGAGCTAATGCTACGATATTATTTATATGATACATGATATTGCAATTTGCGCAAACTACGATACCAGTTGAATTGAAATGGAAAAAATGAAATTAAATTGTTGAGTTTTTCCCTGAGTTTTTGATTTGTCAAGTTTATCTTTCCAATATAAAAATCACCCCGATTAATTTTGGGGTGATTTTTCTTAGAAAGGTTATTTTTTAAAGTCCGTACACTTCGCTGTATTTTTTGTTCAAATAACGCAGATAGGGATTTGGATCGATTTTGGAACCAGTCACACGCTGTACCAATTCTTGTGGTTCAAACTTACGGCCATGAATGTGGACATTCTCTCGCAGCCAACCCAATAATTCACCAAATTCCCCTGTGCGGATTTGGTCTTCCATATTCGGGATTTGTTTATCAATCAGTTCCCACCACTGGGCAGAGACCAGATTTCCGAGAGCATAAGTGGAGAAGTAACCCATCATACCGTAAGACCAATGGACATCCTGCAAAACACCAAGGGCATCTGTAGGCGGGGTAACGCCTAAATATTCCTGCATTTTTGCATTCCAAATTTCCGGTAGATCCTTAATCGCGGCTTTGCCTTCAATCATTGCAATCTCAAGTTCCAAACGAAGCATAATATGCAAATTATAAGTGGCTTCATCCGCTTCAACACGAATCAGGGAGGGCTGAACTTTGTTAATCCCTTTATAGAAGGTATCTAAGCCTATATTCCCTAACTGGGTTGGGAAAACTTCTTGTAACCGTGGGTAAAAATGCTGCCAGAATGGGAATGAACGTCCTACCAGGTTTTCCCATAGACGGGACTGTGACTCGTGAATCGCCAGGGAAGCGCCGCCGCCCATGCCGTATTTTTCCAATTCAGGATTAATTCCTAAATTATATAAGGCATGCCCACATTCGTGCATTGTGCCAAACAACATCGGGTTATAAAATTCCGGGTTAACACGGGTTGTGATACGCACATCATCGGAGTTAAAGCTGATGGTAAATGGATGGGGTGCTTTGTCCTGACGGCCGCGGTTCCAATCATAACCAAATTTGGTAATCACTTCCTCACCAAAGGCCCACTGTTTATCCTCTTCAAAATGTTGGTGCAAAAATGAATCATCAACTTGTTGAGATTCAGATATTTTCTGGATCAATTCCACTTGTTGAGGCCGGATGGTATTAAAAATGAATTTCACATCATCTGTTTTCATCCCCGGTTCAAATCCATCCAATAAGGCATCGTAAGGATGTTCAAATTCCGGGAAAAAGGCAGCATACCGCTGATTGAGGTCTACTACTTTTTCAAGATGGGGTTCAAAGATAGAATAATCATTTTTCTGGCGTGCTTCCGCCCAGGCCGAATATGATAATGTTGTAACTCTCGATTGTTCAATGACAAATTCTTGGGGAATTCGTTTGGTACGATCATAATCTTTCGCAGAAACCTTGATCAGACGAGAATCATCAGAATCTGGATCTAATTGTTCGGCGTATGGTTTTAATTCATCCAACAGTTTGCCTAACTCGTCTGAAGTTGCCATTTCGTGTGCGATCTTTCCCAAGATTGCTTGTTGCTCTCCTCGACCAGCTGCCCCACCTGTTGGCATATATGTATTCTGATCCCAGCTTAATACTGCTCCGATAGAGCTTAAAGATTGGATTTCTGCTAACTTTTCTTTCAGTAATTTCAGTTTTTCTTCCATTAAATCTCCTTTTTCCTTGTTAAGAATTGTCATCAAATTCCCAGATCACATACCATACTATTGTTTTCGGTGGTTGGATTTAGGGAATCATAGTCCGGATAATTTTTATTCAAGGTATTCTCCTGCCTCCGAGATTTTTTTTGTAAGGATTCATCGGCAGGGAAAGATAACACCTTGATTTGTTCTTGGGAAGTTTTATTTATGATCTTCATTTGATTACACCTCAATTACACAAAACGAGAGAAACCAATGGCGGTTTATTTTTATTATTTTTTACCGCTAAAATTATTTTTTACGACAAAACCTATTTTACAGAATAAATATACACTTGTCAATCAGCCAAGTGACCAGTTAACAAAAAAACCTCCTGGTCTTACTGAACCAGGAAGTTTTTCATAAGAGTAACTATAATCCTTTTGGTGCCGCCTTGTTTGAAAGAGATTTAGCCTATTTAAAGGTAATCCTTTTCATTAACATTCAGGTTCCTCGCCTATTCTTTCCCCCGCCATCATGAGACCTAATTTTTCCGGGGTGGCATCAGCTCGATCCACAATACCCATAATTTCTCCATGAAAAATGACTGCAATTCGATCGGAGAGGGCTAAAATCTCATCCAAATCCTCCGAGATTAACATCGTAGCAGTACCAGCACTGCGTTGTTGGATGATCATATCATGAATATATTCGGTCGCTCCAATGTCTACGCCGCGGGTTGGCTGCGCCGCAATCAGCACCTTTGGATTCCGGGATAGTTCTCGTGCCAGGATCACTTTTTGAGCATTACCCCCTGAGAGACTTTTCATCGGAGTATCAATTGAAGGGGTTTTGACTTTATAACCTGCCACTAATGACTTGCTGCGTTCGGCTATTGAGGGCATATCCAAAAACCCTTTTTTTGAATAAAAGCCGCTGTTCAAATCGCGCAAAATAATATTTTCCGAAACGGTAAATTCACGAATTAAACCGTCCCGGTTGCGTTCCTCCGGAATAAAAGCTACACCAATTTGGATCAATTCTTCCGGTGTAGCTTTGGTAATATCTTTTCCATCCAATAAAATGGTGCCCCCCGTTTCATTGCGTAACCCTGCAATAACCTGGGCTAATTCGGGTTGACCATTACCGGACACACCGGCCAATCCTAAAATTTCTCCTGCCCGAATTTCGAGATCAATACAATTAAGGGCCGGCGAATCAAAATCATTTAATGCCGAGATACCTTTAATTTCTAATCGGGGTTGTCCAATTTGTGATTGATCCAATAATTTTGCAGGTTTTAATTGCCTCCCCACCATCATCTCAGCTAACTGGCGTTTATCAGTATCTTTGGTTTGCACGGAGCCTACATTTTTTCCATCACGTAAAACAGTCACCCGATCAGTAAAAGCCATCACCTCATGCAATTTATGAGAGATAAAAATCAGCGAGTGTCCCTCAGCTGCCATTTGTTTTAAAATAACAAAAAAGTCATCTACTTCTTGCGGGGTTAGTACCGCTGTCGGTTCATCTAAAATCAATAATGCTGCCCCACGATAAAGGGCTTTAATAATTTCTACTTTTTGCTGCTGGCCAACTGATAACTGCCAGATCAGCGCGTCAGTTCTTACATCCAGTCCATATAATTTGGCTAACTCGTTAATCCGTTCTGTAACCTTATCAAGATCGGTTAACATACCTCGTGAAGATGGCAAACCCAAAGCCACATTCTCAGCCACTGTCAACGTATCCACCAGCATAAAATGTTGATGGATCATGCCTATTCCTAACCGAATCGCATCTGCTGGTGAAGAAATGCGTAATGATTTTCCATCAAACAGAATTTCACCTTCATCCGGATGATACAGCCCATAAAGCTGCTTCATCAGTGTGCTTTTTCCGGCACCATTTTCACCGAGCAAAGCATGCACTTCCCCCGCCTTAATATCAAAATGAACGTGATCATTTGCTAAAACGCCGGGAAAACGTTTGACAATATTTTTCATCTCTAAATGATGAATTTTTGGATGTCCGGAAGGGAGTAATTCTTGTTCAGTCATAGTTCACCTGCAACTTGGTGAGTTTTACGGCGGCGGCAAAAACCGCCGCCGTCTTCCACAAGGAGTGTGGGAATTATCGCTTATTCACCAACACCAGTTTTAATGGAGCCATCTTTTAAACCGGCAATTGTATTTTCAGCAAGGGTCTTAACATCAGCAGACAAATCATAACCGTCATTAAAAACGATCAATAAACCTTCATTTTCTAATGTCACAACATAGGCTTTTCCACCAAGTGTGCCTTCTTTGATGAGAGCGATCATGTCATCAACAACAACTGTCCAGTCATAAACCTGGCTGGCAACAACAATGCTTGGAGCTAAAGAAGATTGATCGGCCTGAGTGCCGAACCACAAAATGCCACGTTCTTCAGCGACACCAATCGCGCCAACAACCATCTGGGCAGATCCGGTTAACACATCCGCACCGGCACCTGCATGGGTTTGGGCAGCTTCTGAGGCTAAAGCTACGTCACTGAAAGAACCAATGTAGTTTACGTTGACGGTGATATCAGGTTTGGTGGCTTTCGCACCAGCAATAAAACCATCCACATATAATTTGGCATCACCAACTTCAATTGGGCCAACAACGCCGATTGTGCCGCTTTGGGATAATGCTGCAGCCATCACACCATTTACATATCCACCTTCTTGTGAATAAGCTTCATAAGCGAAAATATTCGGAATATCGAAGGTATCACCAGCGGTACCCCAAGCAAAACTGGTTTTCGGAAAATCAGGTGCAATTTCTTTCAAGGATGCACCATACTGCGAACCATGGGCGATGATCAGGTTATACCCTTGGGAGGCATAATCCCGAATGGCGGCAGCGGCATCATCCACCACAAACATATTATCAGAATAGACAAAATCAAAGTTTTCCGCACCCATTTCATTTTTGATTTGGGTTAATGCCTCGAACATACTTTGGCTAAAGGCAAGATCATTCACGGCACTGGGCATAACCACAGCCACTTTGAAAGGACCATCCGATGTGGTTTGTGCTTCTTGAGCACCACCACATGCGCTGAGCAATAAAGAAGCCAGCATCACCAATACAAACAATTTTAGTACACGTTTCATTACTTCCTCCTTAAGGATTGAGCCGAACAAAGATTTTTTTCGCAGAAAATTAGTTTAATCCATACGTTCATATGCTTTGCTTAATGCTTTTGGCTGGCGAACGCGCTGCGCCGAAATCACCAACACCACAATTGTTAATAAATATGGCATCATCACGGCAATATCTGATGGAATTTCGATACCAATTACTTGGACCCACACCTGAAGTGAATTTACCATGCTGAATAATAAGGAACCGATCAACACCCAACCAGGACGCCACCCACCAAAATAGACCAGTGCAATGGCGATAAAACCTAAACCATTGGTCAAGTTCTGTTGGAAAACATTTAATAAAGCAATCGAAAGGGAGGCTCCGGCAATACCGGACATGATCCCACCAAACGTTACTGTAAGGTAGCGGACTTTTGCGACGCTGACACCCAGTGTATCGGCCGCTTCCGGGTTTTCACCAACTGCACGCATTTTTAATCCAAATGTAGTTTTGTTAATGACAAACCAGGCGATGGGCACCATAAGATAAGCGCCATATACTAAAATATTTTGTTGAAAGAAAATTTCACCAATGACTGGAATATCACTTAATAACGGAATATGTAGTGGCTGAAAACCGCGAACTGTTTCCACATTATTCACTAATTTTTGGAAAAGAAGGTCGCTCATACCTAAACCAAATAAATAAACGCCAATACCACTGATACCCTGTTCAGCGTTGAGGGTAACACTAATAAACGCCATTGCTAAACCCATAATTGCGCCTACGATAATGGCCAATAACAACCCAAGCCACAGGTTCCCCGTCAGGAAAACTACATAAAACCCTGAGAATGCGCCCATCAGCATAATGCCATCCACTCCCAGGTTTAAAACGCCTGAACGCTGCCCAAAAGTTTCACCAATCGCAGCATAAAGATATGGGGTGGCCAGCCGAATGCCGGAAGACAATAAACCAACTAACACTGAACCAGTAAATAAATCAGCCCACATGGTGTTCCTCCTCTTGCGGATTCACTGGAATTGCTGGTTGGGGTTCTCCAGCCTTGTTTGCTTCCAAAGCCTGAATAGCACGGCGCCGTGCATTTTTCCGCCGCCAAATTTCACTGGAAACAACAAACACGACCACCAAGCCATTTAATGCGGTAATCAAGGCCGCCGGAACCTGAGTCACACGTTGTAACTTATTTGCACCAACTAGCAAAGCCCCAAATAAAAACGAGGCTGGAATAGTACCAATTGGATGCAGCTGGCCAAATAAGGCGGCGACAATACCATTAAACCCAGCGGATCCGGTAAATCCGGCTGCAGTTCCATCGGTAATCATGAAGTGATTGACACCATATACTTGCACTGCTCCAGCCAATCCCGCAAAAGCACCGCTTAATGCTAACGAAAGAATGATGTACCGCGGTACTTTTATACCTGCATAACGAGAAGCATGACTATTTAGACCTACTGCTCGAATACGATAACCAATGGTAGTCCGCCAGAGGAAAAAATACACACCAATGGCCAGGATAACTGCAATCAAAGCGCCAAGATGTAAACGTGTAGGGACCAAACGGGGCAGATCATAAGCCGTGGAAAGCCGGGCAGTCTGTGGAATGCGAGCGGCCCCTTTTTGCAACTTATCGATCATTAAATCACGTAACAGAAAATTCATACCCTGCACAGCAATAGCATTCATCATAATCGTGCTTAAAATTTCATTGACGTTAAATCGAGCTTTTAGATAACCAGGAATCCCACCCCATACCCCACCGGCGACAAAACCAACCACTAAGACTAAGGGAATCATAATGATGCCAGGTAAATCAGGAAAAGCAAGGCCAAGACCGGTGGCAGCAAGCGCACCTAAAATCATTTGACCCTCACCGCCGATATTTATCACACCACTCCGGAAAGCAATACAAATTCCAATTCCTACCAAGAGAAGCGGTGTCGCCTTTACGGCTGTATCAGCCAGGGCATTCATGCTGCCAAAAGCACCTTCGAACAAGGCTGCATATCCGCTTATTGGATTGGCACCCAAAATCAATAACATAATTGCGCCAATTAATAAAGCCGCCAGGGTTGCAATCAGCGGCAATAGCGCATCAAATAAGGCACTCCAACGTACACGCATTTGTTTACTAATCCTCCTTCCGAAGGTGAAAATCAACCATACCCGGTTACTGCCAGGCTTGAACCAAACGCAGTTTCAAAATCGTGTCGTCATAATAACTGCTACCACTTACGATAGGCCGGTTATTTGCGTCATAAAAACAAATATGGATATTTAATAAAGGGGTTTGTGAGGGTAATTTTAAAAATGAAGAAACTTCCGAATTTGCCAAATTGGCACACACTTCAGATAGTGCATAAGCAATATTTTCATTACAATACAATTGCAAGATTTCACGGATCGATAATCGTCCATTAATTTCTTCAACTGGAACTGCTAATAAGTTTGCTGGAATCAAATTTATGACATATATAACTGGGCGTTGATTAGCAAAAAACAATCGCTTTAACTCAACAACTGGTTCACCGGGTTGAATAGCCAAAACACTTGCTTCTTCAGTTCCAGCATCACGTTGTCCAACAAAAATTGATTGAATGGAGGCCTGAAAACCATTTTTTTCAATCAATTCTCCAAATTCCCACAAACCACCCAAGTTCGTTTGAACACCTTCCAATCGTTTATTCACATAGGTACCATCGCCTTGTTTGCGAATGACTAGCCCTTCTCCCGCCAAACGTGTGAGCGCTGTGCGGACTGTTGCGCGGCTAACACGAAACTCGCTGCACAATAAACTCTCCGAAGGCAAACGACTGCCTGGCGGATAAACATTGTCGCGAATACGATCTCTTAAGACCGCATTTACTTGTTGAGTGATCGTCTTGGGACGATGAATGGGGAGGCTCATTATAATATTTTGGGTTTCTTAGTGAAAAGGTCGGACGACTGCCAACTTGTACTACTTGTTTTTAGCACATTTTGAAGTTAAATTCAAGATGCATTTGTGACCAATTTTACAAATGGTGTCACACAAGAATCGAAAAACCATCCCATTCCTTAATTTCAGCCAAAAATAACACACCAAGAGGGAAAAACAAATTTCGCAATCGGTATTACATAACCCTCAGAACCTTAATGTGCTTCCTTTAGGTATTTTCTAGATTAATATCGAAATACTATCCAACTTTAAACTTGTTAATTCTAAATATCATTTAATGGGCAATTATGTACCAAGTTATTGAGTGCTTGATTCAATTGACGAAATATCATATCCGTTTTGATCAAGAAAATCCTTCATCATTTCCAATACTTCAACCTGGGTAGGTTCTTTTGTCTCACACATGCCTATATATTCAGAAATCTTTTGCTCTTCCCAAGTAAAATCATCCAGATTTAACCGATACCAATTATCACAAATGACAACACCTAAAAAACCAAATTGGTAAAAAGGTGGCTGAATGGTTTGAGGAATAACAGCTCCATTCTCAACCTCAACATTCCCTACACCAGTAGAAAAAATGGGGCGGTTTTGAGGAATATCGTTTAACAGTGATTTACCTTTCATCCACTGTGGCTGATCCATGTCAAGATAATCTAAAATGGTGGGGGCAATATCCATATTCTGAGCATTGTTGTATATTTTCGACTGAAATTCCCCGTTTGGAAACCGAAAAACTAATGGTAATCTTTTATATGTTTTAAAACGCTGTCCATGATCACTGCCTACGATAATGATCGAGTTTTCCAATAATCCCCGACTTTCAAGTTCATGGTAAAAAACAGACATAGCTTGATCAAATTCTAAAATACTATCGTCGTAAAAATCCAGATCGTATTCAGCCTGTACAGCTCTATCAGCATCCTTACCGGCCGAGAAAACCTGTTTTTTAGGATAAAATCTTGCACCGTGGGTTCCCATCCAATGAATATGGGCAAAAACCGGTTCATTTACTGTATCCATTAAAACCATCAAGGAATCAAATTTATCCTCATCATTGTAACCTTTTGGACTTGATACTTCCAAAAAAGGATTTGTCATTTTTTTTATAAAAAAGATGTGCCGTATCCGATCAAGAATACGATTTGAAAGTTCATAAACAAAATAACCAATATTGGTTGGCAAAAATTTGTTAATCTTAATTAAGATATTACTTTGATTTGACCTACCATTCGCTTCATCAAATCCATTTTGGAGATTTAAATTATAGGCATCGACATAATGATCAAAACTAAATTGAGCTGTATAGTAACCATTTAATGTCAAAATTCCCGGCAAATGTTGGTAAACGTCTTCCGATTTTAAAATATTGGGGGGGTACAACACATGGGTTTCAAGAGGGCTTTTACTAGTAAATATCGAGATAATTGACCCCGTGGTATTCGCAGAATTTGAAAAATTATTTTGTGCGACCAAGGAAGAATTTGCCATTTCATTTAAAAATGGTGTCGTTTCCCTTTCGTAGCCATACAACGACATATTTTCAGCATTGACCCCATCTGCTGTAATTAAAAAAATATGAGGACGTTTACTGGATTGGATCACAGAATCTAATCCAGTCGAATTAAAATACTGAGTAATTACGGGGATTGTTCCAATTAAAACAAAAACTAGCAATACTACAGATAACAATATTGTTCTGGTACGTTTTTTAATTTTTTGAAAAAGGACTTCAATCTGGTTTGTATATTTATAAATTTGCTTTACTGAACCAAAAATTAGCACCAAAAAAAGAACCCCATAAAAAGCCCTAAACAAGCCATTTGAGGTTACAATCCCGATTCGGAACAGTGTGTATGTAAAATTATCAATCAGTAATAGAATTAAAAAAGCTGCAATAAATCCAGGAATAAAAAAACTTAGACCAATGATCAGATTTCTTAACAGGTTGATTTTTATCTGACTTAAAAACACCAGAATACCTACTAAGAATAGATAAATTGAAATAAATAGAGATGTGGTAATGAGTAAGATGGATAGTTGTTCAATAAAACCGATTGGACTCATAAAAGACGGCTTTGTTAAAAGAAATATCCATTCCATAAAAACATAAAAAAATAAAACCAATATCGTAATTACAGTTACGCTCAACCATTTAATCTCAATAAAACGATTGATATTCTTAAAAAATTTCATGAAACCCCTTCATTTTGAAGCATTTTAATTTGTTTATTATGAATTCTTTTTCTTCAACTGAAAAATGACTCGATCCGAATTTTCAATTGGAAATTGTTTAACAATAGTAAATTCTGTTTGCATAGCCACAACAAAACCATCGATTGTATATTGATCAAAAATATCATCACGTGTTAAGAGTAATCTTTTCACCTGAGAATCTTCTTTGGGAACAAATTCAATAATTACATTATCAGCCATTTCCGACAATGTTTTAGCAATGTTTCGTAACGGAATATTGTTTGCGATTGCTAAATGATGGATTAAAGCTAATGCCATCGTAACATCCACATGTGCTCGGGAAAGAAAAGAAACTCGTTCTTGATTCTTCCATCCAATAGAAGGCGAAGGATTGGTAAGATCCAAAACCAAGGGTAAAATATTTTTTTCTTTCGCTCGTTTGACTTCAAGGTAATTTAATTCTACAGCACCAGGGTCAATATCTGTAGAAACAATAAAACAGTCTTGCAGGTTTTTCCCTTCCCGACTGAATACTCCCGTATTGGCTCCTAAATCCAATACAGATTTTGGATTTAATTCGGATAAAATTTGATGAACTATTTCTTTTTTCTTTTCAAAGGCGGCATCAGAATAATTTGTCGCCTGATAATAGGCTAACCAATCTGTACCATGGGGTTCCCATTTTAATTTCTTAATCGTTTTCTCAAGATTTTCAATTAAACCAATGAAAGCAGTTTTAGATAGCTTGGTCTTTGGTTTATTCTTTTCTGCATCATCACTGGAAATATTTTTTTGTGCTCTGGCATGAAGATGTATATGTGATAATAGTCCAAAATTTACCCAAGATGATTTGGGCAACATTTTACTGGTTAAATCGAGAGGAATACCGTCAATGTGATTTTTTAACATTCCATTCAACCGAATATCGGTAAGGCTCATCAAGGCTAATGGCGAAAGAAAATGCTGACAAAACTGCTTATAAGCCACCCACGGTTGACCTTCATGATAGATTGTAAAACTCAAAGTATCGATTAAGATCGGATGACCATCCTTGAATTGAATATTATAAGCACTTGCATCTTTTAAAGTCATCCCTGACAATAAGGCTTCTTTTTGAATATTTAGCGTTAATAAAGCGGCATCTTTTAACTGAGAGAAAGACCACTCATAAGGGTATGAAAGAAATTCTATTTTTTCCGGTTTGATAATCTTATAAGCGCAATCCGGATTCGGAATTGGATTATCGACTTCTTGATGGGATACCAGTTTTTTCTTTTTCGTTATCCGTTCATATAAACCTGATGAATGCAAAAGCTCATAATCCTCCTTGCAAATCAGATTTATTTGGCGGTAAATTTGATGATCGTAGTAAAAAATAAAACCACTTGGGTCACGAAAAGAGGAATCCTCTTTATTTATCTTCGGTAACGCCATAATCGATGTCATCTCTTATTTCAGTGGACTCAGTTTGATTCTTACTAAAAATGCCCTTAATTTTTTTCCAAAATAACCGGACAATAACTCCAGCACCAAGCAGACCAGCTAAAACAAGTTGAAGCACCATGCTTCCAAAACCAGGATCAAGATACATATCAATTTCCCTTCGATTTTTTATTGGATGGTAGTGTAGTACAAAATTCTAATCTTAGCAAGTAAGAACCGGATCAAATGTAACTACCGGAAATTAATTCTTTACCCCAACTGTTCCATTTCTTCTGAACTTAACACAATCTCACCTGCTTGTAGATTCTCTTTCTGGTGTTGAGGATTGGTGGACATCGGAATTGTTATAACCCGTTCCTGAGAGACAAGCCAAGCTAAAGCTACCTGCTGTGAGGTTAGTCCGCGTTTCGCTGCTATCTTTTTAAGAACAGGATTACTTTTAATATTCCGGCGTTTTACCGGACTGTAAGCGGTTAACAAAATATCATTTTGCTGGCAGTATTCCAAAACACCATTTGTTTGATAAGTGCGTTCAGGAACACTGTAGGGTACTTGATTGGTGAGTAACGCAGTTTCACTTTGTGCCACAGCCTCTTTTAAGTGTCGAAGTTTAAAATTACTTACACCCAAATGACGGACTTTGCCCTGCCGCACCAACTGGTTTAATGCACGAAAACTTTCTTTTAAATCCATACCCACTTTCGGCCAATGAATAAGGTATAGATCAATGTAATCCATTCCCAAACGATCAAGGCTATTCTCGCAAGAATGCAAAACCTGGTCAAATTTTAAATGTTCAGGAGATACCTTAGAAGTGATGAACAATGATTCACGGGAAACACCCACCTCACGGATGGCAGTGCCTAATAATTCTTCCGTATGACCATTGGCATAAACTTCGGCTGTATCAAAATGGGTGTACCCTAATTCCAAGGCAGAGCACAGCGCTTGTAATGAGGCAGGATCACTGCTTGGGTCAGCCTGGCTTTCTCCCCCGATTTTCCAGGTTCCAAAACCAATTTTCGGTAATTTTAAGTTGTTTACGGTTTCATATCTCATACCGTCATTATAAAAGAAAAGTAAGGGAAAAATCCGCCAATTGCATAACCCACGTAGACCTGCCATAACACGCTCAAGAGGAATAATAATTGCTCTTTTAGACTTATTGTGGTCAAATAATTCATATCTCTTTAATAAGATAAGAGGAATTAAAAAATTTGTTCAGAAACAAAAACAAATGATAACTACTAAACGATTGACCATTCGTTCCTTTCAATATAGCGACTTGGAAAGAGTTCACCAGGTATTAAGTTCCGCTTTTAATGAAGATCCCAATCAAACGGGAGCATTAAATAACCGGGAATCCTGGTTAAACTGGTCAATTTTAAATCAAAAATGGTTCCATCGTTTATCCCAGCCCCCTTTTGGTGAGCAAGCTATTTGCCGCAATAATGATGGCTTATTAATTGGCGTGATTGGTTTGGTTCCCTGTTTGGACCGGTTCGATCAGTTTCCTGAATTATCAAACATGGAAAAAACTTCTGGTCTGACCCAACCTGAGGTTGGTTTATTTTGGGCAATTGATCCTGATTATCAAAAACAAGGATACGCTACAGAAGCAGCCAAGGGTTTTTTGGAAATGATTTGGAACGAACTAAAGATTAAACGCATCATAGCCACTACTGAGTATGAAAATTATCAGTCTCAAAATGTCATGCGAAAGATTGGTATGAAAATCTTAAAAAACAATTCTTCTAAACCACCTTGGTTACAGGTAGTAGGTGTGATCAACCATCCTAAATTAGATTAATCATTTTTTATCAATTTGTGTTTCTCTGCCAGGAAATCCTCAGCCTGGTGTACAGCTGATCGTGTTGAGGAAAACAGAAGCCGCTCTGAATCAAAAGTGTACTCTTCTCCTAATAAATCCAAGACGCCACTTTCCAATAAATGTAGGTGTAAATTCTTATCTACACCACATAAAATTACTTTTTTGCCCAGTTTTTCCGCATGCAGAATTTCAGCAGCCAAAACAGTAATGGCGGAACTAGCCACTACCTGTGCTCGCCTCAATCGCAATATCACCACCTCAGCACCACTTTCCAATGCTTCACTAAGGTGTTTTTCCAACTCATCGACTGCCGCAAAATGCAGCGGTCCTTCAGGACTGATAAGTATGATCGGCAAATCCGGACGAAGGCGGCGCATGGTGTCATACTGATAAAAACGCCGCTCTTCATCCATTTCAAAATACGTCAGTTTCAGTTGGCTGCTTTCAAATAAATAAATCAACAGAGATAAAACTGCACCCAAGAAGATAGCTTCTTGCAACGGAAAAATCAATGTCGCACCAAAGGTAACCAACAAAACCATCTTGCTGGTACCCTTACTAAACCAGGTTAAGTGAACGTGTTTCCAGTTCACAATCCGCGTTGCCGACATGATTACTACCGCCGCCAAGCCTGGCAATGGGATATACCCTAATAATTTGGGTAATAAAATAACTACCGGAATCACCCACAAACCGGAAAATACAGCACCAAACCGGGTACGGGTTCCGGCGCCTATACTAACAGCCGTACGGGAGGGAGAGCCGGATGCTGGTGGAGATTGAAATAAACCACCGGTTATGGAGGCGATACCCTGCCCTACTAATTCTTTTGAGATGTTTAGTTTTTCACCACGCGCCAAAGCCACACTTTTTGACACCGATAAGGCTTCCATAATACTTAACAAGGAAACAGCTAAACCACTGGTTAAATAAAATTGCCAATCTTCAGGTGGTACCTGCGGTAAGCGCAATGACACTCCCAATACCGGCATAGGTCCTAAATCAGAAACAACCATTACGCCATTATCAGACCACCCAAAAAGGTACACGGCTAAAGAAGCAAGAACGATCACAATCATTTCCGCGGGTAACTTCGCGTTCAATTTACGAACCAAAAATAATAGTACCAAACTGACCACACCCGTTAAAAACACATACCCATTAAATACACGCCAGCCTTGCACAAGAGAAATTAGGGTTTGGATGGGATTGGCATTAAAAGGACGAGGAATACCGGTAATTGAACCCAATTGATTAATTATGATCAACAAACCCAAGCCCATTAAAAAACCGGTTAACACTGAATTGGAAATAAACCGCGTAATCCAGCCGAGTTTGAAGGCTCCAAGTAATAATTTTATTACCCCGCTGATAATAGCAATTAGAAAAACCAACTGCAAATAACCCGCCTCACCAGTATAATTACTGAGCACTCCAGCGGTAGCCATAGCCACAGCATTGGTGAATCCACTCACCAAATAAGAGGAATCGCCTAATATAGCCGCAATAACTGTTGGAATGATCACCCCAATCAAACCATAAATAGGATTAATTCCACAAATCAAAGCATATGCCATTGATTGGGGTATGGCAATTAATGCCACAGTTAACCCGGCTGACAGATCGCCGCGTAATGAATAATAAAAATAACTTTGTACTTTTTGAAAACTAAACATTTTTTAATTATAAACCGTTCATCAATTGATTCTGAAATGATTCATAATTAAAGGTCACCTCGAGTCAATTACATCACCGGATGTATTCTGTTGGCAGTCGTTACTTCCAAGGGTAGGGTTGGTTGTTCCTTCTATATAAATACC
The DNA here is from genome assembly GCA_002702705.1 of Anaerolineaceae bacterium. Lineage (GTDB taxonomy): Bacteria > Chloroflexota > Anaerolineae > Anaerolineales > Anaerolineaceae > UBA6170. The sequence goes on from PABH01000006.1 coordinate 43,528, forward strand.
GATGTTATTACCAATACATTGGTTATCCTGAATGGTTGGATAAGCCTGATCAAATACACCAATGCCTGCTGATCCATTTGCTTCAACAATATTCATTTGCACGATTGCTTCGGATGAACCTTGAATACTAATCCCATGCTCAATATTCCGACTGCATACATTATTAATCAATTCCCCGTAGTTGGTATCAAATAATACAATTCCCGTCAGTAAATTTGCTTCGATGGTGTTTTGACGAAGTATGACTCGGGCATTATCTTTCAATTTAACGCCAAAACTCTCGTTCTCTCGCATAAAATTATTAATAGCCGTAACTTGGGATGCATCATACAACGAAATGCCATCTGATTTATTTTGGTCAAAGACATTATCTGAAATTTCAGCAGAAGCGTTTTTAAAAACAGCCAATCCGGATTCGGTGTTTTTGGTGGAAGTATTCGCGCTTATGGTAACATTTGAATCGTCGGTCAGGATGATTCCGCTTAATGTATTTTCATTAAAGCTATTTTGATTAACATCACCAGTTGCTTGATCCCCAAATCGAATGCCAACTTCATTTTTTTCCGCTATTGTATTGGTGACAATAACATTTCCAGTATCATAGACGGAAATACCATTAGCGCTATTTAAATAAATGGTATTGTTTTTGATCTCTGCCATTCCTGATCCTGCAACGCGAATGCCATTTGATTCATTCTCATAAATCTGATTCTGTTCGATTAACCCTTGGGCTGCATCGATAACACTTATACCGGAACTTTGGTTTTTAAATATAAAATTACTTACAGCGGTTAACTGAGCTGTCTCAAATACATCTATTCCGTAGTCTGTGTTCTCGTATACGCTTGATTCTTGAATCGTAAACTTCGAGTTTCCGATAAGGGAAAAACCATTGTACTGGTTTCCATATGATTCGCTTTGGGTAATGGTACCGCTGCTGTTTTCAAAAAAAGCAGCTCCACTTTGTTGATTATTAGCAAACGTATTTTGTATCGCCTCTACATTGGCATTCTCAGAAACAATCAAACCGGACCAACCATTTTCCGAAAATAGATTATTGTTCAATATTCCTTTTGAATCATCTCCAAATCTTAATCCCCCGCCAGCATTCTGACTGAATTTGCTACCAGAGATCTCTACCACGGCTTGATCATATACAGACAAACCATGCATCGAATTCTGATTAAAAAAGCTATCCGTGATCGTTACCTTGGTGGTTCCGGTAATATATAATCCGGCAGCCACAAAATCTTCTTCATCCCCCACTGCTCCGCTGAATGTACAGTCTTTTATACTTAGGATACCCGAATTAGCCCGAAAAACATCTGTCGGGGTCGTGCTTTGATTTTGAAAAATAATACCTTCTAGTGTCAGTGTTTCTTCAGGATTTTCATACATAAATCCATAGTCGGATGTGTTGGTAATAATCGTTGTTGAATCAATCATGCCCTTAATCGTTAATCCTTTTAGGATATTAATTGATTCACCAACATAATACGTACCTGGACTGAGTGTAATGGTTGATCCCGAAGCTAATTTTTCAATTGCAATTTGTAGCGTCTCAAAATCACCACTACCATCCTCATTTAATACAACCTCCCGCGGCCCGCTGTTGCCTACGGGTAAATTGCACATAGAAAATACAAATAAAAACAATACACCAATCAACAAACGACTGCGAGCGGAAATTTTCATCATACCCTCTTTGATATTCAATTATCTTTTTTTCGGAAAAATCTTGATAGATTGAGTATAGCAAAAATTTATTAAAAAATCTCCTCCGTCGCCGTCGGGCTTTTATAAAAATACAAGGAGGAGGATTTTGCAAAATATGATGGTTAACATTTACAAAATAGAACGAATTTCTTTTAGAATTTTCTCAGGTTCTTGTTCAATATCCACAATCAAGGCATCCATTGGTTCTTCTAATAAATCGAATTGACTTTGCAGCATATTCGCCTTCATATAATGGCCTGTTCGATTTTGCATCCGGTTCAAAATCAATTCGTAACTTCCTTTTAAGTACACTGTTTTCACCCCATTATTTCCCGTTAACAACAAAGTACGATAACTGTTTTTTAATGCGGAACAAGCCAAAATAGGATTTTTGCCATTTTTTATGGATGTTGAAAGCAAATTCTGGAGGTTTTTTAACCACGGCAACCGATCTGAATCGTTTAAAGGTATTCCGGATGCCATTTTTTGAATATTTTCAACAGGATGAAAATCATCCGCATCGTAAAATTCCCAATCTAATAACTTAGCAAGACGTTTACCAATGGTCGTTTTTCCACTACCTGAAACCCCCATTAAGATCAAACCCTTTGTAGCTTTAGAAACCATAACAAATCACCTGTAGTCCAAAATATCTTCAGTTAGATTATCATGACAATCGTTTCCTAGTAAAACCGGGTTGGATCCCTGATCGATTAATATCCCTGCCTCATTCCCATAACACTGGTTGTTTTGAAGCGTTGGGGTTGCCTGTTCAAAAACCCCAATTCCAGCACCCTTGTTATCCGAAACAATATTTAATTCCACAATTGGGTTAGATGCCCCTAACAGCCGAATGCCTAACTCGTCGTTCCCGTAAATCTGATTATTTGAAATTGTTCCTTGGTTTTGGGCATTAAAAACAATACCGGAATAACCATTATTATAAATATTGTTTTGAATAATATTCGCTTGACTGGCAGCCTGCAGCACAATTCCGCTTACCAGGTTTTGGTGAATCTGGTTATTCACAATCTGCGCTCTTGTATTTTGATCAAGGCTTATTCCGCTAGTAATATTATGACTAAATGTATTCGCTTCGGCATATACAATCGAATCATCGAAAGCTGCCAAACCGGACTCGCTGTTGTTTTTAGATTGGTTTTCATTTATGGTAACTTCGGCTGATTCAACAACAATAATTCCACTAATTGCACTCTGTGTAATCTCATTTTGAATCACTTCACCCGTTGCGACATTTCCAAATCGAATACCGGTTTGGTTCTGATCAAACATATTATTTGAAACGACAGCATAGGCTGAATCAAACACAGAGACCCCATTATAAGTATTGGAAGCAAATGTATTGTTTTTAATTTCTGCTTGGGCAAATCCGCTCACTTCAATCCCATTAAATTGATTTTGGGAAATTTCATTCTGATTTATCGTAGCTAAACTTTCGTCTTGAAGGATAATGCCATCTTTCAAATTGTCAAAAATATGATTACCTACCGCAGTTAATTGAGCCTGATTAATCACAACAATTCCCCGATCTTCATTTAAAGAGATCTGATTCTCTTCCAATGTCACATTTGCCTGGTCAATTACAGAAAAGCCACTGAAGTGATTTCCTGAAGATTCGTTTTGGGAAAGTGTGCCGCTACTGTTTTCAAAAAATACTGCTCCCGTTTCCTGGTTATTGGCAAACACATTTAACACCCCATCCACATGAGCTGTGTCTGTCACAATCAAACCGGAATAACCGTTTTTATGAATCTGGTTATTCGTAAGCGTACCAGAGGATTGATCAAGAAAATGTAATCCACCACCCGCATTTTGGCTAAACTCACTATCAGCTATGGTCAGCACCGCGGTCTCATGGGCAGAGATACCGTAATAGAGATTTTCCGTGAATTTACTATTGTTAATGTTAACTTGCGCTGTACCGCCAACAAATAAACCGGCGGCAGAAAACTCTTGATCGTCCCCAAACGCTCCAGTAAACGTACAATCTTGTATATTAACAATACCAGCCGTAATCCGAAACACATCTGCATATTCGCTACCCTGATGTTGGAAAATCACCCCTTCAATTGATAAAGTTTCCACTTCATTCTCAAACAAAAAACCATACAATGCGGCATCTGTTAGAACATAGGTTTCTTCAGGTATCCCAATTAAAGTTAAACTGGATGAAATAGTGATAGACTGATTTACGTAAAAATTACCTTTGCTGAGATGAATGGTTGACCCAGCGGGAAGATTGATAATTGCAGACTCGAGAGAATTAAAATCACCACTACCATCTGCATTTAATGTTACATCACGCGGTCCACCCTGATTAACAGGCAAGTTACAATTGGTTAATAAAACAATATATAACAAAACCATTATTAATCGAAACTGAATAGAAACTTTCATAAGGACTACCTTCTTGAAGGAATCAAAATAATTTATCCATCGATTTGAGTATAACAAAATCAATTCAGAAAAAGATACATTTATAGATAGATTGGCCGAACACTTATCGATACAGAATCGCCAGTTGAGAAGAAGCGTTAATTTTTATTTTTTGCAGGACGTAAAGCAAAATAATCGTATTGGTGAGTGATCAATATCAATGCTCCACTTTTTATCTGACCTCGCCGCTGCTCTAACCAACCCTGGAATTGATCTGACTCTATAACACCCCTTCTTCCTACACTCTCTTCGAAGAAATCAAGAATACATTCTAAAAAATATGCTTCATCGGATGGGTACAATCCCTCATTCGCAAAAACAAACCAGTCCGAAGCCCCCGCCCCTTGAATCAAAAAATTGTATTCTTGCAGCGCAAAAAACAATTTGCGGCCGGTTAAACTCCCAGCGCTGGTTAATTCACCCAACCGACGGGCATCCATGCTATTGTGATAAGCCCGCATAATCTGGTAATCCAATATCGGGTCTATTTCAGGTTCCAACAGAGTCATTCCATCGAAATTAATGGTACTGTATAACCATCCCCCTGGCTTCAAGCAAGCAAATAATACAGGTAAAGCAGCATCTAATGGCAGTAAATCCAAAACAGCATGTGTGATAATACCATCCCAAGGTTCAAAATCGAAATCCGGTAATTTGAGTAAATCCCCTTCTAGCAAGTGAACACGAGCTTTTTTGCCATCTGTTGATAAAATAAAATGGTCTTTTTCCAGGATGTCCATGTGAATATGATGACAACTGGCATAATCAGAAAAAACAGACAAGACAACTGCCAAATTGTCTGCTTCAACATCCATTAAAGTATAGTCCACATCAAAGAAAGGTACAGTTTCAAACAAACGTTGGATCATGGTACCAATTCCCCCACCCACTTCTAATATACGCTTTCGCCCGGATACTTTTAATTGTTGATTCACATATTGAAATACGTCTTTGTTTAAAGCGCGGTCATCTACCGTTTTTTTTGCCATCAAGTAACGTTGAAAACCGAATAATTCATGTTGTTTCTTCATTTTGATATACCTGTTCGACGATAAATTTGCGTATGGTTTCCCCTGTTTGTTCCCAACTTGGAAACTGGTCAAATTTTTCCAATGCTGCCTGCCCCATCCGAGCCAACTGAGTACGGTCTTTCATTAAAGTTGCAATATGATTCGCAAGCGCTTGGGGATCTTCCACCGTCACTAAATATCCATTTATACATTGGTCAATGATCTCAGCGGCTCCACCCGCCTCAGTTGCCATTGGTACTACCCCAAAAGCCATCGCTTCCAGATATACGATACCAAAGCCTTCATACAAAGAAGGCACAACCAGGACATGAGTATTTTGGTAGTGGTTTTCAAGGTTTTTGTCTTTGATTTTCCCTAGAAATTGGACCTGCCCCATTAAACAATACCGTGATACCAATGTCCAAGCCTCATCCACATAGGCTGGATCAACACTTTCATCACCAACGATCTTTAGTGACCAATCACTTGATGGCAAAAATGTTAAGGCTCGGATCAGGGTATGGAGGCCTTTACGCGGAATAAGATTACCAACAAACAAAATTTGCAATGGACTCATCTTAGCTCGCTGCTCAATCTTTTCTGGTGTGGTTTTTACTTCAAATCTTGCCCCAGAGGGATAAGCAACCACACTTGGTTTATCGACCTTGCTCAAACTTTCAACTGCCTTACGAGTTGCATGGCTGTTAAAAATAAAACCATCAACAGAGCATAAAAAGCTTTTCTCTAACCAGCGAAAAACCCCAAAAAAAGGGTTTCTTACTGGCTCACTAGAACGGAGATGATGCACTAAAGCGAAAATTGGATACGTTACTCGTTTTTTAATTTTTCGATTTAACCAAACCAAAGAAAGAAAATTTAACTCATCTTGTATCAGAACATCAACCTTCAGATTTATTAATTTATGATAATATTCTGTCTTAAAATTCTGAGCAAAATGATAAACATCATTCATCCAGGGGAAAGAAATTATTTCCACTGTATCACCACGGGATTCGAGGTATGATACCAGTTTTCGATCATAAAGATACCCTCCCGAGAGGGTATCCAAACTGCCATATATGAGCAGCCCTACCCGCATAGTTAACAATCCTGTTCAAACGCAGCCCAGGCGTCATCATTTTCCCATAACACAACACGCACCTTCTGGATATTCTCCGCTTTAATTTGTCCTTTAAACCTGTCACAAAGAATTTTCGAAAATCGTTCTAATGAAGGATTGTGGTCCGCAAATTCTGGTAATTCATTTAACAATTTATCCCGATAACGATCCACTGCGGAGTCCAGCATGGCATTAATTTCTACAATATCCACTAGATAATTATGCTGGTTGAGACTATCACCACTGAGGATTAATTCCAATAAAAATGGATGCGCGTGTGGAAAATTTTCATTTCCCCAATCTCCGCCAATCAAAAAATGATTACTGATAAATTTACGCTGAACGCTAACCTGATACATCATACCTCCCAAAAAATTTAATACGTTAATACAACCTGCACACAACTCTCAGGTTGTTGAGCAATAAACTGATATGCTAAAGCGGCATCATCAATAGGAAAATGATGGGTGATTAACTGCCTGGGCTTGAGCTGTTTTAGCAGCTGCCATACCACAATCGTACGTCGCGCTTTGTCCCACCGGTTAACCAAAGCTGGACTGATGGAGCTTACCTGGCTGGATATTAGTCGCAAGCGTTGGCGATGAAAAGTAGTTCCCAAATCGAGGGAAACGAGTTTGGTGCCAAACCAAGAACCCACAATGATTCGTCCATCAAATCCAACAACATTGATGGCTTGCTGTAAGGCTGTAGGTGACCCGGAAATTTCCATAGCAAAATCATATTTTTGGTCGGAAAAAATATCTTTTGGGAAAACAACCTGATTTAATCCGAGTCTTTGTGCCATTGTTTGTCGGTACGAATGTGGTTCTACTAATGTTAAAGCTGTCAAAGGGAATTGATTTAAAACCAGTGCAGTTAATAAACCAACAACACCCAAGCCAAATAGCACGCCTCTTTCTCCCAAAACGGGCGCAGCATCCTGAACCAGGTTAACCGCTGTTTCTAAATTAGCAAAAAATAAAGCATCTTCGAATTCCACTTCATCTGGTATCGGGATTACACCTGCCGGCGGACTCACAAAATAATGTTGGTGTGGTTGAAAAGCAAAAACCCGTTTTCCAATCCATGATTCTAAGGATGAATCACCCACCTGAATAACTTCACCTACACAGGCATAACCATACTGCATTGGATATTCAAAATTCTCTTGTAAGGACGATATGGATTCATCTTGACGCATCTCACTTGGTACTAAACCACGATAAACCAACATCTCAGTACCGGGGCTAATCGCACTGAATTGCACCTGCACAAGTAGTTCCCCCGCTTTTGGTTGGGATAGTTTTCCTTTTAAAGTGGCCACCTGATAAGGTGCCTCAAAAACAACAAAAGAATTTTTCATAAACGTTTCCCCGCCAATAAAATGTCTGTTCCTGCTACTTCAAATTGTACATCTATTAAGGGGATATCTGTTAATGGTGGACCAACACCGCCATACCCTCCCAACCAACGCGGAGCGATTGTAATAACAGCCAAATCCCACAAATCAGAAACCAAAAAAGATGACAAGATCTTAACTCCACCTTCCACCATTAAAGTTTTTATTCCAAAAGCGTAAAGTTTCGTGAGCACTTCTTTTAAATTCAAGTTACCATCCTGATCACCACACACCTGTACTTCAACACCTAAAGCTTGCAAAGCAGCTGTCTTTTCTAGTGGTGCAGCTTCGCTGGTAAAAACGATCAAACCTGAAGTTGATTTAATCACGTTTGCCGTTAATGACAATTTTAATTCGGGATCTACCAATACTGGTCGCGGACTCTCACCTACAACCAAACGTACATCCAATTTCGGATCATCTGCCAACACCGTACCAATCCCAACCAGAATGCCATCATGCAATGCACGCAATTGGTGAGTGAATTTCTTGGATTCTGATCCACTGATCACCGTTGGCTGACCCTGTCGTAGTGTTAAACAACCGTCAATCGATTGGGCATACGCCAGCGTTACGATTGGATAAAGCCGCGAAATTTCTGAAATTTCGGCTTGTTTCAATCTAACCCAGTGTAAGACGTTTGAATCCATTTCCGCTCGGTTTCGTTACTGGTTGTAGTAAGTCTACATTTAACAAATGGTTCATACGAGCCGCTTTTGTAAACAGGTACGCTACATTATCTGGCCGAATTTCCGCATCTGAGTGAATTCTTTCTGATACTTGAATATCATATTGTTCCAATTGAGATATTTTTTCAGGATTGTTTGTAATAAGACGCACGGATAATACACCCAAATCTTTTAACATGGCGGCAGCTATACCGTAATCCCGTTCATCCGCTTCGTGACCTAACGCCAGATTGGCGTCCACTGTATCCAAACCGTTATCTTGCAAATTGTAAGCACGTAGTTTTTCCAACAATCCAATCCCACGTCCTTCCTGCCGTAGGTATAACACCACCCCTTCTCCAACTTCTTCTATTAATCGCATGGCATGCTGCAGCTGTTGCCCACAATCGCAACGGTTAGAACCTAACAAATCGCCAGTTAAACATTCTGAATGGACACGCACTAACACATTATCTTTACCAAACACATCCCCTTTTACCAGAGCTAAATGCTCTTTATTGTCTTTGGGGCCCAGATACAAACACAATTGAAAATCACCATATTCAGTTGGCAGCCGGGTTTCAACATTTTTTTTGATATGAATTGGTTTATTCATTTAAATTCTCCAATAATTTTTCATAAACGATCTGTACATTACTTTTGTGAATCGATCACAAGTAAAAACACCAATAAAATTTCAATTAACTTATCCACATAACCGATGGTTGTATAGGGTTGACCAAGAAAAACCCATAAAATTATGGTCAACAAAGTGAACCCGATGAACAAGACTCGTATCCACATTTTAAATGGCTGTAAAAAATCCCAGGGAAGCAAATATAAAGCAACCAATCCTAAATAGCCAAATCCATTCAGGGTGAACAATAAATCAATTTTTCCCAATAGAACATTGAGATAAAAATGGATAAATGCAGTACCCAACGTCAATACCAAAATCATCCATTTTTTCCAACTCCATTCCAATTTCTTTGTATTCATAATTCTTTTACCTCCAAATTGCGTGGTTTATACCAAAACCAACCGCCCAACATTAATCCAAAAACACCAAACAACACATCACGCAAACGAACGATAACAGCCAGCCCAATGCCCAAAGCTGCTGGCAAACCCAAAGCCTGCATTACCAATACTTGCCCAGCTTCCAATGCTCCTAATCCACCCGGGATAGGAGTTAAAAATGCCAACCGGGCCGCACTAATGACGGTAATAACCTCTACCCATGAACCCTGCCAACCCAAAAAAGACATCAGTAATCCATATTCCAGGATCATTAAACCCCATGTGAAAAAAGCCAGGCCAATCACTTTGAAAAAGATAAGTGGTTTTACACGCATGAAATCACGAATCTGAGATTCTGCTCGGAGGATTATTTCGGACTGGGTTTTAAAACGCAAGGGAAACCAACGGTTTTGTACATAGGAAATACCTGAAGAAAGAGGTGTTTTTCCGTACCATAATGCCAGTGTGTGGAGAAACGGTAACAGTAATATAAACACAAATAAAAAGGCAAAATTGTTAAAACCGAGACTTGTTTTTAAACCGGCCTGAAGCACCACCGCCAAGCCTAAAAATAAGACCGTAAAATTAACCAACAGATCAATCAAACGATCCAGATATACACTTGCAAGACTGGTTTCGAGTGGCAAACCATCTTGTTTTAATAGACGGATTTGTGCGGGCTCACCACCAAATTGAGGTCCCGGCGTAAAATAACTGATGCCAAATGAAACCAACCGATATGCGAACAAACGCTGCCATGAAACCTTTTCTGCCAGGCTATTTAGGATCAAACCCCAACGTTTACTGAATAAATAAAAAATGACCAGATTTAAAAACAAAATAAATATAATTTCCCACCCACTGAAATTACGAAAAATGGACTGCATTTCCACCCAATCCGTCTGGCGGAAAGACCAAAGAAGGAGTGGAAATATAATAGCCAGCAAGGTAAGAAAGGCTAAAAGCCGTTTTTTGGTTAACGAATTAGCCTTCATCCGGTGCTGCTCCGATTCGTTGATAAAGAATAAAGTTTTCCGGCTGCCATATTGAAAAACGCCCGCTGCCAAGCCAAAAAACCATTAAACTAAGCAACAGCAAAGCCCATTGCCAGGGATCAAGCGGATTGACACGTAAGGCGAAACCGGCAAATAACATCAAACCTAAGGCAGCAATACGAGCAGCTGTACCAGTTAAAACTAACAAAATACAGGCAGAAAATAAAATTAACTGAAACAATGGTCTAGTAGGAAAAAGAAGTAATAAGACCAAACCAACCGAAGCTAAAAGGAAACGTAAAACAAAAACCCAATTTTTGAATTCAACCCAAATGTGACTCTTCTTCTCTGTCGACCAACCGGAAACGGCCAAAAAATCAAGCAAAAAAAATAGCACAAAGGGGGTCAGAAAAAAATAAGCGCTTATATAGGTGGCTGGTGGGTTAAAAATCGGAAACAGAACAACTGCCAAAAAACCCATTTGTGCCCCAGCTAACCCCCGCCGAAAACGGCGCAGCGGCAGGTCATATACTGGCAAATGTTTTTGTTTTCGAATCCATATTCCAATTAAGAACAAATAACGTGCCAATCCCACCAATAGAAAAACTAAGGGCACTTGACCCATATTTAAGGCGACCAGCGTAGCGATCAATATTCCCAGGCCATCCATATCCATATCCAGTTTTTCACCAAGGATACTCGTTGTATGGGTCAACCGTGCGACAGCTCCGTCAATATAATCCAATAGGACGGCTGTCAGATATAATCCAGCTGGTAACCAGGCTAACCAATTCTCGAATTTAGGCAGCAGCACAAAACCAGCTAAAAAGGCAAACATTGATCCCCGAATTAACGTGATCCAGTTAGCAGCACCAAAACCATATCGAAGTGGTTCCTGAGGTTTGGTCCTATTAAACGGTAAAAATTTCCATAACCTACCAAACTGCCAAAATAAAACCGGTGCGCTGGTTAAAAAATAAACCCATAATTCCTGTCCAGATAAGGATATTAAAAGACCTAAACCAACCCATACCACGCTGGTTATCAAAACCCATCGCCCCCATTGTTGTTTCAGATGGGTTAAAGATTGCGAATCTACCGGAACTATTTCTGTAATCATATTGGGATTTTAACAAATCCAATACCAGAATAATGTTTTTTGCAAAACGTTTGTAGATATTATCAATCGTATTATTTAACATATTTAGTGAAAACACATACCAATTTCACACATAATAATATCGTTTAACGAGTAGATCAAAGTCCTAACGTTAAACGATATTGTCAGATGTTTTTAAATTAGTCTGTTTAGACTAAATCTCAGCTTGTAATCGAGTTTATCTAGGGTTGGTTATACAAGACTAGCGGAAAGTGAATTACCGCTATGCTAAAAACATAGCGGCTTCCGGTTTCAGCGAGGACTGCCAGCTTTTCAAGGCTGGTCTTACATCCTCTCCACCAGCGTAAGTTTGGGCGATTCCCGCCCTACTTCGAGCCAAATTTTCGAGGTTAATTGCCGCGTTAAAATCGCGATCGTGGTGTACGCCACAAACAGGGCAGTCCCATTCACGCACACTGAGTTTGAGTTCCGGCAAAACATGATTGCAGTGCGAGCATGTCCGACTTGACGGGAAAAATCGGTCAACGACAA
>PABH01000007.1 GCA_002702705.1 Anaerolineaceae bacterium
CGATCGTTAAGGCTGTCTGCGCCGATGGTACTTGGGGGGCGACCCCCCGGGAGAGTAGGTCATTGCCAAGAGGCTTTTTTTATTTAATTCTCTCTCGGGGAAAAACTAACTACAATTTAGGTCAGGATTTAATAATTAAGTCTTCGATTTCGTCTTGATATCAGGCAAATGAACTATATAAGTTGTGCAATAAGAATACTCGCCAAACCTAAATAGATCAAATAACCTAAAGAATCGGTAATCGTGGTGACGAGGATCGGAGAACCTAAAGCGGGGTCAATATTCATTTTTTGAATGCCAACTGGTACGAGAAAGCCAGCTATGGCGGCACAAATTAAAGTCAGGAAAGATGCAGTACCTACGACTAAACCTAACATGGCTTGTTCCTTCCAGACTAAAGCGATGATGGCAACCATAATTCCAATGACGATTCCATTCATTAATCCGACAGACATTTCACGCAGTAGGATTTTTATATTCGATTTTGTTTTTAATTCACCTAAAGCTAAACCTCGAACAATGACTGTCAGCGTTTGGGTACCTGCACTGCCAGAGACTCCTGCCACAATCGGAAAAAAAGCGGCTAAAACAGCAACCTGGGCAATCGTTCCTTCAAATAGAGCCAGTACAGTTGCAGAAGCCATGGCAGTGATTAAATTTAAAACTAACCAGGGCAATCTGCTGCGAATTGCAAACCATGCACGTTGGTCTGATGGTTGTGCTTGGGGCACACCACCCAACCGGTAAATATCTTCCGTAGCTTCTTCTTCGACAATTTCCAAAACATCATCGTGTGTAATAACCCCCAAGAAGTGATTCTCGTCATCAACGACAGGTAAAGCTAAAAGGTCATAACGTGCCAAGAGCCGGGCTGCTTCTTCTTGATCCGTATGAACATTTACTGAAATTACATCCCGCGTCATGATGTCTCCGATTCGTTTCGAAGGGGATTCAATGACTAACTGCCTTAAGGAAACAATGCCGGTCAACTTTTGGGATTTGTTTGTCACAAAAAGATAATAGATGGTTTCTGAATCAGGTGTTGTTTGGCGAAGATGATCAATTGCATCTTGAACGGTCATGTTTTCTTGTAAAAGAACTTCTGCCGATGTCATCAAGCCACCGGCACTCTCATCTCCGTACTCTAAAAGTAAACGTACTTCGTCAGATTCTTCCATTTCTGAAAGTGCCTGATCTGCTGCTTCATCGGACATATCGCCTAATAAATCTGCTGCTTCATCTGGCTCCATATAATCCAGAATTTCGGCTAGTTGATCTACATTTAATTCATTTGCCAATCTGGCAGCTGCTTCATCACCGAGTTCTTCAATAAGGTCTGCTGCGTTTTCAATGTCCATACTAGGGATCAATTTTGATTGATCTTCAGGTGTAATTTCTTCAAATACATCAGCCTGGTCTTGTGGTCTAAGCAGATTTAATAATTCAGAAGCAGTTACCCAATCCGCATCATTAACAGCTTGTTTAATATCCTGAATAATTATTTCAATTTCTTGCGGGTCAATTTTTTGCATTGGGTCCTCCATCTGATTAATTCGTTACCTTCATTATAAAAGAAAAATGACAAAAGAAATCGGCTCAGCCAAATGTTTTCATTTTATATTTCCCTGATAAAATAAAGAAACTTTATGGATGGACTAAATTTATTATTGAGGATAACTCTTGGTATCTTAGGGTTTGGTTTAATTACCGGGACCTTATTTTCTGTAATCCAAACCTTTGTATTACCACGGAGTGTCCCCGATGTTATTTATAATTTTGTTTTTGTTTTCGTACGTAAGGTTTTTCGATTTTTATTAAAATTTACAAAAACTTATAAACAAAAAGATCGAGTGCTTGCTTATTTGGCACCCTTTAGCTTGATGGCCTTATTACCTACCTGGTATATATTGATTCAATTAGGTTTCTCGGCTTTATATTCATCCCTTTATGATATTTCTTTATGGGAATCGATTCTGGTTTCGGGATCTTCTTTATTAACATTGGGATTTAGCAAGTTTGATTTTAAAGGTGCAGCAATTCTTGAATTTGGAGAGGCAACAATTGGTTTAATATTGGTTGCTTTGTTGATGGCTTACTTACCGACAATTTACTCATCGTTTTCGAAAAGAGAAACCTTAGTAACAATGTTGGAAGTGAGAGCAGGAAATAAGGTATCACCCGTTGAAATGATCAATCGACATCACCGAATTCATGGTATTGAACGTCTGTCTGAGATGTGGAAAACTTGGGAAGTATGGTTTGCAGAAATTGAAGAAAGCCACACATCTTTACCTTCATTGGTTTATTTTCGCTCTCCAAATCCATCCCGAAACTGGGTTAATGCTGCTGGTGCAGTTTTGGATGGAGCAGCTTTATACTTGTCAGTTCTGGATATTGATGTGGATCCACAGGCTGCTTTATGTTTACGTTCTGGTTATATTGCCCTACGCAGCATTTGTGATACATTTGACTTAACTTATGATCCCAATCCTCAGTCTGGAGATTTTATTCACATTTCTCGCCAAGAATTTGATTTAGCTATTCAAGCTTTGATTAAACAAGGTGTACCAGTGAAGGATAATCTTGAGGAAGCTTGGGTAAATTTTGGTGGTTGGCGGGTAAATTATGATGAACCCTTGTTAAAATTAGCTGGTTTGGTTTTAGCCCCTTCTTCAGATTGGTGTGGGGATAAAATGATACCTTATTGGTAAAACGCAAAGCTATTTTACAAAAAAATTTGTTTAAAAATAAAATCTCCCCATGGGCAGTGGGGAGATTTTTGGTCAGTCAGCAGCAACCGGTAGTGGTGGCTGATGTCCTTCATCATTTGCAAAGGGATTAAAACTCTTTTCCATTTGCTCACGGAATTGTTTGGTATAGAGACGGTAGTATTTACCACCTTTTTTCAATAGTTCGGCATGAGAACCAATCTCCGCGATGCGGCCATCTTCTATCACCAAGATGCGGTTTGCTTTTTTGATTGTAGATAATCGGTGGGCAATGATGAAGCTGGTGGTATTAATCATCAGGGTTTCCATTCCTTGTTGAATTAAACTTTCCGTTAATGTATCAACGGAGCTGGTGGCTTCATCCATTACAAATATTTCAGGTTTCGCTAAAATGGCGCGTGCTAAGCTGATTAATTGTTTTTGGCCTACAGATAAATTGTTACCACCTTCACCTACCTGTTCATCATATCCCTTATCAAATTTCATTATAAAATCATGGGCACCAGCCAGTTTTGCAGCCTCTTCAATTTCTTCATCTGATGCAACCAGATTGCCGTATCGAAGATTTTCTCGGACAGTACCGGAAAATAGATGGGGGGTTTGTAATACGATACCAACCCGAGATTGGATACTGTGGAGAGAGAATTTTTTGTAATCAATACCATTGATGCGAATTTTACCCTGCTTAGGTTCGTAGAAGCGGCACAATAAGTTAACGATGGTTGATTTTCCACCACCTGTTGGGCCTACCAAAGCAATTGTTTCTCCTCTTTTTACTTTTAAAGAGAAGTCAATTAAGACAGGATTATTATCCTCGTATGAAAAATTCACATGATCAAATTCGATATCACCGTAAATCGTTCCAGGATCATAAGCACCTTCAAGGTTTTTCACCTCAGGATCTGTGTCCAACAAAGAGAAAATCCGCTCACCGGAAGCCATGGATCGCTGCATTTCTGCAAAAACCCGTGCCAAGTCTTGAATTGGCCATAACATGAACGTTACATAGGAGACAAATGCCTGAATGCCACCGATGGTCACAAATCCAAGATTCGCTTGTAACCCACCTACCCAAACGATTGCGCCAAGGGCAAAAGCTGAAATAATTTGGACCGTTGGCAAGAATAATGCGCTTAACCAGGCAGCTCGATAACTGGCACGATACATACTCCCAGATAAGGAATCAAATTCCTTCATGTTTTCCGGTTCACGCCCCAAAGCTTTAATAATGCGAACCCCGGTGATATTTTCGTTATAGGCACCTGTGATCTTTGAATTCATTTTGCGTACTTCTCGGAATTGGCTGAGGATACGCTGTCGGAATTGGATTGCTACAACCAACAAAATTGGTAAAGCAATCATCACCATAAGAGCCAGCTGCCAGTTAATGATAAACATGAAGATCATGGCTGTGATGATGTTCATAATGCCCCAGGTCATATCCAATAACCCCCAGGTAACCAATTCTGCAACGCGTTCGGAATCGGAGGTCACTCGAGACATGATCCAACCTACTGGCGTGCGACTGTAATAGGATAGGGATAAATTTTGGAGATGTTTAAACATATCACGACGCAAGTCATAACGAATTCTTTCACCCAGCACACCAGCCAGGTAAATGAATGTAAAAACAAAGGCTGATTGTACCAAAATCAAACCACCATAAAGCAGTAATATGTTTTTCACTGCTGCTAAGTTTTGAGGAACAATTCCTTCATCAATAATTCTTTTACTTAAAAAAGTGGAGAAAGAATCTAAACTAGATACCGCTGCAATGGCTATCAGGAATCCGATGACCCATTTCCAATGGGGTTTCGTCAAACCTAAAATACGCCGAAATACTTTGCCGGTAAACTTTGTTTCAAAATCTTCTTCTTCGTAATACTCATCCGACACGGGTAACCTCTTTTTCTAGTTCTTCTTCAATCAGCGTTTGGATATCATAAATTTTTCGGTAGATACCTGGTTGCTGCATCAATTCATCATGTTTGCCGTGTTGTACGATACGGCCTTTATCCATAACGATAATCTGATCTGCGTTCACAATCGATTGGATACGATGTGCAATGATAAAGGTAGTACGGTTTTCCATCAGCCTATTTAATGCTGATCGAATTTCTGCTTCAGTTTCCGTATCAACAGCAGAAGTTGAATCATCCATGATCAAGATCTTAGGGTTTTTTAATAAAGTTCTGGCGATTGCAACTCTTTGTTTTTGACCACCGGATAGAGTCACTCCTTTTTCACCTACCAAGGTTTTATAACCTTTTGGGAAGGTGGTGATGACATCATGTACTGCAGCCATTCGAGCAGCTTCCTCAATATCTTCTTGGGAGACTTTGGAATTTACACCATAGGTAATGTTTTCAGCAATCGTTCTGGAGAACAAGAAAGGTTCTTGTTCGACAATTCCGATGTTTTCACGTAAAAATCGGCGGGGATATTCTGTCAACTCAATTCCATCTAATAGAATGTTGCCGGCTGAATAATCATAAAAACGAGGGAGCAAATTAACCAGGGATGTTTTTCCGGATCCGGTTGAACCAAGAAGAGCTATCACTTGACCGGGTTTGGCATCAAAGTTGATTTCTTCCAAAACATTTTGCCCGTCTTCATATTTAAAACCAACATTTTTAAAGGTGATTGCCCCTTTAAGGGCAGTGTTCCCATTCACATTACCTTCATCTAGTGGTTCTCGAACCTGTTTAATGATTTCCAGAACACGACCAAATGAAACCAATCCGGTGGACATCTGGACTATTAAACGGCCCAAATTTCGCATAGGCCAGATAATCCAAATGATCATACCAGCATATGCTAAGTAGGTTCCTACCGTAATTTCTCCATTAATGGCAAAAGTGGCACCTACCAAAAAGCCGGTCAACATTTGTGCACCACAAATGATATCGGAAATTGGCCAAAATAAAGAATGCATCAGAAGTAATTTTTTACCTAATACAAATTTTTTCCAATTGTCTTTTTCAAACTTGTTGGTTTCATAATCTTGCCGGGCAAACGCTTTTACAACGCGAACTCCGGAAAGATTTTCCTGTAAGATGGTAGAGACAACGGCATCTTGTTCTTGATAATCTTCATATGCTTTTGATACCCTTTTGAAGAACCAAATCGATATCAGGACAACAATTGGAACCACAACAATTGAAATGAAGGCAAGTTTTACATTGATAGTTAAGATCATGACAAAATTGATCAAAAACAATATGATGATTCGACCAACTCCAATGGCTTGATCCGCAAAAAACCTTCGTAACGCATCTACATCCGATGTGGCGCGTTGAATCAATTCACCGGTTTGCATTTTGTCATGATAACTATATGTCAGGTGTTGAATGTGATCATATAAATAATCTCGTAAGCGTTTGGTTGAACCCTCAGCGGTTTCCGCTGCTAACTTTCCACTTAAAAATGAAAAACCACCTTCAAATACTGCTAGTCCGATAAAACCTAAAGCGATCACTGGAAGACTAACGGTTGCGTTGTTGTTCACAAAATAAGCATCTACAAAATATCGTAAAAGGAGATATGTAGATGTTTTTGCGGCAGCAGCAAGCCCCAGACTTAGGGCTGCCCCTACATATTTATGGTGATAACCTGTCATTAATCGCCACAGACCTTTAAATCTGTTTTTTGAGATTACATTTTTTAGATCATAATTTAGAATGGATTCAGGAATAGACAAATGAAAACCTCCATTCGGAGTGAGTTGAATTCACATTGAATTCGCTTAAATAATAACGATGGATCACATTGATCTAACAACAAATTGGTTTCGAATATAAACTGCCCATTTATATTCCACTGACTGACCAGATTAACTTTACCAATGAAGTAGAAAACCAACAATAGGTGAATGGTATATTTTTTATGATCTTGAGGATAGAAAAACCCCTGGTCATTTGACCAGGGGTGGTTTTTTTTCTGATAAAAATCGTTGTTGATATCGAATTAATCCAAGAAATAATAACAATTGAATGGTGGCGTTAATGATCGTTGAAAACTGATCAAAATAAAAAAGAAGCAAATTGGCAATCGTGAATGTTACCAGCAGATTTGCAATCGCCATACGAACTGCAACTTTTTCCCGTTTGATTAAGAATAAAAGGCCACAGATAATCGTTATGACTGCCAATGTCCCTTCGACCGCTACATGCGCCTGAAACCAGGTTAATCCACTTTGATTTCGAACAAGATTCTGGTTAACCAGGTTTTGAATGAGTTGATTTAAAAAGAGGGTATTATTAAAGGCTCTGATGATAACCCAGGGTGAGATGAGGGTATAAATTCCCCAACCAATTAGCGCACAAATAAGCACCAATCGAAATGTGCGTTGTGAAAACCATTTGGATTCCAATACCCGAAAACGAAATTGCCACCGTTCTATAAAACCTGGTTTGTGAGGGACGATCTGCAACTCCCGATCCTGTAAAAAATTTATCAGGGAATTTGCCAAGGAATTTAACTGAGGTGAGGTTTCCGCATCTCTGGCAATTCGCAACCGTTCTAAAATTTCGCGGTGTTCCTTGATAGAAAGATCATTATCCAACAATTCCTGTAAGTCTTGTAATGCGGTGTAAAGATTTTCGCGGGCATCCTGACCGTGCGGTTTTTTTAGTTGAACAAATAATAAAACCGTCAATAGAAAAAAAGCATAAATAATTGGAGCCGCTGAAGGATAAAAATAATCATTGGATTGGGTGATAAATTTACCTACTTCATCGATAAAAAGTCCTACCCCGATTCCGGAAAAAAAAGCACTAAAATCGAGCGCCCAGCGATTGTTATAAATTAATGGGAGTAAACTGCCAACAAATAATAACAATCCACCCCACAAGACATGGGCTATATGTAACTCACCCCCGCCAAGTTGCGGATAACCGGTTAATTCCAAAAACAATCTGGTTAATGAAACGCTTCCAGCAAAGCTGATTAATGTAATTAATAGATATTCCTTCACTCTTTTTTGTAAAACTGGACTTCGATTAAGTTGTTTTTGCATCAAACCGTGTTCCTATGATTTGTTTGGTAAAATTAGTACTTGTGAAATTGTTCGTTTAATAAAGGTTAAAAAAGGTTTAATAAAAATGATACCAGATTATTTGTTAAGTGCTTATCAAAATATACCCAACGACCGACCTGTGTCGGTTTTAATGCGCCATTCTATTCGTTATCCGATTACGAATGATGCTGAAATTTATACAGCAGGTTTAACCCCAGAAGGATTTGAATTGGCGAAGAACTTTGGCCAATGGTTATCTCATTCTTATGATTTTGGATTGTTTTTTTCCAGCCCGATAGGTCGTTGTATTGATACCGGTAAAATGATTGCCGCCGGAGCGAAAAAACAACGTCCTATTCAAGAAATATATTTGATGGGACATCCCAATGAACAGGGTGAATATGATTCAATCAGTGATTGTTTAATAAATGGTCTTTGGCAAGAAAGAATCCATCAAATGGCGGCTTATCTTGTTCCCAATGGAAAACATCGCGAAGGTTTAAATTTTTATTTTTCTCATGATACGATGATCGTTTTAATGGCTGCCTATTGGTTAGGCATTGATTTACGGGAACCTGGTAAATGGCCGCAATATTTGGAACCGTTTTTTATGTTTTGGGAAAACAATCAATTAATGGCTGTCTTCAGAAATGAAAAATTTTCTCTTCAAGAAACCTACGAAACGTATAAACATATGTTAATTGGTTTTCCGAATTAATTTACAAAGAGGTTTCCATGAATATACTGGGTGAAAATCATTCGATTAATTTGGCGAAATTAAGTGAATTTCATAAACGCCCACCCTTATATGCTGCGACGGAAGATCATTTTTGGGATGATCCATATATTTCCCAACAGATGTTGGAAGCGCATATTAATCCTACTACCGATGTTGCCAGCAGAAAACCTGAGACGATTGAAGCTACAGTGGAATGGTTGGACAAAGAGTTTTTTCAAACCTTATCTGGGAATCAAATTATCGATTTGGGTTGTGGTCCGGGTTTGTATACATCAAAGATAGCTCAATTAGGATATGAAGTTAGCGGCATTGACCTATCTAAAAACGCGATCCAGTATGCTAAAAAGTTAGCAAAAAAATTGGATCTATCCATTAAATATCAAATTGGGAATTATCTGGATTGGCGTTCTTATCAAAAATATGATGCGGTTACATTAATTTATTACGATTATGGTACCTTTAATCCCCTTCAACGCCAAATCTTACTTGAAAATATTCATGAAGCTTTAAAACCAGGTGGTTTGTTTGTATTTGATGTAATTACCAAAAATCATGAACATCAGTCTGACCAATGCTGGGAATGGAGTGTTTGTGAAAATAATGGTTTTTGGATGCAAGAAGGATATTTAAGCTTGTCAAATTCATTTCGATATGAAAGCGCTGCGGTTGACCTTTCTCAGCATATCATAATCAATGAAAATGGTGAGACAAAAATTTATCGAATTTGGCAACACTGGTTCGATCCAAGTACTATATCATCTGAACTGGAAGAAGGTGGTTTTGAAATGGTATGGGTGGGGAGTGATCTACAGGGAACGGGGTTTTCTCATGACAGCGAGGCGATGGGAATTATTGCTCGAAAGAAAAATTAATTCGTACTATAATCAGAAACAATGGCATTACGTGATTTAATTATTCAAAGCCAACTTGTTCCTCCCCGAAACAGGCAGGGTATTCTCAACCGAGAAAGGATTTCACAGTTATTAAGTGAGATTCTTGATTACCCATTAACCATTGTTCAGGCGGGTACGGGATATGGTAAATCAACCGAATTAGCAAAAATGGCTGGTTTAGTACCTTTGTTTTATTGGTACAGTGTGCGGGAAGCTGACCGCGATGCATTTTTATTTTTGGCAAATTTATTCGCTTCTTTTTCTCAATTAGAACATGAATGGGGACAGTTAGCATTAGACAGCCTGGAAAACGACCCACAAACCGTTCATAAGGATTTATTACGACCATTATTAAATGAAATCACTCTGGGATTACGGGGCGAAGCGATTTTGGTCTTAGATGATTTTCATTTGGTTGCAGATATTCCTGAAATTGAAGAATTGGTTACCTACCTAATTGATTACAGCCCACCCGGATTGCATATAGTCTTATCGTCTCGAAAAATTCCTAATTACAAGGCCTTACCCCGTTGGCGGGTGAAAGGTGCAGTTAAAATTATTAATCGAACGGATCTGGCTTTTACTAAGGAAGAAGTATTGGCTCTGTTCAGAGATCAATACCACTATAATATTACTTCGGATCAGGCAAACCGGTTATTAATGGAAACTGAAGGTTGGGCAATTGCATTACAAATGGTTTGGCAAAATTTACAAAGTGGCTCTGAATCGGTTGATCATGTATTAAGATTGCGTCCTATTACTTTGGAGGCGTTGTTTGATTATCTTGCCACAGAGGTATTGGAACGGTTATCCAGCGATATGCAAGATTTTTTGGTTACAGCGGCTGTTTTGAATCAAATCGAACCAGAAATTTTAAACGTCTTGTTAGGTATGGATTCCAGTGAACAAAAACTTCGTTTTGTGCAGGAAAGTGGATTATTTATTTCCTCGGTTGGAGAAGATGTTTATCAGTTTCAGAATCTTTTCCATGATTTTTTAAAGAGTAGACTATGGTCAAATCCTGAAAAGGCAAAACTTCTACATCGTCAGAGCGCGGATTATTTTTTACAAAAAGAACGTTATGAAGCGGCAATTTACCACCTTTTAGAGGCTGAGGATTTTAAAAAAGCAGGTAATTTGATCGTTCAAATCGGTCCGAATATGATTTTTATGGGACGGTTGGATGGTTTGTTGGCTTGGATTCAACGATTACCGGAAGATGTTATAAATCAAATCGCAGGTATTTTGTTGTTAAAAGGGGATGTTTTTCGCTTGCGCTCAAATTTTGAAGAGTCTTTAAGTTGTTATGCAAAATCTGAAGAAATCTACACTAAAGAAGATGATCTATTGGGGAGAAGTAAAGCATTAAGAGGACAAGCTCAAATATTCCTGGATACGGTACGCCCAATTAAAGCAGAAGCTTTATTAGAAGAAGCTTTACGATTATTAGAACCACAAGAATTTCATCAGGAAACAGCCGCCTTATTAGATCAACTGGCGGAAAACAAACTGAATTTAGGTCACCCTGATCAGGCTCAGGCTTTACATCATGAAGCCAGGTTGTTAAGAAACGAATCGGATCCCGGAGATGTGTATCTTGAAGCCAGGGCATTATTACGAACTGGTCATTTAACTGAAGGTAGAAATTTATTGATCAGCCGGGCGATGGAAGAACAGCATAATAATGAAAATCGTCCACAGCGTTTTCACCGTGAAACTTTATTATTGTTATCATTAATTTGTATTATGCAAGGTGATTGGACTGCAGCTAAAAGATATGCGGAAGATGGTATTGAAATCGGAAAAAAATTAAATTCTTCTTTTGTCGAAGCGGTTGGCATGATCCGCCTGGCACATGCACTTGAATTATATGGTATGACAACCAGACAAACCTCCTTGTTAGAGGAAGCCGAAAACCTTTACAATACAGCAATTAACAAAGTACGTTTATTTAAGGTAACCCGTGTTCAGGTAGAGCCTTTTTGGGGGCTTAGTCGTTTGTACGGATTTCAGGGGAAACTACTGGAAGCACAAGAATATGCAAACCAAGCCATGCAATCTGCTGAACAGGCTGGAGATAAGTGGTTATACAATTTGGTGAAAGTTAATTTAGGTGCAAGCTATTCTATGGTTGGAAACGCGAAAGAAGCATTGGATTTATTGTTTTCAGCCTATGATGGATTCAAAAAAGTAGCCGATTCATACGGAGTTGCGGCGAGTTTGTTATGGATTTTGGTAACCTATTGGAATGAGGGGGATTCAGAACAAGCACGGAGTTATTTAAGACAATTAATCCCATTGTTAAAAGCTGGCAAATATGAAAATTTGCTCATCAAACCCACATATTTAGGGTTAAAGGATTCCCAAAATATCATCCCGATATTGTTAGATGGTTTTAAAAATGGGATGGAAAAAGACTTTTTAGATCAGATATTACGAAAATTAAATGTTGATGACCTTGAGTATCATCCTGGATATTCTTTATATGTTCAGATGTTAGGTGTATTTGAAGTTCGGAGAGGGGATCATCGCATTCGATCAGCGGAATGGCAGCGTGATAAAGCTCGCCAATTATTTCAGCTTTTCTTGACTCAGCCCGATGAATGGCTTCAGCGAGACCAAATTGTTGATCGATTATGGCCAGAGCTTGCCCCAGATGCTGCTGTGCGTGATTTTAAGGTTGCTTTAAATGCACTGAATCGTGCACTAGAACCATCTCGTCCCAGGGGTACCCAGCCATTTTTCATTATTCGGCGGGATAATCTATATGGAATTAATCCCCAAGCTGAAATTTATATGGACGTGTCGGAATTTGAAGTATATGCTGAGAAGGATGATGTGCAATCGAAACAGGAAGCTTTGCGTTTGTACAAAGGAGAATTCTTAGCGGATAGTTTATACAATGAGTGGAGTGATCATCGCCGTGAACAGATCAAACAAAAATATTTGTTTGTTTGTGAAAGTTTAGCGGAACAATATGTAATCGAAGAGCAATTTGACGAGGCAATCAATTTATGCGAGAAAATTTTGCAGATTGAACCAACTTGGGAAGCTTCCTATCGATTAATGATGCGTGCTTATGATAAAAAAGATAATCGATCACAGGTATTTTATACCTTCCAACGTTGTAAAGATATTTTATTTGCTGAATTAGGGGTGGAACCAACTGAGGCAACAAAAAATTTGTTTCAAGAATTATGCGCTGTAAATTTGGAATAATTAGTTTTGTAACCTTTCTGTAACTGGTTTGTTACGATCTTTTGTTATGGTAATCCTAACAAAGAGATCGATCTTATGAACCCAAATAAAGCTGTAAAAACAACCAAATAATTAACTTAATTTTCGATCTCTCATTTGATTTTCATCGTGAGAGAAATTCACCATGTTTTAGGAAATTATTCAACTTAATAGATCTTTGGAGGTTATTCTAATGCGTTTACAAGATAAAGTGTGTTTGATTACGGGTGGAGCAGCAGGAATTGGTAAAGCAACTGCGATTCGATTTGCTGAAGAAGGAGCAAAGGTTGTTTTTTGTGACATGAATAAAGAAGCTGGTGAAGCGTTATTAAGTGAATTGGGTAATGATGCCAGCTTTACGGTTGTGAACGTTGCAGATCGATCCGAAGTTCAAAAATGGGTGGAGCAAACCGAGGAAAAATATGGACGGATTGATGTATTAATCAATAACGCAGGTGTCACCCGAGATGGGTTAACCGTAAAATATAAAAATGGTGAAGTGGTCAGTGAAATGTCCCAAGCTGATTGGGATCTTGTTATTGATGTAAATCTAAAGGGTGTATTTAATTGTGCCCAGGCTGTCATTCCAAGCATGATCAAAAATGGTGGTGGAGTGATTGTTAATGCATCTTCAGTGGTTGGTTTATACGGTAACTTTGGACAGGCTAATTACGTGGCAACCAAGGCTGGGGTGATCGGGATGACCAAAGTTTGGGCAAGAGAGTTGGGACGACATAATATTCGCGTGAATGCAGTTGCTCCAGGATTTGTACTAACCGAAATGGTGCAAAAAATGCCAGAAAAAGTATTGGAAAATATGCAGCAGCATACGCCAATTGGCCGGTTGGGTCAGCCGGTAGATATTGCAAATACGTATGTTTGGTTATCAAGTGATGAAGCCAGCTTTGTACATGGAACCACGATCAGTGTTGATGGCGGCATCGTTTTAGGCACATGAGATAAGTCAAATTCGGATAAAAGGAGAATTTCATGTCAAGATACGCAACAATTATTGGTTCTGGGCGGTATGTACCGGAATTTAAACATACAAATGCCATGATGAAAGAAGAAATGGCTAAGATCAGTCCAAAACTAGTGGACGTCGTGGATAAGTTTGAAGCTTCAAGCAATATTCAATTAAGACGCCGTGCACCAGAAGGATGGGCAACCAGTGATTTGGCTGTTGCCGCTGCCAAAGATGCTTTGGCTGATGCAGGTATTCAACCTGAAGATTTGGATATGATATTACTTGGTACTGATAGTCCGGATTATATTACTCCAGCTACATCCGTGGTTGTCCAACATAAATTAGGAGCCGTCAATGCAGGCACATTTGATATTGGTTGTGCCTGTGCCTCATTTCCAACTGGTTTGGTTCAAGCTGCGGGTATGTTGGCTACCAATCCTCAAATGAAATATATTTTGGTTGTCGGAGCTTATCTGATGAGCAGATTGGCTGATACAAGCTCTGATATTATGTCCTTCTTTTACAGTGATGGGGCTGGTGCTGCTGTATTAACAGCCAGTGAAAACCCCGGTTATTTTGGATCTGCATTTTTTGCTGATGGGTCTTACCATAAAAATTGGGGTATTTATGCAGGTGGCACATTTGAACCTACTTCCGCAGAGAGTGTCGCAGCTGGAAGAAATCTTGTGAAACTGGTAGAACCTTTCCCGGCAGAAGTAAATAATGATGGCTGGCCTGCTCGAGTTTTGGATTTGTCGAAAAATGCAAATTTTGAGTTAGATGAAATTGATATGGTGATTTTTACCCAAGTTCGATACAGCAGCATTGAATTGGTCATGGGAAAACTGGGATTACCAATGGAAAAAGCACATTGGGTCATGGACAAATGGGGTTATACCGGTTCCGCTTGTCTTCCGATGGCTTTTGATGATGCACGAAAACTTGGAAAAATAAAATCTGGTGATCTTGTGGTATTTGTTGGTTCTGGTGTGGGTTATAACCAGGCAGCTACCGCTTTTAGAATGCCTTAAGGAGATCTTATGGGAAGAACCGCTACCTATGCAGAGAAATTAATCACCATTCCTGAAGCAGTGGCTATGGTTAAGTCCAATATGCGGATTGGTACCGCTATTGCTGCTTCAGAACCTACTGGGTTATTAACAGAACTGGCGAACCAAAAAGAACGACTTTTTGATGTGCATACCTGGGTTTGTCTGCCAATGCGAGCTTATGAATATGCAATGAATCCTGAAATGGCAGAACATTTTTTTGTTGATAATTGGTTTTATGGGGTGAATGATCGAAAAGTTCATTCTCAGGGACGGATGTCCTATATCCCTAATAATTTGCATAGAGCAGCAACAGATAAATTGTACGCTTCGGGTGGAAAATTGGATGTGTTTTGGGGTACGGCAACCCCACCGGATGAACGTGGTTTTATGTCTCTTTCACTCAGTCTGGTTGTAGAAAAAGAACTATTAAAGGCTGCCGATCTGGTTGTTTTAGAAATTAATGAAAACTTACCCTGGACATTAGGAGACACGCAAGTTCATATTTCAGAAGTGGATTATGTTGTAGAAAACCATATTCCATTATTTGAATTACCCAGTGAACCTTCGAGCGAAGTTGAACTCAAGATTGGAGAATATGTTGCCAGTTTAATTGAGGATGGTTCCACATTACAGCTTGGTATCGGTGGTATTCCAAACGCGATCACTTCATCTTTGGTTGATCGAAAAGAACTGGGCATTCATACTGAAATGTTTAATGATGGCATGGTTGATTTGTATGAAGCTGGAGCGGTTACAAATAGTAAAAAATCTATTTACAAAGGTAAGATGGTTGGTGCGTTTGCATTGGGTTCTAAAAAATTATATGATTTTTTGAACAATAATATTGGGGTTGAACTTTTACAAGGTCGAGTCACCAACGATCCGTATGTAATTGGACAAAATTATAAAATGATCAGTGTTAACACGGCTCTTCAAGTGGATGTAATGGGGCAGGTCTGTTCACAATCCATTGGATATCGACATTTCAGTGGTACGGGAGGTCAATTGGATACGCATAGAGGTGCACAACTTTCCGAAGGTGGGCGTGGCATTATTGCTTTACGATCCACAGCGAAGAAAGGTCAAATATCCACGATCGTGCCAATTCTATCGGCAGGTTCGGAAGTAACCGTGCCAAGTCAATGTGTTGATACTGTTGTAACGGAATATGGCATTGCTGAACTGCGTGGTAGGAGTTTAAGAGAAAGGGCTGCCGCGCTTATCAAGATAACACATCCTGATTTCCGAGATCAATTATGGGAAGAAGTTGAAAAACTGGGTATTGTTCCAAAAGTGATTGTGCCTGGTATTTCGTTTGTATCTTGAAAAGAGGTGTTGTAATGGAAAAACCAAAAACTAAACCTGGTATTGAATCAAAAATGATCCAGACTGACCGGATAAAAATACATGCCTTATTCTCCGGACCAGAAACTGGGGAAACGATTATTTTTCTGCATGGAAACTTTTCAGCAGCAGCTTATTGGCAGGATTTGATGTTAAGTTTGCCTGATAAATATTTCTGTATTGCACCGGATATTCGTGGTTACGGTTGGACTGAGGATAAAATAACTGACGCAACTCGAGGCTTGCGGGATTGGTCAGAGGATGTTTTATCTTTAATGGAAACATTAGGGATTTCAAAAACACATTTGGTAGGTTGGTCTTTAGGAGCAGCGCCGATATATCGCATGATGATTGATCAGCCTGAAAAAATTCTGTCTGTTACTTTAATTGCACCTGTTTCTCCTTATGGATTTGGCGGCACGAAAGGTTTAAATGGTGAACCAACCTATCCGGATTTTGCGGGCAGTGGGGGAGGATTAGTAAATGCTGATTTTGTGCGATTAATACAAGCAGGTGATCGCAGCATAGATGACCCCAACTCACCACGTAATATTATTAACACGTTTTATTACAAACCTCCCTTCCGAGCGGAAGATGAAGAGGATCTTTTAACAGCGAGTTTACAAGAAAAAATTGGCACGGATCGTTATCCGGGTGATGCCGTTCCTTCAGAAAATTGGCCGTTTGTTGGACCAGGTGTATACGGTCCATTAAATGCCGGGTCTGCAAAATATATGGCACAAGATGTTCCTGATTTAATTAATACCCAACCCAAACCACCTGTTTTATGGGTTTATGGTGAAGCGGATCAGATTGTTAGTGATAATTCGATATTCGATATCCCGGTATTAGGGAAATTAGGTTTTGTTCCTGGGTATCCTGGTGAAGAAGTGATGCCACCCCAGCCCATGATTGGGCAGACTCGCGCTGTATTAGAAAAATATCAAGAAGCCGGTGGCAGCTATGAGGAACATAAAATTGCAGATGCTGCCCACGGTGTGTTTATTGAAAAACCGGAAGAATTTAATCAGATTTTTATTGGGTTCCTGAATAAAGTTCAGCCTAAATAAAATTTTTAAGGAGCAGGCATGAGAAAATCAAGAAAGCTGAACCGCGGTGTGGCCGTAGTCGGTGTTGGGATGAGCAATTTTGGTGCATTCCCTGGGATGTCTTCCCGAGATTTGTTTGTTGATGCATTTAAAGAAATGCGCACTTCCGTTGATAAAGGATTTGACCCAAAAGAGATAGAGGCTTTTTATCTCGGAAATTTTAGTGGTGATTTATTTGAAGGTCAGGCACATCAAGCACCAATGTTAGCAGATTGGGTAGGTCTTTCACCGATTCCAGCAGCCCGTTTGGAAGGGGCTTGTGCAAGTGCGAGTGTTGCATTTCGTGAAGGTTTGTTAGGCATTGCCTCAGGTATGTATGATATGGTGATGGTTGGTGGTGTGGAAAAAATGACGGATTTGCATATCAGTAAAGTCACCGATGCTCTTGCAACCGCTGCAGACATAACCTACGAAGTTTCTGCCGGATTTACTTTTCCTGGTTTTTATGCTTCTATGGCTTCGGCGTATATGCATCAGTATGGCGCTACACCAGAGACATTCATGCGCGTTGGTATCAAAAACCATGAAAATGGAGCACTCAATAAAAAAGCTCAATTCGGTGCCAGGATTCCGGATTTGATGGAAGCAAAAAAGACAAAAGCCCTTCAAAAAGGAAAACCCATTCCTACATGGAAAGATGAAATCGAGTTCTTAAGCGATGACAGGGCGAATCCATTGATTGCATGGCCCATGCGTTTATTTGATTGTTCTCCCGTTTCTGATGGAGGCGTAGCTTTATTATTGGTTAGTGAAGAAATTGCACATCAATTCAGTGATGATCCAATTTATGTCATCGGATCGGGTTCTGCCAGCGCAGGTGCTTTACACAGCCGGCCAAGTTTAACTTCTATTCCTTCAGCCAAATTGGCGGCTCAAAATGCGTACGAAATGGCCAATGTCACTGCCAAAGATATAGATTTGGCAGAAGTACATGATTGTTTCACGATTGCAGAAATAATAGCAACAGAAGATTTGGGCTTTTTTGATGCTGGTAAGGGTGGGATTGCTGCGGAAGAAGGATTAACTTCAAGGCAAGGTCCTCAACCGATTAATACCAGTGGTGGTTTGAAATCAAAGGGCCATCCCGTCGGTGCTTCCGGCGCAGGTCAAATTGTTGAAATCTGGAAACAATTACGCGGTCAGGCCGGAGAACGCCAGTTAGACAAATCACCAAGACTTGGTTTAACCCATAATGTGGGTGGGACTGGTCAGACATGTAACGTTCATATTTTTGAACGGAGGTAAACCAATGAATGATAAAAAATTTTCTAGTTCAAGTTATTTTCAAACAATCCAAGATAAAAAAATTATTGGTTCCAAATGTGTAGACTGCGGAGCGGTTCATTTACCTCCAAGAGAAATCTGTGCTACTTGTTTATCAGAAAATATGGAAGAGGTAAGCTTTTCCGGTAAAGGTGAATTGGCTGCTTATTCCGTGATTTATGTTCCCCCTACAGCAATGATTGAGGCTGGTTTTGGACGTGATAACCCTAATGTGGCTGGGATCGTTAAATTGGTAGAAGGACCGATGATCAGCGCTCAGATCGTTGGTCTAGATACAAAAAACCCCGCTGAAATTAAAATCGGAACACCATTAAAAGCCACATTTGTGGAACGTGGTGATCGCGTCTTTTTAGCTTTTGAGGCTTAGATCAAAAGGAAATATATATGCCTTACGTGCAGGTTAACGGAATCCAACTTTATTACGAACTCCATGGACCAGAAAACGCTGATGTTATTGTTTTATCAAATGGTGTTTTGATGAGTACGGCTAGTTGGGCTTATCAAACAATGGAATTAGCAAAACATTTTCGAGTTTTGTTGTATGACTGCCGTGGCATGTGGAAATCGGAACATCCGGAAGAAGTATATAGTATGGAGCTTCACGCGGATGATTTGGCTGGATTGCTGGATGAACTGCAAATCAAAAAAGCGCATATTGTGGGTATTTCGTACGGTTCTGAAATTAGTATGATGTTTGCGATCAAATATCCGAACCGAACACAAAGTTTAATCGTCGCGGATGGAGTTTCTCAGGTTGATCCGTTATTAAAAGCTTTTGGTGATACCTGGGTATCGGCTGCGAAATTAAAAAATGCCCAATTATTACTGGAAACAACCAAACCCTTAAATTTTTCTGAAGCCTATTTATTAAAAAATAAAGAGGTGTTGGATGGTTTAGTGGCGAAATATGAACAACTTGATTTTGAGGCTTTTGTTCGGTTGATGAATTGTTTTTTTGATTTGAATATTACAAGTCGATTAAAGGAAATATCTGCACCAACACTTGTGTTGGTAGGTGAGCAGGATATCTTAAAGACCAGAAAATATTCGGATCGGATTGTAGGCGAGATCCCAAATGCGGAATATGTGGTAATTCCAGGGGCTGGACATGCTGCTTGTTTGGAAAAGCCCGGGATTTTTAATACCTTGATCCTTGGTTTTGTGCATAAAAATAAGGAAATTTTTTAACATGGCAGAAAGCATCAATTTTCGCATCGAACAAAATGCATCCTTTAGAAAAACAATTTCACGCTCGGATATCAGTTTGTTTGCCGGGATTAGTGGAGATTTTCACCCGGATCACATCAATGTGGAATATCGAAAAGAAAAAGGGTCCTCCAATCTAATTACCCATCAAGGCATTCTGGTTGGTATGTTGAATTCGGTTTTACGAAACCAATTGCCTGGAAATCAATTTAATTTGTTAAGACAACAAGTTGAATATTTATACCCTGTTTACGAGGGTGAAACAGTAGAAGCCTACGTTGAAATAAAAAATTGGCTGCCTGAAAAACGATTGATGATTTTACGTTTAGCTTGTTATAACCAAGATAAAAAAGAGGTTATTACTGGTGAAGCGGTGATGATCTATCAGGCAGAGAAGTGAGATAACGAACGAATAAAGATCGCCAAATCGTGAAAGGAGGAAGTGTACACCGGAGTATTAATCAAGAAATAAGTCCAATTAAGAAAACTGTTTGAGATAAAATAATTTTTAGGAGAAAAATAATGAAGAAGTGGTTAAGCTTAATAAGCCTTATCGTAGTTCTTTCCATGCTCTTGGGTGCATGTGTTTCACAAGTAACGCCGGAGCCTGTGGTAGAAGAACCAGTCGTCGAAGAACCTGTCGTTGAACCGACCGCAGAACCTGTAATGGAAGAACCAACCGAAGCGCCAGCCGTTGAAGAACCAGTGGTTGAAGAGCCTGAATTGGGACCGGTATTAAAGATCGGTCAATTAAGCTGGTTATCCGGTGCATTAGCCTTATATGGGCAACAGCAAACCCGTGGTTTTGAACTCGGTTTAGAATATGCTTCCGGTGGTGTTCAGGATGATGAAGGTCGTTGGGTAATCGCTGGACGCCCGGTGGAAGTACTTATTCGTGATACAGAAGGAAACCCGGAAAAAGGTGTTCAATTAGCCCGAGAATTAATAGAAAAAGAAGGCGTAGAAATTCTGCAAGGTCCTGTTGGCTCTGGTGTGGCAGCTGCCTTAACAACAGTTGCATTGGAAAACAAAATGATCTTGATGGTTGACCCGGCTGCTTCCGCGTTCACAACAGGTGCATATTTTAACCCTTACGTATTCCGAACATCCCGAACCAATTTTGACGATACCCTCGTCATTGCAAAATACTTGGTTGAGAATGTTGGTAAGAATTTTGCTCATATTGGAATTGATAGTGCATTTGGCCAGGGTTCTGGTGTTGCATTGAAATATTCGGTTGAGAAATTTGGTGGCCAGGTAATAGCCGACATTTATGCCCCTGCTGATACCACCGACTTTACCCCATACATTCAACAAGCGATGGATTCCGGCGCGGAATGTTTATTCCTGACCTGGGCTGGAACTGGTTATGTTACTTTGTTCCAACAGTTAGGTGACCTTGGTGCATTGGATGCAATGCGCGTAGCCACGGGTTATGGTGATAATGCTTCTTTTGCTGCAGTTTATGGTTCAGCGATTGATCAAATCGGTCTGAATGTATACCATTACACAGTTCCTGATAACGCCATCAATGACTGGTTAACCGAAAAACACATGGAACGTTTTAATGAGCCCCCAGATCTCTTTACAGCTGGTGGTATGGCTTCCGCTATTGCTTTAGCCAATGCATTAGAACTTACCGGTGGCGATGCAAACGGTGATGCAATGATCCCCGTTTTAGAAGGAATGAAATTTGAAGGGCCAAAAGGAACTTATTATATCCGTCCTGAAGATCATGTCTGTGAACAACCAATGAACATCTTAAAACTGGTCAATATCAATCCTGATAAAGACGGCGATGGTATTCCCGAATATGATTTCTTCGAAACTGTGTATGTCAGTGCATACGATGAATTAGGTGTGCCGTGTACGTTGGAAGGCGATTATGCGTCACGGTGCGGCGATCTGGCCACAATTGGTCAGTAGTTCGTTCCTCTAAATCGCAATAGAGGGTGGGGTTACTCCCACTCTCTATTGCTGGTTATTGATTATTTCATAAAGGAGTGCCGATGAATTCTGACCGGGAAATTATTTTAGAAGCAAAAAACTTACGTAAAGAATTTGGCGGGTTGGTGGCTGTTGAAGATGTGAGCGTCCAAATCCAGGCCAGAACTTTACACTCAATTATTGGACCGAATGGGGCAGGGAAAACCACTCTTTTTAATTTATTAAGTGGTGTGCTTAAACCAACCCGTGGTTTCGTTTATTTTAAAGGCCAAGATATAACTCATTTACCACCACATCGGATTGCTCATTTGGGTATTGGGCGTTCGTTTCAAATTACCAACATATTTCCGAATTTGACTGTGCTTGAAAATATTCGACTTGCTTCCCAAGCTTTGGGAGGTGATAATTTTAGATTACTTAAAGCCAGCAGTGATTTTCAGAAATATGTCGATAAAGCGCTTCAAGTGATTGAATGGGTTGGGTTAAAAGGTCGGGAAGCAGATTTAGCAAGAAATCTGGCACATGGTGAAAAACGAAAACTGGAGTTGGGCATTATGCTTGCCGCTGATCCTCAGGTTCTATTGCTTGATGAACCCACTGCAGGAATGTCTTCTGAACAGGTTCCGGCTTTATTAGAAATTATTCACTCCATTATGAACTTAGGTGATAAAACGATCATCTTGGTTGAACATCGGATGGATATGGTGATGAGTATTTCAGACCGAATTACCGTAATGCACTTAGGTGGATTATTGGCTGAAGGTACTCCTCAAGAGATCGCCTCTAATCAGACTGTTCAAACCGCTTATCTGGGTGATTTGTATGGTGATCTTACCGAATCGATGGAGGGTAAAAATGGATAATTTAATGTTAAATGTATCCAATATTCAAACTTTCATTGGTCAATTCCATATTCTGGAAGGTGTTTCTCTGGAAGTACCAAAAGGGGCAATCACAGTTCTTCTTGGAAGGAATGGTGCTGGTAAAACAACCACCTTAAAATCAATTTTAGGGTTAACACCGCCGAGAGAAGGTATTGTTGAATTTAAGGGGAATCCAATTCAGGGAAAACGTGCTTATGATGTGGCAGCAATGGGTATTGGTTATGTACCAGAACATCGCGCCATTTTTAGTAACCTCTCAGTCGCTGAAAATCTAAAAATAGCTGAACGAAAAAAGGGTGATCTGGATAAAAAAGCAGATTTTATTTTCGAGCTATTCCCAGATTTAAAACGGTTGTACAAATTGCCTGGAAATCATCTTTCAGGTGGGCAGCAGCAGATGTTGGCTGTAGCGAGAGCATTGGTTCCAGACAATGACTTATTATTAATTGATGAACCTAGTGAAGGTTTAGCTCCCATTTTAATCCAACAAATGATGGAAGCAATTCGAAGTTTGAGTAGCAAAACCACAGTTCTGCTAGTTGAACAGAACTTCCGAATGGCTAGTCAATTAGCTGAATATTATTACATTATTGATGATGGCAAAAGTGTGCAACATGGTAAGATGGCAGATTTAGTGAATGATACTGAAACAGTACATCGGTACCTGGGTACAGCAGTTGGTGCCTTAGGAGGTAAACGATGAAAAACTTTTCGAAGTCAAATAAAACCTTACTCATCGTTTTTGGTTTACTTTTAATCTTAGGTTTGTTTGCTTATTTCACGATGGGGCAGACTTCATTTGTACGAACTTCGCTCTCCGGGTTAACTATTGGTGCTTTATATTTTATGGTTGCCGCAGGTTTAACCCTAGTGTTTGGACTCATGGATGTTTTAAACTTTGCTCATGGTACAACTTTTATGATTGGCGCCTATATGGGGTGGCAATTTTTTACAAATCCATCGTTTTTATTTGGTGTAGCTCCTTTGCTGATTGCCTTTTTGGCTGGTATTTCCGCAAATACATTGTTACAAGTTTATGTCACTCAGTGGAAAATCGATGAATCAAAACGCGAATGGATAAAACGTGGGTTGATATTAATGGCTCTGGTTTTTGGGCTGATTGGGGTGTGGGGGATTGATTTCCTCGATTTAGCAGAAACTGCTATGGTTGCGATCACATTTACAACAAATCCTCTTTCTGAATTATCTCCTCAATTACCCTTAGCTGTTTTTTGGTATCGACCTTTGTTAATGCTATTTTCTGGTGCACTGCTCGCAGTTGCGATTGCAGGACCTGGTGATAAAACGAAGACCCTTCATGTAGATAATGCCAAACGTGGCTGGATTGTGGTAGCCGTTTTGATTGTTTTGACCATTGTTTCCGTATTGGTGAGAGAAAGTGGTCCAGAGGCAGTTTTATTAATGAATGCCGATTTGCGCTTCGTACTCTCTCTCCTGGTAGGTGCATTAATCGGAGCTGGGTTTGGTGCAGCTATGGAGGCCAGTCTGATCCGGCCTTTATATGTTCGACCAATGTATCAAGTGCTGGTTACGCTTGGTGTTGCCTATGTGTTTAAGGAAGTAATTCAGGTTTTGTGGGAGCCATTGGCATATCAAATGAGTCGTCCTCCTTTTTTCTCACAGCCTGGAAAAGCGGATAATTTAATCGCATGGTTTTCAACCCACAATACAACGGTAGATATTTTGGGTGTTACATTCCCAAGTTATCGTTTATTCATTATTTTGTTGGGCATTCTCATGTTGATCGGCCTGGCTATCCTGATGAACTTCACTCGGTTTGGTATGATCATTCGGGCAGGTGTGCAAGACCGAAGCATGGTAGAAGCACTTGGAATTAATGTGCGCCGGGTGTTTACCCTGGTTTTTGCCCTTGGAGCAGGTTTGGCAGCTTTAGGTGGAATTGGAGCAGCTCCATTTATTCCAGTTCAGCCCAATATGGGTGACGCATTCCAACTGCAAGGTTTTATTGTGGTTGTGATTGGCGGTATGGGCAGTTATAGCGGTGCCGCAATTGGTGCGCTGCTTTTGGGTATGGCGCGTGCTTTTGGAGATTATCTGGCTTTAAAATTCTCTTTATCACCTGCTATATCAGAAGCATCAACCGTGATTATTATGGCGATTATTTTAATCGTAAAACCATCCGGTTTATTTGGAAAGAAGGAGTAAATCATGGCAGAATTACAAACACAAAATGTCAAAAAACAAAAGCCGGGTTTATTCAAACAAAATCAATTGGCAATCATTGTATTGGTTTTGTTAATTCTATTTCCATTTATAATGAGTCTAATTACTGGACAACCTGCCAATGAAGGGAAACCGAAATTTTGGGAAGGTCAATTCATTAATTTCTTTATTATGGCAGTTTATGCCATGAGTTATGATTTATTGATGGGATATACCGGCATATTGTCATTTGGACATGCAGCCTTTTTTGGCGCTGGAGCCTATACAATGGCGTTGTGGTTAACTCATTTTGCACCTTTGATTAGCAGCCAATACAAAATCACACTTCCAGGTGGAATGGATATTACTACCACCTTGTTATTTATTGTCGCTTTATTATTGGTGCTGATTGTATCCATTTTGATGGGGTTATTTTTCAGTGGAGCTTCTGTAAGGGTGAAAGGAGTCTACTTTGCTATGATCACCCTGGCAATTGGTGAGGCTTTCCACATTCTTTCAAAAGCAACGGATTTCGTAAAATGGACCGGAGCGGATGAAGGATTGCATGGAGTTCCTGTTCCATTATGGATCAATCCAACCCAACATCGTCTACGATTCTATTTTATGGCCTTATTTTTTATGGTGGTAATGTACTTATTCTTGAAGCGAGTCACCGAATCACCCACGGGGCGAGTGTTTGTTGCCATCCGTGAAAATGAAAATAGAGTGCGTATGATTGGATTTAATCCGGCAACGTATCGAAGTTTGGCGTTTGTAACCTCTGCTATTGCTGCTGGTTTATCCGGTGCAATGTTCTCGTTGTGGAATATGTCAGCAACCCCATCAATGACCTCTGCAGTGACAACCATTAATGCCTTGATTATGACTATTCTTGGGGGTGTAGGAACTTTAATCGGGCCAATTTTAGGCGCGGGTTTAATGCAAATTTTCAGCCAATTCTTTTACCAATGGTTTGGTGCCAGATGGCCCTTGGTGTTTGGATTGATCTTTATCGCCCTGGTTGTATTTTTACCCTATGGTATTGTAGGCACCTATCGCCTTCGTAAGCAAGGAATGAAGGCAGGGTGGACAAGATTTACAAAGCAGTTTTCTGCTAAAAAATAAGTTTGGGATTGGGCTGTCTGAACGGGGCAGCCCAATTTTTATTTAAAGGGAGGATAAATACTGCTGGAAAACTCCACCTGGGGACATGAATGCCAATCCGCACACGATTGAATGATTTTTAAGAATACATCAGTAAAAGCCGAATCAGGAGAAAAAGAATCCTCAAAATGAAGCTCTCGGATTTCGAATATTTTTTCTTTTCTGTGGGCCTTTGCATCCAACCGGCCTATCAGATTTCCTTTATATAAAATCGGTAGACTGAAATAACCATATTGGCGTTTTTCTGCTGGCAAGTAACATTCGATCGAAAATTTAAAATCGAAAAGATCTTGGGTCCTCTCCCGATCCCATATGAGGGGATCAAATGGTGATAAGAGTGTACTGTGGGAGGCAATAAATTCGTTATTTAATATCTTTTCAACAAGGGGTAGATTTTCTTTGTGGATTAAAATATCTTCTTCCCATTCCGGATTATGAAAAGTTAGGATTTTCCCCTCAGAACGCAGTTCATCAATTTGTGCTTGGGTTTCCGTTTTCCCCAATCTGTAATAATCTGAAACCCATTTTTGGCGTGCTGCTCCTAAGATTTTAATCGTTTTTTCAACCCAGTAACGCTGGGCTTGATTGACCGAGGGTGTGTTTTTGTCATCATAATTTGGAAGCACATTGGATAATAAATCATAATAACGTTGAAACTTGTGGCGATAAACAACCATTAAGTCACCCCGGTGCCAGAGATTTTCCAAGGCGATTTTTTCTTCTTTCCAGTTCCACCACCCGCCTGGTTGTTTTTTTGAATTTTTAAAGTCAGTAGAGCAGGTTGGTCCATTTTCTCGAATTGTATCCAGAACCATCTGTATGACTTCCGGATGATCCTGATACCATTGATCAGATAGCCGCCATCCATTGGTAGGTTCCATTTTGCTGCGAAAATAAGGATAATCTTCGATTGGGATAAAACACGCAGCATGAGACCAATATTCAAATAAATCGCCGCGGCGGTGAGTTTCTTCTAGCCATGCTGGCTCATAGTTTCCTAACCTGGACCACAAGATGAAATATGGTGCACGCGCAACAACATGAATAGTATCAATCTGTAACACACCCATCTGACGGATAGTTTTAATTACATCTTGGAATTGGGCAGGTCTATTAATCGTATTTAACAAACCCAGGTTATTTAGCTGCATCAATTTCACTTGCTGTTTGGTTAGGATGGTCATCGGAGGTCCTTTGTTGTAAATTTGTTCTATTATAATGAATTAAAAGTAAATTTGCCAACTAAATTCAGAAATTAAAATATAATTATGACAGGAGATTTCGTATGAATAATTACAAAGCCCGTTCAAGTGCTGGTTGGTTATGGTTATTGGGATTAGGTATATTTATATTAGTGATTATTGTTTTTCCCATGCTATTTGTTTTTCGAGAAACACCGGTTTGGGTTTCGTTTATGAACGTAGGGTTAGGATTACTGATTGGAGTCCCATTCATTTATATTGCTTTGCAAGTTCGGGAAATTAGTTATATTTTCCATGCCGATCACCTGGAAATTTCGATGGGTAGATTGATTCAATATAAAGTCAAATTTTCGGAAATTAACGAGCTGGTTAAAAAAGATCTTACCATCACGTTATGGTCTAGTATGCGATTGCCGGGTTTGGCTTTATTCAAAGTGCCATACGCCGACGAAGGTGTGGTTTCCATGTGTGCAACCTCAGCTTCTAAAAATATCCTCTTGATCAAGACCGAACATGGAAAATATGGAATTACTCCAGCTGCTGAAACTGATTTTGTTAATATGTTAACTTCAAAAATTCAATGATTTTTGAGAATGATCAAATCTTTATCACGGCTTTAATCACCATTTTACTTTCTGCTGCTATATGGGGGGGATTGTTTTACAGCATCGGCAGCAAGCAGAAAATTTATGGATTATTTTTAATTTTGATGCTGCCATTTTCTGCATTAGTTAATCTTCTTATAAAATCTCCACTTAACCAAATGGTAATAAAGGTTTTTGATTTACAAGGAGGGGTTAATCTTCAACAACCTTTATTCTATTTGTTGTTTTTGGCTTTTTTGGCACCGGTTACCGAAGAGTTCATAAAAATCTTGCCGATTTTTTTGCCTGCTGTTCGCGAAAGAGTTAAAAAAGATCCATTATGGTCTGGTGCCTGGTTGGGCTTAGGGTTTGGGTTAGGTGAAGCGCTTTTTATTGCATACGGTATTTCAAAAAGCAGTCAGTTTGTGGGGCTTCCCTG
The DNA here is from genome assembly GCA_002702705.1 of Anaerolineaceae bacterium. Lineage (GTDB taxonomy): Bacteria > Chloroflexota > Anaerolineae > Anaerolineales > Anaerolineaceae > UBA6170. The sequence goes on from PABH01000007.1 coordinate 27,982, forward strand.
GTATGCGTTTGGGGGTTATGTAGGGGAGCGTTTTGTTGTGTGTTTGATTCACGCTATCTTAACTGGATTATTAACCTGGTTCATATTCCAAAAGAAATTTTTTGTTGGATATGGATTGGCCATCTTATTACATTTTTTTGTAAATATAGGGGCTTTTTTATTGGCATTGGGGATAATTGGCCTTGCTTTTGTAAATATCTTGTTTCTAGTTTCGGTTATTATCTTGGTTCTTATTTTTGAAAAAATTAGAAAGAATTTATTAAAGTCAAATATCAATGAGTCTGAAGAAACTGTTTATTTTCGGCGTTCTAAATAAGGTTTAAGTGGCCGAGGGTATTGAAAATCAAATTGTTAATAAAGTTAATTATTATTTCACTGCTTAATAAAAATTGCTGGTAAAAAACTGAATTTTTGACCAAAATTTCAATTGCTTTTATTTTATTGCTGACTTATAATTGAGTCACTATACTCGTTCCGAAGGGAGAAGAAATTCAATGGCAAGTGTAACTTATGATCACGTATGGAAGCGCTTCGGCGATTTCACAGCACTGCACGATCTCAATATTGAGATCAACGACAAGGAATTCCTTGTGTTAGTCGGTCCGTCCGGTTGTGGTAAAACAACAGCTCTACGTTGTTTAGCAGGTTTAGAGGAAATCTCCGATGGCCGTGTGTTAATCGGTGATACTGTCGTAAACGACGTTCCTCCGAAAGACCGCGATATTGCGATGGTGTTCCAATCCTACGCTTTGTACCCCCACATGACCGTGTATGACAACATGGCCTTTGGTCTGAAATTACGCAAGACTCCAAAAGAAGAGATTAAACGCCGAGTTGAAGAAGCAGCTGAAATTTTAGGCATCGAAGCTTTATTAAAACGGAAACCACGTGAACTCTCTGGTGGTCAACGTCAGCGTGTAGCGGTAGGTCGTGCCATCGTTCGGGAACCAAAAGTATTCCTGTTTGATGAACCGCTTTCCAACCTGGATGCAAAATTACGCGTTCAGACTCGTGCTCAAATCAGCAAGCTGCACCAGCGATTGCAAACCACCTTCATCTACGTGACACACGATCAGGTTGAGGCTATGACCATGGCTACCCGGATTGCTGTTATGAATAAAGGTGTTTTGCAGCAATTAGATTCCCCACAAGTACTTTATGATCAACCAGCGAACTTATTCGTTGCCGGATTCATTGGTTCACCCGCCATGAATTTCTTCTCTGGAAAAATCAACAAAGTCGATGGTCGATTGGTTGTGGATGCGGAAGCTTTTAGTGTAACAATTCCTGAAAACAAAGCCCCCACATTTATGGATCTGGTTGGCAAAGAGATTATCTTTGGTATCCGCCCAGAAGACATTCACAATCCAATGTTTGTTCCACCTAACACAACCGCAGCTGAAATTTCAGCTAAAGTTGATTTTACCGAATTAATGGGTAATGAAATTTTCTTATACCTGGTATCCGGTAAACATAATTTTTCCGCACGTGTTGATCCTCGCTCCCGTTATACCACGGGTGAAGACATCAAACTGGTCTTTAATATGGATAATTTCCATATTTTCGATCCTTCAGTGGATCGAGAAAACCCGCCAGCGGTACGGTAATTTACTTTGAAACAAAAAAGCGCAGAGAAAATCTGCGCTTTTTTAATTAAATTTTTCTTTTTACAAAGTACAAAGCTAGAACTAAAAGTAACAAACCGATGCCATCAAAGATGATAAATCGCCAGATGTTTTGTCTTAATAAAAGGTGTGAACCTAATGGTATACGGCTCAGTATCAAACTCTCCCCTCCGACCCCAATTGCTTGCATAATGACAGCCTGTATCAACGAAGAATGATGTTTATATGGGTTATATAATGCAAAGGCGTATGGTACACTCCACATTAAGAATAAAAGCCCTGTTCCTGCGATAGCAACATTTCCAGGGATTCCGGATAATTCATAAGCAGGTGCATATTGGTCTGGGTTGAGAAAAAAAAGGATACCTGCTTGTATATTAAGAACAAACACAATTCCAATCAGAATCTGGGGGATGAAACGGATTTGTTTTTTTTGTTGTACCACTAGGTCCTACCTAATACTTATCTGGCAACACAATGATTCAGTTAACGCAGTTATAAAAATTAATTATTCACACAAATAATGGTCAAACCATGCGGCGATTTCATTTAACCGTTTAATACGGCGGTCGGTTCGTCCCATCCGGGATAGTCCATGCGGTTCATCAGGGAAGATGACAAATTTTGTATCAACTCCCATGGTTTTTAAGGCAGTGAACACTTGTTGGCCTTGTTCCAACGGACAACGTAAGTCTTGTTCACTATGAATTACAAGGGTTGGGGTCTTAGCGTTCCCTATATATTTCATGGGTGAACATTCCCATAACGTTTCAATGGATTGATAGGGTGCCTGGTTTCCAAAAATCTGTTGGAAGGCATGGTTAAAATCACTTGATCCCCACATGCTGATCAGGTTACTCACGCAGCGTTGGGTTACAGCCGCATTAAATCGATCCGTATGTCCAATGATCCAATTGGTCATGTATCCGCCATAACTTCCGCCTGTAACGCCCATTCGGGTTTTATCGATGTATGGCAAATTTTCGACTATATCAACCCAAGCCATCAAGTCTTCGTAATCTTTGATGCCCCACTTGCCATCATAAATAGCCTTTGCATGCTCTTCTCCGTAGCCTTGGCCGCCACGAGGATTGGTAAAGTAAACAACATATCCCTTAGCAGCAAGAAAATAAAACTCGTGCATAAATAAATTACCATATTGGGTGAGGGGGCCGCCGTGAATCTCTAATATTGAGGGATATTTTTTCTGAGGGTCAAACGATGGTGGTTTAAGTATCCAACCTTGCAGATCGTTATGATCACTACCCTTGAACCATACTTCTTCTACTTCTCCAAGATCAAGTTGATTTAACCATGATTCATTAAAATGTGTCAGTTGAGTTATTTTATTTTGGGGTTGCCCGGAAGGAATTATGTACAGCTGTGGTAATTCCATCGCCTGGCCAAAAATAAATGTGGCTTGGGATTGTTTTTTATCAAAATTTACACCACCAACAACACCTTTTCTGTTGATTAATGTTTCTCTTTGTTTGGTATGGATGTTAATCTTTTCAAATTTTCCATCGCCAAATTGGCCAACTTGGTAATAAATAAATTGATTATCATTTGACCAAATGGGGGTGATATCCGGCAAAGTTCCAACGTCATTAATTGCACCTCCATTTACATTGATGTCAAATTGATGGGTGAGATTAATCGCATGGCTGCTGCCATCTGCTGGAATGATCCATAAATCATTGTTTTTCCAATCTTGGCCTTTTCCATTCTGCCCAGTATATAAAATCCATGTTCCGTCTGGTGAAAAAGCTCCGTGATTTTTTGGCCCCTCTGGAGTTTCCATTTTGTTAAACTCTAAGGTGGTCAGATCCAGTAAATAAAGATCCGAAACATCATGATCCAAATCGGGATCAGGGGTTCGGTTTGAGAAGAAACCTAATGTTTTTTCGTCCGGTGATAAAAATGGATCGGTTTCATCATAGATCTCATGGTTGGTTAACTGCCGCGTTGTACCATCTTCAATATTCAATTCCCAGAGATGCCATCGTTCCTTCGGTAAATACCCATAACCATCCAATCGGTAAAAAGTACGATTGATTTCTCGAGATATGATCCCTAATTTTTTTGTTTGTTCATCTTTTTCACGATTTATGTCCGCTTGATCTTTTTTTCGGAATTGGAAGTAGATCGTTTTTCCATTAGAAGTAATGAGATAATCTCCGATTTCTCCTGTTAAAGAAGAAACCTTTTGTGCTTCGCCGCCATTTGTGGGGATTTTATAAAACTGTGGCTGTTTTTCATCATCCCGGTTGGAGAGAAAAATGATGGATAAGCCATCCGGTGACCATTTGGGAACTGTGTCAGATTGTTTCCCATTGGTAAATTTTATAGTTTCTTTGGACTTTGTATCTGTTAAATGTAGGTTGCTGTATTTTTTTTCCGTTTCTTTATCAACAGACTGAACAGCGGAAATAACATATTTGCCATCCGGAGATTGTTCTGCAGCTGTAATCAATTGCATTCGGTAAAGGTCATCAGCTGTAATGGTTTGCTTAATTGTGGACATATTTTCCTACCTTATTTGGATTAAAAACCCGGTGAAGTACCGTGACGGGTTGAGACACGTTATTCCACCGGGATAAAAACAACTTCTATTGAACTAAATTATTTGGCTTTGCCTTGATTCGCAACAGCTTGCATTGCTTTCTGAATAGCTTCTTGATCTCCCAGGTAATAATGTTTGATGGGTTCCAGATTTTCATCCAATTCGTATACCAAGGGTACCCCGGTGGGAATATTTAATCCCACAATCTCATCATCCGGGATTTTGTCCAGATGTTTTACCAAGGCACGTAAGCTGTTGCCATGTGCTGCAATGATCACTTTTTGACCAGCTTTGATTTTTGGTGCGATTTCTTCATTCCAGAACGGAAGTACTCGTGCAACTGTATCTTTTAAGCATTCCGTTACTGGTAATTCTTCTTCACTGATATCGCTGTAGCGTGCTTCATTGCCAGGATAACGTTCGTCATCTTTTTCCAAAACTGGCGGGGGAGTATCGTAACTTCGTCGCCAAATATGGACCTGTTCGTCACCATATTTGGCGGCAGTTTCTGCTTTATTTAACCCTTGCAAAGCGCCATAATGTCTTTCGTTTAACCGCCAATTGCGGATAACAGGAATCCACATCAGATCCATTTCATCCAAAACAATCCATAAGGTTCGAATTGCTCTTTTTAGAACGGAAGTGTAGGCAATATCAAAGGTATATCCTTCTTCTTTCAATAATTTGCCGCCAGTTTTTGCTTCTTCAATTCCTTTTTCTGATAGGTCTACATCGGTCCATCCTGTGAAAAGATTAGCCTTATTCCATACACTTTCGCCATGTCGAATTAATACGAGTTTATACATATTTTTTTCCTTTACTAAAAAATGATAGCTGATTTAAATATTATACCGCGCGGCTTTTTCTCTTGCCAAAAATCGCAAGGAAAAAAGCAAATAAAAGCGTTATGAGGCCCATCATAATGAACGCATCCTGCCATAAACGCATGGGGAATAAACGAATTAGGGTGTCTGAGAAATAAAACAGCCAGGTATCCCCAGTGAAAAATACTTTGTGGAAAGCGGTAAATAATTGATCAAAACTAATGACCACTGCAAAAATAATCGTCCCAATTAATATGATCGTAATCCACCCGCCGTTCGATAGATCTCGCCAGTATTCTTTTAGCGACTTGTTTCGCCAACTAAGACCAATTATAACCGCATGAAGTACTATAAGGCCGTAAAAGATGAATAAGTTGGTCTGAAGTAAGTTTTTTACATCAAGCATGTGACTGACTTCGCGCTCGTTGTAAATGGGTGAACCATCTTCAAAATGAATGGATTCTAAAAATTCTGGACCTTCATCATTAAATAAATATTGTATTGAGAGTGATCCGTATTTTAATCGTTCCCGAGTTGTAAACCCATAAGGATCTTCAGGAAAACCTGGTAAATTATATTCAACAACCAAAAACAAGGGTGTGAATAACAACCGAATCGATAACATGATTAAGATGTAAGGAACAGTAGCGGATATCAACCAGCCAAAAATTTTTCGGGTTTGATTCATTTTAAGTCCTCGAGATCTCCTTCAAAAAAGAAATCGATAATCATGGAATTCGTTAACCATTCAATTGGTGCTTTATCATCTGTAAAAACAACCGATTTGGTAGGTGGTTCGTGAAAATTCTGCATTGTAATGATCATTGTTTGAATCAAGAGTGGATTCAAATCTGGATTGGCTTGGATCAACTGAACATTCTCAATAAAATTGGATTGTTCCGTCGGTTGAACCGTTGCAAAAATAATTGAATTAAACGAATAGGGTAAATCCATAACGTGAATGGTCGGAAAAACATCCAGGATCGTGCTTCCAAGCGCGTCGATTAAGCGGCGGTCATTGGCGCTGCGGCCAACATTAATCACCATGACACCATCCGGTTCTAGATGGTCATATACATCCTGAAAAAATTCTCTGGTTGTTAAATGCCAGGGAATATATGGAGGACGATAGGCATCTACGCTGATAATATCATATTGGTTGGGGCTGGTGGAAAGCCCCCAACGTCCATCTTGAACAAAAACGTTTAGGTTGGGAATATCCATGCCAAAATATTGATAACCGACATCAACGATTTTAGGATCAATTTCATAACCATCGATTTGAATGTTCGGATAAACCAAAGCTGCCTGGCGGGCGGTTGTTCCTGCTGCCAGACCAACAATAGCCATAGAATTAATATCTTCCGGGTTGACAGGTGCGGTATTAAAAAAGGGAGCAACCAATACCTGCTCCCAAGGGCCTTGATAGTTATCATATTCGGGATGATAAATTGAATGTACTCCCTGCCCATCATTTAACCGCAGGAAGTGAAACCCTTCATTTTCCAGCACCTGAATATAATTATAGGCTGAATCCTTTTCGTAAATTAAACCTTCTGATAGTTTATCTGTACCACGTGTACCAAAAACAGCTAGAAGGATGATGATTAATATCATCCAACTTAATTTAAATGCTTTTAACCAACCTGAGTGAATTGTTAGAAGAATTAAAGCAACGAGAAGCAAAAAACTCGCCAGCACAATAAAGGTTAGGTAAGTACCTATTAGAGGAATTAAGATAATACCTGGAATAAAGGTACCAAGAAAAGAGCCCAAGGTTGAAATAGCATAAATTTGGCCGGAAATGGTGCCCGCATTCCTTGAATCATGGATCGCATGACGAATTGCAAATGGTGAAGCCGTTCCTAATAATGTGATTGGAATGATGAATAAGATCATTACAACGATAAACGAGCCAATTAAATTGCCCAAGACCAATGTATCAAAGGCTTCGGCTGCAATTCGTAACAAAGGTCGTGAGACGATCGGTACAACTGCCAGCGTGACTGCTGCCCAGGCTAAAATGGAAAAAAAGGTTTCTATTTTTGGAGAACGATCTGCCCATTTACCACCAATGAAATACCCAATGGTTAAATAGATCAGGATGAGCCCGATGATAGAAGCCCATACTAAATTGCTTGTTCCAAAATAATTTCCTAATAAACGGGAAGCCGCCATTTCAGCTGCCAAACTGGTCAGGCCGGAGGTGAATACTGCAATGTATAAGGATTTACGCATAAGCCAAATTATACCGTATGCGCTTTAAAAATAAAAAATAATTTACACCTTAACCAGTTTTGCCTGATGTATAATCGAAAGAAAGGAGGACTCATGAAACTGGTAACTGTAGCCGAAATGCGAGCGATTGAAAATGAAGCCAACCAAAAAGGGTATTCTTATGATCTCATGATGGAAAAAGCTGGGAATGGGGTAGCTGAAAAGCTTTTGTATTGGAACACAGATCAAACAAAAAAAACGGTGACTGCTTTCGTTGGATCAGGGAATAACGGAGGAGATGCATTAACTGCGTTAGTACCTTTATTGGCTGCCGGTTGGACTGCTTTTGCATATCTGGTTAAGGATCGTAAGGACGATCCTTTGGTTATAAAAGTGGAAAAAGCAGGCGGCGAAATCATTCTTTACCCTGATGACAATAAACTTAAAAAACTCGATGACATTTTAAGCAAATCAGACGTTTTATTAGATGGCTTATTAGGAACAGGCTTTCAATTACCGTTAAAAGATCCTTATCTCAGTGTCCTCAAGGAAATCAATAAAAAGAATTTTAAGGGTTATGTGATGGCGATTGATTGTCCTTCTGCAGTGGATTGTGATTCAGGCCAGGTCGCTGATGATTGTATCAAGGCGGATACAACGGTTTGTATGGAAGCAATTAAGGTTGGATTGTTAAGTTTTCCAGCTTACCAGTACGTTGGGCGATTGGATGTTGTTTCGTTGGATTTGCCGCGCGGATTAAAATCCTTGGAGGGTGTTAAACGCGAGGTGGCTACCGCAGAATGTGTGCGCCAACTCCTGCCAAATCGCCCTTTACAAGCGCATAAAGGCACCTTTGGAACCGCATTAGTAGTCGCAGGATCAATTAATTATACAGGCGCAGCTTTATTATCCGGAAAAGCAGCTTATCGGATCGGAGCAGGTTTGGTACAAATGGGTGTTCCAGGGCCGTTATATGCCGCATTAGCAGGGAATTTTGTGGAAGCCACCTGGATTCTTTTACCCCATGATATGGGGGTAATTAAGGCGGATGGTGCAGCTTTATTAAATAATAATCTCAAAAAGGCGACTGCTTTATTATTAGGACCCGGTTGGGGGGTGGAAGATACGACAAAAGAATTTTTAGAGAGAATTTTGAGTGGCAACTTTACATCCCAACGAAAGAAATCAGGAATTGGTTTTGTGATGATGGATGCGGATGAAGAGGAGTTTGAAAAATCAAACCTCCCCCCAATTGTGGTGGATGCAGATGGATTAAAATTGCTTCAGAAAATTGAGAATTGGTTTAAACTTTTACCCAAAAATAGTGTAATTACCCCTCATCCTGGCGAAATGTCTGTATTAACTGAAATGCCAATAAATGAGATTCAAAATGATCGATTAAGGATTGCCAGAGAATATGCTGCTTTATGGAACCAGGTGGTGGTATTAAAAGGCGCCATGACAGTTATCAGTGCACCGGATGAGAGACAAACCATTGTGGCTGTTGCAAATCCGGCATTAGCCAGGGCTGGTACTGGTGATGTGTTGGCGGGTATTATTACAGGATTGATTGCTCAGGGCATTGAGCCTTATCAGGCATCTGTGGCAGGGGTATGGATTCACGCCCAGGCTGGTTTGGAGGCATCGGAATTTGTCGGACATCCAGCAGCTGTAATGGCAACGGATGTTTTGAATGCCATTCCAAGAGTTCTTGAAAAGCTTGGTTAAGGTACAAAAAAACGCTGAGCAATAAGTCTCAGCGTTTTTTTTGTTTTGCTAATTTAATACCTATTCGGCAACTGTGTCGCCATTTGAGGTTTCGGCGGTAATCTTTTTGGAAATTTTCGCTTTTTGTTCGTCCAAAAGTTCCTGACCCTTATTTTTTGCTTCTTCGGCTTTTGTTTTTGCTTCGGCTAATAATTCTTCTGCCTTTTTAATAGCTTCATTTGCTGAAGTTTCAGCTTTTCCATAAAGATCTGTTGCGGTTGTATTGGCCTTGTCTTTTAGCTCTATCGCTTGTTCTTTAATGATCGTGCGAGTTTCTTCACCCGATTGTGGTGCGAGCAATAAAGAAACAACTGCTCCTGTTAAACCACCTACTAAAAAGCCGACCAGAAAGGCGCCAAATTCATCTCGATTAGACATCTGTTTTTCTCCTTCTTCCTTGTTAGGATTTCTTATTTGTTTTTTTTGTACCAGGATTGATTAAGTCAAAAAATTGTTTTAACCCGGCTAAGTATCCATTTAATTTTATTACCGGCTCAGCCAGATTATTGCTGATAAAAGTGGTTGTGCCTTTTAAAGTGTTAACCGTTTCTTGGGTGTTATCAAGAATTGGTTTGATCTCATTTTTCATAATATTAATCAAAACGGCTAATTGTGTAATTAGAATGATGAGAGCAACCCCTAAAACAAGAGATTCAAGGGCCATAAATATGATAAAAATATCGCGTACTCGGCTGGTTGTTTCCAGATCAGCTCTGAATAAACTAACAATAGCGAAGATGATCAATGCTAATACAATTACACCAACCACGATGCCAATAATTAAGTTCTTTTTTGATCCAGTGGATGGTTTTTCAGGGGAATCGATAGGTTTTGTGAGAATTTCTTGTTTGTTTAGGTTATTTTCCATATTATATTGATTATACCCGATTCATCTAAAGATTTTATTAACATTACGTAATTTTCCCAATAATAATCTAATTATAGGGGATTATGGTAAAAACTGTAGTCATTTGTAAAAGATTTATGAAATTTGCAGCTTGTTTGGCTTCGTGTTAAAATTACTTGTTATGCGGTTTTTAATGTTTTCACTCTTATGCTTAAATTGGTTGAGCGGTTGGTTTTCACCACCCGTTCAACTCGATTTGGCACGTATCATCTCACCAAAAACCGATGAAGCAATTCAAGGCAGTGTCGAGGTGGTTGGAACGGTTACCGGAATTGGATTTCAGTTTGCGGAGGTTAGTTTTCAAAATGCCGAAGCTGTGCAAGATACCTGGTTCTTAATTGATCAAATCAACCAAGTTGTTGTGGATGATGTTCTAGTCCGTTGGGATACCAACGCTTTGGCCGACGGGCTTTATCATATACGAGTGACTGCTTTTTTTGAAGATGGACATCAGATCGAATCAGTCGTAAAGAACCTGCGAATTCGAAATTACACGGCAATTGAAACCGCCACTTCAGATCAAGGAATGAGTGTAAACCCTGAAATTCAACAAACACCAACGATATTAAGTCCAACAAAAACCCCGGTTCGACCTACACCCAGTCCATTACCTCCAAATGAGTTGGCGTTAAGCCAGGATAATTTTATCCAAATCGCGGTTTTTGGCGGTTTGGCTGGCTTTTTAGGGCTGTTCATTATCGGTTTTTGGTTGCTCATTCGAAATAGAAGGCACGGATAAATCATGGTAGATAATCAACTTTTCGAGTTATTTAAGAAAATAAAAAAAAGAAATGAATCCAGTTCGGAAGGTTCTGAGCCATTTATGATTGTTGGTCTGGGCAATCCAGGACGGGAATATGAACAGAACCGGCATAATATTGGCTTTATGGCTGCGGATTATTTAATTGAAAAGTACGACTTTTCCGGAAAAAAAGTAAAATCGAAAGCAATTGTTACCGATGGACTGCGAAGTGGAAATAAGGTAGTGATTGTGAAACCACAAACTTATATGAATTTATCCGGGGAAGCAGTAGGTGCTTTGGTGCGGTTTTATAAAATCCCGTTGAAAAATCTGGTTATCATCCATGATGATCTCGATTTGCCGTTTGGGGTGTTACGGATCCGGCCAGGTGGTGGTGCAGGGGGGCAAAAAGGGGTTAATTCCATTATCCAACACTTAAGCGATAAGGAATTTAACCGTTTCCGAATAGGGATTGGGCGTCCACCGGGGCGTATGGTTGCGGCAGATTATGTTTTGCAGAATTTTTCTACAGCGGAAAAAGAAGAAATTCCATTTTTATTAGAAACAGTCTATAAAGCAATGGATGTGTTTTTAACAGATGGTATAAACGCGGCTATGAATCAATTTAATGGGACGGCACAGGCAGAAGGCGGGTAAATTGTTTAATGCCATTCAATCACAAAAAAACTTTCAAAATCTAGTACGCGACATTCAGGCTGGAATGATTCCCCCCGGCTTAGGTTTGATGAGGGGAGCTCGTTTGGCTTTAATTGCAGCTTTAAACAAAACATTAAACTGGCCAATGGTCGTTGTTGTTGAACGAATGGATCAGGGTTTAGCAATAGCAGATGAGTTAAGTTTTTGGATGGATCAAAAAGCGATCTTTTTCTTTCCTGAACCCACCACTATGTTTTATGAAAATGCTCCTTGGGGCGTTTTAACCCGGCGAGATCGTCTGCGAGTGTTAACTGAATTGAGTCGTTATTTTTTACCGAGTTTTCCAAAACCCGAACAACCCCTTGTGGTAATAACAACTGTTAAAGGTTTGATGACGCGTACCATGCCGCGCCAAATTTATTTAAAATCGGTCCGAAGACTACAAGTTGGACAAGAAATCCTGCCAGAATCCTTAATACGGGAGTGGTCTGGATTGGGATACGAAGCTACAGAAATTGTGGTTATGCCAGGTCAATTTTCCAAACGAGGTGGATTATTAGATATTTGGCCGGCGGCTGAAGAATATCCAGTCCGGTTAGATTTTTTTGGTGATGAAATTGATTCGATCCGTCAGTTTGATCCTGCTTCTCAGCGAACCATCCATCAGTTGAAAGAAACTTCGATAACTCCCGCAAGTGAAATTCTCGCATCTAAAGCAGCGGAAAAGGGTTTAGAGGTCCAGACTCTTCACGAATTTCACCTTCCATTGGTTTATGCCCAAAATTCAAGTTTATTGGATTATTTGCCAAAAAAATCTCTTGTGGTCTTAGATGACATGCAGTTTTTGGAAACTATCGCTAATGAGTTAGAAGAAAAAGCAGTACGAGTAAGACAAGAATCCATCCAAGAAGGAATTTTAGATGCAGGATATCCTCCCCCTTATGTTTCCTGGTCTGAAATTATGGACATTCTCAACACAACCCAATGGTTAGAGATGGGTTATTCCAGCGGGGAAGAACCTTCTAAACTGGCACAACAATTTACCCCAGGAGAACGTTTTGGAGGTAAGCTAAAACCCTTTATTCAACACTTAATTGATCGTTGTTCTGCAGGGGATCATGTCATGGTGGTTTCCCGTCAATTAAAAAGGATTCGCGAATTATGGTACGAGGAAGAATGCTCATTTCGTGAACCTGTTTTCTTGGATGGCAGCATCTCGGATGGCTGGGTGTTAACAGATGAAGATCAAAACCAGCAATATTTCCTGTATGGGGATGGAGAAATTTTTGGATGGGATCGCCCCCAACCGCGAAAACGGCAGCGTCCGGCTGTACAATCACCAGAAATGGATTATGCTGATTTACGACCTGGTGACTACGTCGTGCATGTTGATTACGGAATTGGCCGGTTTACTGGTTTAGTTCAGCGGGTTTTAGAGGGTACGGAGCGCGAATTCTTAAATATAGCTTACGGAGAGAATGACCAGCTATTTGTGCCAGTTCACCAGGCAGATCGTCTCAGCCGTTATATTGGTCCTGACGGTAACGATCCACGCTTAACTCGATTAGGAACTCAGGATTGGAGCCAGGCAAAAGCCAAGGTGCGCGAGGCGGTACAGGAAATTGCGCAGGATCTGTTAGAGTTATATGCACGACGTTCGGTGGTAGAAGGAACAAAATTTAGTAAAGATACCGTTTGGCAACAAGAATTGGAAGCCAGTTTTCCTTACGTTGAAACAGAAGATCAAATTAAAGCAATTAATGAAGTAAAAGCGGATATGGAATCTACTCGCCCGATGGATCGTTTATTATGTGGTGATGTGGGTTATGGAAAAACAGAGGTGGCTCTGCGAGCCGCATTTAAGGCAGTGATGGACGGAAAACAAGTCGCGATTTTGGTTCCCACAACCGTATTGGCACAGCAGCATTATGAGACATTCCGGGAACGTCTTGCGCCTTTCCCGGTGAATGTGGAAATGTTGTCTCGTTTCCGAACAGCTAAAGAACAAGATGAGATCCTATTAAAATTGGCAGTAGGTGAACTGGATATTGTAATTGGCACCCATCGTTTAATACAAAAAGATGTTGTGTTTAAAGAACTTGGTTTATTAATAATTGATGAAGAGCAGCGTTTTGGAGTAACTCATAAAGAATTTTTCAAAAAAATGCGCACCGAACTTGATGTACTAACCCTGACAGCCACTCCCATCCCACGAACCTTATATATGGCGCTAACCGGTGTTCGCGATATATCTGTCATTAACACACCACCTGCTGAGCGCCAGCCCGTGGTGACTCATATCGGTCCTTATTCTCAAAAATTGGTACGCCAGGCTATTATTCGGGAGTTAGAGCGTGGTGGTCAGGTATTTTTTGTTCACAACCGGGTGCAAACAATCGGTGCAATGAAGAGCCATCTTAACAATTTGGTACCGGAAGCGAAGGTTGGGGTAGGTCATGGACAAATGAAAGAAGGCCAACTATCCAATGTAATGGAAGAGTTTACTTCTGGCAAGATTGATGTATTGTTATGTTCTTCGATTATTGAGTCCGGTCTGGATATTCCTAATGCTAATACGTTGATCGTTGATCGGGGTGATGCATTTGGATTGGCTCAACTTTATCAGCTGCGGGGACGCGTTGGGCGTGGAGCACAGCGCGCTTACGCATATTTTTTCCGCCATCGAAAAAAAGCAGCTACAAGTGAAGGCCAGGAACGATTGGAAACGATTGCGGAATATACGCAGTTAGGAGCGGGTTATTCCATTGCCATGCGGGACTTAGAAATGCGCGGTGCTGGAGAATTATTAGGAACTCGCCAACATGGTGCGATTGCAAGTGTCGGTTTTCATTTGTATACTCGTTTGTTAGGACAAGCCGTTCGCGCCATAAAATCTGGTGCAGGGATTGTTAACTCTCCAGAATTACCAGGATTTAAAGAAATAAAAATGGCTGTTTCGGTGGATTTACCTCTGGATGTGGGTGTTCCTGTGGATTATGTTTCTGACCAAAGAATGCGATTGAGTATATACCGACGGATGGCGGATATTGAGTCAATTAATGACATTCAAGAAATTGAAACGGAATTCAACGATCGTTTTGGTCCATTACCCGAACAGGTAAAAAATTTGTTATATCAAATAAGAATCAAAATTCTTGCTGAAGAGGCCGGTTTGGCATCTGTGGGGTTTGAAGGGCAACAAATGGTTTTGAAATTTCCACCACTTCCTGCAGGCAGAGAAGATCGAAATTTACCGGAAATTGGATTGGGTGTGCGCCCTGGCAAAAATGCGTACTGGATTTCCTTAAAACAGATCTTAAAAGATTGGCAGATAATTCTGCCGGAAGTAATTCAAGATTATATTGCTTCACGTCAAAATGATTAAAATCCGGTATAATTCAATATTAGATTTTATGTTCTAAAGAGGCGTATATGGAATTTCAATTACAAGCACCGTTTATTCCAATGGGTGATCAGCCTGAGGCAATTAAACAATTGGTGGATGGCGTTCGCCAGGGATATCATGACCAAGTCTTATTAGGTGGAACCGGTACTGGTAAAACCTTCGCAATGGCCAATATTATTCAGGAATTACAAAAGCCAGCCTTGATTATGGCACATAATAAGACACTAGCTGCTCAGCTTTATGCGGAGTTTAAAGAATTTTTTCCAAATAACGCGGTGGAATATTTTGTTTCTTATTATGATTATTACCAACCAGAAGCATATGTTCCAAGACATGATCTTTTTATTGAAAAAGAAACTGATGTAAACGAAGAGATTGAGCGCCTACGACTCGCAGCAACAAAAGCATTAATGTCACGAAACGATGTGATTATCGTAGCTTCTGTGTCTTGTATTTATGGGTTGGGCAGTCCTGAGAATTATGGAAATGCTGTCATTGAGTTAAAAACAGGAAATATCTACCGTAGAAATGCACTGTTACGACAATTAATTGAAAGCCAATATACTCGAAATGATATGGATTTTCATTCCGGAACTTTTCGGGTTCGGGGTGATACCCTAGAGATATTTCCAGCTTACGAAGATAAAAAAGCTTATCGTATTTCATTTTTTGGTGATGAAGTTGAACAGATAACACAATTAAATCCTGTAACCGGTGAAATTCATGACCGCCCCGATGAAGTACAGATTTATCCGGCAAAACATTATATAACCGACGACGAGCGATTAAAAAAATCCATTTTGGATATTGAAGAAGAAATGGAAAAACAAATTGCTAAATTTAAACGGGAAGAAAAATATCTGGAAGCACAGCGCATTGAACAGCGCACCAAATATGATTTGGAAATGTTGCGAGAAGTCGGGTATTGTTCTGGTGTGGAAAACTACTCTCGTTTGTTGGATCAGCGTCCGGCAGGCAGCCCACCCTGGACTTTGATTCATTATTTACCCACAGATTATTTATTGTTCCTGGATGAATCGCATATGACGGTTCCTCAAATTCGGGGTATGTATCGTGGAGATCAATCCCGAAAACAAACATTGGTTGATTTTGGATTTCGATTACCTTCGGCTTTGGATAACCGTCCCTTGAAGTTTGAAGAATTTGAAAAATCAATGGGATATACCATATATACCTCAGCGACTCCAGGACCATACGAATTACAAAAGGCTGATCAAATTGCAGAACAAATTATTCGTCCTACGGGATTACTTGATCCACAGGTTGAAATCCGAAAAACCCAGGGGCAGATTGATGACTTGTTGGTAGAGGTTAAGAAACGGATTGAGGTTGGTGAACGGGTATTAATTACCACGTTAACCAAACGCATGTCTGAAGATCTGTCCGAGTATTTAATGGAATTGGGAATAAAAGTACAATATTTACATTCTGAGGTAGATACCCTAGATCGGGTGGGCATTTTGCGGGATTTACGTAAAGGTGTTTTTGATGTCCTGGTTGGAATCAATCTCTTGAGGGAGGGTTTGGATTTACCAGAGGTATCATTAGTGGCTATTTTGGATGCCGATAAGGAAGGCTTTTTACGTTCTGAGACAGCCTTGATTCAAACAATTGGTAGGGCAGCCAGGCATGTTAATGGTCGAGTGATTATGTATGCAGATAAAGTAACCGATTCGATGGCAAATGCGATCAAAGAAACAAACCGACGGCGGGAAAAACAGGAGCGTTATAATCAAGAGCATGGTATTGAACCAGCCAGCATCATTAAGGCTATTCATGATCTTACGGAACGGGTTTCGGAACATGCCATCGGAGAGGCAAAAGCAGAATATCATGCAGGTCAGCGTGAACGGAAAATGAATGTGAAAGAACTGGAGCGAACGATCTCGCATTTGGAACAGGAAATGAGGGATTCCGCAAAAGCATTAGAATTTGAAAAAGCTGCTGCAATTCGGGATCAAATTTACGAATTGAGGACAATTTGGGCTGAAGAAGCAGATATTCCACCCTGGAAAAAAGCCGCAATTTTATCCGGTGAAAAATTGTAAATTTAATTAACTTTGTGAAATCCTAAAAGAAAATAGGTAACTCAAAAAACGATAAACTTTTGGATTGCCTATTTTTTTGATTATTATCCTTTAATAAGTTGATAGAATACTGAATTTCTTAAACTCACCCGTGGGTTCATCCCAATTGATGTCAAACTCAGATACGAAAGCGCTCTGAGGTCCCCGCTGTATGGATTGCATAAATGTGTTAATCTTGTCATCAGTACCCTCAGCAGTCACTTCAACATCACCGGAAAATGTATTCCGAACCCAACCGGTGATACCCAGTTTTTGGGCTGTTTCCTTTGTAAAATAACGGAACCCTACCCCCTGAACACGCCCTTTAATGATTACATGAAATCGCTTATTTTTCATTTTTTCTTTTATAACTTAGCCATAATCCACTAAAAAATGGTGGAACGAGTAAGATAGCGGACAAAAGCAGATAAGGCGAATACACATTGATCGAAGAGGATATTTGTTGAGAAGAAATCGAAATATCGTTGATAAGGGATACATCCATATTTAACATCGTTTTTTTCCATTCTTTTTCTACCTCAAATATGGTTTTACCATAGGTTTGTTCAAAGCCTTCTTCGCAACCAAAACCATCCCGGTAATTCAAAAAAAGCTGTTGAATGGAACTAGAACCATATTGGTCGTTGATGTATTTTAAGAAAGACCAGGATTGTGCATAAGCTAAAAAAGCGCCGGAGGCGTCAGCAGGAAACTGATTGCAGTAGCTAACAATTGGTTTAATATTTTTTTCCTGAGATGCTTTTTGAATAATTCGTTGATAGTCCGGATTTGGATATAACTCCACCAGTGATGCCAAGCCTTCTTTTAACCAGGTTGGTTGTTTATCATAAGATGGGCCTGCGATCTGATATTCCATCAGATGCATAAGTTCATGAGGAAGCTGACGTTCGAGTTCGAGCTTTTGATTTGGTCCCGGAGGGATAGAAAGAATTACCATACCCAAACTAGGATTGGCGTGTCCCGCAACCCAAAGTTGATCTTGCATGTTTAAAGCAGATTGTAAAGAGAGAGCATCCGGATAAATAATAATTTTAAATTCTTCAGGTAGTGAAGTATCCAGGATTTCTGTGATTTTTTCTAATCCTAATTTGGAAGTGTTATAAACATCTTGTGCAAATTGATCCTCTTCACCTTGCCAGTAGATATTGATGTTATCAAAGGCACGCTGTTTCCAATCAAATCGATTGTCCACATAATCAAACCAAAATGAAGAGCTAGTGAAGGTTTTACCGTTTGTAAAATTAACCTCAAACCAATAATAAACTCTAGTAAAAGGGTAAAAATTTAAATTAGCGGTTGAGATTTCTTGAAGTATCTGATTTTGATCAAATTTTTCTATTTTAATTACACTAGTGAATTGTTGATCTGGATGAATAAACAAGTTTATTCCCTGAATGGGTTGTTTGCTTGTAAATTCAGCCTGTATGGTTGCAGAATTACCATATTCATAAAAAAATTGAACATTTTCAAATGTTACTTGTTCGGCCTGTGCATTCTGAGAACCCATTAATGGAAATGCCAAGACACTCAAAAAAATTATTAAAACTATTCTAGTAGCGAAAACGCGAGATGTATTAATCTTCGATCTCCTCATCATCATCATAATACTCGTCTTCATCAAAATCATCTTCATCTTCAAGATTTCTTTCCATTGATTTTATCCAAGAATCCCGGAATAATTCATCAGAAAGATCATCGTCATCAATTGAGAACTCGCGTAATCGTGATTCGTCCACTTCATTAATATCCAAAAGGTCTAATTCTGGCAAAATACCATTCGTTAATTGAAGGTTTTCGATCGCATCTTCTAAAAAAAGGATTTCTTGTTCTTCTTCTGCCTTTTCTAACAAACTTTGAAATAAGTCTTCAACTCCTTCGCCACCAATTTTTGATAAAGCCCAGATGGCTACCGCCCAGTTTTCTTCTTCCAGAGTATCTTGAATTATTTGTTTAACAAGCAACTTTCGTGCCGATTTTATTTCAAGTTCACCAGCTGCACGAATAGCTTCTCTTTGGATATATTGATTTGGATTTAACAGTGCTTCCAGCACTTTATCTTCCCAAAAATCATCCGCGCTTCTACCCATTGCAACCAATGCGCTTTTAATCCAACTATTATTGGCAGAAAGATATGCATTTTGGATATAAGATTTTACTTCTTCACTACCAGAATAACCGATAGATTCAAGTGCTTTTTGGCGTACTAATTCGTGTTCGTCACTTACGAGTACCTGCATCAGCGCATCTTCTACATGGTCTAAATCTTGTTCGGGAATTTCTTCCAGTTCACCCAAATAAACAAATTTTCCTAAAGATGCGGCGGCTTGAGCTCGCACACTGATTTCCAAATCATTTAATAACAAATGGACAAGGGGTGCAATTAATCTTCTGGATTCAATATCGTCTAATAAACGAATCGAGCTAGCTCGAATGACGCCATTTATATCATCCAGACCTAAAATTGCAACTTGGCTGAAATCTTTCGTATAGTCAGCTTCATAGATCACTTCTAAATTTTCAAATAATTTGGCTTTCCGTTGGGGTGTGATTTGGTTCCATACTTTTTTCAAAGCAACAAGGTCGGGCTGCAAAATATCAGAAAATTCAACAAAATACTCAATTGGAAAAGCCGCTTCGTCATTCAATAAAGCATCTATGACAATATCAAATTCAATTTTATTATTCTGTTCTTCCATATTTCCTCAAGTTTAAGGCATTACCACAGGTTTCAAAATATCCATCGTGGTAATAATCACCATAAGAGCCAACAAGGCTACAAAACCAACGAGATTGATCATATTTTCATATTTTGGAGGGACACGTTTTCGAAACAAAATTTCCGGAAGCAGCAGGATAATTCGTCCCCCATCCAGAGCAGGGATGGGCAGCAAATTGGTAAAACCAAGTGCAACGGATATGATCGCCAGAATAAGTAATGTATTTAATCTGTCAGCTGGATTCTCAGAGGTTGTATTCTCCACATCTCTTTCTCTTGCTTGAGAATAAATACTAAAAATACCAACCGGTCCTACGGGACGTGCCTCTTCCGCAGATACGGATCCCTGGATCAATTTTCCGGGAAGGGTAATTAAAGTATAAGCATAATTACCGGTAGCCTGGAAAGCATAGGGAACCGCTTCATACCACGCTGCGCTGCGGTAAGGATTACTCATAGTAAAGCCCAAATAACCTTCACCTGGTGGGGGATCGGTACGTGGGATTGCCTGAATTTGTTTGGTTTCTCCTGATGGTTTTAACAGGACGATTGAAATCTCTTTTCCCTGATTCTCTTTGATTTTTGACGCCAATTTGTCCGTGTTTTGGATCTCTTCATTTTCAACAGACAAAATAATATCACCGGCTTCAATCCCTGCAGCTTCTGCTGGAGAATTTGGAGAAACATCAAATACCTGGACTGTTTTTAAATCCGGAATACCTAGTCGCATAAAAATGACGGTAAAGATTCCTATACCAAGGACAAGATTGAACAAGGGGCCACCCATTAAGGTCATAAATCGGGCAAATGGGGAAGCCTGTCCATAACCCCCGGGTACTTCTGGGTCTTCTTCTCCGCTTAGGCGCACAAATGCTCCAAAAGGAATCCAGTTTAAGGTAATTTCAGTTTCTTTATATTTTCCGATTTTTGCCAATCGAGGCGGAAATCCAAAACCAAATTCTTCTACCCCAATCTTAAACAATTTTGCAAAAATAAAATGACCAAATTCATGGATAAATAACAGTAAACCAAATACGAGTATGAACTCAATAATTATCATTTAACACCTATTATCGTAGATTAACTATTTTCTTCATTATTACTAATTCTACCAATTATAAGTTGTTTTTATCGTGTTTCAATTTGTTTTAATAAGATTATTAATAAAGAATATATACTTTTTCAGGATTGAAAACACGATCCAGTCTATATGCTGTTAATAATGTTACAACTTTCCATTTCTTCAATCGGTTATTAGGCGAGTGCCTTGACCGACATTTGCAATTAAAACGTCCTGGATACCGGGAATCTCTTTTAATTTTGCTTGAACTGTTTGAACGTCTTCTTTTAAACATATTACATGGACGTTCGGTCCGGCATCCATGGTGTAACAAACATGAATATTTTCATTCCGCCAGATCGGTACACTTTTTATAATAGAAATGGTGGTGGGTTCCCAATAGACCAATGGGGGATTTGATGTCATCATTACAGCATGCATCATATTACTGTCTAATTCTACCATTTCAGCTAAGGCTTCAAAATCCTTATTTAATATTGCGTGGCGAACAACTGACAAACGACGTTGCGTATCCGCAATACGGGCAGTTTGAAGGGGACTGGTGTGAGCCAGGGCATGACCAGCTGTTGAACCTACAGATTTATGTTTTTTTGTTACGACAGCAATTAAATCGGTTAAATCCCAATGATCGGGAGAGGCAAAACTTTCAGCATAAGAGTTTTGATCAGAATTTCCAGGGTACCATTCAACAAAGCCGCTTGGGATCGATCGGCAGGCTGAACCGGAGCCACGCCGGGCTAATCGGGAAAGTTCTCTCTCTGATAAGGTCAATCCGATTGCCGCACTAGCAGCAACACTTAACGCAGCAAAAGCCGCGGCAGAGGAGGCAATCCCAACTGACATGGGATAGTTGTTTTGGCTGGTGACATGTGCAAAATAAGGTTTGCCGGACATCTGCCGGATGATTTTGAGAAAACTTTTTACTCTTTTTAATCCGGAATCTTCAATCACCTCATCATTAATGGAGAGGCGATCTTCTTCAAAGGCTGGGTCGAACGTTACGGTTGTTTTTGTAGCTAGTCCTGATAAATTAAACGAAATCGAACCATTTTCGGGAATACGAAATTCGTGGTCTTTGTTACCCCAATATTTAATTAATGCAATGTTTGGACAGGCAGCGGCGGTAGCTGAAAGTAGCGGCATATTCGAAAAAAATCCTTTCTCTCGGTGTTCAATTCAACAAGAGTTAATCATAAACTATTTTAGAAAAATGATAACGAAAAAATAAATTGTTTTCCTTTGGTAGTAATCAATTCTTTGTGCCATTCTATAAAGATATGAAACAATTCACGATTTGGATGAGGCGGTTGGTATCAAATTTTGGCATAGTAACCACTTACGGGAATACCGCCATTTGAAAAACCGATTATTTTTTTTATCGGTAGTTTGGTTTGTGTGGCTAATTTAAGGTCATTGCATAAAAATAGAACTTGCCAACCTTCACAACGTTCTCGAAGGACATTACCAAATTGGGCATATAAATTGCGTATATCTTTATTAGTATTAATTCTTAAACCATAGGGTGGATTGGTAATGATCATGCCCGGTTGTTCAGGGATTTCCATATTGGAAACAGCATGTTCAAACCACAAGACATCTTTGCTTACAGGTGTGTCCGTAATATTTTGCCTGGCTATTTGAATCGCACCAGCGTTTCGATCACTACCAATGATCTGGAGTGGTCTTTTCCGGATAGCGGTTGTTAATAAATCTTTTACCTCAGTAAATGTTTTTTCTTGATAGTCTCTCCAGGCCATAAACTGAAAGTGCCGATTAATTCCCGGTGGAATATTTTGTGCCAGATAAGCCGCTTCGATCGGAATTGTTCCTGAACCACAAAAAGGATCAACTAAAGGGGTTTTACCATCCCAAGACATTGAGAGTAACATGGCAGCAGCTAAATTTTCTCGGATAGGCGCTTTATGTGTGTGTGTGCGGTATCCCCTTTGGTGTAAGGGGGCACCTGAACTATCCAGGCTGATGGTACAAATATCTCTAAAAAAGCGAACAACGATTAATTGTTCGTTATTGTCTGGATCGTCTTGTTTTGTACTAACTGCATTCGGCTCAAACCCTAATCGCTTTTTTAAACCTTGAATTATCCGTTCTGTCACAGCATCGCTGTGGTACAAGCGGGATTTTTTACATGTTGTTCGGATTTTGACTTTTGTTTCAGGTTGAATATAAATTTCCCAATTAAATTTTGAACTCTTATCTACTAACTCACCAAAATTGGTTGCTTTAAAGGTATTGGTCCGTACCAAAATTCGGTTAGCAGTTCTAATTGTCAAATTAAAAATATATAAGGATCGTAGATCACAACTTAATTCCAACTTCTCGGGATGAAAATTAGTGATTACAAGTTGATATTGATGGATTATTTGATCAATTTCCTGACGAGTGAGGACTTCCAATCCAGGTGGGGTTACAAAGTAGATATCAAACATATATTATCGTTGGCTTTTATTTACCAGAATTTGTTTTTGTTTATTTTTTCGGTGTAAATCTTTTTCAACAAAAATTGGTTCTTTTGTAAATGGATTTAATTCGGTGTAATACATCAAACTGGCGTAGGTAGAAGGAGTCGGTGTGAAAATCTGGACTTGTTCCGGTAATATTTTTAATTCTTTTATTGCAAACTTACGGGCTTCTTCCATTTCACGGTCAGAACAACCAGGGTGGGCAGCAATAAAATAATAAGTTAAGAATTGTTTTTTTCCTTTTTGTTGGTTCAATTTATCAAAACGAGCTTTAAATGCCAATAATTCCGTTGAGCCTGGTTTTCCCATCAAATTTAATATGGAATCATTGGTGTGTTCTGGCGCAATTTTCATTTGCCCGGAAACATGATGTTCAACAATCTCATTTAAATAAGTATTGCCAAATGAACGATCCTTAAGGATCAAATCATAACGGATGCCGGAAGCCACAAAGATCTTTTTTACACCTTCAATTGTTCTTAATTTTTTTAATAAATTAACTTGAGGTTTATGCGTTGGGCGAAGAGCAGAACACATAACTGGAGATAAGCAGCGTCTATCTGCACAAACACCCCTGCTAATCTTTTTTGTACAATCAAAACCATACATATTCGCAGTTGGTCCGCCTACATCATGAATATATCCCTTAAATTCTTTTAATTTTGTTAAATTTTCGGCTTCACTTAAAATGGATTCTTCACTACGCCAACGAATTGTCCGCCCCTCGTGAACAGCAATAGCACAAAAATTACATTCTCCATAACAGCCACGGTGTGTATTGATCGAAAATTTAATGGTTTCCAGTGCTTTAACAGTTCCGTTTGCGGCGTAAAAAGGATGGAGATTTCTTTCAAACGGTAAACTGTATACTTGATCCAACTCATCCTGAGATAAATAGATAGCTGGTGGGTTTTGAATTAAATAGCGATCTCCGTGGGCTTGGACCAATCCTTTGGCTGTCAGGGGATCATTATTTTTGTAAAATAAATGGAAGGCATCAATAAATAAATTTTTATCTTCACATACAGTTTCATACGATGGTAAGGTGATATAGTCATCAATAGGATCTTTGCTGATATAACATAATCCACGAACATTTTCGGGGGTTTGATTTTGTTGGAGAAGATTCGCAAATTCAATAACAGATCGTTCTGCCATACCATAAATCAAATAATCCGCTTTGGAATCGAATAGGATTGAACGACGGATTTTCTCACTCCAATAGTCAAAATGAGCCAAACGCCTTAAACTCGCCTCTAAGCCACCCAAGACAATCGGTTTGGTATTCTTAAAATAACGTTTGACCAAATTTGTATAAACAATCGTAGCTCTATCAGGGCGTTTGTTGTTAACTCCGCCTGGTGTGTAATCATCCTGCCGCCTTTTTTTACGAGAAGCGGTGTAGTTGGCTACCATGGAATCGATGCTGCCGGCAGAAATACCCCAGAATAAATTTGGTTCACCAAGGCGGGTAATGTCTTGGTCGGATTCAATATCTGGTTGAGCAATAATTCCCACCTTAAAACCAGCATTTGTTAATACATGACCAATGACTGCAATACCGATATAGGGGCTATCAATATAACTGTCACCGCTGACTAAAATCACGTCCAGATTTTTCCAGCCGCGTTGTTTGACTTCATTTATTGTTGTCGGAAGGTACATTTCTTCTCACTTAAATCGAATAATATTTATAAATACTGTAAATGATACCTTGTATTATAACTTTTGTGGATGGATTAATCACCAAAACAGGTACCAACTTGTCTGGCACTCTCAATCCAATTATGATTTAAAGGAACTGGGTTTTGTTTTCCAGCAATGTCTGAAAGCGCGACTGGTTTAATTTCTCCATCCCGAAAACCGAGCATAACCCCAAATAAACCATCTTTTACGGCTGTTGCGGCTGAGGACCCTAATTGGGTGGCACGCATACGGTCATTGGCAGAAGGAACACCACCACGCAGTAAAAAGCCAAGAATGGTTGTTCGGGTATCCAATCCAGTATAATTTTTTAGCAGGTGGGAAAGTAAGTTGGTATTATCTGCATATTGATTTTCAATCTTATCAAGGCGGGAATTTACCTCTTCCATTTTATTACCGCTGCGCAGTTGCGCATTCATACGACGATTCCTCTTAAAAAATTCCAGGCTTTCTTCGGTGATTGCACCTTCTGAAACGGCAACGATACTAAATCTTTTTCCGGCATCATTTCTTTGTTTAATGGCTTCAGCTACATTTTTAATGTTATATGGAATTTCAGGAATAAGGATCACATCTGCACCACCGGCAATTCCTGCACCGAGGGTCAACCAACCAGCTTTTTTCCCCATGATTTCAACCAAAATGATACGGTGATGGCTGTGAGCCGTGCTATGAAGTCGGTCTATTGCCTCTGCTGATACGGATAAGGCTGTGTCGAAGCCAACGGTGAAATCTGTGCCTTGAACATTGTTGTCGATCGCTTTTGGCAAAGTGATGATATTTAATCCTGCTTCATGTAATTTTAATGCGCCAACCTGCATTTCAATTCCACCCAAACAAACCAATGCATCCAGTTTGTGTTTTTTATACGTATCAACGGCAGAATCGATTTTATTTTCAGGTTTTTGGTATCCGTTCGTCATTTGGTGGGGGAGTTCCTGGCTTGTTCCCAGAATTGTTCCACCGAGTGTGAGAATGCCGGATAGTTCAGGGCCCTTAATTTGAATAGCTTTATTTTCAACCAGTCCTTTAAAGCCGTCTTGAAATCCCGTGATACTCATTCCATATGCGCTTTGAGCGGTTTTTCCAATAGCTCGGATGGCGGCATTGAGTCCGGGGGCATCGTTACCTGCGGTTAAAATTCCCAAACGAATTGGCATGGCACAAACTCCCTTTTACAAAAATTATCCTCTGTATTGTATCGCATAAAGATTAAAAATTCTAATCTTGGTTTAATAATAGCCTGTTTTTTTCAGGTTGATTATGGATCTTTCAGAGACACATAATAAAACGAAGATAAAAATGAAACATTCATTTACTTTTATCAGTACAAAAAACTAATAGAAGAAGTTAATCATTTTGAGTTGCATCATTTGTTTAAGAGCTGGAATTTACTTAGTTTATGAACCTTGATATTTCTTGTCAATGATATAATTAAAATATTGATCAGGAGGTGATTATGTTTTCTGTGGTAACCATTTCTCGACAGATTGGAAGTGGAGGCAGCCGGTTTGCCCAGGCTTTGGCAGCCCGATGTGGTTATCAATTGGTTTGGCGGGAAGTAATCAACAAAGCAGCTATCCAAATAGGTTCTCCTGATGTGGCATTGGCCATGATTGATGAATTGGGTTTATTGGGATTGTGCCCGGACCCGGAAGTATGTCAGGCTTACATTAACGCGGTTTCGACCGTGATGAATGACTATGCAAACCAGGGGAAAATAATTATTGTTGGCCGAGCATCACAGGTGGTTCTGAAAAATAACCCTCAAGTTTTCCATATTCGTGTGATTGCTGATCTGGAAACCAGAGTTAAAAATATTTGCAAAAACAAAAAGGTGCACAGTGAAGCAGCAAGG
Organism: Anaerolineaceae bacterium; assembly: GCA_002702705.1. GTDB lineage: Bacteria > Chloroflexota > Anaerolineae > Anaerolineales > Anaerolineaceae > UBA6170. The sequence goes on from PABH01000007.1 coordinate 54,637, forward strand.
CAGCAAATAAATCAAAGTGATACATACCGTCAAGATTATTTGAAAAAGTTTTATCAAGTAGATTGGAATGATGCAGCTTTATATGACCTAGTATTAAATACAGCGAAGATCCCAATGACTCAATTAGTGAATATGGTTTCAACACTTATTAAAGATAATTCGGGTGAAAAAATTGAATAATAATAACGGTCATGATAAAAAAACATTTTCACATCCAGCAGAAGAGATGTTTGCCAGGATTATGGATTTTTATGGTGTCGCTTGGTTGTATGAACCAACGACATTTGAACTTGATTGGGATCAAGCAGGCAATGTGACTATGGCTTTTAGCCCAGATTTTTATTTACCGGATCAAGATTTGTATATTGAATTAACCACGTTACGGCCTCAACTTTCTTCGATAAAAAATAAAAAAATGCGATTGATGAAAAAACTGTATCCTGAAATAAAGATCAAATTAATGAAAAGAAGAGAAATTCGTGATTTGATGGTAAAGTATGGTTTATATGAAGAAGCTCAGCCACTCCAATCTGACAAAACCCAGAATGGGGTCCCTGGAAATGATGGACTTGACAGAGAAGGAGAATAACTTTGACATCATTAATTAATCCATATGAGGAACACATTTCTGAAGTAATTTTCACGGCTGAGGAAATTCAAACCAAAGTAAAATCTATGGCGGAAGAAATTAGTCTAGATTATCAGGATAAAAACCCAATTTGTATTGGAGTACTAAAAGGTGTCTTTTTTTTCATGGCAGATTTATTACGAGCGATGCCAATTTCTCTTGAGGTGGATTTTTTAGCAGTCAATAATTACAGTCCTGATGATCGTAAACATGGTTTTGTCAGGTTAGTGAAGGATTTGGATGTCTCTATTACAGGCCGGCATGTATTATTTATTGAAGATGTAATCGATACTGGATTGACATTAAATTATTTGTTGCGGAATTTAAGGGACCGGAAACCAGCCAGTATAAATTTAGCAGTTTTATTTAATAAACCGAAATTGAGATTTATTGATATTCCTGTGAAGTATAAAGGTTTTGATCTACCTGATCGATTTGTGGTAGGGTATGGTTTAGACCATCAGGAAAAATTTCGGAATTTGCCTTATGTAGGTATGTTAAAAGCGGATTCTATTCTGGATGTTTAAAATTAAAAAGAAACAGGGGCTCAAAGTAACCTGATTTTCTGTACCTTTCCTTGTTTTCCAGTTGCTTTCCGAACAATTTTTTTTAGTTATGGAAAGCTGTCATCTGGTTTCCGGAGTATTTTTCAAATCATTTGATTGTCAAGAGTAAAAAAATTAACTTGACGAAAGAACTTGATTTGATTTTTAAGGTCACAGAAGCACTAAATTTCTTTAAGCTCCCTGTTAAATTCATTATAGGTACTTTGATAATTAAAGTCAACAATCGATTGGAAAATTTAAGATTTCTAACCTAAGCTTTGCCCATCCAAAATTGTTTCCAATCATTTTGGGAGGTAAAGGCAGCGATTAACATGTATATACTGCCGGTAAAAAATCCAAGAGTCATAATGAAAAAGATCCATATAATGGAGCGTAGAATAGATTTCTCCCGATATGCGATCCAGACTGAGAACAAAATAAATCCGGTGTACAGATCTACCATAGAAACGATGCCCCATGGATTTTGAAGCAAATTACCCCCATCTGTTAGAAAATCACCATTAATAAATCCATTTAATAATGCGATTGTCATACCCAAAACACCAAGTATAGAAATGATTTTTACTATTTTCATTGTTCCCTCCCACTTATAACAAAAGGATAAAAATTTGGATACTATATCCAATGATATAAAAAATTGTTAATCCATATAGAGCCGATTTAGGTAAATCACGCACCGTAAAATTTGTGGTCTTGATAAAAATGATCTTGACCAGATCTCCAACTAGCATAAAAACAAAAAATAATAATAAATAAAGAGAATGATTAACTTGAGTAAAAAGTGAATATACTATTCCCCAGTGAGCCAGGTTGTTTACGATGATAAATACCATCGCAATAATTTCTTTTTCCTTAAGCCGGTCGAAAATAGCAACAAATAACCCAAGAGACAAAAGGATCTGAATGATTAAAAATAACCCTAAAGAGGGAATTTGAATATTTCCAAACTGAATAGCGGGAAAAATAATCATTCCTGCAAAAATAAATGCGATGATTTTTAAGATTGTTTCAACCCATCCTAAAATCGACCAATCGGATATGTGCCATTTTTTTGAATTATCCATAAAAAATACCATCCTGTTTTATTTAGTATCATAAATCAGGATGGTAGTATAGTAAGAGTTTGTACAACGTATGTACAGCTTAAGAAATATAGAGAAATTACACTTCGCGGCGGCCGCCTTTAAGTTCCTGTTGGAAAGACTTTAAACCTTCCCAGTCCTCTCGAACAATATAACCTGCTTGTTCCGGCCAGGTGCTGGGGTCAGCGATACGGATTTTTGCTTCTGTTAAGATGATTTTTAAATTTTCAACTTCGGTGTTTGCTAGTTCATCAAAAGTTTTGATATTGTGTTCACCTAAAAGTTGGGATATTTTTGGGCCAATCCCTTCAATTTGTTTTAAATCATCATTTTTTTCTGAAAATTGTGTTGCTTCTGGGAGATTTGGCGGAGATTTCATTATTGGAGCGGGATCTTGTTCAATCTCTATTTCATCAGGTAATTTGATTTTCGGAATGGTTTTTTCCACAAATTCGGATTGTGTGATTGGTTTTTTCCTCAGGATAAACAGCAGAATGAGAGATGAGATGGTTCCCAAGGTGATCCCAATCCAGGTAATTAATTTGCGATTATTATTATTCATGATTCCTCATTTTTTACAGTCAGATAATTATATTATACCGAGTATTTTAATTTGATGAAACTCATCGTTTCTCTCTTCATAAAGAATCGAAAGAACGTTTACAAACAACCATATTTAAGTGGAGATTTAATAACTTCCCTGAAAATACTCATCCATTAAGGCGGTTTGATCCTCGCTGGTAATCCGCTCAACTAACTTCCAAAATAAAACCGTTGAACTAATTTTTCCGTCATACATGGCTGCATAGGTTTTCAGAAAAGTAAAAAACTGCTCATTGCCCATTTGTGAACGCAATTGATGCAGAAATTTGGCACCTTGTAAATAGGTTGCGTCCCGATATGGGATGAAACCGGGATAATCATAAATCGGCAGATCAATTTTTCCACTCGGTTGGTAGTAATTCACGCGGTATTCCCACCACCAATCTGCAAATTCTGGGTATTGGGTTTCATAAAATATATATTCCGAATAAGTACATAAGGCTTCATCTAACCAAGGTTCAAGGGCTTGGTCGTTGGCTACCTTTGTATACCACCATTGATGAGCTGTCTCATGGACTGCTATCATGGTTAGATACCCTTGTGGGGTACCATCATACAAATTATAAAAACCTTTACTTAAAAAATACAACCCGTCATATTCCATTCCATCTAAAAAATCAGCTTCGACAATCGCTAAATTTTTATGTGGGTAGGGTCCAAATAAGTCTTCATATAAGGAAATTGCTTTGGTGGTCTCTATTAAGGCTTGTTCCCCTGCCTTTTGATGAAAACTAAAATAATAACTTGATACTTCAATTCCATTCACATTGTCTGTTTTTACAATAAAAGAGGGGCTGTATGACCAAACAAAATTTCGAGCAGCTTTATGTTCATAGATGTATTCATTCTGGTTGATACTTGAAGGAACTGCACTGGCAGCAATGATTGAATTTTGGGGGGTGTTTTCGAGATTTATTTTTACCGAAAAATTTGATAAGTCATAAACAAGGTATTCACCAAAAAACCAGCCATCATGGATTTGCCAACTGCCATCTTCGGTTAAGGGAGGAATAAATGGATACCAATCCACAAAATTGGTTTGTAAAACAGTATAACCAAAAATACCCGGTTTTTGATCCGGTTGCGGATTAGCGATCGATGGCATTTTTAAAGAATATGATATTTCAAGCTGGATCGCTTCCCCCGGTAATAGCGTATTTTCCAAAGGAAGATTGATCAAATTTTTTCCCAATTCAAATTTTGTAAATTCAGATTGATTAATCTTTACATTGTTTATTTGAAAAGAGTCTGTATAACGGAGGGGCTCGACTGCAAGTTTGATATCAGGCAGACCTTTATTACTTGGATTGGTATAGTTGATGATTTCATCAATTAGTGCAGTCTGATCGCTGTAATTATACCGGACGGAGAGTTGGTAATTCGGCAAAGGAATATTAACCTCTGTAGGTATATTTGTTGGCGGAATTGTTGTATTTGTTTGAATTGGTGTGGGTTCTTTTGATTCAGATGAAGTTTCTATTGGTTTCGCTTGAGGACTTGGTGTCATAATCGTCAAGTTTTCAACCCTTGTTACAGAACAAGCACTTAATAATAAATTAAACAAAATAAAGAAGGATATATAAATAGTTTTTTCCATGAGATTTTTTTTATTTTTGAATTTCATTAGAAGATCCTCTTTAATTTTCTTCGGAAAAATAGCAAATGATGATCAATTTTACCTTTATTTAAACCAGGATTAGGATAAAATAAAAAGTATAACTTTATAAAGGAGACAAAATGGCCTTAAAAATTGGAGATCAAGTACCAGATTTTTTATTACCAGCCACCGAGAATCGGTTTATCCAATTAAAGGATTATCGCGGAAAAAATATTGTACTTGCTTTTTTTCCCATGGCATGGACACCGATATGAACGAATCAAATCCCTTCTTACGAGGCGCAAGCCGCAAAGTTTGAGGGATTAAATACCCAGGTTCTGGGTATCAGCGTGGATCATGTACCATGTTTACAAGCCTGGCAAGAGAGTCTAGGCGGGATTACCTACCCATTATGTAGTGATTTTTGGCCACATGGTGCCGTGGCTGAAAAATTTGGTGTTTTTCGTGAAGATGGAACTTCGGAGCGAGCTTTATTTATCGTTGATGAAGAAGGCATAATTCAATATATTGATATTCATGATATTGATGATCAACCGGATAATGAAATTTTATTTGATGAGTTAAAAAAGTTGCGACCGGATTTAGCCGAAAAATTACCAGAACCAGGAGAAATGCCTCAAGGTGATGTGATCATGTATTGTACACCATGGTGTACAGATTGCAAAAAAGCTCGACAGTGGCTTGACGACCATAATATTGACGTCGTAGAGATTAATGTTGAGGAATATCCCGAGGCAAAACAAAAGGTGCGAAATTATACGGGAGGGGATATCATCACCCCGACCTTTAATATCCGTGGTGAAATTGTCATTGATTATGATATTGCTGCCTTGGAAAAAATATTTCAGGTAAAATAACAAAAAAATCCCGGTTCATACCCGGGATCTTTTTTTACTTAGTGGTGATGGTTATCTGATGATTCATCATCGTCGTCTTCAAAATCTTCATCATCAAAGTAAAAATCAAAGTCATCTCCATGGACGTGACCATGTTCAATTTCTTCTTCGCTGGCATAACGCAGATCAACTACGGTGATATTAAAGGTTAATTCTTTTCCAGCAAGTGGGTGATTAAAATCAAGGGTAACTGTTTCGTCATTAAAATCTGTGATAACAGCTTCCATCATATCATCTTCGTCTTCAAAATCTTCATCTTCGTCAAAATCAGTGTCGTCGTCATCTGATTCTTCGTTTGTTTGAACTGTGATTTCAAGACCAACTGCTAGGGGAAAATCTGAGGGGAATTCTTCCCTTGGAACTTCCACAACCGCATCTTCATCTTTTTCGCCGTATCCTTCAGCTGCAGAAACGACGATTTTTTTTGATTCACCCGATTTCATACCAACCAAGGCTTTTTCAAGACCAGGGATGACCTGTCCCGCACCTTGTAAGAAGATAATCGGTTCACCATCTTCTGAAGAATCAACAACTTTTCCATCGACTGTTAATTCATAAGCCAACGTAACAACAATATTTTCAGCGATTAAATCGGGTTTATTTTCCGTGTTCAATTTTATACTCCAAAATTTATTTAATAGAATTGTTTCAGTTTGAAGATTATATCATGTGAATATTTGAATTGTATAAAACCAAGGCTAACAAGTAACTATTGATTATTTAAAATCAATTTGCATTTTGGTGATGTATTTCCCGAAATGGCTTGTAACCCCAACAAAACTTCATCTACAGAGAGAGAAGTTAAAAAGTCTTTACTTGACATATTTTGCCAATCAACCATCTTGGAGGGTGGGCTTGTTTTTTGATTAAGATAGTCACAGAGGGAGGTTAGATTTATAAATTTGTCATTAGATTCCGATTGAGTACCGGTCACGGTAATTTGATTTTCTGTTAACCATGAATAAAAGTAAGATACAGCATCTTGATCTACGATAAGACTACCATCCCAAGACGTCAAAAAATATTTTTCAAAATAATTCAAGGTAGCTTCTGAAAGCTCCTTTTTATCAGTAATATAAAATCGTTTCGATAATTTTTTAAAGTCATTTTCACTGATGTCTGTTAAAGGGATAAAGGTTAATTGGTGTGGTTCGTTTAAATAAAGATTTACACCCCAAACAGATTCCAATTGTGGTTTTTTTTGTTCAATCTCGTCCACTAAAAAAACAATCAACTTCATTTGGTTTGCAGATTGAAGTTGTTGGTTCTCTGAGTTTTCAGTAATTGTTGATTCTTCTGGATTGATAACTTGTTTTGTTAAAAAAACACCGATCGATAAACAAATGATAAATATTGAGATAAAAAAGAGAATCTTAAATATTTTTTGCATGGGTGGGTGATCATCGCATTTTTGGGAGATTTTGTTTCTGTTGAACCAATTTTAACACGTTATTAGAAAATGGATTGTTTAATGTGACGGAATAAAAGGGAAAAATATTAATAATTGGATTCAAAGTCCCATCAGCTTTGATTAATGAGAACTGGTTGGATTGGGATGTTTTTTCGGGATTGATAGGCTGCAAAATACAAACTTGAATATACAATTGAGAGCGAATTAAAGTAAGCGCTTTTTCCATCCATTGTGCCTGGTTTTCCAATAGATTTGGTCCATCTTTTTGTTGCGGTGGGGTTAACTTCGTTACCCACATTAAACGGTTTTGATCTACATTATTGATCATAACTTGACGGACTAACTCATAATGTCGCATTGTAAGGTCAGTTTGGGAAGTAGCTGGCATTTCCGGGTCTGCTTCAATATTTTCAAATTGTACGCTGACAACAGCTGGAAGATTTTTAAACCCATAATCGTACATGGACTGGAGAAAATTTAAATCGAGGATTCCGTTTTGACCCTGTTCCGGGTTTAGTTGCAGAAATCCCCCAACGATCAACAATGTATTAATATGGTTTTGCGAGAAATAGTCGGCAATGGAACTTAACATCCGCATATAATGTTCTGCAGAAGGGGCCGTCCCCCAGAGATTTTCTATATTTGCCCCGGGAAAAACTTCTACAGCTTGAATTATAGGATATAAATTGATTATTTGACTTATGCATTGGATAGTGCTTTGAATATCCGGACCGGTAGGAGATAAGGCCCAATCAGGTGCATTTACCAGGCGAATAAATAACTTTTGTTGAGAAGTTTGTAATGACCGAATGATCAAATCTAAATTCTGGGTATTGATCGTTTGAGTGGCTTCTGGTTGGATTTCAGCCCAGTTTACTTCAATTGCAACCAGATCAAAACTAGATTCTTGTAAAACACGCAAAGCATAATCCATTTGAGGCCCCTGTTCATACAGGGTCGTTCCCAATTGAAATGCCGCGGTGCCCGATTCGGCTTTTGCAAATACTTGATTTGTAGGTAAAACAAAACAACAAATCAGGAGAATGCAAAGAATAAACCGACGATTTATGGTTTTCATCTGGCCAGGTAATAAAACATATAACTCATGATCCCCATAATCAATCCGGAAAAACCTATTAAGGTGGATACTTTTCCAGTTCTTATTAGTTCTTCATTTTTGATAATAGGGTAAACAAACCGAATAGTTTTTTGAACAAAGGGAGAATTATCCATAAGATTTAATAGCGATGACCAAAAATAAACTTCAGAATTTTGTAATAGCGATTTCATTTTTACTCCTTTTCATCTGGAGGTAGACATTTTGATTATTTTGCCTTTATCGTTTACTGTTACTCGTACAACGCGGGGAATTTTTGATCCGTTTGGAGCAATTCCAGTTCCCTTAAAAACCAGCACCAGCATATCATTTGGTTGAGGATGGCTGCTGGGTTTTTTGCCTTGGACCTCAGGAAATTTTTTATATACTTTTTCGCAGATTTGATTAAGGGTTTTTGTATCCATCAGGTTCTAATATGCTCGCTGGCGTTTTCGTAAAAATGCAGGAATATCAATATCTGCGGTGTTGGGAACAATTTCTGCCATTTGTGGCGATCTACGTTGGACATAAGGCGTCTCTTTTTTAACCGGTTCAAATATACTTCGTGCATTTTCTGTGGTGGTTTCACGTTGGGAAGAAACGGGGGTTGCCCCTAATCCTGTAATAACCAAAATTACTTCACATCGATCTTGAAGGCGGGAATCTGTTAAGACACCTGGGATAATATCGGCTTCTGTGTGGGTCATTTCGTGGAGTTCTCTTAGTGCTTCCGTCATTTCGATAAAAGAAAGATCCTCACCAGCTGTGAAGTTAGCAATAATACCGGTTGCATTGGAAATATTCACAGAATCTAATAAGGGGTGATTTAATGCATTATGAATGGCTTGTTTCGCTTTGTCTTTTCCTTTTCCCATACCAATGGAAAGTAAAGAGCCACCACCCATTTTCATCATTTGACGAATATGAGAGAAATCTACATTGATATATCCTGTTTGATTAATTAATTCTGATATCCCTTGGATACCCTGCCGTAAAACATCATCTGCCAAACGAAAAGCCATATCCAAAGGAAGATCACGAGGTGCAACTTTTAATAAACGATCATTCGGAATTGTAATTAAAGTATCTACATGTTTTCGGAGTCGATTGAGACCTTCCATCGCATTTTTTTGGCGGCGGCCTAATTCAAATGAAAAAGGTGTTGTAACAATGGCTACGGTAACCGCCCCAATATATTTTGCGACTTGAGCTGCAATCGAAATGGAACCTGTTCCGGTTCCACCCCCCATGCCTGCTGCCAAGAAGACCATATCCGCCCCATCTAATGCATCCAATAAGGTTTGAAAGCTTTCTTTAGCGGCTTCGTAACCAACCTCAAAATTTCCTCCAGCACCTAATCCTCGTGTTAATACCGGTCCGAGTTGGATTTTTGTTGGAGCCAGGCTGTCTTTTAATGCTTGTGCATCTGTATTGGCAGCAATAAAGTCAATCCCTGTTAAGCCGAATTCGATCATACGATTAATTGCGTTGGATCCTCCACCGCCCAGACCAACCACTTTTAACACTGGTTGTGAAGATAAAAAATTAAAATCATTTGTCATTGGTTTTGAATTATCCATCGTTTACCTCTCTGCCAATTGTGTTGCAATACTCGTGCCATCCCCGCTGATTCGCTCAACAAAACTGCCTGCAGAGCGAATATCCTGTAATTTTTCTTCCGGAAAAGTTTGCGGGTTGCCAATAATAGTGACTTTTGACGCTAGTTTGGCCTCTTCGATTGAAAACCCGATGGTTGCTTTGTGTTTTTTAATGAAAGGTTGTATCACTTCAAGATGCCAATCAGCGATTCCCCATTCATAGGTTGGCAATAAAACGTAATGTTTTATTGGGTGTTTTTGACTTGACGTGGTTTCGGTTTCTGGATTTACATTTATTAATTCATCGTGTTGATTTGTGTTACTGGGGATTTCTGGGATGAGACAATGTTCACCCTGATACCAGCCATGGTGATAATAAGGTGTTCCTTCATCAGAAGCCAATAACCAGAAATTACAGCACATAACATCAGACGGAATCGATTCTTGATTGGATATTGTTGAGATGGATAGTTGTTTAATGATTTCTGCCTGGTCATCCCAAACTTGGTTGGAAAGCGGGGTTTTCGATAAAAATTTTTCTGGAAAACTGGGAAATCCGCTTTGCAGCATAATAATGGGTACATTTTTTTGTAATAGACTGTGGGTAATTGATAAATACCATTCAAAAATCCGAAAACCTTGTTGGTCTTCAGAGTCTTCTGGAGTGAAGTAGGGGCGAGTTTGGGGCCAACGTTGTGGACCACCTAATCCCCAATTCAAATTTCGCTGATTGGTGTGCCCATAAGCGGATAACACAAGATTTTGAAGAATTGAATCCTGTTTTCGGCGTACCAATCCTTTAATTGCTCCCCGTAAAAAAGCGGTGTCCCAGTAATTTCCTCCAGGCTCTAAAGGAGGGAAGACAGGAATTAATCCTTCATCTAATACGATTCGGGCGATTGGAATATATTGGTCCAAGAACCGATCAACCAGATCTTGTTGGGTCCAACTGGCTGTTTTCCAGGAAGATTTTTGATTGGGCCGGTCAAAAAGTATAACGTAACGGACACCCCAACGAGCATACACTTGTAATAAGATTTTAAAATCCTTGGATTGGGGTAATTGATCGATTGGTAAATTAAATTCAATAATTGGTTGGATATTGGCTTTAATTAACGCTCTTAGAAAAAATTCAGGGATTGCACGTTCTGCATCTGCTTTTAGAATTAACCAGTTGATTTTTTTTTGGCGAAAAATAGGCAGCCAATGCTTTAGGTCATCAATCCGATAATGGATTGTATCAGGATAATAATGTAAGCCAATACGAGTATTGTGAATTTGATTATCAGTTTCTGTCATAGGAATCCCTGTAAAAATAGAATTGTTTCATATGTAGCAAGAGTTATGCCAAACAGATTAGATTGCAGTGTGTATATGTACAATATTTCGGTTCTTTATTTACCGTAAATTTATGGTTATATGGATAAGGTTTGTGTAGAATGTTAAATGATATAATTATTAATTATGATTTTGGTGACAGGTGGAACAGGATTTATAGGCAAACATCTCGTACGTGAGTTGGTTTCTTTAGGGTTACCGGTACGAACATTGATAAAACCTTCCTCAAAATCACCTAATTTACCAACCGGAATACCGGTGGATGTTACTGTGTGCAGTTTAAATGATGAGCGTGGCCTAATGGCTGCATTAAAAGATGTTGATATTATTTTTCATTTAGCCGGTACGGAACGTTTAGCTACTCGTGCGGATTTAAGTGGGGTTGATATAAATGGCACTCGCACATTGGTTCAAGCTGCTACGAAGAGTCAGATTGAACGTTTTTTTTATTTAAGCCACCTCGGAGCAGACCAGAATTCTGCCTATCCAGTGTTAAAAGCGAAAGCTTTGGCAGAAAAAGCAATTGTAAATAGTAATCTGCCTTACACAATATTTCGTAGTTCACATGTTTTTGGTCCTGGAGATCAATTTGTTACCTCCATAGCGAATGTTTTAAAACGATCTCCTGGGCTTTTCTTAATGCCTAGTGAAGGTGAAACAGCTTTACAACCATTATGGATTGAGGATTTGATTGCCTGTTTCGTACTTTCTATTCAAGATCAATCTCATATCAATCAATATTTTGATATCGGTGGTGGAGAAATATTTACTTTCCGTGAAATAGTCGAGAAGATATTAAATCAAATTAACCTTAATCGAATCTTATTAAATTTTTCACCACCTTATTTACGCATGTTTTCCGTTTTTGTAGATCAATATTTTCCCCGATTTCCATTATCACTTTATTGGTTAGATGCATTGGCTGAAGATCGAACCACGAATTTGGATGTGTTACCTAGATTGTTCGGGATTCTACCTGCTAGATTTGAAAATAAACTATCGTTTTTATCGGAGTTATGATTATTTGTTGAAAGAGGTTTATTGTTTATGGGCGAGTTAGCATTTTGTGTTCATGGTCATTTTTACCAACCCGTACGAGAAGATCCGATTAATGGCACTATCCCTGATGAACGCGGGGCAATGCCATTTCGCAATTGGAATGAACTGATTTTTAACCATTGTTACAAGCCCAATGCGGAGTTGGGTAATTTTGAACGAATTAGTTTTAATTTTGGACCAACTTTATTTCGATGGATGGAAGAGCAACATCCGGACACTTATAGAAATATTATCGAGCAAGATCGCCGCAATTATGAAAAATATGGGGTCGGAAATGCACTGGCACAATCTTATCACCATACCATCTTGCCTCTGGCATCCAGTCAGGATAAACAAACACAAATAAGATGGGGAATCGCGGATTATGAACATCGTTTTGGACATAAACCGAGCGGGATGTGGCTGCCGGAAGCAGCCGTTGATTTAGAAAGTTTAACCATTATGGCTGAAATGGGGGTAATCTTCACCATATTAGCGCCATGGCAGGCTGATACGTTTTCATTGGATTATACTCAGCCATATCTGGTGGATTTGCCGGGTGGTAAACAAATCACTGTATTTTTTTATCAGCAGGATCTAAGTACCCAGATTAGTTTTGATCCCGCTTCAACTGAAAACGCGGATCGATTTGCGGCGAACAGCATTTTGCCTCGTCTTAAGTCATTTTCTGGAGAAAACCGAGCTCGATTTATTATGGTTGCTTCGGATGGCGAGTTGTATGGACATCACCAACCTTATCGGGATAAATTTTTAGCACATCTTATGAATGGTGCATTAACGGAAAGAAATGTATCTCATGTATTTCCGGCTCTATGGTTATTAAAACATCCTGCTACGGAAAAGATTAAAATCAAGGAATATACCTCCTGGAGCTGCCATCATGGTGTTGAACGCTGGCGTGGGATTTGTGATTGCACAATTCATAGTGATTGGAAACAATCACTCAAACAAGCAATCGATGAGACTGCTGCCTTTATTGATACGGTTTATGTTGAGACTTTGGCTACTTATGATGTGGATCCCTGGACTTTTCGTGATGATTATATCCGGGTGATTTTGGGACAAATCTCTGAATCAGAATTTATCCGGTCATGGATTCCCAATATCAGCCCTTCTGATCTGCAGACAATCTCATTATTGATGAGAGGCCAAATAAACCGCCAGCGAATGTACACATCTTGCGGTTGGTTTTTTGATGATTTTGATCGGATTGAACCGATCAATGTGGTCTCTTATGCAGCCCAAGCTTTATATTGGATCAGTCGTGTTTCCGGTAAAAATTACATGGAGCAGCTGCTGCCAAGTTATAAAAAAATATCAAGTTGGCGTTCTAATTTAAATGGTGCAGATGTTTTTCAAGCACAGTGGCATAAAGCAACCGCCGCATTTGAAGTGTGATTCTCACATTTTATTATTATTTTTCTGTAAATTTCTTTTTCCATTCGTATAAAACGTTAATCGCTTCGATTGGAGAAATGGTATTAATATCTATTTCTTCCAATGATTTTAGTATTGGGTTAGTTTCAGGGAAAAGTTGTAATTGCTGAGGCGAAGCTACTTCTTGTAGATTAATGGCTTGGCCGGATGAATTCTCGAGTTGTTTAAGGATTTCTGAGGCTCGTTGGACAACGGTCTTTGGCAGCCCAGCGAGCTGGCCCACATGGATACCATATGATCGATCTGCTGCTCCTGGAATGATTTTGTGTAAAAAGATAACGGTGTTATCCGCTTCGGAGACAGCCACATTATAGTTTCTTACACCGGGTAACAATTCACTCAATTGGGTAAGTTCGTGATAATGAGTGGCAAATAAAGTTCTGGCACGAATTTTTGGATGGTTATGGATGTACTCAATTACAGCCCAGGCAATTGAAAGCCCATCGTATGTCGATGTACCGCGTCCGATTTCATCTAAAATCAACAGACTTCGGTTGGTAGCATGATTTAGAATATTTGCTGTCTCAATCATTTCAACCATAAAAGTAGATTGCCCGGCATGAATCTCATCCTGGGCTCCGATGCGAGTAAATATGCGATCTGTTAATCCGATTTCTGCATTTTTTGCTGGTACAAAAGAACCGATTTGTGCCATTAGGACAATTAAAGCCACCTGTCTTAAGAATGTGCTTTTTCCGCTCATATTCGGCCCAGTGATTAATCGGATGATCTCACCATTTTCAAAAATAGCATCATTGGGGACAAATCTTTTTTGCGCCATTGAAGTTTCAACAACTGGATGTCTTCCATCTTCAATATGTAAGGTGTGATTATCATTTAATGTAGGGCGAACATAATTACCTAGAACTGCTGCGTTTGCCAATGCATTTAACACATCGAGGGTGGCTAATCCGTTGGCGGTTTCGAGTATTTTTTTGCTAGAGTTCGCAAGCGTTTCACAAATTTGTTTAAATATTCTTCCTTCAATATCACGAATTCGTTCTTCCGCATTTAGTACCAAAGTTTCATATTCTTTTAATTCCGGGGTAATATATCTTTCTGCATTAACTAAGGTTTGTTTTCGAATGTAATTGTCAGGTGCGCTTTTTGTGTTGGATTTTGAAATTTCAATAAAGTATCCAAAAACTTTGTTGTATCCGACTTTCAGATTCTTAATCCCAGTTCGATCTCTTTCAATTGTTTCCAGGTTATCAATCCAATCTCTAGCATGTTGTGAGGCTTGAACAACCTGATCAAGTTCATTGGCATATCCTTCTCGAATAATACCTGTATTTTGTAAAGTGGCAGGGGGTTCATCATTAATGGATGCTGTTAATAGTTCTAATTCCTGAGAGCATGGTTTTATGGAATTTAGGACTTCATTTAAGGATGTGGGTATAGAATCAGAAAAAAGACTTTTGATCTCAGGGAGGATGGTTAATGTACTTCGAATCGATACCAGATCTCGAGGATTTGCATGTCCTGTAATAACCCGGGTAGTTAACCGTTCAAGGTCATAAATTGATTTTAACAATTGATTCAATTCAGCTCGTAGTAATCCGTTTTGAACAAAAAAAGAGACACTTTCTTGTCTTTTATTTATTTCAGGAATGTTTAATAATGGTTTATTTACCCACTGTCGAATCAATCGGTGTCCCATGGGGGTAATTGTATGGTCCAAAACACTTAATAATGAACCTTCCACCTGCCCATTACGGATGGTTTCCGTTAATTCAAGGTTTCTACGTGTAGCTGCATCCAGATTCATAAATTCCGAAATGGCATAAACCGAGATACTTGATAAAAGTTTTAATGCCGCAGGTTGTGTATCTTTAAGATAATCAAGTATTGCTCCACCGGCCTGTATTGCTAGAGAATACCCTTTTAATCCAAAGCCTTCTAATGTACTTACATTAAAATGGTTTTTTAAGTTTTGTTCACAACGTGCAGCCTCAAAATGCCAGGATGGATAATGGGTCACATGATTAGTAAATCCATTCGGAAAGGAGATACTATCTTGAATCAAGATTTCCGCTGGATTTAACCGTTTGATTTCCGTGCGAAAGTCATTTTCGGGTTCATCAGTTTTAATTTCGGTTACGGAGAATTCACCAGTAGTAATATCAACGTAAGCTAAACCTACCTTCTTTTCAGAAAGTATTGCACTGACCAGGTAATTATTCTGTTCTTTGTTTAACATGCCCGGTTCGGTTACAGTTCCAGGAGTGACCACTCGCACCACTTCGCGATGGACAATTCCCTTACCAGTCGCTTCACCAATTTGCTCTGCAATGGCGACATGATATCCTTTAGAAATTAATCGCGTTAAATAATTTTCTGCTGCATGGTAAGGAATCCCGGCCATTGGGATGCGCATCCCTTTGGATACGTTTCTGGATGTCAGAACGATGTCCAATTCCCGAGAAGTTGTCTCAGCATCTTCATCAAATGTCTCGTAAAAATCGCCAAGCCGAAAAAAGACAATTGCATCTGGGTATTGTTCTTTAATATCTAAATATTGACGGCGGATTGGGGTGGTATCATCAGTACTCATAAGTATTGATTCTAAGATGTCCAAGGAAAATGTGCAAGCCCGAAAGACCTAAAACCTTATGATTTAATTAATCCGGATGTAATTTCCTTTGTTTTGATATACAATAAAGTTCAATTTTATTTTTGATCAGGTAAAGGGGTCAATTTTTCACAGGTGAGGTAAGGAATGGCGGATCAGATAGAAAAAAAGGGGCATGAAATATTTGATGGTATCCAATTGGGGATTGGAACCTGGTCTTGGGGAGATCGTTTGTATTGGGGGTATGGAAAAGGGTACGAGGAAACGGACCTAAAGGATGTTTTTAATACTAGCATCCAGCGGGGTATTCGTTTTTTTGATACAGCTGAAGTTTATGGTCAGGGACGATCAGAAAAAATACTGGGTAAGTATATTTCTGAAAGTGAACAGCAAGTAATCGTTGCTTCGAAGTTTATGCCGTTTCCCTGGAGATTAAGTAGAAGAAGTTTAATAAAGGCGCTGAAAAAGAGTTTGAGCCGTTTGGGATTAAATCAACTTGATTTATATCAAATCCATATACCACTCCCTCCAGTTCGAATTGAAACCTGGATGGAAGCAATGGCAGAAGCTTTACAAAATAATTTAATTAAGGCGGTAGGTGTTTCCAATTTTGATCTCTCACAAATGCAGCGAGCGGTTGAATCCCTACGAAAAATGGGTATTCCCCTCGCCTCCAATCAGGTGGAATACAGCTTAATTAATCGGAAAATCGAAAAAAATGGAGTTTTGGATTATTGTCACGATCAGGGTATTAAATTAATTGCGTATAGCCCTCTTGGATTAGGCGCTTTAACTGGAAAATACTCATCCAGAAACCCAATGCAAGGTTTTCGAGGTTCCAGGTTCTCAAAAAGTTATTTGGATCAAATGAAACCATTAATCGATTTGATGAAAAAAATCGGAGCGGATCACGGTGGAAAAACTTCTTCACAGGTTGCAATCAATTGGGCTATCGCTAAAGGAACCCTCCCGATTCCGGGTGCCAAAAATATTTCTCAGGCAGAACAAAATACAGATGTATTGAATTGGCAATTAACAGAGGAAGAAGTTAAACGTTTAGATGCAGCCAGTGATACATTGTTAATGTTAGAAAAGTGAAACGGATTTGATTTTTTATCGTATATCTTTATGAAAGGAGTTATACGATGAATACAGTCCGACCCGTTTTACGACGATCAAAAACAAACCGTGTATTTGGCGGTGTGTGTGGTGGTTTGGGTGAGTTTTTTGGTATCAGTGCTGTTTGGTTTCGTTTGGCATTTATTATTGCTGCGTTACCAGGAGGCTTGCCAGGAATTGTGCCTTACTTAGTTCTTTTGATTGTTGTACCAAGTGAGTAGTTAACAAGGGACACCATTAATTTTCTTGGTGTCCCTTGTTGTTTAAGAAAACTAGCGTTTATAATTTTGTCTATGAATGAAAAAGCACAGTTTATCCCATTTAATGCATTAAATGAATTTATGTTAGCCGATTTTCGGCGTACCGTCATCCACGAAACTTTATCCAATTTGGATCGGGCTTCGGAGGAAAAACAAAAATCTATCAAAAGTTTAATTCGGAAAACTGTCAAAGTGCATGGTTTTCGGAATAGCGCCCAGGCACCACTGCCATTAAAAGTAACGGGTGCAGTCAAAAGTTTTGAAAAATCCGCTGATTTTGTTAAAAATACTATTCAAGCATGGTCAGAAATTAAAAGCGAAATCAGGCATAAAGTTTATCAATTCTTAATTGACCGTAATTGGAAAATTATGCCTGAGGATATGGATCGCGGGCAACTTCCCGGTTTCTTAACTCGCTGGCCCGCGGCAGAAGACTTTGAAGTTTTGGTAAATGCTTACCGTGAGAAATATCCGCAGGATGAAATATCAGATGATGATATTTGTTTAATGATTGTTTGGATGAGCGGACGTTTACCCGTTGAAATGGTTGAAGAACAAATTTTTGACTCGGCGACAGAATAATTAATAAGTTATAAGGAGTTTGAGGATAAAGGTTGGATAACCAAAGCCAACCTTTTTTTATTCTGAGAATTCAATTTCAATATCAAGTTCCTGGTCAAGGTTTCCTTCAGCATGGAGGTTAATATCACCAAATAATGCTGATTGATTTGCGGAAATGATATGTCGTTTCACAAGCTCTAATAAAGCTAAAAAAGTAACCACAATTTCTACTCGGGAAGTTCGTTGAGATAACATCGAACGAAAAGAGGTATTTCCAACCCGTTTTAAATCCCGAAGAATGTAACTAATACGATCACGGATGGTTACACGGGGAATATTAATAACTGTGCCCAATTGAGGTAAAAGGGGCGAACCTAATAAAATTTCGGAAGCGGCTTTTGCCAGATCAATTAAAGTAACGTTGGTTAAATCAAGTTTGGGTTGAACATGAATTTTTGGTGGCGGTGCGACCCTTAAATAAGTACGTAACCCTTCTGTTTCACGTTCTGCAAGCCATTTAGACATATCTTTAAATCGCTTGTATAACAATAACTGTCTGGCAAGTGCTTCACCAGGATCTTCTTCATCATCTGGATGAGGTTCTAAATTTTGTTTGGGTAATAATGCTTGAGATTTTATTTGCAGAAGGCGGGAGGCAATCACCAAAAAAGCGCTAACTTCAGCTGGGTTTTCAAGTTTTAAGCGCCGCATATACGCTAGATATTGGTCTGTGACTTGTGCCAGGGCAAGTTTGGTAATATCTAACTCAGCCCTTTCGATCAGTTGTAATAAAAGATCTAATGGGCCTTGATAAAGCTCGGTTTCAATCCGATATCCCTCAGTTTGGTAGGCTGCTACTTGGAAACTCACGCTGCAATTATAGCAGATAGGCTAACGATGAAGAAGGATTTAATAAAAATGGCTCTTTTGGTTTTTAACGGCGATAAAAAATTGAAATGAAGCCAAAAACGAAAATTCAAAGGAAAAGGTTAAAGAAAAGTAATTTTATGTCCGCTTCCTTTTTATTAACATGGTTATCAAATTAATCAAAAAGCGGTTTATTGCACGAAAATGTGTAATCCTTTAAGATTTAGTTGCCTGCATGGTATGGATACGTTAAAATGCTGATATGACTAATAAAAAACTTTCTCACTTGGATGATTCCGGAAATGCAAAGATGGTTGATGTAGGGGCAAAACCAGTAACCGACCGGACCGCAACAGCAAAAGGTTGTGTGGTCTTATTGCCTACAACGGTTGAGATGATAAAAAATAACCTGATGAAAAAAGGTGATGTGTTGACGGTTGCCCAAATTGCAGGTATTCAAGCCGCAAAAAAGACATCAGAATTAATACCCTTATGTCACCCGTTAATGATTAACCAGGTTAATGTACAGTTAACCATTGATAATGACTTGCCCGGCGTACAAATTCAAGCTTCTGTGCGCATCAGCGGGAAAACTGGCGTGGAAATGGAAGCATTAACTGCAGTTTCTATTGCTGCTTTAACAGTTTACGATATGGTGAAAGCAGTCGAAAAAACTGCTCGAATTGAAAACATCCGTTTGGTCGAAAAGCATGGCGGACTTAGCGGTGATGTAATTAATGAATAATAAAAGGTAATAAAAATGGAATATACAATATTGTTTTTTGCTAACATTAAAGATCTGACGGGCACTTCCAAAACGGTATTATCCCTCCCGGTTAACAGCACTGTTGCTGATTTTAAAAAAATTCTTTGCTCTTCCTTTCCAGTTATAGAAGGGTTTATTGATAATTTATTAATTTCTGTCAATCAGGAATTTGTTTTTAATGAAGATATTATTCCTGAAAAAGCCGAAATTGCCGTATTTCCCCCAGTCAGTGGGGGAAATGATGAAGTAGATATATTAAAGATAACGACCGAAGCGATTGATATTAACAACTTATTGACAAAAGTAACTTTAAATACAACGGGTGCCGCGGCTATTTTTACGGGGATTATTCGTGGAGAAACATCTCGCGGAAACCAGTTTACAACGAGTTCATTGGAATATGAAGCTTATATACCAATGGCAGAGAAAAAATTGGCTCAAATTGCTGATGAGATTCGCAAACAATGGGTAAGTATTGAGCGAATTGTAATCGTTCAACGGATTGGATTAATGGATGCAGGAGTGCCTACAGTAGTAGTGATTTGTACAGCTGCACATCGTGATACTGGTGTTTTTGATGCTGCGAAATATGGTATCGATAGGCTTAAAGAAATTGTACCCATATGGAAAAAAGAAATCGGACCGGATGGAGAAACATGGATCGAAGGGGATTATCATCCCCACAAAGGAGATTAATATAGGGGTTAGACTCTAGATTATTCTGATGATTGTCACATCAAGACAATTTAATGCGAAAATTCGATAAAGCTGTTAAAATAAAACTATTCTCAAAAAATCAATAAAAAGAACTGGTGGAGCGTAAGCTACTTGATTCTATGATTGAGGTGGTTAACGCGCCATAAGTTCTTGGGAGGCATTAAATGAAACACAACGATTCTGCTGTTCCGTTGGAAAAACCCCAGGAATTACAACAACGTTTGAATTTAAAGATTAATGATATGCTTTTGTTAAGCAGAGCATTAACCCATCGTTCTTATTTAAATGAACATCAAGAAGCTTTGGAAGATAACGAACGCCTTGAATTTTTAGGAGATGCCGTTTTAGATTTCATCGTTGGTGCATGGCTTTATCACCGTTATCCGGAAATGCCGGAAGGGGATTTGACTCGGATGCGTTCTGCGTTAGTGCATACTGAGCAGCTGGCAGAATTTGCAAAACAAATTAAGCTTGGACAGGCCATGCGGCTGGGACGCGGTGAATCACAGGCTGGTGGGCGAGAACGCCCTGCTTTATTATGTGACACATTTGAAGCACTGATCGGAGCGTTATATTTGGACGGTGGAATTCCAGCAGTTAATGATTTTTTGATCGATTTATTAATTGAAGCTGCTGATGATATTTTATTAAATAATAAAAATGAAGATCCTAAAAGTTTATTTCAAGAATGGGCCCAATCTCAAGGTTATGCTGCGCCTTTATACGTCACCCGGAATTCCTATGGTCCGGATCATTCTAAAATATTTGAAGTCGAGGTGATGTTGGGCGGAAAACCTTATGGGCGTGGAACAGGACATAGCAAGCAGGCTGCTGCAAAAGATGCAGCCAATAAAGCATTAATTCGACTTGGTATAATTTAAGATCGATAGAAAAATCAAGAATAAAAGGAAAAATGAATGGGTTCACGCCTGAAATCATTAGAGTTGATTGGTTATAAAACCTTTGCAACAAAAACCAATTTGGAATTTCCCGGGCGGATTACTGCAATTGTGGGACCAAACGGATCCGGAAAATCGAATGTCGCAGATTCCATCCGATGGGTATTGGGAGAGCAGAGCTTCCGTTTATTAAGAGGCCGCCGAACCGAGGATATGATCTTTGCCGGGTCACAAAGTCGTTCCAGAGCAGGAATGGCTTCTTCTTCCATTACCTTTAATAACGAAGACGGCTGGCTGCCGATTGAATATGCTGAGGTATCTATCACTCGTAGGGCTTATCGTGATGGACAGAATGAATATTTATTAAATGGACAAAAGGTTCGTTTGCGAGAAATTCAAGAACTTTTGGCACAATCCGGACTAGCTGAACGTACCTATACACTGATAGGGCAAGGTTTGGTGGATGCTGCGCTGTCGATTAAGGCAGAAGAACGGCGTAAATTTTTTGAAGAAGCAGCTGGCATAGGGTTATACCGTTCTCGGAGAGAGGAAGCGATCAACCGGCTTGACCAAACTCGGCGAAATTTGGAACGGGTACAAGATATTTTAAGTGAATTGAGTCCTCGACTGAAATCTCTGGAGCGTCAGGCACGGCGATTTTTAGATTACCAAACTGTTCAAGCTGATTTACAAGTGTTATTAACCGACTGGTATGGTTTTCATTGGCATAAAGCCCAACATGATTTGAATGAATCCAGAGCGGTCTTAAGAGAACGTGAATCCCGACTGAAAAAAACGCAGGCAGAATTTGAGAAGTTTGATCAAGTCATGGCGACTATGCGACAGGAACTTCAATCTGTACGAGCGGAATTAAATGGGTGGCATGCTGAATCGGCCGCGTTCCATCAAGAGCGAGAAGCCATTAGCAGAAATTTGGCGGTCATGGATGAACGTCAGCGAGCGATGAATGATCAGAAGAGAAATTTGACATCGGATATTACGCGCTTAGAAGAAGATATTCATTCGCGTAAAGCAGGATTAACCGCTGTTAAGGTTGAATATGAACGATTAGTGATTGAATTTGAAGAAGCAAATCAGCAGAAAAAACAAAATCAGGCTTCTTTAAATGAACGAAAACAAAAACGGGATGAAATTGAGCGGGAATTAAGAAATCAGCGGCGCTCATTGGTTCAAAAAGAAACCAAAGTAGTGGAATTAAATGCAAAATCGAATGAATTAGTGGAGCGATTAAAATCCTTAATTCAATCAAGGGAAAAACTAAAGGAAGACCAAGCCTTAACGATTAAAAGACAAGAAGAGGCAGAAACGATTTATAAATCAGCTCAGTCTGGTTTAAATGAAGCAGAAAACCAACGAAAAAGCGTTGAGGAAGAAGTTAATCAGCTTACTCAGGAAATTCGCCAGCATGAAGAAACTCTAAATGGGTATCGAAAAGAACAAAATCTCATCCTTGGGCAGCAAGCTCGTTTAACTGCTCAACTTGATGTATTAATTGAAGCGGAAAACTCACTTTCCGGTCTGAATCAGGGTTCTCAATCGATTTTAAAAGCTGTTAAGTCTGGTCAGATTAAAGGGGATTACCAACCCTTAAGTACCTACTTAGAAGTGCCCAAAACCTATGAAATGGCGATTACAGCTGCCTTAGGTGAATACCTGGACGCAGTTGTTATATTTGATCAATCAGATCCCGAAGAAGCGATGCATTTGTTGGCTCAAAAAGAAAAGGGACGGGCAGTTATACTGCCTATTTCTTGGATGCGTGATTTAACAATGGAAAAATCACCCATTAAAGACGGCTTTTTGAGTAGGGCAAATGAGATTTTTAATGTCGATCCCAAAGTTAAAAAAATCTTGGATGGACTTTTAGGGAATACCTTCATTGTTAATGATAGAGCTGCTGCGAAAGAAAAAATAAAAAATTTACCTGCCAATATGCGTCTGGTTACTTTGGATGGTGAGATTTTTAATGGTAATGGTCCCGTATTTGCAGGTAAGGAGAATCGTTCAGCCGTTATCGCTAGGCCACGGCAAAAGAAAGAACTTCAGGAAAATATCATTGTTTTAGAAAAACAAAACGAAGAGATTTCTAAAAAAATTGACACCTTGGAAAAAAATATTACTCAGAAAAAAGAGAAAAACCAAGGATTAAGAAACCAATTAAATATTGCCATTCAAAAATTTCAGGATGAGCAAAAGAATATCCAAAAAATTTCATTGTCATTAGAGCAGGCTCGCCAGCGGAATGAATTGATCAAAGAGCAGTTGGTTAATTCTGAAAAACAAATCATCCAATCCGAACAAGCGCAAAAATCATGTGTAAATGAGAAAAAAATATGTGAACAGGAATCCACCGTCTTGCGTGAAACTGTGAGAGAAATTTCGCATCAATTGGATGGGATTCCTCTGGATGAATTGCAATCTCAGGTTAACCACTGGGGAACAAATGCTGCAGTGGCAGAACGGGCAGCAAATCAAGCAAAGACAAGATTGCAAGAATATGAACAATTATTGGATCAAAATCAAAAACGTTACCAATCATTAAAACGACGTTTGGAAGATTTTGATATGAATCTAGAAGATATTGATGATGAAAAAGCTTCACAAAGAGCGATTGAACAAGAGTTAAATGATAAGATCGAATCATATCGAGAAAAAATCAGTCCGGCTGAAAAACGGTTGCGGACCTTGGAGGAAGAATACACAAAACAACAGGAAGAACAATCATCGGTGCAACAAATGGTTTCAACCGCGGAAAGATATGTCACGCAGGGGCAGTTGGAACATTCACGTGTAAAAGATGGTTTGGATAATTTGCGCCGCAGAATTGAAGAGGATTTTGGCCTGGTTGCTTTTGAATATAGTTCAAATATTAGCGGCGCAAACCCCTTGCCGTTGGATGGACTGGTGCAGCAGTTACCGGTAATAGAAGAGATTGAACCGGAATTAGAGCAATCCATTAACAATAAACGGGCTCAACTGCGAAGAATTGGCCCCATTAATCCGGATGCTGATGAAGAATATAAATCGGTCCGAGAACGTCATGAATTTATTTCTAATCAAATGGAAGATCTAAAAAAAGCGGATCAGGATTTGAGGGAAGTTATTGCTGAATTGGACGAATTAATGCAGCGTGAGTTCCGGAAAACTTTTGACGCGGTGGCTGCTGAATTTAAAATTATGTTCACTCGTTTATTTGGGGGTGGATCTGCCAGACTGGTT
Organism: Anaerolineaceae bacterium; assembly: GCA_002702705.1. Taxonomy (GTDB): domain Bacteria; phylum Chloroflexota; class Anaerolineae; order Anaerolineales; family Anaerolineaceae; genus UBA6170. The sequence continues at coordinate 78,970 of PABH01000007.1, forward strand.
TTGACAGATGAAGAGAATTTTCAAAATACGGGTATTGATATTGAAGCAAGGCTGCCAGGCCGGCGAGAACAGGGTTTGTCCTTACTCTCTGGTGGGGAGCGCAGTTTAACGGCTGTGGCTTTGATTTTTGCATTATTAAAAATTTCACCTACACCCTTCTGTGTTTTGGATGAAGTGGATGCGGCTTTAGATGAAGCAAATGTTGGCCGATTTTGTGATTTATTACGCGAACTAAGCCAACAAATTCAATTTATTGTTATCACCCACAACCGAAACACTGTGCAGGCTTCGGATGTGATTTATGGCATCACAATGGGACGGGATTCTGCCAGTCAGATGATTTCTTTACGACTCGATGAAGTCAGCGATGATATGGTTGGTTAAATAAAGTTTATTGATAAAAGAAAAAAGACCCGGTTAAAACACCAGGTCTTTTTTTATTACTATCGTAAATTTATTGAAGTAAACGGGTATCAAAAGCAGGTTCTGAGGGAACCACCTCTGCGATCCGGTCATCAAATTTTTCAATTGTGTATTTTTCTTTTTCAGCGGCTAACCAATCTGCAAAAACTTGGGATTGTAACTGCTGTAACCGGTTATTATCAATGGGGCGAACTTCTTTGCCAACCATTTGAATGATATGCCATCCGAATGAACTCTGAACCGGATTGCTGATTTCCCCAACTTCTAGGGCAAAAGCAGCTTCTTCAAAAGCAGGATCCATAACGCCTTTTCCAAACCATCCCAAATCGCCACCGCGATCTTTGTTGGAATCGTCTGTGGAAACTTCTGCTGCAATCACATCCCAATCCTCGCCTGCTTCGAGACGACTCTTTACAGCAAGTGCTTCTTCTAACGAACCTACCAAAATATGGCGGGCCCAAACTTGTTCTTCTTCTGTTGGAACATCAGCCGTAATTTTGTCGAAAACTTTTTCATAAATCAATTGATTTCTTAAGCCATCGATTAAATCCTCACGGGAAACACCAATTTCCTTATACGTTTCTAACGAAGTGTTGAAATTTTCCTCAAATGCTTCTTGGGTATATGGGGTAGCCGTTGGGAAAGGGGTGGGTTCTTCAGTTGGTTCGGCATCCACAACTTCCGTCGGTTCAACTTCGGTTGCTGGCGTTGTTTCAACTACTTCTGTTTCATCAGCGCTAACCGGTTCGGTTGGTTCTGCGGTTGGGGTAGCGGTAATGATTAGATACTGTTCCGCACTCATTGTTGATGTAGCGTATGGCGTTGGTGTGTTTTCTGGCGTTGGTGTGCCGTTTGGATAATATCCAAATTGGTTTTGTAACTCTTCTTGTACGGCTTCTTCAGAAACGGTGATGCCATTTTCTTTGGCGTAATTGTTAATCACAATTTCATCAATCATGAAATCCAACACTCCATTACCGAACTGAACAGGGTTACTTAATTCGGTTTGGATACTTTGAATATATTGGCTAAAATCCGCACCTAAAGATTGACCAAATTGGTAATACTGCATCGCTAATGAATTCCGGTTCATTCGCTGCAGTTTTACACGTTTGACAAAATCTTCGGTACGAATGGTTTGGTCATTAACTTTTGCAACCGGGCGATTATCTTTAAATACGGTTTGATCCAAAACTCCCATGATTAACACTATCAAAATGAGCCCAAATACAATCGAAGCGATGATCAACATTCTTCGGCGTTCTCGTTGTTCGCGCAGCGACCGGGCAAGGTGTTTTTTTGTGGGTGTTTTTGGTTCCTGAGATTTTGTTGACATTCGGGAGACCTCACTATTGAAATAAATAAAAAGGCATGGGCGCGTTAACACACCATGCCCCAAATAACCATTTTCTTGTCTTAAGAATTAATCGTCAGCAGATGCGACGAATGGTAACAACGCAACGTGTCGGGACCGCTTAATGGTGCGGGCTAATTCACGTTGGTGTTTTGCGCAGGTTCCGGTTTGGCGGCGAGGACGGATTTTTCCATCTTCCATGATGTAGCGGCGGAGCAAATCGGTGTTTTTGTAATCAAATTTGATTTCTTTATCTGCACAAAACTGGCAAACCTTTGGCCGGGGGGTGTAATTACCGCGGCGGGGTCTTCTTTGTTGATCCGTGTATGCCATTTTTGACACTCCTATTACAAATTATATTGATCTTTCACATCACTAAAAGAAGCTGCTGAAGGGTTCATACGGTCGCCTAACACAAGAATCTCATTGGCAACAATTTCTACACTGGCATGTTTACAGCCGCCGCTATCTTCCCAACGCCGGGTTTGCAAACGGCCATCGATATAAACTTGTTTGCCTTTGATTAAATGTTGTTTACAAGTTTCTGCGAGGTTTCCCCATGTGACAACATTAAACCATTCGGTTTCCGTGTGTCGGTCTCCTTCCGGAGAACTCCATGTGCGGCTGCAAGCAACCGTAAAGGTGGTCACCGGACGACCTGATGGCGTATACCGCATTTCCGGATCACGCCCAAGATGTCCAATTATCATCACCTTATTTAAACCTCTACTCATAAATTTTCTCCTATGTTAGCAATCAATCCCTTCGCTTCCTTTATTATCAAACTATTACGCTTCGATTGTAACCATATGACGAATCACGGTTTCCAAGAAACGTAATCTGCGTTCCAATTCTGTCGCAAATGCCGGGGGCATTGTAAATTTATATAAAATATAAATGCCTTCGCGTTGTTTGTTGATCTCATAAGCAAGTCGACGTTTTCCCCAGTTATCGGTCTTTTCGACTTTGCCACCGGCTTCGCTGATCCAACCTTCGATTTTTGTATTTACATCCGTTACGGCTGCTTCTTCCAAATCTGGTTGTGTCACAACGAGCACTTCATAATTACGCATGAGTATTTCCTCCTTTCCATGGGGTTGCTCTTGGGTTCATGCTTTTACCAAAAGCGGAAAGGCAGCAACAATTGGTTTGTTACATACCTATTTCAGAAAAGTTTATCATAAAATCTCTGATTCAGGGAGGATGAGAATAATTTGAACATTAAATTTGAAAAATTTCTTCTTTAAGTTTATTACCGTCCATGGTCAAGTACCAGTTTTGAAAAGCACGAGTTTCCTTATATAAGAAATTTAATTGTTCTAAAAAGTAAATTTCTAAATCTGGTTTTTTGATTCCACCACTTTTGACGAGGATGTCTGTATCCGGATGTTGGACCAGGGTTATTTTTCCGGCAGCATCCAGATATTCCAGTATGGTTTTGATGGTTTTGTTTCGTTGTCCCATCGCAGCGGCCATTTTATCGGTTTGAATCAATCCTTGTTTGTTGTTGATAGCATATTTTAACATCCGGCTAAAAGCATTCATTAATTCATTGAGGGTGAGTGGTTTGTATTGGGGAGGATATAAGACGACTTGCTGAGGATGAGAAGTTTGAATTACTTTTTGAATTTCTTTTAAACCCGGGGGTAAAAAGGCAATAATTAAACTTTTGGTTGGTCCTATGGTTAATCTCGTAAACGAGTGAAAATTATGTTTTTGAACCCCCTCATACCAAATGATGGCATCAGGAAATTCTTTGTTGGGCAAGGGAATCGGTGTTTTTATTTTTCGAAAATCGTGAATGGTTAAGCTTTCCAAATCACGTTTATTTTTTTGTATTGTTTTTGGCGAAGGTCGAAAGTTTAATAATTCGATCTGTATCCGTTCTTGTCCTTTATAGATGGATTTACTTAAAGTATAAAGAATATCTATTTCTTCATTTGGCAAAGCCTCTGCATCCCCACGCCACCACAAAACTTCAATTGTTTCTCCGCTTTGGTTCGTTAAATTGAGACGAACGTGCTGTTGTGTTTTTCCGACTTTTGATACTTTTTGGATTTTTACAGCCTCACTGAAAAAAACAAAAGGAGGGTTGCCTGCGCCAAATGGTTGTAATAGTAAAAACTGATCTATAAATTGCTGTGTGATTTGTTTAAATTCCAATTCACAATCATATAAATAACCATCTTTAATAATTTCCGTGCCGATTTGCTTTTGTATACTTTTATGAAGTCCGGAACGAAATTTATCCAGGTTGGTAGAGGGCATGGATAAACCGGCAGCCATTGTGTGACCGCCAAAATGGTCTAATAGGAGGTGCTGTTCGCGAATGGCATCAATGATATTTACCGATTCGATTGATCGAGCAGAACCCCGCAGACCATTTTTTTCATCGCCAGTTAATAGAACAACCGGTTTTTGAACTTGCTCAACGATACGGTTAGCGACGATTCCAAGGATACCCGGATGCCAATAATTTTGATGAACCACTATACCGGAAAATTTCTGTAAGGAAGGGTTTCGAATTAATTGATCCAGGACAGCATCGGTGATTTGATCCGTTAGCAATTTCCGTTTTTCATTAAGGTTGTTTAAACGGGTTGAAAAGGTGTTAACAAACTGCTGATTATTTGTGGTTAAGAATTCGACAATGGGGTTTGCGTCATCCAACCTGCCTAATGAATTTAACATTGGCGCAAGAATAAATGAAATGTGGAATTCGTAAATTTCAGACGGATTAATTTCTTTTATTTTAAATAATTCTCGTAAACCTAGCCTTTTCGTATTTTTTAATCGTTGAAGACCTTTTTGTACCAACCAACGATTATCTCCTTGTAATAATGCTACATCTGCCACTGTACCTAAGGCTACCAGGTCTAAAAATTGTTCACAATTTTCTAACTGCCCTGCGAGATGATACACGGCTTCGATTAACTTATAGGCCGTTCCTACGCCAGCCAATGGGTTAAGGGGGTGTTTCTTCTCTAATCTCTGGGGGTTAACGATTGCATATGCAGATGGCAGGGTTTCAGGTAAGCTGTGGTGATCGGTAATAATGGTATCTACGCCTTGCTGCATGGCATAGTTGATAGATTCATGTTCACTTACCCCTGTATCACAAGTGACTAATATGTCGATTTTTTGTTTAAGGAAATCCTTTAAGTAAGGTAAACGAATCCCGTGTGATTCGGTGTCTCGGTTAGGAATATGATAAATTACTTCTGCATCAATTTTTTGTAATGCCTCTACCAGTAACGTGGTTGAAGTTTGCCCATCAACATCAAAATCTCCCCAAATTCCTATTTTTTCTTTTTTTTGAACTGCTTGCCAAATACGGTTTGCTGCTTTCTCCATGTCTGGTAAGGCTTGGGGGGAACTGGGTTGATAGGAATCCGGATTTAGAAAGGCTTCTGCATCAGCTAATGTATGGAAATCAAATTCAGCTAATCTGATTTGTACGAGTGGATTAGGAAAATGTTGTTTAAAAATATTTGGAATAATTGGTGCGGTTCTTTTTACCCAGTTTTGGCGCAGCATGGATTTTAAAACTCCAGTTCGGTCAATTCATTCAGGTCAAAATCCAATAAATCTTCATTTTCAGGAAGTTCATCAAAAGATGAAATCTCTCCGGCTTGAATCCCTCGAGCGCATAAGGAGCGGTAATTACAGAATTTGCAGCGATTTTGATCTTCAGTTTTTACAAAGAAGTTTTCTCCAGTATTTTGAATTGTTTCAATTAATTGATTGAAAAAAGATTGATCAGACAAAAAGAGAGTTTCGTCATAAGGAAAAACCATTGTGGATGTTGGATCGTTTACAAACCAATATTCCATCCTGATTTTATTCGGGGAAAAATTAATCTCCTTAAAAAAACGAGCATAATTTAATGCCGTCATTAAACGATACAATTTGGTTTGAATTTTTTGATTTAATGTGTTTCTGGATGGCTTTTTTTTATTGGTTTTCCAATCGTAAATGGTAATATTTCCATCTTGATCCGTTGTGATTAAATCAATAACTCCATAAAAACGAGAATTACCAATTTGGGCGGAAATTTGAAATTCAGGATAAACGTTATCAAAGTGAATCGTTTTTGAAAATAATTCAAATGATCGCCACCAATTCAATAAAACAGGATCTGTGGTTTGTTTACTGATAATTTCTGGAGATAATCCATTAAAATATTGTTGGATGAATAAATGAAATTGGTTTCCTAACCGTTGATGGTGTTCAATTTCACGGATAGGTTCACTGCGTATGGCGGGCCAATCTTGTTTTAAAAGATATTTCAATTCAAACCTGCGTGGACAATCAATATAATCTTGTAGTTTGTTTTGGCTATAGTAAAAATTTTCAGGCTGGTTCATGGGTTTCCTCCCAGAAGGCTTGCAGCGCTTTATATGGAATCGAAGCTGAAAGCGGTATCTGCCGCTTAAAGTGTGTGTTACCGGTATTCCAGGTCAATACCAATTCTTGTTTTGCACGGGTGATACCGACATATAATAAACGAATCCGTTCTGCAGCGTATTCATATCGCGATTGCTGGGTTGCATACCCTTCTTCCATAAACAAACCCTCAATATCCTGATTAATTAAAGCTTTTAATTTTGCAAGAGTTTCTGCTTCCAGGTTTATAGGATTCTTGTAAAAATATTTTTCGCTCATGAACTCGTCACCCGGAAGTGCGGATGGAAAATCATAATTATTTATCGATAAAAGATAGACTCGATCCCATTCAAGCCCTTTTGATTTGTGATAGGTAGTGATAACAACTTTTCCTTTATGAGCCTCCGGATCAAAACCATTATCCTCCTCAACAAATCCGAACATTTTTCTTCGATTTTGAGCGATTAACTCCAATTCATCCGCAAATTGAAGTAACATCCAATCAGGATGATTATGGTTGGCTTGCTCCAACATTAATGCTAGTTTATGTGTTAACGCTAATTCGCTTTGTTTAGTAAAAATGTCCTGACCGATTGTGATAAGTAATTGATTTATGGGTAACTCGGTAGCTTTTTGCCAAAGACTTAATGTTGAGCGAAAATGAATTAAGGCTTCGATCACTTTATCAAATTCTACGATGGATTCCTGCGGCAAAGACGATAACCAATCCTGATCTGGTAAGGGATAAAGATATTGTTCCAAATATGTACATGATCTAAGTAATTGAACAATTATTTTCCTCAATTTTTGGTTAGTTAAATTCATTTGACGATCAAAAAGATCATATAAATTAATCAGATGATTTGTATTGGTTGGATTTCCTAAAAATTGGAGCGCAGCTGAAAGTATGGCTGCGGTTTGACGGGTGGGAAGGCTGGTCTGTAACATTTCCAGGTAAGGTAACTGATGATGTTGAAGTTGCTCAACGATTTTTGCTCCACGTTCATTTCTTGGTACAAGCACTGCAACCGTTTTGTCCTGATTATTTGGCAGCCATTTTTTTAATGAAGAAACGATGGTGCTTATTTCCTTATCAGCACTCAACTTTTTATCATAAAAAAAGATCATGTCTGGTCTATCTATTGGGTTTGGTTGTGGATCACCTGGTGGAGTGGGTAAAATGTATGGAGGGGTTAATGCATTTCGGACGGCTTCTACCGGATGGTCTTCAATACACCAACGGATTAATTCATTTGCCAAGCTAATTATGGATGCTGAAGATCGACCCGAGTTCGGTAAAGCTTTTTCAATTACATCTGGTTCAGCCAGGAAGGCTTTAAGAAATTCAGGGCTGGCTGTTGTAAAGGTTTCATAAATAGCTTGGTTAGGGTCGCCTACTCGTACCCAATTACCATCCGGACCGCTGATGTTACGGATAATTTCTTCTTGCAATTTGCTGCTGTCTTGAGATTCATCCTCCAGAATATATGGCCAGCGATATCGCAGACGGGCTAAGTAATCCGGGTCAATGTGAATAGCTTGTAATGCGAAACGAATCAGGTCATCAAAATCAACTGCGGATCGGTATTGTAAAGCACGCTGGTAATCCTGATAAATCGTGATACCAAAGTTGATCAGGGGATGCTGATATTTCATTTCTTGTAATCGAAGGGAAATATCGTTTGGGCTGGCTTGTAAGTCTTTTGCCTGGCGGATAAAATTAGCGGCGATGCTCGAGATGGAACGCTGCCAACCGGAATAAAAATTAGGGTCATTGCGGTTTTGGTCCGCTTCACTGCTCCATTCACGGATTAACTCAGGATTTTGTTTCATCCAACTATCCACAGCCGCGTTAAGAATCTGATTGGATTCACGTTCATCAATAATCTGAAATTGGGTATCCAGTCCGACCAAATCCGGTCTTTCACGAACAATATCGTGAGCGACCCCATGTAATGTGCGAACGCGATATCCGACATTAGGAAGCAAACCGAAAGATTGCATAAATGAACCAATGCGCTGAGAAAAATTGTTCACAGCAGAATTAACTAAAGTAACAATTAATACTTCCTGATCATCCTTGATATGGCTACTTGCTAATATTTTTGCCGCTAGATAGGAAAGGGTCTGTGTTTTTCCGCTGCCAGGTACAGCGGAGACCCCCATTTTGCCACCAGGATAATTGATCACTTCTTGTTGACGTGGTCGCGGTTTAAACATTTGTTTCCTGTTCTAACAGTTGATGTTTGTAACGCAGTAAGCGCTGTACAGCCTGGAGGAGATAACCTTTTTCTTCTTCGCCACGTTCATTATATCCGGCGGTATACATATATACTTGATTTTTACAACGGCGCAGTAACCCTGTCACCAACCTTGTCAGGTTTTCTTGATTGGTTTTAAATTCCTGAATATCTGTCCACTTCATTCCTTCCGTCCAATTTTTTGAGAGGACGTAAGGTTGGGTTAATGGCTGCATTAATCGCTGCCACCATCCCTGACTGCCAATATCTAACCAAAATTGGTACTGGACTGGCCTGTTTTGCATTAAAAATGTGTGGGCTGGGGCCAGGTAAACCGCATCTTCTACAGGTGCTTGCCATGCTTCCAGATAAGAAGCTGCGATCGTACCATTTTCAATCATATTCAGATATTCGTTGGTTAAGACAAGTGGATCATCTTGCTGGGTAAACGTTGTTACCTTACGAAATTTTTGAACCGATTCGACCAGGTTTGCAATGATACTGGCAGCTTGGTAGTTATCGTGATATCCAAAACCAGGTTGAGATAGGACCTCACCAAAAAAACGGGCTAAAAAAATATCGAGATCGACAGGAAATTTGATATATTCCAATAACCATTGACGGATCGTTTCATATTGTGCGCCGGCAGCAAAGGTGAATCGGTTTTGCATTTCCATCTTGGTTGCATCTAAATCATTTAATACAAACTTCTTATTCGGTGAAAATAATACCTGAGTCATTAAGTCTGCGCGCAGGGGATCTAAACCCTGGATAGAAAACATAAAACTTGTCCTGATATCGTATTTATTGGGTTTTATTTTTAAATCAGGGTGTGCAATTTTCGCCCAAGTTAACATAACATGGGTAGCCGGTTCCTCTCGTAAACTTCTTGATGGTCTGTGTGAAATCAAGTCAATTCCTTTGTTTTCTAACCTGCTTTGGATTTGAAATCGAAGTGCATCACTTACAAAAGGAGCCAAAACCGCAATTTCGTTAGGAGGAATATTATCATCCTTTATTAATGACGCAACTTGATCGGTTACCATATCGATCATACGAGGATAGTACATATTGTGATGAAATTGAATAAAATTTAATACTTCCGGTTCGACAATTTGGATAGGTTCATATTTTAAGGCTGCTGAATAAAGGGGAATGATTTTTTGAATGGTCTCCGAATTGGTCCATGAGCCTTCAACTACGAAGTGTTGCTGACATTTGGTTTTTAAGGAATAAGCGGAAATAGGATCAGCACCTAAAAAGGCACGAAATCCAGCATCCTGATCATAAACGATTAGACTGGATTTAAAATTTGGAAGCCATTCATTAATGATCTGGTGTGCCACGGGTACCGTTTCTTCACTGTTATCAAAAATTAGGTGACTATAATTATCTATTAAAGTTCGTTTACAATGATCGATCGACCACAGCTCATTTGCAAAAATTTCAAATTGGAGTGAAAAATCCAATAGATTGTTTTCAATACAATATGTACGGAATGCTTCAGCCACATCTTGAGCTTCCTGATAAGCGATTATGTGTTCCGGCTCTTTAGCCCAAGCATTCTTTAAACGATCTGCTATGGTTAAATAGTCAAAACCATTTACAGCAGCCTTATTAAGATTATCCAAAACTTGAGAGTAGATTCTTTGCCGATCAGCGTGAATGGTTTCAAAATACCCTTTTTCAAAAAAAGGTTCACTTACTTTTGCGAGGTAATATTGCGATGTTTCCATCGTCAAAAAAGTAGGCGGAATATCTTTCTTGAAATTAATTTGTTCCAAAACGTAAGGCCAAAAAAGGCGAATTGCCCTTTGCGCAATACCGCCCATTGTTAGAATAGAAGGCTGTCCATTATTAAAAGTATCTAATTGTGCGATGGTATTCTGGTATACCAGCCCGAGAGATCTCTGTGGAACCAAAATTAAAATTTGATCACCGGGAACACCCTGATTGAGTAAATTTAATAAAAATGCCGATGCAATGGTAGATTTTCCACTTCCTGCAGGGCCTTCCAAAAAGTTAGATGTTCCCATAAACTGATTGGCTAATTGGTATTGGTTATCAGTTATTGTGATCAAAATTTCTCCAGAACATAATTTCTTATATTGTATCGTACCGCAGCTAATTTCTCCAATTAAAAACCAGGCTTAAAAATTTTTAAGGATTATCTGAAAAAGATTACTCTGAATTAATTTGATTGATCATAGCTTTTAGCTTATCTTAACTAACAAACCAAAATTCTTTTGATTGCAGATCGGTATCAAAATTTTATTGATATTGTGACCAGTTAATACAAGTATTAAAAATCCTTTAATTGTCCACACCCTCTTTTTTGGTTGATACCTTGTGAATATCTTAATAAATCATTTTCAATTCTATATTATGGACCATTACAAGAATTAAACTTGTGAGGTTTTTACAGATACCGCAGTTTTTCTCTTGGGTTTCCCACCCATTAAGAATTTATTGAGGCTTTTTCCCCAGGGGGGCTGTTTGCTTACCAACCACTGCCTGACGGGTTTAACCCGCACAATCAATAAAAACGCTAAAACTACTGAATAAATAATTGGTTGGGTGATATCTGCTTTTAATACCCAAATATAGTGAATGATGACAAGAACACCTGCAGCATATACCAACTGGTGCAATTTTTTCCATTTTTTTCCCAGTCTTTTGATTGAACGTGTGGTTGAGGTTATGGTTAAGGCTAACAATATTAAGAACGCCAATGTTCCAACAATTATGAATGGTTTTTCACGAAGTGAACGGAAAATAAGCTGAAAATCCAGCCAATAATCTAAAATGAGAAAAGTTAATAAGTGAAGCGCTGCATAAAAAGCTGCATATAATCCTAACGGCCGTCGTACTTGATTGAAAGCTTTTAATCCGAAAATAATATTTAAGGGTGTACAAGCTAAGGAAAACATTAACCATAAGATTGCTGTTCGCCCTGTTCGTTGGGTAATTTCCTGGATTGGATTCACTGTTAAATTATTGGTTAAACCATCAAAAATAAGAATTAAAAACGGAATTAATGATCCGATATGAACAATCCATTGTAATCGATTAAATTTAATTTTCATAATAATAAACTTTCTATCTGGTTATTTGTTTTATCCAGATTTTATTCATAAGGTAATCCGGCGATAGCATGAAAGACTGCTCGTGTTAATAACGTGTCATCCAATGCTCTGTGAGAGTTTGGCATTGGGATGCCTAATTCTTGTCCGGCGGCTTCTAATCGAAAACGGCGCATCGCACGGCGGCGATGATCCCAAACACCACGGAAATCAGAATAAATTTTTAATATATCAAATGCTTTCAGTTTTTCCTTTAATGGTATTCCATATATTCTTAAAGATTGTTCAATCATACGGATATCGAATGGGGCATTATACATACCGATAGGGTGGTCAAGAAGGATTTCTTTAATCTGGGGCCAGGCTTCCGGCCAGGTGGGTGAAGTTTTTACCATATCATTGGTAATATTATGAATTCGGGTTGATTCTTCTGGAATGGTTTTACTTGGTTTAATAAATGAATTAAATACTGCCATTCCATCGGCATTCACGATGGCGATTTCAATAATTTCATCTGAATCTTCAAGCCCTGTTGTTTCAGTATCCAAGTAGACTGGTTTTGATTCAATTTTTTTTCGTGCATAATCTATAACTTGTTGTTTTGTGATTCTTGACCTTAACATCTTTTCTCAACTTTCTAAGGTAGATTCCAGTAATTTATTTCTTCTAACCGAATATTAAATTCATAGGTAACTAAGCCAGATATAAATGGCCCAAAGTAACCGGGATTTCCAAAGGTAGAGTCTTCGACATTTGCTACGGAAACTTCGTTTATGAAATATTCATATCTATTTCCGGATTTTAAGATGCTAATTGTATTGGTTTGATTTGATCCCGAATTAATCGATGTATTTTGTTCCCAACCTGCCAAGGTTGATAACCCATTGTTATCCCATTTTTGGATACTAAAGCGCCCATCACAAGTTAACCCAAAATAATAACCATATCCACTATCAAAATTTGGGGCCTGGACAATCATGCCATATTGGTCACTACCAGCACAAGTTTCCGTTTTAAATTCAGATTTTAAGTAATAGTTATTAGGATTTTGGCTGGTTAATCTCCATCCTCGCCAACCATTTCCACCTAAACTGGTTAATTCCATTGCACCATCATCAATTTGAATAATTGTATTACCATCATCATAACCGGTTGAATCGATTCCGAACCGCGAACCATTATTAAGTGGATCACTCCAATTGGCAGGGCCAGTAGGAATTCCGGCTGGTGTGGGGGTTGTTGTAAGGGTTGCTGTTGGGGTTGAACTTACCTCTGGTACAGCAGTAATCGTTAATATAGGATTATTTTCCTCTGCTGTTGGTTGCATACTGATAGGTTCGGGACTGCCAATTTGCGGTGTTAGTGTTAATAAATTTGCTACTTGTGTGGCTATTAAATCCACATTCTCTTCTGTTGCTTGTGTATTTAACGGCAGGTTACAAGCACTCAAAATCAGTATCATACTTGACATAAAAAAAATAATGCGCTTTGGCATTCTTCTCTCCGTTCTCAATTTAGATCGTTTATATTATTATAGTCTAACAAAATTATGAAAAGATTACGCTGTATAAAAAAATGATTACAAAACCATCCCGATTTACTACTAAATATATTAAATTTAATAAACCGTATGGTGTCTTGTGTGCATTCACTGACCCATCGGGACGGCCAACCCTTTCAGATTATATTGATATCCCTGAGGTATATGCAGCTGGGAGATTAGACCTGGATTCGGAAGGCTTGGTTTTTTTGACGAACGATGGCACGGTTAATCATCGAATTACCTCTCCTAAATATCATTTGTCAAAAACATATTTTGTTCAGGTTGAAGGAACCCCTGATAATGAAGCCATAAACCAACTCAAACGTGGCGTTTTGATTAAAGGGAATTATCAAACAAAACGATGTGAAGCTATGATTATTCCCGAACCGGATTTATCGGAACGCTCCAAACCTGTGACACCTCATGGGCAAACAACCTGGCTAAGAATCGTTATCCGCGAGGGTAAAAAGAGGCAGATAAGGCAAATGACCGCTGCTGTTGGTTTACCCACATTGAGGTTATTTAGGGCAGCGATTGGTCCGATTCATCTTGGAAATTTACAACCGGGTGAATGGGCTTACTTGGAAAATAATGAATTAGATTTCTTAAAAAAAGAATTAGGCTTGTAAATTGTACAAATATTTCCGCGTTCTTGTATAATTTTGAAGAGCGCTTATGAAAACACATGTTATCTCTGTAGAAAACCACGACGATTATATATCTATAAACGATAAAATCATTTGGGCAAAATCCCCAAGAATCTTATTGGTCTGGCCAGATCATGGGCGGGTTCGTATGTTAATGTCCGATTTGATTTTAATTATTCGTAAAGCTGAAAGTGTGGGTTCACAAATTGCTGTTGTTTGTGATGAGTCCGATATTGTAGATTTGTGTAAACAGGTGAATGTTTCTGTTTTTTCATCGATTCCTGAAGCGCAAAAACATGCCTGGCGAAGACCTAAAAAAACACGTCGCTTAATTCGGCGTTCTTTGGCATCTGGCAATGATACAAGGTTAACCGAACTCGAAAAATTAAAACAAAAAGATATATGGTTGTTACCAAATTGGTTAAGGATTTTTGTTTTTTTATTGAGTCTTATTTCTGTATTTAGCTTAATTGCTTTATTTATACCTTCAGCTGAAATTATATTAGAACCAAAAACAATACCTCAACAAATAAATATTTCCATATGGGCTAATCCTAATGTTCAAACTGTAAATTTGTCAGGTGCAGTCCCTATAAAAAAGATACCGATCGTGGTGCAAGGTAGTATTATTCAAAAAAGCACAGGAGTGGAACGTGTACCAACCCAATTTGCGACCGGAATTGTTGAATTCCGCAATTTAACGAATCGTAAAATCGAAATCCCAACGGGTACCGTTGTTCGAACTATAGGTGATGAGCTAGTTCGTTTTGTTACAACAAAGGCTTCATCTCTCGAAGCTGGAATTGATACAAAAATATCTGTTCCAGTTACCGCAATTAATGCAGGTGCAGATGGGAATGTTCAGGCAAACCAAATTCAGGCAATTGAGGGTGAAATCGGGGGCAATGTAGTAGTTAATAATCCTACCGCATTAAGTGGAGGTGTAGAAACAAAAGTAACTGCTCCTAGTACATTAGATTATGAGCAGGCTAGAATAAAATTATTAGATCAATTAAACAACGAGGTTAAAGACGAATTTCTTCAGGAAGATCAATCGGATCTATTTTTGTTACTTGATGAGTTAACAAAATTAGATGAGGTTTTAATTGAAAAACTTAATCCGGAAGTCGGAATTCCATCAGATCAATTTGAGTTAACGATGGAAGTTCGATATTTAGTGTCTTATCTGTCGTTAACCGATATTAGATCGATTTCTACCCAAAGTTTAATAACCAATCTTGATTCAGGATTTAGCTTGCTACCTGAAACCTTAATCATACAACAAGAAGGTACACCGCAAATCAATTCAAACACAGAAGAAGTACAGGTAGATATAACTGTGTATCAACAAGCGATACAGGTGATTCCTGAAAATGAAATTCTGGATCAGATAACGGGGCAATCTATCGATTCCGCGGCTGAAAATTTGGCAAAAAAGTTTGAGTCCGTTACGATTAATATCCAACCTGGATTTGTTAAAAGATTACCCTTATTGGCATTTCGAATAAAGGTAGGTATTGATGAAAACGGATCATAGGATTCTGGCGGTTGACCCTGGGGATAAACGAATTGGGTTAGCGATTAGTGATTTATCTGCGACAATTGCAAATCCCTTAAAAGTGATTCAGCATGTTCAGCGCCTGAAGGACGCTCAAACCATTGCTGCCCTAGCTGCTGAAAATGATGTAAAGACTATTGTGGTTGGACAAGCGTTAACCATTGATGGAGAACCTACACCTTCAGGCCGTAAGGCAGCCCGACTAGCGGATGCGATCCGTTCTTTTACGGATATTCCGGTTTGTTTGTGGGATGAAACCGGTAGTACAAAAACTGCTCAACAAGCGCGGGTTTTAATGGGAGGTTCTAAAAAAAGTAGGCGAGGTCATATGGATGAATTGGCGGCAACGGTGATACTCCAATCCTTTTTAGATGCGAATTCCGAGACGAATTTACTACTCGATTAACCTTGAGGAAAAAATGGCAAAAAACAAACGTAGTGCTGGTGTAAGCATTTTAATCATTATTTTTTTATTTAGTTTATGTAGTTTATTATTAGGATCGATTTGGGCGTATGATCAGGTTTCAACGGTTGTATTCAATCGTTTTGGAGATCCGACTTCAGAATTATCTTTCCCTCAAAAAATAAAACTATCACTTGAGCTGTACATTAAAGGTGATTCATTATTTTATGAACCGAAGATTTCCACGGATGAGGTTTTTTTTCAAGTAGAAAACGGACAATCAATTTATGATATTTCTGAACAACTGCGTGCTGCTGGATATATCCAAAGCGTGGATAGTTTTATTAATTATCTTATTTACCGTGGGTATGATCGTAGAATCCAATCCGGAAAATTTGTCATCACCGATGGTATGAATGGGATTGATATTGCCAGAAAACTGATTAATCCCATTCCCGAAAAAATCTATTTTGTTGTTTTACCAGGATGGAGAGCAGAAGAAATTGCTGATGCTTTGGTTTATAGCGGCTTATCATTCACTCCAGATGACTTTTTACGGGTAGTTCGTTATCCCACCCAAAGTATGCTACCTGAAGGTTTTCCTGAATTAACATCTCTTGAAGGATACCTGGCACCTGGTGAATATTATTTGGATCGCGAGATAACTATTTCTGAATTTATTCGTGCGTTAACACAACGATTTGCTGAAAATATCAATGGAGATTTAAAAACAGCCATTGCAGAAAAAGGTTTAACCTTTTCAGATGCTGTAATCCTTGCTTCGATTGTAGAAAGGGAATCAATCATAGAAGAAGAAATGCCAATTATTGCATCCGTATTTTTAAATCGATATGAAATTGGAATGAAGTTAGACAGTGATCCTACCGCACAATACGCAGTGGGATATAATGAAAAACAGGACACATGGTGGACAAATCCACTATCTTTAGATGATTTAAATTTTGATTCTGTCTTCAATACCTATATTTATAGTGGTTTACCTCCTCATCCAATATGTAATCCAAGCTTACAGGCAATTCAAGCGGTCGCATACGCAGCAGATACACCTTATTTTTATTTTCGGGCAAAGTGCGATTCTTCAGGAAAACATGAATTTGCCAGGTCGTATGAAGAACATTTATTAAATGGTTGTGAATAATTTTTAAGGAGTGCAGCGATGGAAATATTAGGATTGGACATTGGTGGTTCTGGCATTAAAGGTGCGATTGTGGATACAGAAACTGGAACCATGATCACCGAACGGCATCGTATCCCTACGCCGGAAGGTGCAAAACCGGATGATGTGGCCAATGAAGTTGTTGAAATTATTAATTTTTTTAACTATGAAGGCCCGATTGGCTGTGGTTTTCCTGCAATTATTCAGCATGGAATCGCTCGATCAGCAGCTAATGTTTCAACTCAATGGATGGGAACCAATATTAACCACCTATTATCAGATCGTAGTGGGCATCCAGTTTATACCTTAAATGACGCTGATGCTGCAGGGATTGCTGAAATGAAGTTTGGGGTTGGGCAAGAATATCGGGATAGTGTGGTAATTTTATTAACTCTTGGAACAGGAATAGGATCTGCAATTTTTACGAATGGTGTGTTATTGCCTAATACGGAGTTTGGTCATTTGGATATTCGTGGAAAAGATGCCGAGCATCGTGCATCGGATCAAACTCGGCAGCTTGAAGATTTATCGTGGAAAAAATGGGCAAAGCGCTTGACTGAATATTTAAATGAACTTGAAAAATTGTTTTCACCGGATTTATTTATCATCGGCGGTGGTGTGAGCAAAAAACATGAAAAATTTTTTCCTATGTTGGAATTAAAAACAAAAATTGTCCCAGCCCAATTATTAAACCAGGCTGGGATTGTTGGTGCTGCGTATTATGCATTTGAACAACAAAATCGTTAAGTTAAAATACCGCCTTCGGTAAATTTTCGCAAATCATCAAAAACAGTATCAATTTCAGCTACTGTCAAAGGCTGTTGGGTATTTTTATTAATTAAACTACTTTGTTTGGCTTTTTCAACGGCCAAACTGCGAATTGATTCATTTTTAGCAATAGATTCTTTCACTAAATCGGCTCCCGCCTGATAACCAATTAATGGATTTAATGCGGTTACTAAAATGGCGTTTTTTTCTAACCAACCGGTTGCTTTTTCTTCATTCGCCGTGATTCCAACCACACATTTTTGCGTAAAAGCTGAGATTGAACCGATCATTACTTGCATCATCTCGAATAGATTATGGGCGATGATTGGCATCATTACGTTTAATTCTAACTGACCAGCTTGAGCTGCCAAGGCAACGGTTGTGTCGTTGCCAATACAATGAAACATAGCCATGTTTAACATTTCCGCTAAAACCGGATTTACTTTTCCTGGCATGATACTGGAACCGGGTTGTACTGGAGGAAGATGGATCTCATCCAATCCTGTCGCTGGTCCTGATGCTAATAATCGAAAATCATTTGCAATTCGGGTGAGCGTTAGTGCTAGGGTTCGCATAGACGCTGAAAAATCAGCCATATCTGCCATGGATTGCATCGATTCGAAGAGATTGTCGGATGTATATAGTTGAAGCCCTGTTAATGCTTCTAATTCATTCACCATCATGGGATGGTATTCAGGGTGGGCATTTAACCCTGATCCTGTTGCTGTGCCACCAATGCCTAAACGTCGCAAACCTTCGGCTGCACGAATTATCCTTTCTTTATCTCGTTCTACAGCCCGAGCATATGCTCCAAATTCCTGTCCCAATCGCACCGGAACGGCATCTTGAAGATGTGTTCGACCAGACTTAATAATATTGTCAAACTCTTGTGCCTTTTTTTCGAGGGCTTTTTGTAAAGAATCAATGGTACTAACCAACTCATCCAGTCGCCACAAGCATCCAAGACGGATAGCTGTTGGAATCGTGTCGTTGGTTGATTGAGACATATTTACGTGATCATTGGGATGGATCAAATAACTGCCAGGATTACCACCTAAAATTATGGTGGCTCGATTCGCCATTACTTCATTCGTATTCATGTTATGGCTGGTTCCTGCGCCTGCTTGAAACGGGTCAACCACAAAAAATTCATGCCATTGACCTGCCATGATTTCTTTTCCTGCTTGAGAAATTGCTCCAGCCTGCTTTTTGTCAAGTAAATTTAATTTTTCATGCACCTGTGCCGCCGCGGTTTTTATTGCTGCCATTGACCATATAAAGGCTGGGTAAGGTTTTAGGTTGGAAACAGGAAAATTATGTACGGCACGTTGTGTCTGTGCACCATACAAAGCATTTTTGGGCACCCGAACTTCTCCAAGGGAATCTTTTTCTATTCGAATGGAATCATTATTGGACAAAATTCACCTCCTTGGTAATTGTTTAAGTTAAAAAAAGGAAGCTGATCAGCTTCCTTTTTTGTTATGATTATTCGGCTGTACTGTAGCCAGGTCCATCTGTAAAATATGCAGCATTCAGTTCAATTGCTGGGGTCATATCAACTTCTTCGCCCGCTTCCAGAACTCGTGTACCTTCAAGATGGACATCTTCACCATCGTGGTTTGTGCCGTCATAGATTGAATCATATCCTTCTGTACCGACTGGCATAGAAACCCGTTCGCCGCCATTGGCAACGTAAGGTGTCGGGAGTTCGTCTTCTGGGAAAATTGCTTCCCAAGGACATTCTGGTACACAAGCACCACAGTCAATACAGGTATCCGGGTCAATATAGAACCATGGGTATTTATCTTCCGGTTTGCCAGGAACAATACATTCTACTGGACATACTGTTACACAACCACCATCCCGTAAACATAAACTTGTTATTACATGTGTCATTTTTTCCTCCTACAATTTGGAAAGTTGAGATTAATGAGTAAAACAAACATAATATTTGAGCTTCTGAGCAATTCAAGTACTAATCTCAGAAGTTAATTTTAGTATAGAAATCAATTTAAAACGACCATTTTGATTAATAGTTTTTTGTTCCAATAACCTCCGGCGTCTTAATTCAATCCTGATTGGTATAATTATTGAATATTCTTCTACTTACAATAAATTGTGGTAAATTCTGACCAATCTTATACAGTTTTCATTGTAGCGAAGCAAAAAATCTTTGTCAAGCTGAGGCAAAATTGGGCACAAAAACAATAAAGTTTACACCGTATCTTGTCATTGGAATCGGAATCATAGCTGTATCTAGCGCTTCCATCCTCATACGTTTTGCACAAGGTTCGGTATCTTCAATTGTTATTGCTGCCTATCGATTGAGTATTGCAGCCTTGGTTTTGTTACCTTTTGTTTGGACGCATTATCGGAAGGCATTAAAAGTTCTAAATACATCACAAGTTATTTATACTTTAGTTTCCGGTTTATTTTTAGCAATCCATTTTGCGACCTGGATCAGTTCTTTGGAATATACATCGATTGCAAGCTCGGTTGTTCTGGTAACAACCACACCTATCTGGGTAGCGATTTTTTCCCCAATATTTTTAAAAGAAAAAAATTCAATCGTGATCTGGATCGGAATTTTAATTACCATTATGGGAAGCATTTTTATCACCTTAACGCAAGGTTGCATGTTTGATGACTTTCATTTGATGTGTATGATGGGAGACAGACAACCAGATTCACCAACAATGCTCGGAAACTTTTTAGCCATCTGTGGTGCCTGGGCAGCGGCAGGTTATTTAATGATTGGGAGAAAAGTAAGAAAAGAAATCCCTATTACAGCCTATATTTTTTGTGTTTACAGTACTGCAGCCATCCTATTAATTATTACGAGTATTTTTCTCGGTCAAAAATTGATAGGATTTCCATCCCAAAGTTACTTGTGGTTATTTTTATTAGGTCTTGTTCCTCAATTAATAGGTCACTCTTCGTTTAATTATGCTTTGGGATACTTACCGGCTGCATTTGTATCTGTAACATTAGTCGGTGAGCCATTGGGTACTATTTTGTTAGCCTTTTTTCTTTTGCAGGAACAACCTGGGATGGGCGAATTGATTGGTGGCTTTTTTATTTTGGCAGGGATTATTATTATTTCTTTCGTAAACCGGAGACAATAATTGTTTCTCGTTTAGAATCTGGTTATAAAATTCAAGAATTTATCCGAATATGATCCGGAATAACTTTTAGATTAAAGAATCCAAAAATGTCCAAAAATCACTTTTCATATCCAAGATAATTTACTAGGGCGTATTAAAAACTGAAATTCTTGCAAAATCTAATTCGATAAATACATACTTAAAGTATATATGATCCCCATAATCAGGGATCATATATATCGTTGATGAGGTAATAAAATGAATCACACCGTAATTCGGATTGTGGATTAATCCTCTTGTTCTTCTTTTTCAGATAGCATTCGACTATATAAATAATTTATTTCATGTATTCGGTCAGCAAGTTTTGTATCAATTTGATTGGCTTCAAACCGCCAGCTCCAGTTTCCACTGGCGTGGCCTGGAAAATTCATTCTGGCAGAACCGTCTAAGGATAAAAAGTCTTGCAGTGGGGCGATAGCAAAATTAGCTACAGAGGACCATATTAATCGAATGAGATCCCATGAAATATTTTCACCTGAACGGCTGAGATAACGACGGCAAAAATCTCTTTCAGCTTGTGGTGCAGTTTTATACCAACCTAATACGGTATCATTATCGTGGGTGCCGGTGTAAGCAACACAATTGACGGGGTAATTGTGGGGTAGGAAAGGCTCTTCTGGATCGCCCCCAAAGGCAAATTGACATATTTTCATCCCGGGTAGGTCAAATTGATCACGTAATTCAAATACGTCTGGCGTGATCTCACCCAGATCTTCAGCAATGATTGGCAATTCACCTAATTCTTCTTTGATTGCGGAGAAAAATTTTGCCCCTGGCCCTGGAACCCACTGACCGACTTCTGCTGTCTGGTTACCTGCCGGCACTTCCCAATATGCCACAAAACCACGAAAATGGTCCAATCTTACAATGTCAAATAAAGTTAATGTTGACTTAATCCGACTTAACCACCAACGATATTTTGTTTTTTGGTGAACATCCCAGCGATAAAGTGGATTGCCCCATAATTGACCAGTTTCGGAGAAATAATCGGGTGGAACGCCTGCAACGACAGTGGGTTTGCCCGTTTTATCGAAATAAAAGAGTTCAGGATTAGCCCAGGCATCGGCAGAATCATATGCTACAAAAATAGGTATATCGCCAATGATAGAAATTCCTTGCTCATTCGCATATTTTTTTAAAGCAAGCCATTGCCGATAAAAAATAAATTGTCGGAACTTATGGGATTCAATTTTTTCACTTTGTTCCGATTTGAAATTTTCTATAACGGATTCTTCGCGTTGACGAAATTTAATAGGCCAGTTTTCCCAAGGAGCGCCGTTGAAATTTTGTTTTAATGACATAAATAAGGCGTAATCTTCTAACCAGACTTGTTCATTTTTTTTAAATTTTTTAAACTCTTTGACCAGTTCCTCGGGTTGCATTTTTTGGAAATTATGAAATGCTTTTTCGAGTAGTTTGATTTTCCAATCAATTACTTTTCCAAATTCCACATTTTTGGGATTAAAGTTTGGCCGTTCGTCCAAGTCTTCTTGGTGAAGTAAGTCATCTTCCATCAAGAAAAGAGGATTAATTAAATAAGGGTTTCCTGCAAAAGCAGAAAAACATTGGTATGGGGAATCTCCATAACCGGTTGGTCCTAACGGCAAAACTTGCCATAAAGAACAGCCTGTTTCTTTTAAGAAATTAACCCAGTGATAGGCTTCCGGACCGATATCTCCAATGCCATCCGGTCCCGGCAAACTGGATGGATGGAGCAATATGCCTGCTGCGCGATTAAATTTCATAAGGAAGTCTCCTTGTTAATAAATTTTCTCCAGATTTTATTAAATTAGTTGAATAATCCGAATGGATTACATCGGTGCCTATTACTGCACCACCCTGAATGGTTACTTCTGTGGGAACAATTGAATCCCTACCAATGATCGTTATCATTGGATTTTTCAAACTCCCGATTTTACAATTCTGTTCAATTACTACCCGTTTATCCATTATCGTTTTATAAACTTGGGCTTTTTCATGAATGATCGAATCAGTAAAAATAATAGAATCGTGAACGATGGCATTAGATTTTACCACTACACCCGGAGATAAAATACAATTTTTTAATTGGGCTCCAGGTTCTATTTTACAGCCATCAGAAATGAGACAATCATGAATATTTGCCTTCCCGTGGATGAAGGCAGGCGGGCGTTCTTCGGTTCTGGTATGAATGATCCAATCTGGATGGTATAAATTAAAAGAGGGGGGGGAATTTAATAATTCCATTTGGGCTTTCCAGTAGGATTCAATAGTTCCCACATCTACCCAATAACCTGAATATGGATAAGCACAAACTTTTTTGCCACTTTTTAACATGGCAGGAATAATGTCCTTTCCAAAATCGTGGTTTGAGTTTGAACTAAAGTGGTCGTCCCACAAAACTTGATTTAATGAATCTTGTTTAAAAAGATAAATACCCATATTGGCTGTATTCGAAGGCGGTTGAGATGGTTTTTCCACAAAATCTAGAACATTATGGTTTTCATCAAAATGCAAAATGCCATAACGAGAAGCTTCTGCAATGGGCACTTCGAGACAGGCTATGGTTAAATCTGCATCCATGCTTTCATGAAAATTAATCATTTTGCGGTAATCCATTGCATAGATATGATCACCTGAAAGAATTAATATATTGTCTGGGTTTCCCCGTTTAATAAAAGAAAAATTTTGTTGAACGGCATCTGCGGTGCCAACAAACCAGTCCGATGCTTTGGCTTTATAGGGGGTTAGAATTCGAACACCACCTGTAAAGTCCACATTTAAGTCCCACGGCCCACCTGAACCAATATGTGCCATCATAGATTGGGGGCGATATTGAGCCAAAATCATAACATCATTAATTTGCGAATTTACACAGTTTGATAATGTAAAATCGATAATTCGGTACTTTCCAGCAAATAAAACAGCGGGCTTGGCTCTTTTTGCCGTCAGTGACTTCAAGCGTGTACCTTCACCGCCAGCAAGAATGACAGCTCGGGTTTTCATTCAAGATCTCCTAATAACTTCATATAAATTTCAGCATATGCCAAAGCAGATTTTTCCCATGAGAAATTGCTGTTCATTCCATTTACTTGTAATTTGCGCCATTCGGTTTGATTTTGAAAAGTATTTATAGCTCTGGTACTGGCTTCGGCAAAGTCTTCTGCTGTTGCATTAGTAAATAAAAACCCATTCTTTTTACTTAAGTCTTCAGTATCAGTGATTGTATCTGTTAATCCACCTGTTGCTCTTGCCAATGGAACACAACCATAACGCATCGCAATCATCTGGGTTAATCCGCATGGTTCATAACGCGAGGGGATAACGAGAATATCACCTCCAGCATACATTCTACGTGATAAGTGCAAATCAAAACGAATAGCGGCTCGTACGCGTTGCGGAAATTCCACTTCTAAACTGCGGCAGGCAGATTCCAGTACAGCATCTCCTGTTCCTAATAAAATTGCCTGCCACTTCAGGTCCCTAATCAGCCTAAATCCATTGATAGCTAGATCGACCCCTTTTTGTTGGTCCATTCTGCTGATTAGAATGAAGAGGGGAATGTTTTCATTTTTTTCAAGTCCAAACTCGGTTTGTAGTGCAAGTTTATTTTTCGTACGAATATCTAATTGTGCGGGGCCATAATTATAGTGAATTGCTTTATCTGTGGTGGGATCCCATTTTGATTCGTCTAAACCATTCAATATACCCGCAACCGATTCTTTCCTGCTGGACAGAAAATCTTGTAAACCACACCCATAAGCTGGGGTCATAATCTCTTTCGCATAATTAGGAGAAACAGTTAATATTTGATCTGCTGCATACATACCCAATGGTAGGGGGGTATTTCTTCCCCATTCCGGTAGTGTGGGGCAAGCGCAGCCAGGAATTCCAAATTCATGTAATACTTTTTCTGCACCAGCGCCCATATAGGGCATATTGTGCATAGTTAAAACAGATTTGGTGTTAACAAAAAATGGATCTTGTGGCCTCCGGATTTTGAGGTCATATACTGAAACCGCGGTATGCCAGTCATTGGCATGTAAAATATCGACCCGCCAATTAATGGTACGCGCCATTTCAAGCGCGGCTAAAGAAAAAAAGATGTATTTTTGTGCATCTAAACTGGGATCACTTGAATAAACATCTTTGTCTGATAAGATGGAAGACCCTTCAATCAGATAAACGGGAACACCTTCCACGTTGGTCAAGAAGGCGCGGGCAGGGATATTCCCTTGTGGATGGGGAATAACAAAACTTGCAACCAATTGAATAGTATTTAACATTTGTGTAATTTTGGAGTGGAAGGGAATAACTAAACGTACATCCAGGTTCTGTCCATGTAATAACGAAGCAGGCAGATTATTTAATGCTTTGGGCAAAGAACCAGCGACATCTCCCAGTCCACCAACTTTAATTAATGGCGCTGCTTCCGATGCTATAAATAGTACATTAATTGATTTATAATCCGACATTGTTATTCCCTCCCAAGGAAATTAGTATTCAAGTTTTTTGAGTAATTCAATATAATCGGATGCGATTGGATGGATATCGTCTATTCCCAGGTATTCTAATAATTCCAGAACAAGTTGAGATTTATGTTCCGCATCTTTTCGGCTCCAGGTTCGGCTCTTAATTTCCAAAAAACTACCTAATTGAGGCTCCATAAATTGATCCACATTAATGAAAAATTCAGTGTCCTTAAATTCAACCAGGAAGCGTTTTCGGTCTTTGTTGATTTCATGTGTTATTGTGGGATTAAAATATTCTTTATAAAACCTTAAACTTTGAGTGGCAGGGGCAAGATAACGGGAGCGAGATAACATTACTTTATCTTGTGTTTGTTGGTCTCGTTTTAATCCAATTAATGTTAGTCTGGAACGCACATTAGTAATTTCATTTCTTTCTGATATAAAGTGGTCTTCACGGTATCGTAATCGGCCTTGTTCGGGGTCTTCAAAAAAGAAATAAGTGTCATATTCGCGGTAATGACGTTTACGAATTACGTTTAAATCACTATCTTTAATTCGATTTACCATTTCAGCGGGGTCGGTGAGTTTTACCTTTAGTTGTACTTCAAAGCTTTCTTCTTCCATCGCACCGCCAATCGCAATCAATTTTGAAAGAATAGAAGATTCGCGTTTTCGTAAAAATGCATCTATTTTTTTTTGCGTAGGTTTGAGCTTCATCAATTAATTGGTTTTCATCCAATGTTTTTAACTGGTGATCGCGCATGACCCATTTTCCATTGATCATCACATCAGAAACATCGGTTGCTTTGGCTGCATAGACCACCTGGCTATAAGCTGCGTCCGGATGATGACGGAAGGAAGGAGAATTGTGGGTTGGCTTAAGCGAGATTAAAATTAAATCTGCACGCTTACCAATTTCCAGTGAACCGGTAATATCGTCAATATGAATAGCTTTTGCCCCCATGCGCGTAGCCATATTTAAAGTTTGTTTGGCAGGTAATGCGGTTGGATCTCCAGATGTGCCTTTTTGTAAAAATGTGGTTAATCGAATTTCTTCAAACATGTCCAAGTCATTATTTGAAGCTGTGCCATCCGTACCGATACCTACATTTACGCCAACATCCAACATATGTTTGACAGGTGCTATGCCGGAAGCTAATTTGAGGTTAGAGGAGGGGTTGTGAGCAATCCCTGCTTTCACACTCTTTAAAGTGCGAATTTCGCCTGGGTCTATATGCACACAATGGGCAGCGATAACCTTAGCATTAAAAACTTTTTGTTTTTTTACATAGGGGATCACGGGCATTCCATGCTCATTCCGTGAGTTTTCCACTTCACTTTGCGTTTCAGCTAGATGAATATGTAGTGGTACATCATATTCAACCGCTAATTCAGTTGCTTTTTGTAAAATATCTTCTGTACAGGTATAAGGTGCATGGGGGGCAACAGCAGGAACAATTAATGGATGATCCTTCCATCGTTCAATAAATTTTCTGGTATATTCTAATGACTCTTCATAGGATTGCGCATCGGGAGTAGGAAACTTTAGAATGGATTCTCCACAAACAGCGCGCATTCCTGCTTCTGCGGCAGCTTCGGCAACATCGTCTTCAAAATAATACATATCTGCAAAACACGTGATACCACCCCGAATCATTTCGGCACAAGCTAATTTTGTTCCTAACTGAACAAATTCAGGTGTCACGTATTCCCTTTCAACTGGCATCATATAACCAAGTAACCAGACATCCAGACGTAAATCATCTGCTAACCCACGTAACAGTGTCATTGGAACATGTGTGTGAGCGTTTATTAATCCAGGCATAATGATATTTCCGCCACAATCGATAATCTCTTCTGAATCGAAATCAGCTAAAATATCTGTTTCCAAACCTACAGCTTCGATTTTTTCGTTTTGAATTACAATGGCTCCAGGAGAATATAAATTATAATCTTCATCCATAGTTAAAATGATTGCATTCTTTAATATTGTTGTAACTTTTTTCATTTTTTCTCCTTCTAATGTTTTTCGTTTATAAATTTCCGAATTGAGTTCAAAACATAATTAATTGCCCAGGGATGTGCTATTTTTTCATGCCCCCCAAAAGAATATGTAGATTTGAAAACACCATTTTGATTGATAAAAACAAGATGAAGTTTGGATTTCGCAGGCTGTATTAAAAAGCTAATTCCAATTGCCAGATGGGGACTGCTTTCTTTGTACAATTTTTTTGTTAATTTTTCAAGTTCTTGGTCTGAGATATTTAATTCTTCAACTTGTGCATGAATTAATTCAGTACTGTAGGTGGATAATATCTTTTTTATTGATCCCTGTAACCCAGCGTCAATTATTGCGATTTTTTTATTTTGTTCCTGAATTGATTGTGCAACAACTTGTGCTAAGCTGGTTTCATTGGTTCCGAAGATTATGTCTCCAAGCCGAGTTTTTATTATATCTACAACCTGTTGAATCATTAAATCAGCAATTTCTTCCGATGCAGCTTTTGCAGTGACACGAATATCGGTTTGCCCGGGATGGGCGACTAATCCTACGGTTGGATTTTTTAAAGTTTCAAGATCAGCTATTTGTTCGTCAATTTGGGATTCGCCAACACCTGCCGTATGGATAATGAATGCTTTAATAATTCCTTCAAGCTGGAAACGGGTTCGCAGAAATGGCATTACAGCATTTCTTAATAGATAATCCATTTCCGCGGGAACGCCAGGTAATGCAATTAAAACAGAATTTCCAGATTCCGCAATAAATGCTGGTGCCGTGCCAACAGGGTTTTCTATCGGAAGAGCCCCATGGGGAATAAAAGCTTGCCGTCTATTATTTTCTGTAGGACTTCTGCCAAAATCAAGAAATCTTTTCTGAATTTGTGCCCATAATTCAGGTTGGAATTCTGTTTTTACTCCTAACGCTTTTGCAATGGCAGATCGGGTGGGGTCATCCACTGTTGGACCTAAACCGCCAGTTGTTAAAATGATTTGAGAACGTTGGAGTGCTTCTTTGACGACAATTTCAATTCGCTCTTCATTATCACCAATTGTTGTTGATCGAAATAAATCAATGCCTGCATTTCGAAAAACATTCGCTATAGTGTGTGTGTTGGTATCTTGAATTTCTCCTAATAACAACTCCGTTCCGATGGTAATAATTTCAGCAGTTGGCATTCTCCCTCCACGTTATTTAATTTTCGTTATTTTTTATTATAAGTTGGCTGGTATCGAATTGGTAGAGTTTAAACAAAACCACCGGATCTTTTATTTGATTCGGAATGGCCTCTTTCAGTTGACTGGTAAAAATGAGCCGGAAACCTGATTTCGGCGGGCTAATGTTGGTTTCAAGCGCTTGAAATAATTGCTTGGTCAGGTGATAGGTCCAATAACTGAATGCCGAATTCCACTCTTCTTGATATATCTCGTGCAAAGGGAGATGATCATCCTCGAACCAAAAATTTGGCAATAACCAATAAATCGTGCCAGGACGATCAGATATGAAAAATGGTTTTTGAAAATTGGTGTCAAATAGAATGATTTTTTGATTAGAAATGAATGGTATTTGTGCAAGCCATTCTTTTATATCCGTTTGGTCTGATACAAGAATGAGCACATCTGCTGTTTTAATTTTTTCTTGATTCGTTTGGTCAAATATTAAGGAATCAAAAGGATAACAATCGATTAGCTCTTGAGAACAAAAAGAACTGGATTTTAATTTTTCTTGGTGATTATAAGAAGTTAAAAGGATAGTTTGTTCATTTGAAAGATCAATGTTATTTGATAAGACGTTAATCGCTTTAAGAAAATAATTATTTATTCCTGGAATGGCAAATAATGAATTTGGAGTTTTACCAAATTCATATTCGTTAAAAACATTTCCATCTGTATTTAAATTGATTTCACTATTTGATGAGAAAGAACTCACGATAAGGGGTGATGTTGGATTTTCCAATAGGGAGTCTATTTGTTTTTGATTATTTATTTGCAAATCGTAATTATCTAAGAATTCGAGTTGGAACAATTCCGGTTGAAGTTTTGAATGTTGAAAAGCTAATTGTATGGCGGCTTTTTGCTCTTCAATTAAGGCAGTGTTTTGACTGGTTAAGGGTAAAATGAATGGAATGGTTATTGGTTTTTCGGCTGATACCGTAGTACAAATAATGTCTTTTGGACAAGTTGGATATGGTGAACATTGAACTAAAACAAAGCTTGAGATAAAAAATAAAATAATCAAATTCGATTTATTTCTCATGGCATAAGTGTAGCACGGATCAAAATTTTTTATAGAATTGCAGGATAGAAATGGGGTTTTTACAAAAACATGAACTTGGAAGGTGGGGTGAACAAACTGCTAATGATTTTCTTGCACAACAGGGTGTAAAAATTTTAGCAAAAAATTATCGCAGCAGATATGGAGAAATTGATTTGATTGGGTGGGATGGCGATAGTTTGGTCTTTTTTGAAGTGAAAACCAGGCAATCTTTACATTTCGGATCACCAGACCAGGCAGTGGCAGGTGATAAAATAAAACATATTATTAACACCGCTTTGATTTATATTAGTACCTATTATCATCAGGAACCTCTATGGCGGATTGATATTATCTCAATTAACAGAAACCCCAAATCAAATTCTTATGATGTGCAATGGATTAAAAATGCAGCAGCTTAATGTCCCGAAACCATTAATCGTTTTGGTAGGACCCACAGCAGTGGGAAAAACAGAGACTTCAATTCAATTAGCGAAAAAATTGAAAGCGGAAATCATTTCTGCTGACTCCCGTTATTTTTACCGTGGAATGGATATAGGCACAGCCAAACCAACGAAAGAAGAAATGGCTGGGATTGTTCATCATCTTGTAGATATTGCAGATCCGGATGAAACCTGGAGTCTTTCACTATTTCAAGAATCAGCCATTAAGCTGATTGATCAGCTTCACAATGAGGAAAAAATACCACTATTAGTCGGTGGGACAGGGCAATATGTAAAATCTGTAATGGAAGCCTGGCAAATGCCAGAGATCGCACCAAATGAACAATTGCGTGCATATTTTGAACAAATTGCGAAAGAAAAAGGCAAAGAATTTGTTTATAAAATGTTAAAGAAAAATGATCCTGAAGCGGCTGAACAAATTGATTATCGAAATCTTCGTCGGTCTATTCGGGCGTTAGAAGTGATTTATTTAACAGGTGAAAAATTTTCAAATCAAAAACGATTATCCAACTCTCCATTTTCCAGGAAAATTATTGGCTTAAAAAGAGATCGAAAAACTTTGTATGAAAGAATTGACCAAAGAATCGATCTAATGATTAATAATGGGCTTGAAGATGAAGTACAGCGATTAATCAACAAAGGATATGACCGAGATCTGGCATCCATGTCTGGCATTGGATATAAAGAAATGTACGCATATATTGAAGGTGAAATTTCACTAGAAGAATCAATACGATTGATTAAACGAAAAACAAGAATTTTTGTGAGGCGGCAAGCTAATTGGTTTAATGAAAATGATCCCTCTATTCAATGGTTTGATGCTGAGACTTTAAATATTGATGATTTGGTAAACTATATTTATCGGGATGAAGGATGGTTGCTTCCGAATAAATAAAAAAAGACCGGTCAGGAATTTCCTGCCGGTCTCATTTTTATTATATTTCTTTTGGACCAATGGGTGTGTTTAACATTGGCACACCACTCTTTTTTGTTACGGGTGAGGGAAATACCTCTTCAAATTGTTCTTTCGATAGGGTTTCCACCTCCAACAATTTTGTTGCAACGGCAATGAGGCTTTCTTTATATTCATTTAAAATCCGTTTGGCTTCACTGTAAACAGAAACAACAATTTCGTGAACCTCTTGATCGATTTTTTCAGCTACAGCTTCCGAGTAATCTCGTTGTTCAGATATTTCACGTCCCAAAAATACGAGTTCTTCTTTTTGACCATAAATCATAGGTCCTAAATCATCGCTCATACCAAGCCGCATCACCATGGTACGGGCTAATTTTGTAACCCGTTCAATATCATTGGATGCACCCGAAGTGATATCATCAAATATCAATTCTTCCGCAGCGCGACCACCCATCAAACCAATCATATCGGCTAACATTTTTTTCTTGGCCATCAACATTCGATCTTCAGATGGCAAAGCTAATGTATAACCACCTGCCATACCTCGAGCTATGATGGATACTTTTTGAACCGGATCAGCTTCCGGCAATACATGCATAACGACAGCATGACCCGCTTCATGATAAGCAACAATTTGCTTTTCATCTTTACTGATTAATCGACTTTTCCGTTCCGGACCGGCAATTAATCGTTCAATGGCTTCTTCAAACTCAGGTTGGCCGATTGATTTTTTATTGCGCCGTGCCGCTAAAATGGCTGCTTCGTTAACCATATTTTCCAAATCAGCACCGACAAAACCAGGTGTTGACCGGGCAAGTACGCTCAAGTCGATGTCATCTGCAAGTGGTTTGCCCTTGACATGAACATTTAAGATTGCTTCGCGTCCTCTCACATCAGGACGATCTAATACTACCCGACGATCAAAACGACCTGGGCGTAATAAGGCTGGATCTAAAATATCAGGTCGGTTTGTTGCTGCCATAATGATTACATTGGTGTCCGTATCAAACCCATCCATTTCTACTAACATTTGATTTAAGGTTTGTTCTCGTTCATCATGGCTTCCACCTAAACCAGCCCCACGTTGACGTCCGACTGCATCAATTTCGTCTACAAAAATAATACAAGGCGAATGACGTTTTGCTTGTTCAAATAAATCGCGTACACGACTGGCGCCCACACCCACAAACATTTCAACAAATTCGGAACCAGAGATACTAAAGAATGGGACTCCAGCTTCACCCGAGACTGCTTTCGCCAATAAAGTTTTCCCAGTGCCTGGAGGGCCAACCAGTAAAACACCTTTAGGAATTCTTGCGCCTAGGGAAATAAATTTTTGTGGTTCTCGTAAAAATTCAACAACTTCTTGAAGTTCTTCCTTGGCTTCCTCTACTCCAGCAACATCTTTAAATGTTACTGTAGGGTGGTCACCCGTGAACATCCGAGCTTTGGATTTTCCAAATGACATTGCAGCATTATTGCTTCCTTGTGCTTGGCGGAATATGAAGAAAAAAGCACCGCCAAGAATTAAGAACGGTAGGATATAACCCAGTGCAGTTAATACACCTAACCATGGACTTGGTGGTTTAATGACAATTTTTATTTTATCTGGACTAAGATTTGATTCCGTCACGCCTAGATTCAATAACTGTTCAACCAAAGTTGCATTTGTTTCTTTGTTAGAAAGACCTTCACGTGCATCTTCGTAATAAACCACACGGATTCGGTTTTCATCCTCTTCAATTTCGGAAATTCTTCCGGCTTGAATGTCAGCTGCGATTTGGTTTAAAGTTAATGTTTCTGTGCTGCTGCGTTGACTAAAACTATATACAGCCATCACGATAATGGCTACAAACAACAGCAAATAAATTACATAGGATTGGTTTCTTGAATTCACCGATACCTCCCACTCAGGAAAGTTTAATTTACCTTATCTTTCATATTTACAGGTATAACTTTTTCGGAATTATACCAACCTAATGGAGGGGCGGCTAGTTTTTGGTTAAGGATTGGTTAAATATCTTATGTATTTCTTATAAACAAGATATTTGAGCAGATATTTAATTTTTTGATTGACGAAAAATTTTATTTTTCCTATACTGTAGAGAAAGATGAATTTCGGTAAAAAGTGGAGGTTGGTATGGTGGATAAGGCCGAGGATCAAGAAGTTAATGATTTAAGGATTGAGGATAAGATACCGGATCAGTTGAATCAGGAAACCCTCTTGCCTGATAACCCAATGCGCGCTTCAATGCCGATTTTACCCGATGATGAAATATCGGGTGAATTAAAGATTGGTGATCCTTTACAACCTAAAAACGAGAAATCAGAAAACCTTTCGAGCATATTTATTACCAAAAACGAACTTTCAAGTTTGTGGTCAAAAATTGATGAATTAGAGGATCGTGTAATCTCAGAGATGAATAATGTGAATTTAGGGCTGACTTTGATCACAAAACTAGAAGAGGCCAGAAAACGGATAATGTCTGGTAGTGATCAGTTTGATGAGGTATCAGGTATTCTCGCTGAGATCGAATATCGATTGCTATTTGCTAAAAAAGTAAAAATTGTCAGTAAACAGGTTGGTGTTCCACTTTTGGTTTATGAATTTGTCTGGATGCTGCTATTGGTGTTTTTAATTTTCTGGTTTAATTTTAATGAAAATCAGATTATCACAAGTATTGCAAATGACATTTTTAATATCAATCTTTTGGTAAACAGTTTGGTTTGGGGAGGCTTTGGCGGCGTGGTTGGGGCTTTATATGCTCTATGGAAACATATCGCTGCTGACCAAGATTTCGATCCCCAATTTTCATTATGGTATATCACAAACCCGATATTAGGTATTTCATTAGGTGGTTTTGTTTATTTAGTGATTCAAGCAGGTTTTTTATCGCTTACAGCAGGTGCGAGTGGAGGTGAAGTAATTCAATCCGCTGCAGTTATTTATGTATTTGCATGGATTTGTGGTTTTAAACAAAATGTGATCTATGAAATTGTTCGAAGAATTTTGGATGTGTTTCGCGTAAACACAGATGAAAAATCTCAAATTTAATAAAATAAAATTAAATCACAGTAAGGGTTTTGTGTATTTGTTGAATGTGAATACGGTCATGTTGAGCAATAAATTTTATAATTTCCAGTACTGTTGTAGGACCAAAAACTGTATGGGATATTGTCTTAGCCCAGTCTTCTTCACTTAATGAAAGGATTTCATCAATCAATTCTAATCTGGTCTGAATAAAGAGATTAAATATTTTTGGAAATTGATTTTCTTGATAATTTTTTATTACAGCCCAGTCATCAGTATTAATAGCTGTAAAAAAAGGTTCCTGGCTTGATTTTAATTTTTTTAATCGAGGAATATTAACTTCTTTATCAACATCATATAAGTGAGATATTATTTCAACGATACTCCACTCATCTTTGATGGGCTTAGCCTTACTTTCTTCCAAAGATATATTTTTTAAAATAGTTTCTAAACCGGCTGGGGTAGAGCGTAAAATTGCTAAATACGCCGAGGGTGTATGAATGCATTCGAATGTTGTTATTTGTTGAAGTGTATCCTTTATCCAAGAATAAATTTCGTCATGATTACCTGTCTTACTTAATGGATTTTGTTGTACCTTAGTGCTTTCAGTTTGTGAGCCAAGGTAAAAAGTGGGGATTCCTAATTCTTCTGCAGGCAGAATATCTGCGGTCCAATCGTTTCCTACAAGCATCACAGGCCCATCAGGCCATCCCATTTGCGTTAAAGTTTCAGCTATATATTCAGGATGGGGCTTCGCAAAATGAAAGTCCTCATAGGATGTAATTATTTGATAATGAAAGTCATGGTTTGGAATACCAGCCCAAGCAAGACGATGGAGTATCGCTTGCTTAGGAAACAAAGGATTGGTAGTAATCCCTATAGCATAACCATCATGATGTAATTTTTGGATTAATTCTCGAACGCCTTCAATTTTTCTGGTTTTCGTTTCTAGTTGTGGAAAAATATTATCGTAAAAATCCAAGATTGATTCTTGCAATTTATCATCATTTTTATAAATATGTTTGTAAAATTCTTGGTTAAATCGATCTTCCAGCGTATAAGAAGGATTGATATTGGAAATCATTTTATTTGTTGCATGTAAAATTAATTGAGGTAATTTTTCTGCAGGATAATACTGATTTAGATGTTTACCTAACAATTGAAAATAAGCAGGTAAAAAACATTCCATTGAATTTTGTAATAAGGTGTCATCTAAATCGAATAATATGGTTACTGTCATTTGTCTTCCAAAAAAATCTCCGGAAGGGGATGGCATTCACCACAACCGATATGAGGTTCTTTTACCTTCTTATTTGTTTTTTTGCAGTATGCATTAATTTGCATATGTTTTCCAAAACCTAAAACTATTTTTCCAATCCTACCTTCCAATACCATATTTGAACAAGCATTCGCTTGAACGATAGAAGGTACAGGACAATTTTTACAAAGTTTACTTGTCCACTGTTTTGAATCACCAGAAGCCTCAATCAGACGACATTCTTCATGATTGCGGCCACGGTAATAATCGCCGAAAAAATAGGGGCATTCTTTATCGTATGGGGTTTTCATTTTTATTGTGAAACGCGGGTAACGTATTCTCCTGTGCGTGTATCCACACGTATGATATCACCAGTGACAATGAAGTAAGGAGTTGCTACTTCTGCGCCTGTTTCGACTTGAACTTTTTTGTTTTGCCCTGTTGCGGTATCACCCTTAACGGCTATCTCGGCATAGGTTACTTCTAAATCCACGGAATTTGGTAACTCAATGTCAATTGCTTTGCCATCGTAAAATGTGATTTTTACTTCCATGTTTTCTTTAAGATAATTAATACCTTCATCAATTACATCATCTTTGATAGGATATTGTTCAAAATTCTCGTTATCCATAAAGTAATAAAACTCACCATCATTATAAAGATATTGAGCATTATGATATTCTAAACGTACATCCTGGACCCTTTCTCCAGAATTAAACGTTTTTTCAATATTTGCTCCTGTAATCATATTGCGTGCTTTAACTTTAATTGTCGCAGCGCCGCGTCCAGGTTTGTGGTGGTTATAATCTAATACCTTGAACAAGTTTCCATCGATTTCAAAGGTTACACCTTTACGTAGTTCATTTACATCTATCATTCGATCACCTTTTTATAAATATAATAAAAATTACCGGTTTAGATTATAGCGCAGCCTAAATTTGGTGACAAGGATTAAGCTAATCCATAAAAAAAGGACTGGCTTAGCCAGTCCCATTGCGTCATTTTAATCAGATTTATCCCAATTTTGGCTCGATGATACCATAACCTCCGTTGCGACGGCGATATAACACATTCACTGCTTCGGTATTCATATTGTAAAAAACAAAAAAGTTTTCGTGTCCCAATAACTTCATTTGTTCAATCGCTTCTAGTTCATCCATGGGGATTAATGTAAATGATTTTCTTCTTTCGATAATGACTTCTTCTTCCTCAGTTTCTTCCATCTCAGGGATTTCCATAGCCATGTCTGAGACTGATGAACCGTCGCCACGACCTTTTTGTCTTTTTCCTTTAAGTCGAGCTATTTGGCGTTGCATTTTATCTACCGCTGCATCAATTGCCGAGAAAATATCATCTGACCTTTCTTCTGTACGCAGGATGTAACCACGACCGCGGATTGTAATTTGTGCAACCTGACGATCAGAAGCATTCCTTGCAGATTTAACATAAGATAAATCTATTCGTGTTTCGTCGATGTCATTCAGGTAACGGTATAACTTTTCAATTTTTTTATTTGTGTATTCATCTAATCGATCTGTTACCTTTAGATTTTTTGCGAAGATATCAACTTTGTTTGCCATTATTACCTCCTATGCTTAAGGGTTTTAAACAGACGTTGGGTATATTTCGTGATCCGAGAACCCGTTGGATGTTGGTAGAGCACGTGCGATTGATAATCCTACTATAACTTTTGCACCTGCTTCCTTCAAAGCCTTTGCACAGGCTTCCATGGTTGCTCCCGTTGTGGTGACATCGTCAATAATTAAGATACGTTTGTCTTCAACGATTGCTGGAGTTGCAGAAAATGCATCCTGGACATTTGCCAAACGTTCCAAACGGGATAAGCCAACCTGTGAACGGGTTTTTCTGGTGCGAAATAACGCCTGTGTTACATAAGGTAAACCAACTTTTTTCGCTAAATTATTAGCCAATAAGCCAGCTTGATTAAAACCACGTTCTCGAAGTCTTTTTTTATTTAAAGGTACTGGAATAATTATATCGGATTCTAATTTATATTCATTGTACATATTATGAAGATAAAAAGCTAATGA
This sequence comes from Anaerolineaceae bacterium, assembly GCA_002702705.1. Classification (GTDB taxonomy): domain Bacteria; phylum Chloroflexota; class Anaerolineae; order Anaerolineales; family Anaerolineaceae; genus UBA6170. The sequence continues at coordinate 116,139 of PABH01000007.1, forward strand.
ATTTGCTAACATGAAATCTCGATTGTATTTAAATTGGTGAATTGCTGAAGAAAGGGGTGGCAAATAAAAAGCATAAGATCGTAATAAATCAAGATGAGGTATGGTTTGAGAACAATCACATCTTTTAAGTTGTAATGATTGTGGATTGCCACAGTGTTCGCAGAAAGGTGGTGTGATCTTGTTTACTTTATTATGACAATGCTCACACCAATGTAAACCTAATAAACCACAACCAGGACAATTGGGGGGAAACAATAAATCTAATAAACCGTAACCTAAATTTATTAAATGGAGGTTCATTTTAAGTTGTTGGATTGATCAATTTTTTATTATTGAAACATCTGGCCTAAAGCAGATTGGAATAACCTTAAGGCGGCTGGTGTTAAAAGAACAATCATTAGCGATGGAAAAATTAATAAGCCCATCGGTATTAACATTTTAATAGGGGCTTTATGTGCTTCTTCTTCAGCTAATTGACGACGGCGGATTCTCATTTGGTCTGCTTGGATCCGCAAAACTTTTGATAAACTAACACCCAATTGTTCACTTTGGATAACAGCCGCAGTGAAACTTGTCATTTCTGAGAGACCAATCCGGTCAGCCATATCACGTAAGGCATCTTTACGCACTTTACCTAATTGAATTTCTTGAATTACTCGTGCAAAAGCCATTGACAATTGGCTTTCCCATTTTTCACTGACCTTAGCCATAGCTGCATCAAAGCCTAAACCAGCTTCAACGCAAATGGTTAATAAGTCCAATGCATCAGGCATGGCTTTTCGAATTTCTTTCTGTCTTTTTGAGATTTGTGAGGATAATGCTAATTGTGGAAAATAAAAACCAATTAATCCAAATATAAGGGAGATTAACAGTTTTCTTCCAACAGGCCAATTAAGAGATCCAATATTCAAAACAAAAAATACAAGCCCCCCAAAGAAAAAGACTCCAATAAATTGTAGAGCCAGAATCATGGTTGGATCAATTTTTGATGAAGCACCGGATAACTCTAACTTCTTTTCAATTGATTGTCTGGCGTTTTGAGGAGTAAAACGGATGGCTACCGTTCCTAATTTTCTGGCTATTGGATATACCACACGTTCGGAAAAAGGCTGAGATAACTCTAATTTGCGTAATTCTAAAGGCTCTTCTCCTGCGCTAAATTCTTCCAAACGGGATTGTAAAAGTTTTTCATCACCGGCTACACCACCTGGGTTACGGATACCAATAACTGTTAGAATGACAACCCCGGTGATAACAAATGCAACTAATATGATAATTGGAATTAAACTCATCTTAATTTACCTTTCTTATGTGCTTATACTTCAATATCACCGATTTTGTTCATCGCGAAATAACCAGAAACAATTAGGATAGCAGCTAGTCCTAATGCGATATAACCACATGGAAAACTTTCCGGTTTAAAAAATGTCATCATGTATTCGCGGTTTAACAAATATAATATACCCATTACAAAAAGCGGCAGTACGGATAAAAATTTTCCTGAATACATTACTTGAGTAGTGAGAACCCTTATTTCACCTTTAATTCGTATACGTTCACGGATTGTATAAGATATCGTATCTAGAATTTCAGCTAAGTTACCACCCACTTCTCTTTGAACATTGATTGCTGTTATGGTTAAATCTAGATCTTCACTGGGGATTCGTCCTAATAGATTATCCAATGCTTTTTCCATTGGTAAACCCAATTGCATTTCCTGAACAACCCTTCTAAATTCATCAGATATTGGTGCAGGTAATTCACGAGAAATTGCTTCCATGGCTTGCATGGTTGAAAAACCAGCCCGCAAACCATTTACCATCAGATTTAGCATATCCGGTAATTGTTGATCAAATTTAATTAATCGTTGGCTTTGTTGTCGTTTGACGTACATTCCTGGCAAAAAATATCCAATTACCATTCCAATAATCGCAACAACGTAACTTCCCGTCGTTCCGCGTCCACCAATATACCAGAAAAGACCACCCATAAAGATCATTACGATAGCAATAAGAGCGATATACTCTCCGGGTTTAACTTTTAAGTCAGCTCTAGAAAGCTGAACGGAAATTCTTTCACCAAGTGATGATTTTGCTAATCGGTTATTTAACCAATCGGTGAGGGGGGCACTACGCTCTTTTTCAGATAATACTTCATCATCTTTAATATAACGCCCTAACCGCTCGAATTCGGCTGTTTGACGATCTGAGCTGATGGAAACTACAATACCTACGATTAATAATATTAAAGCTAGACCTCCACCCACAGCCAAAATGAGGATGGGATTAATTGATAAAATGAGTTGATTTAAATCCATAAATTAGCCTGCCTTTAGATTTTATATTCGACGGCGGTCTCCCATTCCAAATATTGAGGGTGGGAGGTGGATTCCTGATTGCTCTATCTGATCCATAAATTTTGGACGCAGTCCAGTTGGCCGTAAACGCCCAATAACACGCCCATTCTCAAAACCAGCTTGTTCGAAAACAAAAATATCTGTCATTGTAATTACATCACCTTCCATACCATTAACATTAGTAAGGTGAGTAACCTTTCTAGATCCATCCCGCATACGAGATTGATGGACTACCAGATCAATAGCTGCGGCAATTTGTTCACGAATAGCACGTACTGGTAAATCCATACCAGCCATAAGAGTCATTGTCTCAAGACGTGCCAATGTATCACGCGGGCTGTTTGAGTGAGCTGTTGTCATTGAACCATCATGACCGGTGTTCATTGCTTGAAGCATGTCCAATGCTGCTTCATCGCGAATTTCTCCAACAATAATACGGTCTGGGCGCATACGAAGCGTATTAATCACAAGCTGGCGAATACTTACTTCACCTTTTCCTTCGATATTTGCCGGCCGGGATTCTAACGTTACTACGTGTTCTTGCCTTAATTGAAGTTCCGCAGCATTTTCCACTGTAATAATGCGCTCATCGCTTGGAATAAAACTAGAGAGAATGTTCAACAGAGTTGTTTTACCAGAACCAGTTCCACCCGAGATAACGATATTTAAACGAGCTTTTACACAAGCATCAAGGAATTGAATTGCTTCCGGTGTGATCGATCCAAAATCAATAAGCTGTTCAATGGAGATCGGTACTTTTGAAAACTTTCGAATAGTTAAAATTGGACCAACAAGTGAAATAGGAGGAATAACTGCATTAACACGAGAACCATCTGGTAAACGGGCATCCACGTATGGACTAGATTCATCGATCCGACGGCCAAGTGGTGCTACAATCCGTTCAATAATACGCATGACATGTTCATTGTTTTCAAATGTCATCGGTTCGCGTATGATTTTACCTTTTCGTTCAACATAGATGTTTTTTGCACCGTTAACCATGATTTCAGTTACGGACTCATCTTCTAAGATGGATTGAAGGGGACCAAAACCTAATATCTCTGCAGAAATCTGTTCAAACATACGTGCACGTTCTGGTCTGGAAAGAATGAGATTCTCATCATTAAGAATTTGTTCAAATAATTCCTGAATTGTTTTTTTTACTTCAATCGTTTGTGTGACATCCATACTGGGGTCAAGTGTACTTAAAAGCTTGGTTTGAACTCTATTCTTTAAATCTTGATAGGTGTCATTCATGCCGGTTGGTGTTGGTGCAGATATTCGCCTGGATTGAATCGATGGGTTTCTTAAAGAATCTGATCCACCAGGTTTATTTTGACCATTCCCATTGGGTTGATTTTCACCTTGAATTCTTCGGAGGATTGACATAAAAGTTACCTCAACTTAAATACCGTTATTTATTACTATTTTTCTTCATCAGATTGTTGTTTATCTCTTGAAGAAATTTTGGACAGAATTGTATCTCTTATAGTATAAATACTTTTTGAAATTGCGTTTGATTTATTATCAATAATGAAAGGTGTACCACGATTAATCGATGCTGTGACCACCCTATCTTCAAACGGAATAACAATTTCAATAGGCTGCCGTAGGCTGTCACCAACTCGATCAGGGGTAATCGAAATTCGACGATCAAATCGATTCATAACGAATAGTATGCGAGAACGATCAATTCCAGAAGCATCTGTCAGACCAAGAAATAAATTTGCACTTTTTATCGACGGTATTTCCTGGGTAGCAATAAGAATGATAATATCCGCAATATCTAAAGAAGCTTGAACAACATCAGTTAAGTAAGACGCTGTATCAATAATAATGTAATTATAAAGTTTTTGTAAATAACGAAGCACCTTGGAAAATTGTTCCCCAGTAACATCATCAGCAAATTCTGGCTTAGGTGGTGCTGCCAATATGTGAACATTTGATGAAGCATGATCAATCATTACTTCGTCGACAATTCTTGGATCAAGTTCATCTGCCCGAGGAGCTAAGTCAAGAATGGTGTTTCTTCCTTGTTCATTTAGAAAAACTGCAACATCACCATATTGAAAATTGGCATCAACCAACGCAACTCTTGTATCTTCGTTTTCAAAAGCCATGGAAAGGTTCGTAGCAATTGTCGTACAACCTGTACCACCTTTTGGACTATAAACCACGATGATTTTCCCGGTTTTAATATTTGCGGATGACCCTGTGGTAGCAGCTTCCAAGTTCGCCATGGAGACACTGTTTTTGCGTTTTTCATCTATTGCCATTAATCCAGCTTGATGAATAGCATTTGTTAACTCATCAATCATAGGAGGCTTTGTTAGAAAATCGCGGGCTCCTGCCAGCATTGCACGGCGCATATAACTGGCATCATTTTGTACTGAAAGAATAATGATTTGGATATAAGGAAGTCTTTTACGGATGGCCTCAGTAGCAACAAGGCCATCCATATCCGGCATGTTTATATCCATAATGATTACATCGGGCTTTTTCTGGTAGGCAATATCAATTGCTTCACGCCCTGTTCTGGCTTCACCGATAATGTCAATTGTTGGGTCAAATTGAAGCATTCTACGAATGTTTTCTCTTGTTTCTTGAATGTCATCAACTATTAATACCCGAATAATATCTGGTTTTGCCATTAATCAATCATCTCCAATTTAATTTTTTGTTACAAGTAATAAATTCCAACATTTAAACAATGCTTATGGTGCTGTTGTTTCTGGTGCAGTAGCAAGTTCACCAAAATTGGGTTCAACAGCAAAAGGTAATTTCGCTGGTAAGGGGATATTTTTTTGATCCATTAAGTATTGTTGGGTAACAGCATCTGTGACAATTTCTTGAGTGTTGTTGGGATTGCGAAGTGCCAATGAAAACTCAATGCCAGCGCGTTTGATGTAATTTAACAAGACTGCATCTTGTGGGGATACAACCAGGGTAACGATATCAGGTTTGATTTCCTCAACTGGTGCTGCTTCTTCTGTTCCTGGTGCAGGTTGTTGCTCAACAACAGGTTCTTCGTCTACACCATCTAAGGAAAATTCACCGACTCGTAAAACAATGGCATCCTGAATCAAATTCTGACACACCAAGCGGGGGCGTTGTTCTTCTGAAGGGATCAAATAAAATGGCTCATTTAAAGTAGCGTCTAATTCTGTGCGACCTACCGCACTTCCACCGCCAGCAACCGATGCTGAAAGAGTTTCAGGACTCGTTTCAGTGGCAGGACTTGGCGCAGTTACCTGACCGGTTAAGTTGGGTAAAATGGTCTGGAACTCAGGATCGATGTCTACCAACCACATACATCCAATCACCATAACGTGGTCACCGGCTTGGGGAGCATAAGCAATTAATGCTTCTCGATCGATTGGGACGGATAACGCTGTTTTATCCACTGGCAAATCGAAGGCGGCAATTGAACCACCTGTCACTGCATCAAGAATCATACTTGGTGTAATGGGCATGCGCGGTTCCAATGGATAAAGGGCTTTTTTACCTACCACTTCCTCCATGTCGGTAATGAAAGTGCCGTCAATCAACTCTTTTTTCGGGAAAGGTATCATTGCAACTACGCCTTCCGTAATCACTTCCCCTCGTGCGATAAACTGAGTTGTTAAAACAATATCAACCATTTCCTCAACTTGAATCTGTGCTGGTTGATCAACAGTTGGTTGGGCTGCAGGCATCAATATTGGTCGTAAGCGAATAAATGCATAGGTAGCACCTAAAACGACAATAATTAATACCAAAGCTACAATGATGAATACTCGTCCACTTTTTCTTCCACTTTTAGCCATGAGAGGGTCTCCTTAAAGTAAGATAGGGAAACTGTATAGATACCATATTATTATACGGTAAAACAGAAAGTTAGAGGAATAGCTATATTAATCACGCTTTGTCCCCTTACCCATATATTTTGTGCAGGAAATGTGCCAAAATTTGAAAATTGTATTTTTGGGATTTATTTTTCATGAATGAAACTATTATACAATCTTTTATAAGAATAGATAGTAAAATTTGCTTTGATTTGTCAACATTTAAATTATATTTATAAAACCCAAAACAAAAGGTCTCGCTAATCAAAAACGAGACCTTTTCTATTCAGTGATTTCTCGATGATCTTAGATACTATTTACAATATTGCTGAAGATATCGCCAATTGCCGGTCCGAGCAACGCGAGAATAACGATCACAACAACAGCTACTAAAACAAGAATTAATGCGTACTCAACAAGACCTTGACCTTTTTCTTTCGGTGCGAATAACATTTGATTACCTCCTTTATAGAATGGTTGTCAATTAATTGGGTGACATTAATTATTATATCCATAATCAAAACGTTTACAAGATATTTTGGGTGTGTTTACATTACAGGGACCTTACAGCAGTAATATCTAACCTTTCAATAATGTTTGGTATGAATCCTGCTAGGTATTTGATACCAATTTTTTTATATCGTAAGTAGCTTATATTAAGCTATAATATTTATTAATTAACACAGTGATTGTATTAAATGTAATCTACCGTAGGAGGAAAAATGTCTGATTTGTTTGACCGAATTACAGAAAATCAGGGAGCTATTAAGAAATTAATCAGTAAAATTCCTGGTTTTGATGGATATATTGAACGGCAAAATCGCCGTGCTTCAGATAAATTGATTCGTGAAGCAATTGCCGACCGTTTTGAAGTGTTGTGGGCTCGGATTTCAGGTGTTCAAACCGAATTGGTTAGTGCGGCTGGTTTGGAATATATTGATGATTTAGAAAGAGCTGCAGTTAAAATTCGACAATTTATTGATCGTATCCGACATGCCTCTTACGGATATGCTCCATTTTTTGATGCAATCAAAGTTCGAGAAGAGGAATTAAACAGACTCTACGAGTATGATTTAGCATTATTAAATGCAGGTGGTGAAATTGATAGCGCAATAGATAATATTGAAAGATCATTGGGGACGGATGGTTTACCAGCTGCTATTCGCCATTTAACTGTATTAGCACAAAATGTCGTTGATGCCTTCAATAAACGCTCAGAAGTAATTATGGGTGGCGTAGACGACGTAGACAATGAAGTTTCTCAATAAGTATTGGGTAAATGATTATTTAGTTGGAGATTAACATGGCAAGAATATTTGATGTAGTCGAATATGCAAGTGAAATGAAAGATGAAATTGTTCATCGTTTCCCAGAAACAGGTGTGGCTGATTTACGTATTGGTTCTCAAGTTATCGTTCGAGAATCCCAAAAAGTTGTCTTTTTCCGCGATGGGAAAGCTTTGGACGAATTTGGACCAGGCCGTCACACGATCGTGACTGCGAATATTCCACTTTTAGTTGATTTGGTAGGAAAAGCATTTAATGACCGTACACCATTTACTGCTGAAGTCTACTATGTCTCTATGAGAGAATTTGCAGATCAAAAATGGGGTACGCCACAACCGATTTTGGTTCGGAATCCAGGAATGGGGTTAGGTGTTGCATTATTACAGGGTTTTGGTAGTTACAGCTTTCAAGTTAAAGATGCACAACAATTTGTGACCCAAATTGTCGGAGCCAATGGCATCTACCGGATGAATGAAATTGAGGCTCGCCTCCGGTCAATGTTGCTTTCAAAACTCCAAGATATTCTTGGAGAAACTGGTGCTACCCGAAGTGTGGCTGATATTATCGGATTGACCGAAGAGATTGGTGCAGCTGTTCGTGCAAAAGTACAGGACGATTTTGCAGCGATCGGTCTGTTGTTAAAATCATTTTATATATCAAATATTAAACCATCAGAAAAATCCGCCGAAGAATTGCGAGCGATGGGCATGCTTGATATGCAGACTTATACCCAGTTACAAGCTGCAGACGCACTTCGTGAGGCTGCCAGGAATGAAGGTGGTGGAGCGGGCTTGACTGCTGGTATTGGTGCTGGTGTAGGTTTAGGAAATGTGATTACTCAATCTTTGAGTGGTATGTCTGGCACAAGTAATTCGGCTGCTTCTCAAACCCAGGCAGCATCCAATGGAATGTCTGACGTGATGACACCTGGTGAGGCTGCAAATGTACTAAGGGTTTCAGAAGAGGATGTCATAGCAGCTATTCAGGCAGGTGATCTAAAAGCGAGGAAAATAGGGAGTGCTTATAGAATTAGCAAATCAGCCTTGGAAGATTTCCTAAAAGGATAATCAAACAATAATTCTTATAACCGGGAGTATCATATCTCCCGGTTTTCCTTTATTGATGTGTATACGAAAAAGAATTTTCCATCAACCTGCATGCTATAATCGACATGAAAATTTGGATAAAAAGGATAGGGGTTTACAAGAATGAAACTACACGAGTATCAGTCAAAAAAAATATTTGAGGTAAATGGCGTGCCTATCCCTCGTGGACGAGTTGCCAATTCTGCGTCTGAAGTAAAACAAATAGCAGAAGAGCTTGGAGGCCGCGTCGTTGTAAAATCTCAAGTTCTTGTTGGCGGACGTGGTAAAGCTGGCGGAATTCGATTAGCAAAAACACCATCTGAAGCAAAGGACTTAGCAACCATTATTTTAGGGATGGAAATTAAGGGTTTACCTGTTCGAAAATTATTAGTAGATGAGGCAGTTGGTATCAAACATGAAATTTATTTGGCAGTTGTTGATGATCGAGCCAGTCGTTCCCCTGTGATCATCGCCTCAGAAGCAGGTGGAATTGATATTGAAGAAGTTGCCCAAGAAACGCCAGAAAAAATCATAAAGATCATGATTGATCCATTAATGGGTTTGCAAGATTTTCAAGCCAGAGATATTGCTTTGGGAATCGATTTACCTCGCCCTTTATGGAAAAATTTTGTTCAAATTTTACATGGTTTATATAATGCATATAAAGCAACGGATGCTTCTTTAGCAGAAATCAATCCGTTGGTTATCACCGAGAATGATAAATTACTTGCTTTGGATGCAAAAATGGTAATAGATGATAATGCTCTTTTTCGGCATCCTGAATTAATTGAGTTCCGTGATCTTGATGTGGAAGATCCTGCTGAGACAGAAGCAAGAAAATATGGTCTCTCATTTATCAAATTAGATGGAGAGATTGGCTGTATGGTAAATGGGGCTGGACTAGCAATGGCCACCATGGATATTATTAAACAACATGGCGGAAATCCAGCAAATTTTCTTGATATCGGTGGAGGAGCAGGTTCCTCCAAAGTATCTGCTGCTTTAAGAATTATTTTATCTGATCCTAAAGTGAAAGTAATTTTGATCAATATTTTCGGTGGTATCACCCGTTGTGACGAGGTTGCAAAAGGTATATTGGCCGCATTTGAGGAAGTAAAAGTAAAGGTACCTGTTGTGATCCGCTTAGTAGGTACGAATGCTGAAGAAGGAAGAGCATTGCTTGCTGGTGCAGATATGGAAACTGCTGATTCATTAGTTGAAGCCGCGCAAAAAGCAGTTTCAATGGCTGGGGAAGGTGTTTAATGAGTATTTTAGTAAATAAAAGTAGCCGGATTTTGGTTCAGGGTATAACCGGAAACGAAGGCATTTTTCACGCCAGCCAGATGTTTGATTATGGAACCAATATTGTGGCAGGGGTGACACCTGGTAAGGGTGGAGAATGGGTTCTGAATGGTAAAGTGCCTGTATTTGATTCGGTCAAGGTGGCTGCTGAAGCGACTGGTGCAGATGTCAGTGTAATTTTTGTACCAGCAAGATTTGCTTCTGATGCAATGATTGAGGCTGCAGACGCCAATATTCCTTTGGTAATTTGTATAACTGAAGGCGTCCCTGTTCATGATATGATGCGTGTAAGAGAATATTTGGATCAAAAAAATATTAAGTTGGTTGGGCCGAATTGCCCAGGTTTATTAACACCTGGTGAAGCAAAGGTAGGTATTATTCCTGGTAATATCACAAAACCAGGAAATATAGGGGTTGTTTCACGCTCTGGGACACTTACATATGAAGTGTTATATGCAATGAAAAATCAAGGTCTTGGTGCCAGCACTTGTATAGGTATTGGTGGAGATCCTGTTCATGGAATTAATTTTCTTCAAACACTGGAATTATTTGAAGCAGATCCACAAACAGATCAGATTGTAATGATCGGAGAAATTGGTGGCACCGATGAACAAAAAGCAGCCGATTACATTTCGCGATATATGACGAAACCGGTTGTATCATTTATTGCAGGCCAAACCGCCCCCCCTGGAAAACGTATGGGGCATGCTGGCGCAATTATTGAAAGTGGAACTGGTACAGCGGAAGAAAAAATTGAAGCGCTTCGCTCTGCTGGAGTGCAAATAGCAAAACATCCAGAAGAAATTGCTCAGATATTAAATCGATAAAAAAAGAAAAAAAGCACCAGCTGGTGCTTTTTTTTATTGAATAATCAAATTTTATGAATTGAGGTTTGCTTCAATATAATTTACTGCATCACCAACTGTTTTAATTTGACGAGCTGAATCATCCGGTATCTCTAAGTCAAATTTTTCGCTAAAACCATCGATCAGGAAAAACTGATCCATTGAGTCTGCTTTTAAGTCATCAATAAAACGGGTTTCCATTTTCACTTCCGACTCATCTACTTTTAATACATCGATGATAATTTCTTTAACTTTTTCATAAACTTCGCTCATTTAGGATCCTCCTGCAAAAGATTCGAGCCATTGAATAATAAAAATTGTATCCATCCTTGTGAATCTGTCAAGTTCAAAACAAATTATTAAAAATTCACCATTTACATTATCTGTGACAAGGTATACCACAGAATATTCGGCTCTGGTATACTAACTGAAACCCCAAAAATGGAAAAAGTTATGTCAGATTCTTCAATTCGCAGCAGAAAAGACGACCATATTCGAATAAACCTCGAAGAGAATGTAGAGTCAGGTATTCAAACAGGTTTATCTCAATATCATTTTATCCATAATGCATTACCAGAATTGGATTTACAAGCCATTGATATTTCGCAAACATTTTTTGGAAAAAAAATTAATACACCTATCTTAATTTCTTCCATGACAGGTGGAACAAACCAGGCGAAACTGATTAATGAGCGCTTGGCCAAAACAGCGCAACAATTTGGGCTGATGATGGGCGTGGGTTCTCAACGCGCGGCAATTGAAAACGAGGAATTATCCAACTCATTTGCTATTCGGCAGTATGCACCTGATATTTTGCTCTTAGCAAACTTGGGTGCAGTTCAACTAAACTACGGATACGGTATTGATCAAGTCCGAAAGGCTGTAGATATGATTAATGCTGATGCATTGATATTGCATCTTAATCCATTACAAGAGGCAATCCAACCAAATGGTGACACTAATTTTTCCGGATTGTTAAATAAAATAGAAAAAATTTGTAACTTATTGGAGATACCTGTCATTGTAAAAGAAGTTGGATGGGGGATATCGGTTGAAACTGCACGATCATTAATTGATGTAGGGGTTCAGGCTATTGATATTGCAGGGGCTGGTGGAACATCATGGTCACAAGTTGAACGATTTCGGTTGGATAATCCATTAGATATATTGGTGGCAGAATCGTTTAAGAACTGGGGGATTCCAACAGTAGATTCATTGCTTTCTATCCGATCTGCTTTTCCTGATTTTCCTATTATCGCATCGGGTGGTTTAAAGACAGGAATGGATTTGGCAAAAACATTAGCATTAGGAGCTAATGCAGCTGGATTGGCAGGGGTATTTTTGAAGGCCGCAATTGATTCAGAACAAACAATTCAAGACTTGGTAACAGCTTATTTAAGGATATTAAAAATTTCAATGTTTGTTACTGGATCAAAGAATTTGGAAACTTTCCGAAAAGAAAAAATTCAATTATTTAGAGGATAAAATGGGGTTTACAGACTTAACTAAACAAATGCTCCCGGCAGTAGAAAATACACTTAAGGATTCGGTAAATCAGCAAATTCCAGAACGATATGAAGGTGTTCACGAAATGATGGTTTATCACCTGGGTTGGGAAAATAATGGCAACGAATCAACTGTACAAGGAAAAAGAATCCGCCCCTTAATGGTTTTATTATCTACGGCATTATTTCAACCAGATTGGAAGGTTGCGCTTCCAGCCGCAGCAGCAGTTGAATTATTACATAATTTTTCATTAATTCATGATGATATTGAAGATCATTCAGAACTGCGACGAGGTAGAAAAACGTTATGGCGAATTTGGGGTGTGCCACAAGCCATTAACACCGGAGATGCCATGTTTACCTTATCACAGGTAAGTTTATTAAACCTTGCAAATTTTGTATCTGCCCAAATTACGTTAGAGAGTATGCAATTATTTAATAAAACTTGTATTGAACTGACTGGTGGTCAATATCTGGATATGAGTTTTGAAACGCAGGATACCATATCTACAGAATCTTATTTTCATATGATTTCCGGAAAGACAGCAGCTTTATTATCCGCTTCTGCGGAATTAGGTGCAATTATTTCAGATACAAAACCAAACAATCGCTCTGCTCTCCGAAATTTTGGAAGTAGCTTAGGCTTAGCTTTTCAAATTTGGGATGATTGGTTAGGAATATGGGGCGATGAATCACAAACAGGAAAATCTGCTTCTTCTGATCTGCTGAATGGCAAGAAGACCTTACCAGTTTTATTTGCTCTTTCTCAAAAGAAAGATTTTTTTCGATTAGTGAATCAAAAAGGATTTATATTAGAAGAATCCCAAATTCCTCAAATGATGGATTGTTTACAAAATGATGGGGCTAAGGTATACACCGAACAGCTTGCACGTGAATATACTTCGATAGCGATACAATCCATAGAATCATTATCTGATGTGGATACTGATGTTAAAACCTCATATTTAGAGATGACAAACCAATTACTAAAGAGAAAAAATTAATTTTTTGTCATTTATTAAGAGGAAATGTTTTCCGGATAGCTATCGACATTTGTTGCGGTTTTGTCTACCTTAATATTTCGTATGGAAATAATTAATAGTATAAAAGCAACGAATTGGGGGATGCGAACAGTTCCAATCATCGCTGATGGCGATCCTCGGAACGCTTCCAAAAACACTGTAATCAGACTTATGATTGTAAGACCAAGAAAGAAAATTGTACCCTGAGGGTAATCCTTTTTAATTTCTTGGATAATAAAAACGCCACCCAGTAAAAACAAAACAAGATAATAGAGTTGTAATGGATGTCTATCAGTTCCCCATAAATAAATACTCCAAGGTAATTTTCCCGGTAAGCCGTATAGAGAACCACTTGCAAAAAAAGATAAAGCAACAAATGCCAAAAACATTAACAAACCAGGTGTGATTGCATCCAAGGTATCTTTCATAGAGATTTTTTTTCGTTGAGTAAGGATAAGAAAAACCAGGATTGTGATTAATATTCCACTCATAAAATCAAAAAGAGCTAAATTTGGTGAAATAATTGCAATCGGATTGTCTAAAAATGCTCTTGGTGTTTGGATGATAAAAGCAATTCTGGCACCAACAAGTCCAAGTAATAAACTGTAAAAAAAATTATTAGACAATACTTCAGAATTTATCATAAACTTTTCAGCAAAACGATCATTTACCATGAACCAAACCCATAACCCAACCAGGATTATAAGACCTGGTGCTTGTATTGCCAAAGGACCGACATTTAAAATTGGGAACATAACTACCTGCCTAATAGGGAAGAAATTCGAGATTCCAATAGCGCCTCTGCCATTGGACCCCCAATAACTACCTCATTAATGATCCCATCTTGGGTTATAAAAAAGGAGGATGGTAAAGCTTGAACCTGATATTTTTGTGAAACGAATCCTTCTGTATCCAATAAAATGGGGAAAGTAAGATTTTGGTTTTCAACAAAATTCGTAACATTGTTAATATTGTCCGAATTGGTGGCGTTTACAGCTAAGACTACAAAACCATCGTCGCGATACTTATCATACATGTTTTGAATGGCGGGCATTTCTGTTTTGCACGGAGTGCACCAACTTGCCCAGATATTAATCAAAACGACTTGACCTCTAAAATCAGAAAGGTTAACAATTTCTCCTTCCAGTGAGGATAAACTTATTTCAGGAGCCAAAAAACCTTGTTGAGGAACGGCATAAATGGATTGATCACCGGGAGAAGGAAAAACAAAAAGAGTTAAACCAATCCAAATAATTGCAAATGTAATAATCGAACTTGAAATTAGGGTAGGACGTTGTTTGAAATGATTCATAAGTCTATTATTTATTTGTATGCTTGAGATGTCAACGGTTTTAGCCTGTACAGATAAAAGGGATGTCATTCAAAACATGGTATCAAAGGTTATAATATGTTTAATTATGAAATAAACGTAAATTTAATTGAATCATACGGAAGGAAGAATAATGAATATAGATCATGCACTTGAAAATAAAGCAATTAATGCCATTCGTTTTTTATCAGCTGATGGTGTTCAACAAGCCAATTCTGGCCATCCCGGGCTGCCAATGGGTGCGGCTGCAATTGCTTATACCTTATGGACCCGACACCTAAAATTTAATCCAAAGAATCCTAATTGGTTTGATCGTGATCGTTTTGTTCTTTCAGGTGGGCATGGTTCCATGTTGCTATATTCTCTCTTATATCTAACAGGCTTTGACCTCAGTTTGGATGATTTAAAGAATTTTCGTCAGGTTGGCAGTAAAACACCTGGTCATCCAGAATATGGGTTAACTCCAGGTGTTGAAACAACAACAGGGCCGCTTGGTCAGGGATTTGCAAATGGTGTCGGGATGGCAATCGCAGAGGCACATTTGGCTGCTGAATTTAACAAGCCAGATCTAAAAATCGTTGATCATTATACTTATGCGATTGTGACCGATGGGGATTTAATGGAGGGGGTAGCCTCTGAGGCAGCTTCCTTGGCAGGACACTTAAGATTAGGAAAATTGATTTATTTTTATGACGATAATCATATTTCCATTGATGGTTCAACAGACCTTGCCTTTACTGAGGATCGAGGTAAACGCTTTGAAGCATATCATTGGCAGGTTCTTTATGTCGAGGACGGAAATGATGTAGAAGCCATTGATCAGGCAATTAAAAAGGCAAAAGCGGATCCTCGACCGTCATTAATCATTTGTAGAACACATATTGGGTTTGGTTTGCCAACGTTGCAAGATACTGCTGATGCTCACGGAAAACCTCCTGGAGATGAAGAATTAAATGCAGCGAAAGAAAAAATGGGTTGGCCGACTGAGCCACGTTTTTATGTACCAGACGATGTTTTGGCTTTTTACCGACAGGCAGTTGATAACGGTGCTGATTTTGAAAATAATTGGAATAATACGGTCGAGGAATTTAAATCAAAAAATCCTCTATTAGGTAAGGAATTTGAGCGTAGAATTAACGGGTTATTACCAGAAAAATGGGAAGATCAATTACCAGTTTTTCCCGCAGATAAAAAAGGTATGGGTTCAAGGGTTGCATCCGGAAAAGTGTTGAATGCTTTAGCCAATGACCTGCCAGAACTCATGGGTGGATCGGCAGATTTGACACCTTCCAATAATACATGGATTAAAGGTGGCCATGACTTTCAAGCAGATAGTCCGGATGGCCGTTATATTCGTTTTGGTGTGCGTGAACATGCAATGGGTGCCATATTAAATGGGTTGGCTGTACATCAAGGTGTTATGCCATACGGTGCTTCTTTTTTGGTGTTTACCGATTATGCGAGGCCTGCAATTCGATTATCCGCTTTAATGGGCTTACCGGTGAAGTGGATTTTCACTCATGATTCAATAGGTTTAGGTGAAGACGGTCCAACACACCAACCAATAGAACATTTGGCATCCCTTCGAGCAATACCAAATTTGATTGATATACGCCCTGCGGACGCAAATGAAGTTACAGAAGCTTGGCGTGTGGCAGTTTTATCTAAAAACAAACCTGTTTTGATGGCCCTATCCCGACAAAATTTACCTACCTTTAATCGGGATGAATTTAATTCTGCCAGTGGTTTATCGAAAGGTGCTTATATATTAAAAGACTATGGTTCCGGCATGCCGAAATTAATTCTACTAGCCACAGGTTCAGAAGTTGAATTAATTGTTGCAGCTGCACAGAAACTAGCGGATGATGGTGTAAATGTTAGGGTCGTTTCTATGCCAAGTTGGTCACTTTTTGAAGCCCAAGATCAATCTTACCGTGATTCGGTTTTACCACCTGAAATTAAGAATAGAGTAGCAGTAGAAGCTGCTGCAAGTTTGGGGTGGCATAAATGGGTAGGACAAGGAAAAATTATCGCAATCGACCGTTTTGGTGAATCTGGCCCGTATGAAGAGGTATACGAGGAACTTGGTTTAACCGTGGATACGATTTATAAAGCTGCAAGAGAATTAATCGATTAAGGAGGAATGGATGCGTATAGCAATTGCTTGTGATCATGGCGGGTTCCCTCTCAAAGATACAGTTATCCATACGGTGGTTGGTTTGGGACATGATGTAATTGATCTCGGAACCGATAATGGTGAGATTAGTGTAGATTTTCCGGATTATGCTTATAAAGTTGGGGACTCCATTCAACGGAATGCGGCAGATCGAGGTATTATAATTTGTGGTTCAGGCGTGGGGGCATGTGTGGCAGCAAACAAAATGAGGGGTATTGTGGCAGGATTATGCCATGATCATTATTCCGCACATCAGGGAGTAGAGCATGATCATATGAACGTGCTTTGTTTGGGTGCCAGGATCATTGGAAAGTCCACTGCAATTGATCTTGTGACAGCCTTTGTTAATGCTGAACCTGATTTTGATCCCCGATTTGTTCGCAGGATGAACAAAGTAAAAAAAATTGAAGAATTTGGTCATTTGTAACTCTTCATTCGCTAAAGGAAATAATTATGAATTCAATTGATAAATTACATAGCTTAAACCAATCTATTTGGTATGACAATATCGAACGGCGGTTATTGGAAAATGGGGAGATGGAAAAGTTAATTCGAGATGGTGATATTCGAGGAGTCACTTCAAACCCAAGTATTTTCCAAAAAGCCATCGCCAATTCCAATGATTATGATGCGGCTTTATTACCAATGGCCTGGTCGGATTGGTCGGAAGAAGAAATGTTTTTTCAAGTTGCCGTGGAAGATATTCGCTCGACAGCCGATTTATTCAATGCCCTTTATGAAAATTCAAAAGGAAAAGATGGATATGTAAGCCTTGAAGTCAGTCCAAAATTAGCATATGAAACCGAAGCAACCATTGAACAAGCTGTCTCACTATGGCAGCGTGTTAATCGAAAAAATTTGATGATAAAAATCCCAGCTACATTAGATGGCCTGCAAGCAATACGAAAAACCATTTCTGCTGGTGTAAATGTAAATGTCACGCTCATTTTTTCAGTTGAACGATATGAAGAAGTTATCGATGCATATATATCCGGTTTGGAAGATCGTGTTAATCAAGGATTACCGATTGATGGTATTCATTCCGTTGCATCATTTTTTGTATCGAGGGTTGATAGTTTAATAGACAAGAAATTAACTTCTCTTCATCAAGAGGGCAAAATTTCAGCAGATGAACTGCAGGAATATTCCGGAAAAGCAGCTATTGCAAACTCCAAGATGGCTTATAAATTATATTTGGAAAAGTTTTCTCAACCTCGTTTTAAAGAATTAGAAAAAAAAGGTGCCAATCGACAACGTCCTTTATGGGCTTCCACTTCAACAAAAAATCCCGCATATTCAGATGTTCTGTATGTTGAAGAACTGATAGGTGAAAATACTGTCAACACGATGCCTCCTCAGACCTTAGATGCTTTTCGCGATCATGGAAAGGCGGAAGAGAAAATTACCAAAGGGGTAAAAGAAGCGGAAGAATTATTAACCCACTTAGAATCTCTTGGTATTTCGATGCAGGAAGTGACCCAAAAACTAGAAGATGATGGAGTGAAATCCTTCGCAGATGCTTTTCAATCAATGTTGGAAACAATCCGAGAGCGAAAAGAGACAATGCAATTGGAATTGGGTTTATTAAAAAGCCTGACATCAGCAAAAGTTGCTGCATTAAAGGGACAGCATCTTGTAACTCGTATCTATGAGAAGGACGCTTCGATATGGACAGATGATAAAGAAGGGCTGCAAGAAATTCGTAAGCGACTTGGTTGGTTAGATGCACCCTATTTTGCAAAAGATTTGATTCCTCAATTGGTTGAATTGCGGGATGAAATTCTCGCTGAGGATTATACACATGTCTTGTTATTAGGTATGGGTGGATCTTCATTGGCAGCAGAGGTTTTAAGTCAATCCTTTAAGGGTCAGGCAGATGGACTGACATTAAATATTCTTGATTCAACGGATCCTCGCCAAGTAAAAGAAGCTGAATCGATTGCGCCTTTGGAAAAGACATTGTTTTTAGTTTCTAGCAAATCGGGTTCAACCAGTGAAGTGCAAGCTTTTTTAAGTTATTTTTACACAAAGTTGGTTGAAAAAACAGGTAAAGAGAATGCTGGTAGCCATTTTGTTGCTATAACAGATCCGGGTACGATTCTAGAAAAACAAGCAGTCGAAATGAATTTTCGAAAAGTTTTAAATGCTGATCCTAATGTGGGCGGCAGATATTCTGCTTTGACCATGTTTGGTTTGGTGCCAGCAGTGTTAATGGGAATTGATTTGGATACTTTTATTCAGAGAACTATTCAATATGTGAATCAATTTCGACCTGGCGTTCCAGTAGAGCGTAATCCAGGATTGGTATTGGGTGCAGTTCTTGGCACTGCCTATGAACAAGGGTTAGATAAACTGACTATTCTGGCAGAGGAGCCTTTTCGCTCATTTGGTTCCTGGATGGAACAGTTAATTGCTGAATCTTCTGGAAAAGAGGGAAAGGGAATCGTACCCATAGATATAGAGCCACTTGTTGCTGCAAATTCTTATTCTAAAGATCGCCTTTTTGTTTACTTAAAACATGATGGTGTATTTTCGGATTTTGCGGATGAACTAGTAAAAAACGGACATCCAGTTCTTACCTTCAAAATTAATTCAGCATATGATTTAGGTGCAGAATTTTTCCGTTGGGAGTTTGCCACAGCAGTTGCTTGTGCTGTATTAAATGTGAATGCTTTTGATCAACCCGATGTTCAGGATAACAAAAACCGGACAAAAAATAAAATTTCAGTTTATGAAAACACAAAAAAATTAGAAGAAGATGACCCCCAATTTGAAAATGAAAAAGTTAAACTTTTTTGGAGTCACCATTTTTCTGAAAAACCCGTAAATGGGGTGAGTGATTTATTACAAGAGATATTTGGTTCAGTCAAAGAAAATGATTTTGTGGCAATTAACGCCTATTTACCTCGCAATCCTGACCAACTGTCTCAATTGCAAGCATTCCGAAAAACGATTCTTGAAAAAACCGGTATTGCTACTACGCTTGGTTTTGGACCTCGATTTTTACACTCGACAGGACAACTCCATAAAGGTGGGGCAGACAATGCTATTTTTATCCAATTAACTGATGATGCAAAAATAGCTGTTTCCATACCAGAACATGACTATGATTTTAATGTGTTACAGCGAGCGCAAGCAATTGGAGATTATGAAGCTTTGGTTGCAAGAGATCGGCGTGTGGTGCGAATTCATCTTAAAAATATTGGTGTGAACGATCTTATATAATTACCCGGTTTTTACTTCGGTAAAGAAAATAATTCTTATATTTTAGAAAAGAGCTGGCAATTTTGCCAGCTCTTTTCTAAAATAACTGCATAGCCATTGCAATAGAGCCAAGCATTCCAGCTTGATTGCCAAGTTTTGGAGGAACTATATATTTGTGGATATTTTCTAATATTACTGGTGATTGCACATAACCATTCAGGTATTGGATGGTTTTTTCATGAATTAAAGGGAATAATTGCGTTTGCTGCATAACTCCCCCACCTAGAATAATCCTTTGAGGAGAAAAACTGCAGATAAAATCACTCATTGCCAATGCTATATAATGAGCAACTAGGTCCCAGCCGGGATGATCGATTGGAAGGTTGTAAGCAGGTTGTCCGAATCGTTTTTGCAAAGCTGGTCCAGCTACCAGTCCTTCAAAACAGTCACCATGATAAGGGCAATTACCTTCAAAAGGGTCAAAATTAAGATCGTGTTTTAATCGGATATGTCCCATCTCCGGATGAAGTAAACCATGTAATGGTTTACCATTAATAATTGCACCTCCACCAACACCGGTGCCAATTGTAAAATACATAAAATTATCCAGACCCTTCGCGGCACCCCATAATCCTTCTCCAATTGCTGCTGCATTAACATCCGTATCAAAAGCAATAGGGATATTCAGATTAGATTTTAATGGACCTAGTAGGTCGCTATTTTTCCAACCTGGTTTGGGCGTTGAGGTAATGAAACCAAAGGTTTTTGAGGTTGGGTTTGGATCAAGCGGACCAAAAGAACCTACCCCTAATGCGGACAATTTTATGTTGTTGTTTTTCTGGTATGCATTAAAAAATGCGACAGCTTTTTGAATCGTCTCTTGTGGGGTTGTAGTAGGGAACCGTTCTTCAGCATAAATTTTGTTTGGACCGGAGGCTATAACACAAACAAATTTTGTACCACCAGCTTCAATTCCTCCAAAAATTCTATCCATAGTTTCCTCTCAAAATGGTTATAAATTATGGTTGTTAACAATTTTATCGTATTTATTCGGAAAAAATCGCGGTATAATGACTTGATTTTAATTGTATTCATTTCGCAATTTTATTATCCGCGAAAATATCATTCATTGGGAAGAGGAAGTTATGGATATCTTTGAGAAGTGCTTTTCTTTTACGATAGCAAAAGATGCGATGGAGCATGGAATTTACCCGTATTTTATTCCATTAACCGAAAATGAAGGGACAGTGGTTGAGTATCAGGGACATCGCTTGATCATGTGCGGATCTAATAATTATTTAGGATTAACAACCCATCCAAAAGTAAGAGAAGCAGCTTGTTCGGCCACAGAACGGTTTGGAACAAGTTGTACTGGTTCAAGATTTTTAAACGGAACATTGGAATTTCACGAAAGATTGGAAAGCGAATTGGCTGAGTGGGTGGGAAAAGAAGCTGCACTCGTATTTTCTACTGGGATGCAAGTAAATCTTGGAACCGTATCGGCTTTGATTGGTCGCAAAGATATTGTTATTTTAGATAAGGACGATCATGCCAGCATTGTTGATGGTGCGCGTTTAGGGTATGGGAAAATTGAACGGTATCGCCATAATGATATGGGTCATTTGGAAAAAGTATTACAATCCTTACCCGATGATGCAGGAAGATTAATTGTTGTAGATGGTTTGTTTAGCATGGAAGGTGATTTGGCCCCTTTACCTGAAATAGTTCCATTGGCAAAAAAATATGGAACCCGTTTAATGGTTGATGACGCACATGCGATGGGTGTTTTAGGTGGTGGTAAAGGAACGGCAGCTCATTTTGGTCTTACAGACGATGTTGATTTGATTATGTCCACTTTTAGCAAGTCTTTTGCTTCTCTGGGTGGGTTCGTTGCAGGAAGTGAAGATGTGATTCATTACATTAAGCACTATGCTCGTTCTTTAATTTTTAGTGCCAGTATTCCACCCGGTAATGCAGCAGCGGCATTAGCCGCTCTCCAAGTGATGCGGGAAGAACCAGAAAGAATTGCCCGAGTTAATCAAATAGGTGACCAAATGAGAGATGGTTTTAAAAAATTAGGATTTAACATCGGCGAATCGATCACTCCCGTCATTCCGATTTTAATTGGAGATGATGATAAAACGTTCTTAACCTGGAAATTACTTTTTGAGCATGGCGTTTTTGTAAATCCTGTTATCAGTCCGGCTGTTTCACCTGGTCGCCAATTATTAAGGACAAGTTATATGGCAACCCATACCGATGAGCAATTGGAACAAGTGTTAGAGATTTTTGAAAAAGTTGGAAAAATCGTGGGATTAATATAAAAACCAAAGAGGCTGATCCAAAATGGAACCAGCCTCTTTTTGTAAAGCTATTCATTTTATACCAAAGCTGAATTATTCATACGAAATTGTTGTTCTTGAGGAGTAAGAATGAATAAACACTATTTTTTATTTGATATCGACGGCGTATTATTAAATCCTGGTGGATACCGAAAGGCAGCTAGCGATACAGTTCAGCATTACTTTAAGGATCTAGGATTTAAGAATATTCATATTGATTTATCTGCTTTCGAGCGATTTGAATCATTAGAGATAACGAATGAATGGGATATGATTTCTTTTTATATTATTTCAAGTTTGGAATTATTTTTTGATTCAATTCAATTAAAAGTGAATGTCGATACTCGAGAAAAATTAATAAGTTTGATAAAAAATAAAAACATCCAACCTGGAACTCCGATTCACAAATTGGATGTGTTACTTGAATTTATAGAAGATGGAAGATCAAAAACAAGTTGTGTTTACAACCAATTTCATTCCGAAAAATTCGTTAAACATTTTCCAAAGATTCAAAATTATGCCCCATGGTTGGTAGAAGATTTATTATCCCAGACCGATGATCCGAGGATTTCAAAAACAACAGCGTATTTCCAAAATTTGATTTTGGGTGAAAAATTATTTGAAGAAATATTCTCATCTGTTGCGATGATTAAAACTGATTCCTATTTGTCTTTATACGATAAAAAAAATCTGGATGAATTTTTCAGAAATAAGTTGGTGAAACTTATCAGTGAAAAAACAATTCAATGTTCTGCTATGACTGCCAGACCAACGACTGTTTCCAAAGGAAATAAAAAAACTGAAATGTATTTCCCTGAAGGTGAATTAGGTTTAAAGACTGTAGGTTTAGAGCAAATACCAGTAATTGGTTTTGGATCGTTATCTTATTTGGCGAATATGGTGGGACAAACATCTGTTTATTATTTAAAACCTTCTCCAATCCACGCATTAGCAGCAATTCTTGCGGCAGCAGGATATTCCGATGTTGATTCCGTTATGTTTGCCCATGAAATTTTTAACGATTTTAAACATCCTAAAAACCAGGAAAGATTAAAAGAACTTTTTTTGGGGAATGTAGAAATTTCAATTTTTGAAGATTCAACGAATGGAATCCGATCTGTGAAAAACTTATCTGCTTGGTTGGAAAGTGTGGGTTATCCAGTAAAAGTTCATTTGTATGGGATTACCCAAAATTCATATAAGGCCCTTGCACTGAAAAAAGAAAACGCTGCGATTTATAATGATATAAACGCAGCGTTAAAAAAAGGGTTGGGTATGATTAAGGATTAGAATCTTTTATTAACTTTTTGGGAATTCCTTTCGCTGTAAGCAGCTTGTTGGTGCATTAATCCAGGTTCTGAAACATACTCTGGCTCTGGACGTGAAACGACACGTGCTGATGGCCTGGGTTGAATG
This sequence comes from Anaerolineaceae bacterium, assembly GCA_002702705.1. Classification (GTDB taxonomy): domain Bacteria; phylum Chloroflexota; class Anaerolineae; order Anaerolineales; family Anaerolineaceae; genus UBA6170. Next base: position 139,832 of record PABH01000007.1, read on the forward strand.
GTATTTGGGCGTTGTGTTGAGCGCATTTGCACAGGATTATGCTGTATATTTGTTCGAACAGGATTATTGGAATACTGTGTCTGTGGTTGATAAGATTTGTTTTTGTTTTCTTTTTGTGGTGAAACCGCAAAACCTTTTACTTTTGTGGAAAAAGATAAACTTCCAATTAATAAAATCCTGGTTAACCACACCATAATTGCAACAAATATCGGTACAATTTGTTGGATTTTTGCTGCTTCAATAATAGCCGAAGATTCGATGGTGTGATTGATGAGGGACATTGAAACACCCCACCAGGTTAATATTGCGTTCATTGTGGCGGCTAACAACCATGCTGCGAATAAAAACCACAATTCTTGCGGTTCTGAAGCTTGTTCTTCCGGCATAAATAAACGCGCAATACCCGCAAAATCTATTCCACAAAAAGCAACGGCTAAAATGGTTGACCATTGAATGCCAATGAATTTTAAGTCCCCCAATAAATCGGTTAACGCAAAGTCAGTTGTGCTATAGTTAAACATCTCAAACGAGATCAACCCAATTAGTAAGATGATTGTGGTAATTGGAAAGCGGTTGGATGATATCCATCCTTGAAAATTTTCAAAAAGTTTCGATTTTATTGAAGTGCTGCGGATCATGAGCCCTCCTCGTGAAATTAGAAAATGTATTCTATAGCAATAATAGAACAAATAATCTATTTTGTCAATAGGCAAAAATCTTTTTTATAAAGGAATTTATTATGTCTGGGGATAACTTTAATCGTTTTGCAAATTGGTATGATGTGTTCATCCATCCAAGAAAAAATGTAGTCTGGCAAAATTTGATATCTACCAATAAAAAACCACTAATCATCGACCTCGGTGGAGGGACAGGCAGACTGGTACCGCATCTACTTAATACGGCAAATCGGGTTGTTTTGGCAGATCATTCATTTTTAATGTTAAAAGCATCAAAGTATGCTTCATTCTCAAAAGTTGATAGGGTATGCTGTGATCTATCTCATTTACCATTTAGGAAAAATATCATCGCAAATTTCGTAATGGTAGATACCATTCATCACCTTTACCATCCCAAAATAATATTAAACAAAATTGGCACGTTGATCCATGGTGAAAATATTCTATTAATTGAAGAGCCGGATATCCAATTTTTTATGATAAAAATAATCGCTTTCTTAGAGCGTTTGCTGGGAATGAATAGTCATTTTTATAAAAAAGAAGAAATCTTAAATTGGTTTCCTGAGACTGATTTCGAGAGGGTGACAAAGCAGGATGGTGTTAATTTTTACTTAATTCTTCAACAAAAAGAAACCAGAACCAATTAAAGAATGGTAAACTTGCCGAATATTGAAATGAGAGGAGTTGAAATGGAAAAAATAACGGTTAAAAATTTAGTTAAAATTTTACCTAAAGCTTTTCTTCCCGAAAAAGCGAAAGGGATAACTGCTACAATTGGAATCCATGCAGAAGGAGAAGGTGGGGGAGATTGGGTTATAAAAATTCAAGATGGACAATGTGAGGTAATTGAGGGCCTGCAAGCAGATACAGATCTATATCTGGCATCAGACACACAGACGATCATGGATGTTTTTACAGGTAAGTTGGATGGAATGCGCGCATTTATGAAAGGTGATATTCAATTTAAAGGCAACATGGGGATAGCGATGAAATTATCCAAACTATTCTCTACGGATAAAAACCTATTAAATGATCTTTAATAATAAAAAAACGGGCTCTTCCGAGATGCCCGTTTTTGTTTTTTATAAGAAACTAATAAAGTCCCCAGTCGTCCATTAAACCTTCTTCCATCATAGAAAAATCCCACGGGTCCATTCCTAAATCAATAGCAGTTTCTTTTTTTAAGACTTCTTCTGCCTTTGAGCGGGTTGATTCTAACATTGCTGGACCATAAGGACAAAATGGAGTGGTTAGTATCATTTTAATCATTACTTTGTCATCATCGACAATTACATTTCGAACCAGACCTAATTGAATGATATTAAAACCAATCTCAGGATCAACTACTTCACTTAAACCAGTCGTTAAAGGTTCAACCAATTCCGGGTGGGTGGTTTCAATTAACCAGACTGGTCTGTTACTTCCAGGTTCAGGATTCATTATATGTTTGCCTCCAAATTCAACGGAATACGGTAACTACAGCGTTTATCACCATCGGCCATACATTTTACTTTATTGGCAGGGATATCTAATAATTCCGTAATCAAGGCTTGATCTAATTTGCAGACTTCAGGATGTTGGTTAACCACGTGAATATAAGGACAGGTTACTTCGTGAAGAATGTAGTGATCATCTTTTTTCTCCCATTCCACAAAAAAACCTTCTTCATCCAAGAGTGTCTGAACAAAATCCATTTTTTCTTCAATGGTCATTACTTTAAGGGTGTTTTGATGTTCAGCTGCGATATCTTTTGCAATTTCTGTAAATATCTCATTAATCTGGTCTTGAGTAAGGGATGTACGCACCCGATCTAAAATTCGATTAGCAAGACGGAAATAGCGGGTAGGAAATGTTTCTAAACCTTCTTCTGACAAAGAATAAACAAGTCTTGGTCGGCCAACGCCATGTCTTTCTTCCTCATCTATAATTAAACCATCTGCTTGAAGACTGTTTAAATGGTGTCTAACAGAAATGGCATTAATATTTACTGATTCAGCCAGTTCGTTAATCGTGGATTTTGGTTTTTTTAATAAAACCATTAATATTTTTTCTCGTGTGCTTTTCATAAAATTTCACCCATAAATTAAGAGTAATCTCATCATTATTATGGTAGTATATCATAAATTTTTTTAATTTGTCAATATATATGATTATTATAATAAATATTGACCTTAATCTTTCGGTATGATATAATTTCGCATGAAATTAGACTAATATTACGCAAATTACAGTATTAGAATTTTATTCTCTTACAAAGGAGTTAACAAACTTATGTCCCAATTAGAAATTCGCAACTTGCATGTCAGTATTGAGGGTAAAGAAATTCTCAAAGGACTCTCGTTGGATTTACCAAAAGGCGAAGTACATGCTATTATGGGGCCGAACGGCACTGGAAAATCTACATTGGCTTATGCATTAATGGGTCATCCTTCTTATGAAGTTACTGAAGGGGAAGTGTTTTTTAATGGTGAAAATATTTTAGAGATGGAGCCGGATGAGCGATCCAGAGCTGGTTTGTTTCTGGCTTTTCAATACCCAGTGGCTATTCCAGGCGTGACAGTTGCGAACTTTATTCGAACCGCTGTTAATGCCAGACGACGGGCGCTTAACCCAGATGATAAAGGCGTGCCGTTGTTGGAGTTTCGTAAAGAAATGAAAGCCAAGATGGATATGTTAAAAATGGACCATGCTTTTGGTGGTCGTTATTTAAATGAAGGTTTCTCTGGTGGAGAAAAAAAACGAGCAGAAATTTTGCAGATGGCTATGTTAAAACCTGAAATAGCTGTTCTGGATGAAACCGATTCCGGATTAGATATTGATGCATTAAAAATTGTATCCGAAGGCGTAAACACATTACGTGGGAAAGATATTGGCGTTTTATTAATTACCCACTACCAAAGAATATTAAATTACATTCAACCAGATGTAGTGCATGTCATGATGGATGGCCGCATTGTTGAATCTGGTGGTAAAGAATTGGCATTACAGCTTGAAGATCAGGGATATGAATGGGTACGAGAGAAAGTTAATAGTGCGGCATAAAGAGTCTGGTCTAAGTAGAACAGGAGATAAAAATGAGTGAAATAGTAGAGAATGCCTTTCTGGAAGAATTAGATGATTATCAATATGGATTTAGTGATCCTGATAAATCTGTATTTAAAACTCAGCGTGGATTAAATGAAACCGTCGTTCGGCAGATTTCTGAGATGAAAGGCGAACCAGAATGGATGTTGGCCTTTCGTTTAAAGGCTTTAAAACATTTCCAACAACGACCAATGCCCAATTGGGGTGCTGATATTAGCGCGTTAGATCTGGATAATATTTACTATTATGTAAAACCTTCAGAATCATCAAGTAAATCATGGGACGATGTTCCGGATGATATTAAAAATACATTTAATAAATTGGGTATTCCCGAGGCTGAGCAAAAATTTTTGGCCGGCGTAGGCGCGCAATATGAGTCCGAAATGGTTTATCACAGTATTCAGGAGCATTTGGAAAAACAGGGCGTTATCTTTTTAAGTATTGAAGATGGTTTGCGTCAATACCCGGACTTATTTAAAGAGCATTTCGGTACGGTAATTCCAATTGAAGATAATAAATTTGCAGCATTAAACAGTGCTGTTTGGTCTGGTGGTTCTTTTGTTTATATTCCCAAAGGTGTAAAAGTTGATTTGCCTTTGCAAGCTTATTTCCGCTTGAATGTGGCGAATATTGGACAGTTTGAACGATCTCTCATCATCGCAGATGAAGGGGCACAGGTTCATTATGTGGAAGGTTGTACAGCACCTTCTTACACGACGGATTCTTTTCACAGTGGTGTAATCGAAATTGTTGTGAAAAAAGGCGCTCGGGTGCGTTATTCCACTATACAAAACTGGTCAACGAATGTTTACAACTTGGTAACACAGCGAGCTATGGTAGAAGAAAACGGTACGATGGAATGGGTTGATTGTAATCTTGGTTCCAAAGTTACTATGAAATATCCCTCCTGTTACTTAATGGGAGAGGGTGCCCATGGTGAAATCCTGTCAGTAGCGTTTGCCACGAGTGGACAACACCAGGATGCGGGTGGAAAAATGATCCATTTTGCGCCAAATACGAGCAGTAAAATAACCTCTAAATCCATCAGCAAGGGCAGCGGGAGATCTTCTTATCGAGGATTATTAAAAGTACATAATGGTGCCTATAATTCACGTTCGAATGTGGTTTGTGACGCCTTATTGCTTAATCCGGAAAGTCGATCTGATACCTATCCTTATATAGAAATTGATGAAGAAGACGTGTCTATTGGGCATGAAGCTTCAGTTTCTAAAGTTGGAGAAGAACAGTTGTTTTACCTGATGAGCCGGGGATTAACCGAAGAAGAAGCAACCACTATGGTCGTTTCCGGTTTTATTGAACCGTTGGTGAAAGAACTGCCGATGGAATATGCAGTTGAAATGAATCGATTAATTCAATTACAAATGGAAGGTTCTGTCGGGTAAGTTTTACTGGATAACTTCAAACAGGAAGGTATTTGAACATTATGAAAGAAAAAACAGTCGTCGTTTCCAGAAAAAGATCAGGAATCAAGGACTTTAATTTTACAGAAGAGATGGTTCGTAAGACGAATAGCGAAAAAATAAACCGGATTCGGGAGGAAGCATATCAGGTTTATAAAAATACACCACTTCCTACAACTCGCGAGGAAGCGTGGAGGCGCACTGATTTACGCCCATTAAAAGTGGATCAGTTTATGGTGGCGGATTCTTCAGCTTCCCAGGTCAATGTAAGCGCGGTTCCGGAAAATTTGCTTAAACCATTGGCCCATGGCGAACATGGAGGTCAAATAATCCTCCGTGGTTCAGAAGTAAAAACTCTTTTAGATAAAAGTTTGTCCGATAAAGGTGTAATATTTTGTGATCTTCTAACCGCTGAAAAAAAATACCCACAGCTTTTAGAAAAAATATTGGGTCAGATTATCCAACCATCGTCCGGTAAATTTGCAGCCATTGCAACAGCTTTTGCGACAAATGGGGTTTTACTATATGTTCCAAAAAATGTAGTAGTAGATGCACCTTTACACAGTTTAATTTGGGGTGCTGCTGCTGGTGGTGCAAATATTGCCCATATAATGGTGTATTTGGAGCAAGGCGCATCAGCAACTTATGTTCATGAAGTAGCTTCTAAAACATTAGAAGGTAAACAATCATTTTTTGCTAGCAATATTGAGTTATATGTTGGTCCAAATGCTTCGTTTAATTTTGTGGAATTGCAATCTTGGGGACAACATGTATGGAATTTTACCCATGAACGCGTACAGGTGGACCGGGATGCACATGTCGATTGGATTTTCGGTGCAATCGGTGGAAAATTAACTAAAAATTTCGCCGATCTGGATTTAATTTCTCAGGGTGCCGTTGGTAAGATGTCCGGATTTTATTTTACTGATAAACAACAACACCTTGATTATGATTCACAACAAAATCATAAAGCGCCAAATACTTTAAGTGACCTGTTATTTAAAGGAGCATTGGTAGAAGAAAGCCGTTCCGTATGGCAGGGGATGATTTATGTTGCTCCAGGTGCAGATAAAACGGATGGGTATCAAGCTAATCGAAATTTATTATTGAGCCGTAATGCTCGTGCTGATTCGATACCAGGGCTTGAAATTTTAGCTGATGATGTACGTTGTACACATGGCGCAACAGTTGGAAAAATCGATGAGAATCAAATTTTTTATTTGATGGCGCGCGGTATTCCTCGTCTGGATGCAGAGCGATTGATTGTGGAAGGGTTCTTTGACCCTATTATGGAACGAATCCCTTATGAAGGGGTCCGTGAACGGTTTCAAGCTGCAATCACTGAAAAAATGAGCGCTTATCACGGATAGTTCATATCAGTGAAACCTGATTTGATAAAAATCAGGTTTCACTTTCAGTGGAAAAACTGAAGGTGGGTGTGTTAAAATGATATGCTTATTAATTAACGAATTTTGGAGGTTTTGAAATCTATGACATCTGCACCATTTATGCGTCCACCCGACCCTGAATTGGCTTATGAGGTAGGTGATATTGTTGAAGTTTACTGCGATCATGATCGTGGTGAAGAACGAGTAAGAGGTTGGTTAAGAGGGATTGTAGTCCAGACCGATTCAAAAATGGTTGCTATTCAATTTCGGGTCAATGTTTATTTAACTGATGGTTGGATGGTTCCGGACCATATCTTATGGTATCCACAAACCTCTCCTCAAGTGCGCAAACCGAAGAGTAAAACGATCCCAGTAGATGAACTTTAATCTTGCTGAATAAGGACGAAGCATGGGTTTTGATAAAGAAAAAATAATACGTGATTTTCCTATATTAAATCGAGAGATTAAGCCAGGCAAACGTCTGGTCTATTTGGATTCAACGGCTACATCTCAAAAACCGGAAGTGGTCATTGAAGCAATGAATGATTATTACCGCCTGTATAATGCCAATATTCACCGAGGTGTGCATACACTCGCTGAAGAGGCTACTGCGATGTATGAACAATCACGGGTTAAGGTCCAAAAATTTATTAATGCACGGTCCCATAAAGAAATTGTTTTCACCCGGAATGCTACCGAAGCAATAAACCTGGTCGCATTTACTTGGGGGCGGCAAAATTTAGACGCTGGGGATGTGGTGGTTTTGACGGAAATGGAACACCACTCTAATCTGGTGCCTTGGCAAATGCTGGCAGCAGAAAAAAACCTAAGATTAGAATTTATTCCCGTCACTGAGAATGGTGAATTGGATTTGTTGGAGTTGCCGGCACTATTAAATTTAAAACCCAAGTTGTTCTGTTTTACCCACATGTCAAATGTATTGGGTACCATCAATCCAGCGAAAGAACTTATTTCTAATGCTCACAAGGCAGGTGCAGTGGTTTTAGTGGATGGCGCCCAGTCCGTACCCCATTTTGCTGTTGATGTTGTTGATTTAGATGCGGATTTTTATGTCTTTTCGGCACACAAAATGTTAGGCCCAACCGGGATTGGTGTTTTGTATGGAAAAGAAAACTTACTAAACAATATGCCTCCATTTTTAGGTGGTGGCGATATGATAAAGAAGGTACAGCTGCGAACGTTTAAGCCTAATGATTTGCCGCATAAATTTGAAGCTGGTACACCAGCTATTGCGGAAGCTATTGGTTTAGGGGCAGCGGTAGATTATTTAGCCGCCATTGGGATGGATCATGTTTTGGCTCATGAAAAAGAATTAACGGCTTATGGGCTTGAAAAAATCGCTCCACTGGAACATTTGAAAATATTTGGGAAAGACATAACCAACAAAGGTGGGGTTATTGCTTTTGAAATGGATATTGCCCACCCTCATGACGTTGCCCAAATTTTGGATATGCAGGGTGTTGCGGTTCGTGCGGGACATCACTGTGCAATGCCACTGCATGAAAAGTTCCATATTCCAGCTACAACTCGGGCTAGTTTTTATATTTATAATACCAAGGAAGATATTGATAAACTGGTCGAAGGTCTGCAAATCGTGATTGACATGTTTGGATAAATATTGAAAGAGTTACAAAATGGATGATTTTTACCGAGAATTGATCGTTGAACGTTATAAAAACCCAGTTTATAAAGGCGAACTTGATCCGCATGATTTTTCGTATGAAGACGAAAACCCATTATGCGGTGATCATATTCATATCGATGTTCGCGTAGACGAAGATAATAAAGTTACCGAAGCTGCATTTAGCGGGCATGGATGTGCCATATCTCAAGCCAGTGCGGATTTGTTGCTGGAATCTATCATTGGAAAATCTCTGGAGGAGGTAAAACATTTCTCAAAAGAAGATGTTTTAGACCTGTTAGGGATTGAGTTGGGGCCAGTGCGCCTAAAATGCGCTTTGTTATCCCTAAAAGTCTTAAAAGCGGGTATTTATGGTGTTGGTGAATTGGATGAGGATTTGGTTTAAGGTGAACTTCAATGGAAAATGAATTTGATTTTTTCCCGGTGATCAATGTGAACGAAATTCCTTACGGAGAACGGATCTTTATCGATTTGGATGACGAACCGGTGGTTATTTTTCGGGTTTCGGATAAATTTTACGCTATATCTGACCGATGCAGCCATGATGACGGCCCGTTGGGTGATGGGGAGTTGGAAGGTTGTGAGGTTATATGTCCCCGGCATGGCGCTCGTTTTGATATTCGAACGGGAGAAGTAAAAAGTATGCCCGCGATTGAGGATATCAACTGGTATCCGACTCGGGTTGTGGGAGATATGTTGGAAATCGGGGTAAGACGATAAAAAGTCAGCTTATCCTTTACTCCAATTTTGATAATTTTTTAAATTAACCTGGGTTTTGGATAACGATCTAATTTCTGTAAATGTCATTGCGAGTAACATTACGTTAGGGATACCCTAACCTATATAAGTAAAGAAACAGGGAAGAATTTGCTAAAATGGAATTATTCCGGAC
>PABH01000008.1 GCA_002702705.1 Anaerolineaceae bacterium
AAAAATGGTTCACTTTTAAAGTTTTGTTCATGTTAGGAAAACTTTGGAGTTCACTTTTCAAGTTTCGTTGAGTTCACTTTTAAAGTTTTCCTAACAGAGGGAGTTTTTGGGCGATTACCCACAAATAATAATAGGGTAGGGTGGGTTGGTTTGCGATAAAAGTTTTGAAATGAATTAAAAAATTAGTTTGGCTTTCATTAAATTGCAAACAACCCACCATAAAAAAGGTCAACAAACGAATTCGGAAGCAGGAAATTAGAAAAGACCTCTCAACGTCGATTTGTTTTTTGTAGGAAAAATCAGAGCAATACCCTAAGATACAACTATAGGGTGGGTTGTTTGCGACATCCTTCAATTCAAGAATACTTTTCCATCATCAGGTTCCATTATTCCCCAAACCAACCCACCTTACTTGACTTTCAACACATGTCCAATCCTAATGTCCGGAAATAGAAATCCGTAGGGGGTGTAGTTTTGGATGAGGGGAAATTTCCAGAGGCTATCAATTTGGTATTGCATCTAATCGATAGCGCAGAAGCATCGGAGATCTTGATTATCGATATAGAAGATTTTAGGAATGCGATTTTGAATATCCTCTTTTTGTAGAATAAAAAATTTAAAACCTAATTATCTTCAAGAAATCCATTCCAAGTTGGTTCTTCCACCGCATCAAATTCATTAAACAACTCTTGCGTTAATAAAATGATTGAATCAATACCCAAATCTTTAGCTACCTTTTCGTCATTCCTTTCCATTTTTTCACATAAATCAAGACCTAAAAAAGGAATATTGCTATCAGAAGATTGAGCAACCATTCTCAAATCTCTCCATAAAAAATTGATGTAACACCCTTTTCCTTCCGGATTCAAGTTGTACCAAAGTAACGAATCCGGCTTACCAAAAACCTCCACCATTTGACCAATTGTGGCTATTTCCATATTTCCTGGAACACTTATATATACATCTTCTATTACATTATTTTTAGATGATATTGAGCCACGATAATTTTCATTCGAAAAATTAAAGTTAATACTTTCTTTCTCTTCATTGTTATAAACATAAGTTCTATTTTCTAATGAAGTTGGTTCAATTTCTTCTATCTCTAAAAGGATATTATGCGCATCAAGATAAGAGGTTTTTCCGGGTTCAACACCAAACAAACATCCTCCCTCGCATTTAGAATCTTTTATCCAAGAAAGACCGATACTTTCATACAAGGTAATATAAGATTTTTCATTTGGTTGATTAATTGAACAGTTACTTAAAAATAGTATTGTTAGTATTATTACTATGTGTAATTTCTGAATCAATTTTTGGACCATTTTTTATAAGCCCCTTCCCATCGTGCCCAGCTGCCAAATCCCATCTGTAACAAAACCGTTCACTTTGTTCTGGTTCTTCAATGATAGACCAAACAATGTAATCATCGGTTGAAATACCCTCCATCAATTTTAAAAATTATACCCAAACGATGAATTAATACAATCCGATTATCTTTTTTGTAATCTGCAACCTTTTTGAGTTCCTTCCGTATATAATCATGAAGCAACACAATACAGGAGTTTTTGTGAGTGATCTTGATCTTGAAATAATCATCCAGGCACAGCAAGGTGATGAATTTGCTTTCAACACCATTGTGGAAACCTTTCAAACACCGGTATATAATCTTTGTTACCGGATGTTAGGCAACCCACAAGAAGCGGAAGATGCAGCACAGGAATCATTTTGGCGGGCCTACCAGGCTATCGCGAAATATGATCCCAACCGCTCTTTTCCTACCTGGTTACTATCGATCACAGCCCACTACTGTATTGATCAACAACGCCGCCGTCGGTTACCAACCACCGAATTGGATGATATTCTCGCTGAAACAGCACCGGATGTGAATACACCGAACCCGGAAACTGTTTACAGCCAGGGAGAACATGAAGAAAACATTCAATCCCTTTTATTATCCTTACCGGAGTTGGATCGAGCTGCCATCGTTTTAAGATATTGGCATGAAGCTTCTGAAGAAGAGATCAGCCAAACCTTAGGGATTACAGTCAGTGCGGTAAAAAGCCGTTTACATCGTTCAAGGCGTAAACTGGCAAAAGTCTGGGAAACCAAAAATTCTGTAAGTAACAGTGTAGAAAGGATGCGCAATGGATCACCAGCCTTTTGAACAATGGATATTGGATCAAAAAACATTAACAAAACAACAAGAAAACTTATTAAACGAACACTTGTCGGAGTGTGCAGATTGTGAGGTGTTAAATAATTCATGGAAAGCCGTTGAATTAACCCTGCAATCCAGGCCTATCGTTACACCAAAACCGGGTTTTGTCTCGCGATGGCAAGTTACCCTGGCAAATAAAAAGGCCATGCAGCATCAAATGCAGGCCATTAAAACATTTATTGGTATTAGTTGTGCCATTTTAATTACGGTGGGTGCCTTATTCACCTGGCTATTATTAACCAACTCGATAAGTGATGTCATTGTCGGTGGAATTCACTTTTTCACCGGATTTTTGCAAACTTACTTTAACATCCGTGCTGTATTCGTACAATTCCTTCGGCAGGCTCCGCCATTTACCCCCTATCTGTTTTGGATCTTTGCTGCAGGTTGGGGAACAGTGGTCACCGCTCTTTGGGGATTTACAATATGGCGCATCTCACGACGAGGAACTGTGCAAAATGATTAAAACTCGAAACTTTTTATTACCCATACTCTTATTCGTACTTTTTTTCGGATTAACTAGCCCTGTGTTAGCCCAAACCGATCCGCCCCCCACAATTCAGGGTGACAAAGTTGTGGTAGGCCAAACCTTCATCCTAAAAGAGGACCAAACCCTGAACGGCGATCTGGTAGTCATTGGAGGCACTGCAATTCTAAAAACCAATGCCAATGTCACTGGAGATGTGGTGTTGATTGGCGGCGTGATGGATGTGTTTGGAAAGGTTAATGGGGATGTAACAGCCTTAGGTGGTTCATTAGATTTGATGGATACCGCCCTTATATCCGGTTCCCTAATTAATTTTGGCAGCACCGTCTCCCAGCAAGAAGGCGCTACCATACAAGGTCAACAAATTGCAAACCTGCCCTTTTCTTTCAATTTTAATGAAGCACCTTTGGTCGAACAAGTACCCGTTCCTAATGTAACCGTCCAAAAAGTGGGTGGATTTATCGGCACCCTATTATGGGCGATCGTTCAGGTGCTTGCTGTTGCCGCATTAGCCATTCTGGTATTGCTCTTGTTCCCCAAACCCACGGAACGGGTTAGCAGTGCACTTGCCAACCAACCGTTTGTAAATTGGGGCATTGGATTATTAACCGCATTTGCCGCCCCAATCGCCTTTGTAGTCATGATCATTACCCTCATTCTGATTCCACTTGGTCTGATTGGCTTTTTAGTACTTGGATTTGCACTGCTGTATGGCTGGATTAGTCTGGGTTATGAAATTGGCAGGCGGTTATTAAAGGGCTCTACGACCGAGCTTTCTCCCGCATTGGTAGCAGGTCTGGGCACATTAATCCTAACTGCCATTGCCCGTTTAGCAGCTGTGATACCTTGTGTCGGTTGGACGGTTGGTGCGGTATTAGCCCTCTTTGGACTGGGTGCTGTCGTCTTAACCCGGGCTGGAACCAGGAACTATCCTCCTGTTGTGGAAGCCCTCTATCATCCAGCTCCCCCTCCTACTCAACCAACTCGTTCCCCAATGGTAACGGAACCAAAGCTGGCAGATATTCTGGCAGATGAAGAAGATTTCGATCCGGAACTGGAGGACGAATTTGATAACGACGATCTGCCGTCCGAAATCAATGAAAATAAAAACAAACCAAGTGAGGAGTAAATTATGAAAAAATCTCTGATTATTGCTACTACGGTCCTCATCATGGCGTCTCTAGCGTGTTCTTTGAATGTAAATGTTCCCCGCATTGATACCGGTGATACCGAAACACTACAAATTAATGAAAATTACCCCGATGGAAACGAACCCGGTGACATCACGATTGAAATGGGTGGTGGGCAGTTATCTGTTCAGGGTGGTGCTGAAAATTGGCTCTCAGGGAATGTGTCCTACAATGTGCCCCTCTGGAATCCGGAAGTAATCCGCCGCAGCAATTCTATCAAGGTTACCCAGGAAACAAAAGACAAAATCGGTTTGCCGGATGACAAAATCATCAACAAATGGGATCTTTTCCTTGGAAACCACCCCACCAATCTGCTGATTACAGCAGGTGCTTACCAGGGCAAATTGGATCTGACCGGTATTCCGCTCACCAATCTGGAAATCCGGGATGGTGCCAGCCAGGCTGATATAGTATTCAATGATTACAATCCAGTTCAGATGAATGATCTGGTTTACAAAACCGGTGCATCGCAGATCAACCTGGAAGGGCTGGGATATGCAAATATCGATGAATTGTCATTTGAAGGTGGGGCAGGTTCCTATACTCTGAATTTTGATGGTGCCTTACAACAAGAAACCCGAGCGTTTGTTAATTATGGTCTGGGTGATGTAAAAATTGAGATTCCACCCAATACCGCAGCCCGCATTGTCGTCGAAGGCGGATTAAACAATGTAGAACTTCAAGGTTCTTGGAACGTCAATGGAAATGAATATACCAATAACGGTTCTGGCCCCCTGCTAGATATTACCGTAAAAATGGGTGTCGGCAATTTGCAGTTGATTAGTAAGTAAACTGTACACAAATAAAAGAGACAGCCACCCAATGTGGCTGTCTCTTTTATTTTAAATAATACCCCTTCTCTTTAATACATTCATACACCGCGGGCAGCAGGTAATATCGGTACGGTCGACCTGCTGCAATTCTGGATCGTATCTCGTGAGAAGCAATCTCTAACAAAGGTGCATCTACAAAATTGATCTTTTGAATTACCCCCGGCAAAGCCATTTCCAACCTTGATAAATCTATCTGATCCCCCGGACGGCGCATCACCCCCAACCCTGTTACTTCAGCCAATAATTGATTTGGTTTGTACCAGTTGGGAAAATCATGTAAGGAGTCTCCGCCTATCAAATAAAATAATTCATCCATCGGGTTTTGCTGATGAATAATCTTTACCGTATCGAGCGTATAATGCGGACCATCACGATCCAAATCAACCCGGTTTAATTCAAAGTTCGGATCATCTCTTAATGCAGCATGCACCAGTTCTAAGCGAATGTTTACTGGTGTCAGCTGTTGATTTCGTTTATGCGGCGGATCAGGTGTTAAAACCCATAACAGCCTGTCTAAGCCCAATTGTGCGGTTGCTTCCGCCGCCAGGATCAAATGACCTAGATGCGGCGGATCAAATGTGCCGCCAAATATACCGATCCTGCCCATTAATCCTGCCAATCAAAGGCATAATCATCAATATAAACTGTGTCACCTTCGGTAATGCCTGCTTCACGTAAAGCCTCTTCCACACCCAATGTCTCCATTAAACGTTGGAACCGGCGGACAGAACCCTCATGTTCCCAATAGGTCATCTTAGCCGCTCGTTCAATTGCCTTTCCTGTGACAACAAAACCATCTTCCACAGCTGTTATCACAAACTCATTCGGGTCTTCTTCTGGCCGATAGACCGGCACAGTTTCCAAGACTTGGGGCTCTGGTGCTGTTCTAACCAACTCTAATGCTTTCCACAAAACTGGTTTTACATCGGTCCGTGCTAAGGCTGAGATCGACATCGGATGATATCCCATTTTTTCTAGGGTTTGTTTCACATCCGGCCATTTTTCCTGGGCTTCAGGCATATCCATCTTATTAAAAACCACAATCTGTTCTTTTTGTTTAAGTTTTGGGTCAAACAAAGCCATTTCAGAATTAATCTGGGAAAAATCAGCAATCGGGTCTTGCGATAAACCATCCAGCATGTGAATTAATACTTTTGTACGCTGGATATGTCGCAAAAATGAATCTCCCAAACCTGCACCCATGTGGGCACCTTCGATTAATCCTGGAATATCTGCCAGGACCAGTGAATTTTCATAATCCAGTTCAACAACTCCCAAGTTGGGCTCAAGCGTTGTAAAAGGGTAATCCGCGATTTTTGGATCTGCATTGGAAATGGCAGCCAAAAAACTCGATTTTCCTGCATTGGGAACCCCAACAATGCCAACATCAGCAATTAGTTTTAGCTCCAAACGCAAATTTCGTTCCGTTCCCGGTTCGCCTTTTTCACCGACACGCGGCACCTGATGGCGGGAACTGACAAAATGGACATTTCCCCGTCCACCGCGACCTCCCTTGTTGATCAATAATTCTTGATCTCGCTCGGTCAGGTCTCCTAACAGCTCGCCGGTATCTGCGTCGTAAACAATCGTACCCGGCGGCACCTTAATAATTAACGGATCAGCAGAACGTCCGGTCATGCGTTGTTTTGCCCCGTTTCGCCCATCATCAGCGATAAATTTTTGATTATGCCGAAAATAGCTGAGTGTATTCAGGCGGTGTTCTACTTTTAAAATAATATCTCCACCGCGGCCACCATCTCCACCATCTGGACCACCACGCGGCACATATTTTTCCCGGCGAAAATGGACAGCCCCATTTCCACCGCTTCCGGATCGAACGTAAATCTCTGCTTCATCTATAAACATACAACATCCATTTAAAAAGGGATCGGGTGAAGTACCCGATCCCAGATAATTCTTAATTCTTATTTGCCAAATTTGGCTTTCAGAATTTCTTCCAGGGTCGGTTGGCCGATCTCCTGTAATTCATAACGTACGCGTTGTAATGGTTTGTTCACCTTAATCACGCGGGTTAAGTCAATTGGTGTACCGGAGAGTACCAAATCAACATCAGCATTGTTAATGGTTTCTTCCAGGTCTCTCATTTGATCTTCACCATATCCCATAGCCGGTAAAATAATGCCGGTATCCGGATATTTTTCATAGGTATCGACAATAGTTCTGACAGCGAAGGGGCGGGGATCCACGATTTCGCCAGCGCCAAAACGTCGAGCTGCCACATAAGCGGCACCGTATTTCATACCACCATGGGTTAAGGTTGGGCCGTCTTCCACAACCAAAACACGTTTTCCACGAATGGCTTCGGGATCATCCACGAACAATGGTGAAGCACCTTCGATAACCTGGGCGTCCGGATTCAGAGCATGAATTGCATCGCGCACCTGAATAACAAAGTCTGGGTTGGCTGTGTCTACTTTATTGATCACAAACACATCAGCATGAAGGGTGTTGGTCTCACCAGGGTAATAAGTTGTCTCATGGCCTGGGCGATGGGGATCAACCACAACGATGGCTAAGTCTTCTTTGTAGAAGGAGAAGTCATTATTTCCACCATCCCAAAGGATGATATCAACTTCCTGTTCAGCCTGGCGTAAAATAGCTTCATAGTCCACACCAGCGTAAACGATGACACCATTATCAAGATGGGGTTCGTACTCTTCCCGTTCTTCAATGGTACATTCATGTTTGTCAAGATCACTGTAATCCGCGAAACGCTGTACCCGTTGTTTGGCTAAATCTCCATAGGGCATTGGATGGCGGATGGCGGCAACGGTGTAGCCCATTTCCCGCAGGATCAATGAAACGCGGCGGGTTGTCTGGCTTTTACCACAACCAGTGCGGACTGCCGTAACAGAAACGACAGGTTTGGTGGATTCAATTTGGGTGTTTTTTAAACCCATCAGGCGGAAATCCGCCCCGGCCTCATTTACCAAAGCTGCTTTGTGCATCACATATTCGTGGGGCACATCACTATAAGCAAACAAAACCTGATCCACCTCAAACTTTTGAATCAGTTCTTTTAATTCACTCTCAGGATAAATCGGAATTCCTTCCGGATAGAGAGACCCGGCTAATTCAGCCGGATAGCGGCGACCTTCAATATTGGGAATCTGTGTTGCGGTAAATGCAACTACCTGATAATCAGGATTGTCCCGGTAAAAAACATTGAAGTTATGGAAGTCGCGCCCAGCAGCGCCCATGATAAGGGTTCGAATGGTCATTAGTTATAGCTCCTTTTGAATAATAGTTTAACCATCACTTCACATCGCTTCTGGGGCTGTGATGCCCAGCAAAGCCAAACTGTTTTTAACAGCCTGACGAGTTGCAAATACAAGGCGCAAACGCGCACTACGCACCGGTTCTTCGACCTTTAAGACCGGGCACTGGTTATAAAACTCATTAAATCGTTTTGCTAATTCATAAGCATAGGTCGTAATCTGGATTGTGCGCATTTCATTTGCTGCACGCTCCACTTCTTGCGGAAATCGAGAAATCATATCAATCAGTTCAACTTCAATTGGTGCCATATCATAAACCGGGATGTCCCAGTCCATTTTTTCCACACCGGCTTTGCGGAGAATGCTGCCCGCCCGCACGTAAGCATATTGAATATATGGGGCAGCCTGTCCATTAAAGTCCAAAGCGCTTTCCCAATCAAAGGTGACAATTTTCGCATTTTCACGCGCTTGCATCGGGTACTTGATGGCACCAATACCGATAGCACGTGCAATTTCACGATTCTTTTCTTCACTCAGATCAGGGTTTTTCTGTTTTACGACTTCATAAGCACGGTTTGTGGCTTCACTAATCAGGTCTTCTAATAATACCACTGTCCCTTCCCGAGAAGCCATCACCACATTTCCTGGCAAACTCACCAATTCATAAGGGATATGTTCACATTTTTTTGCCCAGTCATAACCCAAGATTTCCATCGTTTTAAATATCTGTTGGAAATGCAGCGATTGGCGCACATCCACTACGTAATAGGACTTGCTGAGGTCTGGATAATCTTCAAACTTTTGTTTACTGAGTGCAAGATCTTCTGTGGCATATAAAGCGGTACCATCAGACCTTAAAACCACCAATACCCTGTATTTATCTTTGTTTAACCCCAGAACTTCATCGATTTTCACGATGACAGCCCCATCCGGACGTTCATCTTGGGCGATGCCTTTATCAATCAAGGTTTGCACAATGGCTTTACCCGGTTTTTCCATCTGGCTGTTAAAATAATAACGGTCAAAATGAATATTTAGGGTCTCGTACATCTCATAAAAGCCGTTTAACGACCACTGCCGGGTTTCTTGCCACAAGTTAACAATTTCAGGGTCGCCTTGATCCCATAGGGTATACAGCTCACGAATTTCTGCTTCCAATTCCGGGTTTTCTTCCAGACGTTTGGATGCTTCTGCATAAATGCTACCCATCCAGCGGGTGATATCTTCTTCCGGTTTTTCTCCGGCATGGAAGTTTTTATAACACCACAACCATTTAATCACATGTAATCCCATGTCACCCGGATAATTGGCTCGGACCACATCATATCCGCCAAATTCCAAAATCCTGCTAAGGGTATCGCCTAAAATAGCACTGCGTAAATGGCCAACATGAAAAGCTTTATGCGTATTCGGTTGCGAAAATTCAACCATCACCTGCTGGTTATAAGGTTGGTGGCGTCCAAAATTTTCTTTTTCGGTAAATACGGCTTCCAATACCCGCCGTGTATATTCGTTTTGAGAAAAATAAAGATTTACATAACCCTTTACTGCTTCAACCTTTTCAAATCCTTGCGGGATCCCTAAAAAGTCTACCAATTTCTCGGCCAATTCGGCTGCCCGCTGTGGAACATTTATTTTGATCTGCTTTTGGCGTACTTCGGCTGCAGCTAAAGCAAATAAAGAAGTCGAAATTCCCCAATGCCCACTGAAAGGAATCGAATTCCAGGCCACTTGAATTTCGGGTAAATCTTCCTGATGACAAAATACAATAATGTTTTCTTCAACTTTTTGTCGTTCTAATTCAAACATACAATCACCTAAGGTTTAATTGCGGGTTCTTTCACCCGATAGGATTATAACATTAAGGGGATAAAGAATTGCAAAAAAGCAGGTTAAGCTACAAACCAGATTTTTTCAATAAAACCAAAATTCCTTGTGTTTCTTCGTTTTCCTTATTGTTTTGAATTTAACCCAAAAGCGAGAGAATATTCTCTCTCGCTCGCGGTTTTTGTTTTGGTAGAATAAAAAGCTTATTCGCTTGCGGCTTGCATGGCTGCAAACTGTTTCATCAAGCGGCTTTTACGTCGGGCGGCATTGTTTTTATGGATGATCTTTTTTTCCGCGGCTTTATCCAAAGCTTTGACAGCTACTTTTACATATTCAGCAGCTTTTTCTTTATCACCCGATTCAATTGCCACACGTGCCTTATTTACAAAGGTACGGGCACTCCCGCGGAATACACGATTGTGTAATCGGCGCTTTTCATTCTGTTTGTTACGTTTTATTGCAGATTTAATATTAGCCAAAATTTCCTCCAATTCACCTATACAGAAAAATATTTAATTCTGAGAAAGGGAACTGTGTCCAAAAAATTACTTACGAAGGGCAGCGGGCCAATTATACCAGATTCATCAAAAATGTGAAGAGATTTTGTGAATAGATTGATCTTTCAATCAGAACCGCCAAAAAATCCAGTTTACTTATCGCTACGCCATACTTCCCGGACTTTAATCCCCCACCACTGCTGCTTCTTTTTTTAATTGTGCTTTTTTATCTGAGAATTTCATGCGAATTGTATTTAATATAATGATCACAACCAAAAGAACAATCCGATAAATCGGTTTAACCGGTAAAAACAGGCCGACAGAAAGGATGATTAATCCAACAACAGTATGAGCCAACAAATTTTTCCAGTCTTTTAAATAAGTCCAAATAAAAGCCAATGTTTTCTTAATCATTAATGATGGTCTCCTTGTTTGTTCGTTATGTTATTTGCTTTCGAGTGTTTAATTATTTGAACCGTTTAAATTTAATCGGTTAATAATGTCATCAATCCATACCCGTTCTGTTTCTAGATGTCGAAATTGATGGTCAAACATCATCTGAAAGTCCGTTTGATGTTTTTTGCTTTCCTTCAGTTTCTCTTCTTGCTGCAGAACCAATTTTCTCCGTTTTGATAATAATTCTTTTAATTCTTCTTGAGGTAATGTCTCTAAAAAGGCAAAACTTACCAAACCAGATTTCTGTTCAGGGTGATACTCTGACAAACTCATTCGAAGAATTTTTTGAAAATAAAGTTCCCCTTGGGTCGTTATGGTAAACATTTTTCTTGGAGGATGGTTACCGGAATATTCTTCCCGAAAAACAATATATCCCTCATCCGCCATTTTGCTTAACAAACGGTAAGCAGTTGCTCTGGTTATATTCACAACCACATTAAAATGTGAATCGATCAATTCATTGATCTGGTATCCATATAATTCTGAATTTCGAATTAAACCCAACAGAAATAACTCTTTTTCCAAAACTCTATCTCCATAGTTACAAACTGACTATTCTTATATTAGACTAGAAAATTATACAAAGCTATATTAAAAATTGTCAAGCCAAATGATAAATTTAGGGAATTTTATCTGACAAATTACAATACCAAATAAACCAGGATAAATAAAAGGTTCCGGTTAACATCGTTAAAACAGTAATCACAAATCCTGCTTTTGTGTATTCCCAGAAACTGATCGTTATCCGCCATCTGGATGCGATTTCAGCAACAATCAAGTTAGCTACTGATCCAAGCAATGTTAAATTTCCGGCAAATGTAGCGGCCATTGCTAAGGTTATCCAGCCCGCATGTGGGTTAGACAACAATGCAATCACCGGCCTAAATAACAACACGGCTGGCACATTGGATACCAAATTACTTAATATAAGCGTAGATAGTGATAGTGGCCAAACCCCCATATTTGAATTTATTTTTAGGAAATCAAAAATCAACATCGTAACCCCATTTGTTTCCAAAACACCACTTAAGATAAATAATCCGGAAAAAAACACCAAAAGTCCCCAATCAAATTCAGCAAAAACTAGGTGCGGTTGTGTTCTTCTGGTAAGTAGAAGGACACAAGCTGCCAAAAATGAAGCCAAAGCAATGGGGACTCCCGCCATAAAAGCAATTAATAATCCGGTTACAACAACCAGGGTTTTTGTTAACATCCATTGGTTAACCGGTTGATTTTTTTCTTCAACAGGAAAAAATTTTTCTGCTTGAAACTCAACCTTATAAAAGCGAGTGATCACAAACCAAATAATTACCATTCCGATTATGGCGATAGGCAAAAGCGTAATTGCAAAATCAAGATAAGAAATTCCTGATGATATACCAATGATCATATTTTGAGGATTTCCGGTTAAAGTAAATACCGACCCTACATTAACGGCAGTGGCTAGGGCAATTAGATAAGGTAATGGGTTTCTGCGTAAAGCTAGTGTGGTTTCAATAATTAATGGTGTAAATACCAAACAAATTGTATCGTTTAAAAACAAAGCACTTAATATCCCGCCAATTAAGATTTCTAGTGCTAAAAATAAGCGGGGCGTTCGAGCCGTCTTTAATAAAAACTTGCTGGCTAAATCAAAAAAGCCTGCAAATTTTAGATTTGCATTAATAATCATCATACTAAAGAGTAAGATAAGGGTATCAAAATCAAGATAATCCGGAAGTTTTTGAAATTCAAGTTGGTTAAAAACCAATAACGCACCGACACCAACCAAAGCAACCGTTGCTCGATTTGATTTAAGGAACGGCCAACGGCCAATAGCAATGCCAGTATATGTAATTCCAACAATAATAAGTGTAACCCAAGGGTTCAGATTCATTCGTTTGTTCGCGTTCTCCTAAAAAAATTACAGCAGCCAATTAAATTGACTGCTGTAGTAAATATACGGAGATAAAATTGTTGTTATTTGTCTTGTAATGCTGCCAAACCGGGTAATTCTTTGCCTTCTAACATTTCCAAAGAAGCACCACCACCGGTAGAAATATGATCCACCTGATCTGCTAAACCGGATTGATTAATGGCCGCAACAGAATCACCGCCGCCAATAATTGATACAGCATCAGAAGCGGCAACTGCTTTTGCAATGCCGAATGTACCTTTTGCAAAGTTTGGCATTTCAAATACACCCATGGGGCCATTCCACACCACAGTTCCAGCCTTACTGATCACCTTTCCGTAATTCTCCACGGTTTCCGGACCAATATCTAAAATGCGCCATCCTTCCGGGATCGGGCCAACCCCCATCACCTTCACATTGGCTTCATTATCAAAGGCATCCGCGATAACAACATCCACTGGTAAACGGAGTTTATCACCAGCTTTATCCAATAAGGTGCGGGCTGTATCTAATGCTTCTTCTTCAACCAAAGAATCCGCAACCGGATAACCCTGGGCTTTAAAGAAAGTATTAGCCATTCCCCCGCCAATTAATACGGCGTCTGCTTTAACCAATAAGTTATCAATCACACCGATCTTATCACTAATTTTTGCACCACCCATGATCGCAACAAAGGGTCGTGTTGGTTCGGCAACGGCTGCACCTAAATATTTAATTTCTTTTTCCAACAAAAATCCAGCTGCCGCGGGCAAATAGTGCGTCACACCTTCGGTGGAAGCATGGGCACGGTGGGCACTGCCAAATGCATCATTGACATACAAATCCGCCAAAGAAGCCATTTGTTTTGCAAATTCCGGATCATTTTTCTTTTCTTCTTTGTGGAAGCGAGTATTTTCCAATACCAGAATTTGACCGGGTTTTAACGCGTTGGCGGCGGCTTCTGCTTTTGGTCCAACACAATCTTCCGCAAAGGAAACCGGTGCGTCGACCAAACCTGATAAATAATCAGCCACGGGGCGTAAAGAAAATTGAATGTCTTCAGCTGTTTTTGGTCGTCCTAAATGCGAACACAAAATAACTGCGGCATGATGTTCTAATAGATAATTAATGGTCGGTAACGCAGCCTGTATACGGGTATCATCGCCAACTTTGCCTTCTTTAATCGGCACATTAAAATCAACCCGAACCAGAACCCGTTTCCCATCGACATCAAAATCGGTAACGACTTTTTTATTAAACATAGTTTACTCCATCATCGAGATAAAAATAATGCGTAACGAGCAGGAGTAATCCAACCAGTTACGCATTACAAACAATCTAACCTCTGTTCTTCAACTTAGAGGGATTTTGCCATTTTTGCTGCTAAATCAGCGGTTCGGCAGGAGTAACCCCATTCATTGTCGTACCAGGTTACGACTTTGATCATGTTGTCACCTAATACCATGGTGGTCAAACCATCAACGATAGAGGAACGGGAATCGCCTTTGTAATCCATGGAGACCAATGGTTCCATCGAAATACCCAGGATACCTTTCATCGGACCTTCGGCGGCTGCTTTGAAAGCTGCGTTCAGTTCTTCAATTGTGGTTGGTTTTTCAAGTTCTGCAACAAAATCAACTACGGAGACGGTCGGGGTTGGGACGCGTAACGCGTAACCATCAAACTTACCCTTCAAGTCCGGAATAACCAGAGCCACTGCTTTTGCGGCACCGGTTGTAGTAGGAATGATATTTAATGCGGCAGCGCGAGCTCGGCGTAAATCGCTGTGAGCAACATCCAAAATCTTTTGATCATTGGTATAAGAATGTACAGTGGTCATTAAACCGCGTTTGATCACCCAGTTGTCGTGCACAACCTTTGCAGCCGGGGCCAAACAGTTGGTTGTACAGGATGCATTGGACACTACATGATGTTTGTCAGGATCATACATCTCATCATTTACACCCAAAACAACGGTCAGGTCTTCATTTTTCGCCGGAGCTGAAATGATCACTTTTTTGGCACCAGCACGCACAATATGGGCTTCTGCACCAACTTTACCTTTTTCCGGATTACTTTTTTTGTCGCGGAAAATGCCTGTGGATTCAATAACAATATCCACACCCATATCACCCCACGGTAAATTGCCAGGGTCTCGTTCAGCAAGCACTTTAATTGTTTTTCCATTCACAACCAAATCATTGCCATCAACATCAACTGTACCGGGGAAAATCCCATAATTTGAGTCGTATTTAAATAACATGGCGTTGGTTTCTGCATCAACCAGGTCATTAATTCCGACAACTTCCAGGGTGTCAGGATATTGTTCTAACATTGCCTTTAACACCTGGCGGCCAATCCGGCCAAATCCGTTAATACCTACTTTTACTGTCATTGGAAACACCTCCAAAAAATTTTTCTCTTTATTATTCAACAAAATTTTACCACGCAATTGCGCAATTGTTCACAATCTGGCCTACTTGTCTAGAGAAATGATAGGCCCTGTGCGCTCATAGAACAAATCCATAATCGTATCGGCTAACTTATTGGAATCGTGCCGCCATGGTGCTTCTTCATCCACCAGATTCGCCTGATAAACCGGATGTGTTTCTTTTAATTCATCTTCAACGCACACATAATTAATCGCTTCCGGTAACTCAGTGTAACAATTATCATTACAAACCACAAAGTCAAATATATTGTTGCCAGTATATTTTTCCACTTCACGAACATGATCTCCGCATGTATACCCATCGGTTTCACCAGGCTGCGTAGCCACATTACTGACAAAAAACTTCAAACCCCGGCTGGCCCGTAAAGCTTCACCGATATCCGGCACCAATAAATTTGGTAATAAGCTGGTATATAAACTTCCAGGACCCACGATAACCAAATCCGCATTTAACAAGGCTTGAATCGTGGGCGGATAAGCCAGCGGATTATTGGGTTCCAGCCAGACTCGCTTCACTTCTCCAGCTGCTTTAGGAATTTCGCTCTCCCCTTTAATCCGAACTAGTTTATTTTCTTCCCTTAAAAATACTTCTGCCACAAGGCGAACATCATGCAGCGTAGAGGGTAAAACTTTTCCTTGAACAGCCAAAACCCGTCCCGATTCCGCTACCGCTTCTTCAAAGCTGCCGGTGATATCTGTCAGGGCAGTGATTAATAAGTTTCCTAAGGAATGTCCATTTAACCCGGCTCCCTCGCCAAAGCGATATTGAAAAACCTGGGTCATCAACTCTTCATCCCGCGACAATGCTGTCAAACAGTTACGAATATCTCCGGGAGGTAAAACACCCATTTTACGCCGCAACTCACCAGAGGAGCCCCCATCATCGGCCACGGTCACAATAGCAGTAATATTGGAAGAATGTTTTCGTAATCCTCGTAGGAGAGCCGATAATCCGGTACCGCCGCCAATCACAACAATCTTAGCCCCTTTTTCCAATCGTTGAAAACTACTGATGGTATCAAAAAGATGTTTTCCAGGCCGCATATAGGGGCGCAGCAAAACCCGGTTGATTCCCCACACCCCTACGATAACCAAAAGAATACCACCCAATGCAAACACAACCGCTCGAATAGGTCTCGCTAAAAATCGCAGTGAGAGAGCGGAAACCAAAGGTAAGTACCAGGTATCGGGTGAAGAACGGTAGACTTCAATTAATACAACCGCAAAAGCCAGACCCAATAAAGTAGTGCCTAATATAATGATCAATCCCCAACGTTTAAACCCCAAACCTGGAGCAAACCAGCGTAAGGCAGATTTAATCCATGCATATATTCTCTTAAAAACAGATTTTGACTGCATTGTGATTGAATCATAATTCGCTTTAAGACACAAGTCAACCAGGTCATTTTAAGAATTGATATCCAAACAAGGGCATTTTGTACGATCGATTTCAGGTCATACAAAACCCTTTATCTAAAAAACTAATTTGTTACAATGATAGATAAAGCAACGATATATATTACAAAATAATATAAAAAACAGGAAGGGAATAATGTACGAAAAAAGTATTGAATTGTTGAATCAAACCATTGGAGATGAGCTGACCGCGGTTCATCAATATATGTATTTTCATTTTCACTGCGAAGATCAAGGATATGAACTCCTATCCAGCCTATTTAAACGAATAGCACTGGTGGAAATGCAGCATGTAGAACGCTGCGCTGAACGAATTTTATTCCTGAAGGGTGATGTGGAAATGGCACTTTCCCGTCCAGTGAAAAAAATTCATGATGTGAAAGAAATGCTGGAAGAATCACGAAAAATTGAACAAGACAGCATCATAAAATACAATAAATTTGCAAACGAATGTTCGGCTCACACTGATTCCGGATCAAAAAATGTATTTGAGAGCTTGGTCAGTGAAGAAGAACTGCATTACGATGATTACGATTTAGAAATGGATAAGATCAATAAGTTTGGAGAACACTACCTGGCATTACAATCCATCGAAAGTAGTAAGGGCGAACCAGTACAAGCATAAATTTACCGGTCTTAAGATTTATACGAACTCAAAATCCAGGTTTTGGGTGAAGAGATTTTCTTTGTCCAAAATCGGTTTTTGGTCTTAAATTTTTAAGCAGAGCTCGAGAGCGAGACGGTACCAAAACCGAGATTTTGGGTGAAACGACACGAGTTAATCGAATACTGCTTGATCTTATGATTGCTGCTTAAGCAAAGTATCATCTCGGTTTTTGCTCTTTTTCCAAAAAACAGATCTCGAGATGATACTGCTCAAGAATCTTAAAAGTTCACCAGCCTATCATACAAATAATGCTCGCTTTTCCCCAGAATCTCGAGAGCGAGACGGTACCAAAACCGAGATTATGAGTGAAACGACACGAGTTAAACAAATACTGCTTGATCTTATACCCGCTAATTAAGCAAAGTATCATCTCGATTTTTGCTCTTTTTCCAAAAAAAAGATCACGAGACTAAGGGGTTATCTATAACCCAAATTTATGACAAAATAAACCCCTCTGTATGCTATAATTTGGATTAATGGAAATCTATATTGTCTCGGATATCGGCGGCACGCAAATGCGGGTAGCTGCACACAATACAGAAGATTTAAGCCGGGTGAATGTAAAAAAAATTCCCACCTTGGGAGAGGGGCAAACACCCACGGAAAGGTTGATCCAATTAATCCGTGAAGTAAGCGGAGAAAACAGGATTCGTGCCATCGCCGTAGCTGCACCTGGTTATCTTGACCCTGAAAAAGGGATTGTTTATCTTGCTCCAAACATTCCTGGTTGGAGAAATTTAAATCTACGCCAGCACTTATACGATGTCTTCCGTGTGCCAGTATACCTCGGTAATGACGCCAACATGGCCGCCTTGGGGGAATGGAAATTTGGAGCAGGCATCCATCACCGTAATTTGCTTTATTTAACAATCAGCACCGGTATTGGCAGCGGGGTAGTCTTGGATAACCGCCTGTTATTGGGAGAAAATGGACTGGCAGCCGAATTCGGACACGTCACTATTGACCCAGAAGGTCCCTTATGCGGATGCGGACATCGCGGCCACCTGGAAGCGTATGCCTCTGGTACCGGGATCACTAACTTTGTCCGCCAACAATTATCCGCTGGTGTTCGTTCCAGCCTAAGTTTGGACAACAACCTAAGTTCCAAAGAAATTAATCAAGCAGCACAATTGGGAGATTCTCTTGCCATACAGGCTTTTACCCGAGCAGGAAAATACCTTGGGATTGCCATTGCCAACTTTTTACATATGTTGAATCCTTCGATTGTCATTTTGGGTGGGGGGGTAACCCAAGCGGGAGATCTTTTGTTCACACCCATGCATCAAGCATTACAAGAATCGATTATTTCCCCCCAATACCTTAAAAACCTCAAAATTACAACCGCGGTTCTGGGTGATGATGTGGGATTAAAAGGGGCATTGGCACTTTTAATTACTGAATTCTGCCAACCCATTCAAAATTCATCCGGATCATAATTACAATCCACAATTAATCTTTGTCTTTATATCACACAATATTCTATTGTCGTGTGATTTTTCTAATCGGTTAATTTAATTTATTTTTTAGGAGGAACACGAATGAAAGTCCTTAATCTTCCGGGACCAAAGGCTGAAGCTTTAATTAAGCGTGATAAGGCTGTTATTTCACCATCTTACCCCAGAGCATATCCTTTTGTAATGGATCATGGCAAGGGCTCCGAAGTTTGGGATGTGGACGGTAATCGTTTTTTGGATTTTGCTGCCGGTATTGCGGTTGCATCAACTGGGCACAGCCACCCGGCTGTCGTAAAAGCCATTCAGGAACAGGCCGAAAAATTCCTGCACATCTCTTCCGATTTTTATCATGAAGTCTGGATCAATTTGGCTGAAAAATTAGCATCGATCGCCCCATTTAAAGAAGAAGCGGTGTGTTTTATGACCAATTCCGGCACAGAAAGTGTCGAAGGGGCCATAAAATTAGCCCGATACCACACCCGCCGAAACAACTTTATAGGCTTTTTGGGTGGGTTCCATGGCCGCACCATGGGTGCTGTCACCTTCACAGCCAGCAAATATCATTACCACCAGGGTTTCGGTCCTTTAATGAACGGCGTCACCCACGCACCCTTCCCGGATCCTTACCGCCCAATTTTACAATCCAATCCTGGCGAAGATTATGGCGAAACCGTTGTCCGATATATCGAAGAACAAATTTTAGATAAAATATATTCACCTGATAGTGTGGCAGGCATTCTGGTTGAACCGAT
This sequence comes from Anaerolineaceae bacterium, assembly GCA_002702705.1. GTDB lineage: Bacteria > Chloroflexota > Anaerolineae > Anaerolineales > Anaerolineaceae > UBA6170. The sequence goes on from PABH01000008.1 coordinate 19,362, forward strand.
CCAGGGTGAAGGTGGTTATATTGTTCCTCCGCCAGGATTTTTCCCTGCGCTCAGAAAATTATGTGATAAACACGGTATCTTGTTAATCGTGGATGAAGTGCAAGCAGGCATGGGCCGCACTGGTAAATGGTGGTCGATTGAGAACTTTGGTGTTGAGCCGGATATCGTCACTTCAGCCAAGGGCATTGCTTCCGGCATTCCCTTCGGTGCTGTCATCGCCAGAAAATCCGTCATGAGTTGGCCGAAAGGTTCACATGGCAATACCTACGGTGGCAACCCCATTTCGTGCGTAGCAGCATCCGCTACGATTGAGCAGATTGAAAAACATTATCTCAAAAACACCAACGAAACCGGTCCTTACACCATCCAAAAATTAAAAGAAATCCAAAGCCGCCACCCATCCATTGGGGATGTTCGGGGGATCGGTTTTATGATCGGTGTGGATTTTGTAGAAGACCCCATCAGCAAAAAACCAGCCGCCGAATTAAGAAATCGGGTAGAACGATTGGCATTTGAGCGTGGTTTGTTATTACTCGGCTGCGGAAAAAGCGTCATTCGTATTTCTCCACCCTTATGCACCACAAAAGAACAAATCGATGAAGGCTTAAACATTTTCGAAGAAGCTGTAAGTTTGGCCGAAAAAGAGTAAAATAAAGCCATGTTACCCGATTTCCGAGTCCGGCAGAGAGATTACTTATTAGAAATTGCCCGTGCTTTGGCCGAGGAATTAGACCTCGACAAGCTATTGGAGCGAATTTTAAATGTCTCGATTGAGATGCTGGCCGGACAAGCCGGGTTTATTGCTTTAAGAACAGAATCACGGGGTTGGCATGTCCGCGTTTGGTCCGGCCTGCCCCGTGCGTTGGTTCAATATTTAGAACCATACCTAAAACAAATTCCGGAGGATGAACAAAACCCGGGACAAGTGGAGTTAGCTCATATCACTCAACTGATCCGGGAGTTGACCCGCTCAGGCAGTTTTGGCATGTTAAATGGGGTGGGGTTACCTCTGGTTGCTCGCAGTACAGTGATTGGTATTATTTATATCTTTCGCAGTTATGCCGGTAATTTTTCAAACAACGATCGTGCTGTCCTAAGCAGCTTTGCCAATCAAGCCGCAGTAGCCGTCCAAAACGCTCAGCTCTATAACCAGGTCAATCAGGAAAAACAACGGCTGTTTGCTCTCCTGGATTCTGCCGCTGATGGCATGATCATCCTTTCGCCTAACCTAAAAATTGAACGAATTAACCCGGCCTTAAGACGGATGATCAAACAAAACAAAACAGAAGTATTGGGTTTGGAACATAACAAAGTTATTAAATGGGCCAACCCACCCTCTGGTTTAACCTTGGAAGATGCCGTTGCTGGTGGATGGCCATTAACCGCCCATGCTAATTTATATGTTGAAGGTGACCTCTTTATCCAAAAAGATCACCCGAACCTGCCGGTCGGTATTACCTACGCGCCACTTATTTCGCAAGATGGTATTTTACTCAATGTCATCGCCACCATTCGAGACATTACTCGCTTTCGGCAGGCCGAGGAACTCAAAAGTACCTTTATTTCTATTATCAGCCACGAGTTAAAAACACCAGTGGCCCTGATCAAAGGATATGTCAGTACCCTGCGTAGAGAAGATGCACGTTGGGATCGTTCCATCGTGGATGAAGCCCTGGCCGTGATTGAAGATGAATCGGACCGCCTCAGCTTGTTAATTGAAAACCTTTTGGATGCCTCGAGGCTTCAAGCAGGTGGGATGGCTCTGAAACGTTCCGATGTCTTGATCTCGGAGTTAGCCAAACGCCTTGCTGAACGCTTCAGCACCCAAACCCAAAAACATACCATCCACACCAATTTTCCCCTCGATTTTCCGGTGGTACTGGCAGATGAAAACCGTATTCAGCAAGTGTTGAATAATTTATTATCGAATGCGATTAAATATTCACCAGAAGGCGAAATCACCATTTCAGGCCAAATCCGTCCGGAAATTGTCATCATCTGCGTCAGTGATCAGGGGCCTGGTATCGCACATGATGATATTCCGCATGTGTTTGACCGCTTTTACCGTGCACCGGATATGGCCAAAAACACCCAGGGTGCTGGTTTGGGGCTTTATCTGACCCGTTCTATCATCGAAGCCCACGGCGGCCATATCTGGGTGAATCCGGAGTCGGACCAGGGAGCAAGAATTTGTTTTTCCATTCCACGTAGTACAGAATTCGAAAACGACAAATTGACAATGGTATAATCATCACAATCCTAATAAAGGGAGGCTTTGCATGCCAACAACCCAAGTAAGTTGTCCCCGCTGTCGCCAACCAATGACAGCAGACATACAGCAATTATTTGACTTAAATACTGATCCACAAGCGAAACAAAAATTATTAAGCGGTGCCGCTAACATGATCCAATGTCCGGCCTGTGGTTACCAGGGAATGTACCCGACCCCCATCGTTTATCATGATCCCGAAAAAGAATTATTATTAACCTATTTCCCTGCTGAATTAGCCTTACCGGTTAATGAACAGGAACGAATGGTTGGGCCATTGATCAACAAAGTGGTGGATAATTTGCAGCCTGAAAAACGAAAATCCTATCTTTTCCAGGCTAGAAATATGCTCACTTTCCAAACCATGATGGAAACCATTTTGGAAGCGGACGGTGTGACCAAAGAAATGCTGGACGCTCAACAGAAAAAACTGCAGTTGATCCAGCGTTTATTATCCACCCCCACCAAAGAATCCCGGCTGGAAATTTACAAACAAGAAGAAGCCTTAATTGATGAAGCTTTCTTCTCCTTATTCAGTCGTTTGATGGAAGCTACCATGCAGCAGGGTGACCAGGAATCTGCCCAACAGTTAGCCGGTTTCCAACAGGAATTACTCGAAGAAACCAGTATGGGGCAGGTCATTCAGCAGCAAATGGCTGAATCACAAAAAGCGATGGACGATCTGCAAAATGCAGCCAAACAAGGTCTCGACCGCCCCAAATTATTAGACCTTTTCCTGAATGCCCCCAGCGAAATTTATATTTCCACTTTAATTGGTATGGTTCGCAGCGGGTTAGATTATGAATTTTTCCAACTGATGAATGAACGGATCGAAGCCGCGGAAGACCAGGATGAAAAGGAAAAAATCGAAGGCCTACGCGATTCCCTATTGGAAGCCACCAAAAAGATCGACGAACAAATGCAGTTGGAACTGAAAGCAGCCCAAGAAGTGCTCGAAAAAATATTAAGCGAACCCACCGTGGAAGCTGGCTTACAAAAATATGGCAATCAGATCAACGAATTGTTTGTTGAAGCGGTACACTTGGCACTGGAAGAAGCGCGTAAGGTGGGTAACCTTGACCGCAGTGCAAAACTGGGCCAAATCAACGCCATGATCGAAGAAGCCAACAAACCACCAGCTGAAATCCAATTCATCGAAAGTTTATTAAAAGCGGATAATGATGAAAATCTGGTGAAGATGATGCAAGACAACCTTGATAAACTGGATGACCAGTTTATGCAAACCATGATGGGCATCATCCAGCAGTACGAACAGCAAGGCCAACAACCCGAACTCGTCAAACGCCTGAAATTGATCTACAACCATGCCATGAAAATGGTGATGAAAAAAAATCTCCAAGCATAAACTTCATAAAGGGCTGAAAAATCAGCCCTTTTTTTATTTTTTGTTTTGAAAAATTTACTTTTATTTCAACTCAGTTTTTCGGCTTTTGTTTCCAATTGTTAATAAAATTATTTACAATAAGAAATAGAATGTACATTTGTAGCGCATCTGCCCGTAGACTGTCCGTAGAATGGGGATACACGTCTTATTCGTGTGAGAAGTACCGCTGGTGAACAGTACCTCGCCAAACGGGAAGTACCGCGTCTCGGCGACATTGTTTTCGCTGGCATCCACCATCAATAAACAAGACACCCGCTTAGGAAAATTTCTTACAAGAATTAATAATCAAGCATGCCTACATCCACTAAACGATCTTCACTATCAAAGAGAAACCCCCACTGACGTAATGCTATATTGGTATTTTCTTCAGTAAATTGAATTTGTTCACGCCAAAGTTTTATGCCATCAGAATCCAAACGATACTCATCCGGCGAATCTAATAAAAAGATTTCATACTCTCCAATTTCTTCTAATAAAAGATGTACTTCATCTCTCGACATACCAGGCTTTAAAGAAGTAAATAAATATTCTCGAACCGCCGCCCAAGTTGGATCTACATTAATCCGCTGCGAAATTTCTTTTGCAACTTCTGGATCTGTTTTTTTTTCACAGCCAGAAATTAGCAGTAAACCTGCGAAAAATATGATCGTTAATTTGATTATATTAGTCCTCATTGGTTATGTCCTTTTTGTTGATTTATTCATCACAGATTGCCTGATAAGCCTCACTCTTCCGATAATCTCCGCTTTTCCATACCGTTAAAGAGTCCGGATCGAGGTAAAACAAAGTACTGTTATTCAGGCCATCGTGAAGGACAAGGGACCAAACCGGTTTTTTGCAATCGGGTTTTATATACTCATATTTCAGTTGATAAGGGGATTTTTGTCTTAACTGTTTTTGCACTGTTTCATCATCATAAAATTTTTTTACCGCATCCGATGAATCAATTTTAAGAAATTCGGTTATGGGAACTGTCGAAAAATTATCTGGTTCAATTCGAAATGGTTTTGAACTTACAGTTCCATCATCATTTATGGCTAACATAAGCACACCGTAAGGTAAATTATACGAGCGAAAAAACAAGAAATCCATTGAATGATTCTCCTCAAAACCAATACTACAACTCACTAAATATGCTACACTCGACCAACCATTAATTTCCGGTTCAAACTCGATTAGCAAGGATTCAATCGAATTTACTTTTGGTGGTTCTTTTTTGGGGGGAACACAACCTGAAATAACAAGAACCAAAAGACAAAATAATATTTGAATAGTTTTTTTCATTTTATTATTCACCTCCTAATGAAGATAAAAGATCTAACCAGGTTAGTAGTTTTTTATTATCGTCAAGCATATCGATGTCCAAATCCTCATCACTTAGATCAATCATACGAATTTTATAGAGTTCTTTAGCCTTCTCTAATTGAAAACGGTATTCTTGCATTTTTTCTGCCAATTAATGAGGTTCATAAACGATCATCCAGGAACGATTTCTTATAGAACCAATGGAAGCTATATCAGCAATTTGGTTATAAAATTCGACAAATGACCAATATTTAGCTCATTTCATAGATTTATTTTGTAATAAAGTACTTCCCCACCATCATCTTCCGCAGTTATTATTTAATAATATCTTAAGGCATTTATTCTATCGTCACTTTAAATCTGAACTTACCCAGCGAAGGTGAATAATCCCCAAGGGATGCTGCGCGGAACCGTGCATTGTAATCCTTTAAGCCAAAGTCTTCGCATCGTTGACCCAGCCTGTCCTTGGAACGGGGATTTAGGTTTTGTCCGTGAGAGAAGTACCAAAGTATAATACTTCTCCCCAAATGTAAGAAAAATTAACCGATTTTGATTCTATTAGAAATAATTTATTATCAATTATCTAATATTTACGATCCAGAAACTCATCTTTTTATTATAGTAAATTCACTTACATTACTTACCTCTTCATATATTTCATCGCGGAAATGAAAATGAGAATATGGAGTTTTTCTTTCTAATAATCCTTGAATCTGGTCGAGTAGACTTTCTAGAGCCGAATCATTTGCGATAATAATGACATCTTTAGTTTCGAAATTATAATTTATTTCAAAATCAAAAACTGGTAAATTTGAATTTTCACTCATACAAAATTTCCTTTCATTGAGTATAACTAAAAAGAATATGTTTAATAAAAAAACATCATTTACAATTGTCAATTTTCACATATCAAAGTGTAATCGCTAGATTCATAAAAATCTTGGTTTTCCATTACTTCCATTGTTATCGGATTAAGATAAAAATGTAACGATCCAGGGATGCCCGGAAAGTACAATGACAATCCCCAAATAGGCAAAGTGCAACTTGAACTTAAAAATTCAAAATTCAAGCTGTAGGGAGGGTATTTCCTTAATCCTTTCTGAACAAGCTCATTGTCGTAAAATATTTTGAGTGCTTCATTTGAGTCAATTTCTATAAAATTTATCAATGGTGGCGTGGGAGAAAAAGATTTTTCTACACCCATGGGAGTTGCTTCAAATGAGCCATCATCATTAATTTTCAGTAATAAATTACCATTGGGTAGGGTTGGAGTAAGAAAACTCATATACGAGTTAGTAGTTGAATCTACATTTAAAATATAACTTACACTTTCCAAGTAAGCTTGCTCAGACCAATCTTGTGCTTCCGGATAAAATTCCATCATAAGTGTATTTACGGAATATATTTTGGGTGGTATTTCTTTTTTAGTGGTTCCAGAACATCCAATTAACAAGACAAATGGAATTATTACTAAATGTTTTAGGCTAGTAAGTTTCATTCCAACCCCCATAACATATTAATCCATTCCTGTATTTCTAAAACTTCCTCAATCATATCATTTGTGCTCCATTGGGATCAAATTCAATCATTGCATTAATATGCTCAGTTTACACTTCTTTTAAAATTTTCGGATTTTCCATCATTAAAGCTTCCAAATAATACGGGTCAAAATTTGTCATAAAATTTTCAGCGTTTTTAGTTCCCATTGTCAATTTTCCCAATGCTTGTAAAAATCTAATGTATGGTGCATAGGTTGTTCTTTTTTCAAAATCATCCATAATAGGGAAAATAGCTAATGGATCTTCTTGTAAACTTTCAGAATCAATGGGCATTTGAATTGTCAGAATTTTATCTGCCTTATCATTTTTAACTTGCATTTCAAGATTAATATTATTTTCTAAATAGGTCCTTTCTATTAGGTAAAATATTTCTTGTTTTACTTTATCTCTTGAGAAAATAAAGTCCCGTACACACCATACAATGGATCATATATCTTTTCATTTCCTAGGGACTTTTACATTTTCCAAATAAGACATTTCTTCTTCTTGTGTCTCAATGCAATCTGCATCATAATAATCACCACAAGACCAATGCCCTGTGGGATAATTATAGCGGATCGCATTATTATAAGCATATCCATATCGATCCCAGGTGAGGACGGTACCCGGGTCGGGGATGATCGACGCTAAAGGCGTGCTTCGCGATCAGCGCTGATGAACTAGCCCAACAAAGGTGAGTAGTCCCCAAGGGAAAGCTACGCGGAACCCCGCATTGTAATCCATCAGACCAAAGTTTTCACTGCGTTGCCCAGCCTGTCCTCGGAACGGGATTGTACGTTTTGTCCTTGAGGGAAGTTCTGCTGGTATGGCGTTCCTCACCAAACATGAAGTGACGCGCCTCGGCAACTTTGTTGCCGCTGGCATCCACCACCAATAAACAAGACACCCGCTTAGGAAAATTTCTGACAAAATTAATAATCAAGCATGCCTCCTCTCACAAAACGATCATCATCATCAAAAAGAAATCCCCATTGACGTAATGCCATATTGGTATTCTCTTCAGTAAATTGAATTTGTTCACGCCAGAGTTTCTTACCATCAGAATCCAAACCATACTCATCCGGCGAATCTAATAAAAAGATTTCATACTCTCCAATTTGTTCCAATAATAAATGTACTTCATCTCTCGTAATTCCAGGCTTTAAAGAAGTAAATAAATATTCTCGAATGGCCGTCCAAGTAGGGTCTACATTAATTCGCTGCGAAATTTCTTTTGCAACCTCAGGATCTGGTTTTATTTCACAACCCGAAATTAATAGTAAACTTGCGAAAAATATGATCGTTAATTTCAGTATATTAGTTTGCATTAATTTTGCCCTATTGATTATTTAACCTAGAAGTACCGTGTATAATATTTCATCAAGCCAAAGTCATTGCTTCGTTGACCTGGCCGCGAAAGGGATCAAGATTTTTGGTGGGTGAAGTTGTTTCTCGGCTATGGTCTGATTAATCAAGGAAATAAACTCCCTTTAATTTCAATACATTTTTCATTTAGGAAGGAATCACTTACTCCTTCTATTGTTAAATTTATTTCTTCAACCGTTTTTAAAAATGGTTTTTGAATTTCGATTTGTAAAATATTCTCTTCCATTAAATAAGTAAAATCGTTAAATGTAAAAATATTTAACCTGTCAACTTGATAACCATCAGGAATAAATGGGCATATTTGATATATATCTTGCTTTATGATAACCCCTTGATAATCAACTATAAATTGTTGTTGATTATAAAATAGGTATATCTCATAGCCTTTATAATTTGGGTGGCCGTAATTATATTGAGAAGCAATCCAAATATCTGTTGGGTAGCCATAATTATCAACCAAGTTCTCCGGTGAATATTCATCCAACCCTATTAGTTTCTCTCCAATGGTTAATGGTGAAAAACTAATTACACTATATTCAAAGTTATTATTTATTAAAAAGAATTCAATATTATTTTGAAAACCTAATTTATTATCAAATTCATCTAATGAAACGGTCACAAAAGCATCTCCTGGTACATTATAATGAAATGTCGTTTTATATCCTTGTTTCCCAAAACTATTCATTAATTGATATCGATCCATTTTCCCTGGTTCAACACCCCACCAACAAGGGAAATCGCAGTTATCCATGTCGGTAATAACATTTTTATAGGCTTTAAATTTTGTGTTTGTGTCTACCTCTTGAACCTGTATGGTCGGAGTTGAAGTCGGAGTCAAGGTTAAGGTTCTCGTAGGAAGTCTGGTATAAATCACTGTGGGTCTTTTTGTTGTTATAACAGTTGTTTTTTTGTGAGTAGGGGAAATCGAAGTTTCTAGAACTATTGGATTTATTTTTTGAACAGTCTCCAAAGATGTAGTTTGGTTTTCGATAGATTTACATGCACTTAGTACATATATACTCATTATTATGATAATAAAAAATATTTTCTTATTTTTCATGCGAATATTTCCTATTCAATCATTTTGTAAAAATAATTATCGAATGTAAATAATTTTTCTGCATATGTAACAAATGAAAGAAGATTTATCTCCGGAAGGCTTAACGCTCTATAAGTAATACCAACAGTTAATACACCAAAATCCCGTATCATTAACCCAATTCATTTTCAAAGATTGGACTGACATAAAGTATGGTACAAAAATTTGGGTAACCTAACAATTTTCTTAAAAATAAAATCGCGATATATCATGATTTATCCCAAATATTTGACTGATTCTTTATTTCTTGTTATCTTCCAAAATCCAAACATACTCGATCACATTATAAAAATCGTGAGGACTAACGAAAATTTCTGGAGCTAATTCTTTTGACACATCAGGCAAATTAAACTGATCAATAATCTTAAAAAAATCTCCTGTTTTATTTTCTGGATCAGTAATCCACAAACCTCCTTCATTACCTACAACCCAAAAACTTAGCCAACTTGTATCTTGGTTATCAATCACTATATCTAAAGTGGAACATTTTATGTCATTATCTCCAGGCAATCTTTTTTGAAAAATCTCTTCGTTATTAATGTCAAAAATCGAAACCTGATTATTTTCATCACAGCCTATTATCAAATCACCATATTTAATTGAATTATTAATTTTTTGATTGATTTCTTGAATTTTTATCCAATTTTTGTTCTCTAAATCAAATTCAAAAAAAACTTCTGATAAATACTCTCTTTTGTTTTTTGTTTTCTCATAGATAGAAAAAGACCCAACAATATTATTCGGAAATTTATTTTCAACTCGTAAACCATAATCTTCAACAAATTGAAAATAATAATTCTTGCCGTCCAAATATTCTGGCCAGGGGATTTCGTCAATACCAATAGTGCCTTCTGATGAAATCGAGATCAGTATTAATCCATCATTATTAAAATCAACAAGATCATAAGTATCATGATTTAACCAAATTGGTGTATCCCAATTATTTGTCTTATTTATTAAAAGTATAATTAAATCAGTTTCTATATCATACAAATATAATTGATGTTGAAATTCGTCGCCCATTTCAGTATATGAAAAAGTCAAGTATCTGCTGTTGGGGGACCAAACCGGTGGTGAACTTATGTAAGATTTCGCTTCACAATCATTTTGGATCGTATGGAAATCTTCCCTGTCTAAACTTTGATTCGAAATTGATAAAGTATCCCAACCCAGATTTATTATTCTAATTTTGTCACTTCCGGGGTTGTTTTTTTGATTTGGATCAAACAGATATAAAGATTCTGGTTTTGAATCAACATAGGCGATACTATTTCCGTCTGGAGAAATACGGGGAAGAAGCTGGTCTGTATCTTTCTCATTTGGAAGAAAAACAAATTCGGTGTAGGGAGCTTCGGAAAACAGAAGATACATTTGGGGTGTATTTTTACATAAATATATGCCACTCAATGAATCACGGATATCAGGTCCGTAATTTATTATTACATCAGGAAAATTATCTATACGGGGTTTAACTTCAACTTCTGCGGTGGGTTGCTTTGTAGGCTGTATCGGGGTGGAGACAATAACATCTCCAGTTAGTGGTTTAGAAGTCTTATGCTCCTCGCTATAAAATAACACATTCGATTCTTGTGTTAGAGAATTATTGTTCTGTTTTTCTTGGTGATCCACTAAAGTAGAATAGTTTTCTGAACACCCAGATAAAAATACTCCAAAAATTAAAATCATTAGCGAAATTTTATCTTTTATCAATTTTAACCCTTTAAAAACAATTGTCTGCCAAGCTTTTCTTGCTTAGGGTTATTATCCCCCTTTAATTCCCAGCTTGTATTTTGTAAACTATACTATAGTATATCTTTTTTAAGAATGGAATCATTAACATGGACCAAATGTTTTTTGAAATAATAGGCTATATTGCTTCCGCTTTAATTGCTATCTCCTTGATGATGAGTTCGATTGTGCGCTTACGGATCATCAACTTAATTGGGGCCATCTTTTTTACGGCGTACGGTCTCTTGATTCAGGCTTATCCCGTTGCTGCCGTCAATTTTATTATCATCCTGATTGATGTTTATTTTTTATACGAACTCACCAATACCACAGAGTATTTTAAATTTTTAAAAATGCGCCCGGAAGCCAGTTATTTGCAGTATTTCTTAGATTTTCATCATAAAGAAATCAAAAAATACCTGCCGGATTACCGCTTTGAGCCACAGGAAGACCAGATCATCTTTTTTGTGTTACGCAATTTGGTGCCAGCCGGTTTATTCATCGGGAGAATCGACCCGGAAGGTACATTAAATGTTTATTTGGATTTTGTCATCCCTGGTTATCGTGACTTAAAAGTGGGGCGTTATCTTTACCAGCAAAAAGAATTTTTCCAAACCCTGGGTGTAAAACGAATCGTCAGCACAGCCGGCAGCCACAAACATGAACGTTATCTGAAACGGATGGGGTTCAGCCTCTGTCATTCGGATCGTTCGGAAACATCCAATCCCAAATACGAATTGGTGTTGTAGAAAAACCGTCTATAAATTCATTTGCTTAATAGTTTGGCAAAGGGATATCATTTTGCCGAAAAATTGTATCTCACCTCGCAAAATCTGTCCCAATACATCGCTTATCCAAACAATATTTTCTTAGTGTGCCCTATGCCCCGAAGGGGTATGGATTTCTTCGTGGTTAATTTTTCGTTTTTCACTGCTTTGTTGGGCACGAAGCCATCATGTCTCAATCAATCCACATCTCACCCCGCAAACAATCTACACCCTATTCAATCCTTGCCCAACCTACTGCTCGCACCCCAAAATGTTTTTCACTTTTCGTTATTAATTTTTCACTTGCTTTATAGGTTCAACCACCGGGCTGTCTTTTTTGCCACCTCATTAATTGTCCCAACCTGCAAATGACATTTCGGCAGGGACTCAATGAACAACTTCCCATACCGTTTGGTCGTCAAACGCCGGTCCAAGACCACCACCACCCCTTGATCGTATTGGGTACGGATCAAACGGCCAAATCCCTGGCGAAAGGTTAATATCGCCTCGGGGATCGAGTATTCGCTGAATGGATCTTCAAATGTTTCCGACCGGGCTGCTACAATCGGGTCGGACGGCACCGCAAAGGGTAATTTCACAATCACCAGCACGGATAAAGCCGTTCCCGGAATATCAACCCCTTCCCAAAAGGCACGTGTCCCTAGCAGCACCGCCTTGTCCGTTTCCCGGAAATTTTCCAGCAAGACGTTTGCCGAAGCACCTTCCCCTTGTTCATAAACCTGAATATCGTGTTCCGCCAAATGGGGGGCAATAGCCTGCGAGGTTTTTCTCAGCTGTGCATAGGATGTAAATAAAACCAACATGCGCCCGCCTGTTTCACGGCTGATGCGTACCAGGGTCGTTTCGATCATCCTTTGGTATGCCGCACCATGAGTCGGTTCCGGAATATCATTCGGCAGGTATAACAAAGTGGATGTTTCATAATCAAACGGTGAACCAACGATCAATTCATCCGCTTCATCCGCGTTTAAGCGCCCGCGCAGATAATCAAACTCACCGTGGGTGGTTAAAGTCGCTGAGGTTAACACCACCGAAGTTTTTTCATGCCACAAATGCTGTTCCATCATGCTGCCGATATGCAGCGGTGCAATTTGTAAGGTCAGTTTATTGGAATCAGCGCGCTGTTCAACCCAATAAATAAAATTAGGATCAGGGTCAAGGATCATACCGTTTAAATAGGCAGCTGCTTCAGAAAAACGTTGGTAATTCGTACCCAGGCTGCCCACTGCCTCTTCCAAATCTTCCTGTCCGCTTTCCTGATAATCACCCAAATCCTGAAAATATTGTTTGACAAGATTTAACAACAAATACATCGTTTCCTGGGTGGTATCGTATTGAATCTCTACCGTAGACCAGGCGGGAATGGTACGTGTACCGGGTAAAATGCGAACTTGTTGGGCATACGGGCCAATCGGCTTAAAATCCCTGGCGTGTTCCAGAAATTCTTCCAGGGTGAAAAAGAAATTCTTAAAATCATGTTCAAGACGAAATGCGAGATCCGTAAGCCTGTGTGTGACCTGATTTGCAGCAGCAAACTCGGATGGTTTTACTGAATTTTTTAATGCCGTCAGCAGCCGTCCCAAAATACCACTCGACACACCGCCCAATTCCCTAAGAAAACGCAAAATATCATTTTGGGTAATCCGGTAACTTAAAGCACTGGTGCTGGCCGGTTCCAAATGGTGTCCTTCATCAATGATCAAATATTTATACTGCGGCAGAACCCGATTGCCCGTCACCACATCTGATAATAATAAGGCATGGTTGACCACTACCAGATGTGCGCTTTGAGCTGCCTGTCGGGCTTGATAAAATGGACAAATTCCATCCATCCGAGATGTGCAGGTTTCCGCCCTGCAGTTTTCATCTTCTGCAGAAATTTTAATCCAGGTATCACGTTCCATAGGATTGTTGATATTAAGCTCAGCACGATCCCCATTCCCACCTTCTGCCAACCATACCAGCACCTTACCTAATACGCGCATTTCTTCTACTGTCTCAGGTCCACGATATCTTAAAGCTTCAAAACGGCGTGGACACAGGTAATTTGATCGCCCTTTTAACACGACGGCATTCAAATCCAAATCTAACGCTTTGTTTAGATCGGGGATATCCTTTTTCATCAACTGTTCTTGCAGTGCGATAGTATTGGTGGAAATGACAACCCGTTCATTATTTTGATAAGACCACAACGCACTTGGAATTAAATATGCAAAGGACTTTCCTGTACCGGTTCCGGCTTCAACCATTAAGTGGTAACCGTCTGAAAAAGCCATGGTAACGTTGCGGAGCATCTCTACTTGTTGGGAACGGTATTCATAATTTTCAAAATAACGGGAGAAAGCCCCACCCGGCTCCAAAATAGAGCTAACATCATCCTCGTTTAGAGGAAGAATATCCGCGTTTGGTTTAAGATCGTGTCCAGTGAAATCATCTTTTTGATATAAACCACGATAAAACTGGTTGGTTTTTACATGTTTGGGCTGAATGGTTTGTTTTCTGGCTTTCGCCCGTAATACCTGCTGGAATAACCAATATCCATCCCATTCTAGGGGTTCACTCAAACGAACCAGTTCTGCTAATAATTCAATTGGTAGTTCCAACGCCATTTCATACAAGCGTAAAAACAGCCGTTGGGTAAGCATGGCATCATCCAGGGCCCGATGTGCATTAAATACCGGCACACCCAATTGTTGGCATAAAGCCCCAAGGTTATAACGCGAAGCACGTGGCATTAAAACGGATGCCAGTTCATATGTATCAATCGATTCAACATGGTGTAAAACACCAGCCTGTTGGATAAACCCCAAATCAAATTGCACATTATGACCAATGACAGGACAATCCCCCACAAAATCTACCAGGTTTTGCAATACTGCCGAGATTGGCGGTGCATTCCGCACCATTTCGTTGTTAATTCCGGTAAGTTGTGTAATTTCCTGCGGAATGTTTCGGTTGGGGTTGATCAACGTTTGAAATTCTGCTTCCACTCGATTCCCATTAAACCGAACAGCGCCGATTTCAATGATTGCATCTTTCCGGGGGTCTAAACCGGTTGTTTCAAGATCAAAGGTAACGAGTAAGGGCATTCAGGGATTATACCATTGATCGGTTAAAACCCTAAGGAAATAAAATTTTTGTTCTATTATATTCTGGTAAAATAATGACTATTCATTCATCATGGTTAAGGAACACAAATATGAACCCAGATTCTATCCAGACGATTGTTTTTGATTGGGGCGATACACTGATGCGGGTATTTCCCGAGTCACAAGGGCCAATGGCCTTATGGACAAAGGTTGAAGCGATGCCAAACGCCCTTGAGATGCTTTCCACTTTAAACAGCCAATTCAAATTGGTGTTAGCTTCTAACGCACAGGAATCCTCCGCAGAAGATATCCGTACTGCATTAAACCGCGTAAACCTGGGTCAATTTATCAGTGAAATTTACACGTACCATGAGTTAGGAGCCAGAAAACCAGAACAAGCTTTTTTCCGCGTTTTAGAACAAAAACTAAACACTCCGGCTCACCAGTTAATTATGATTGGTGATGATTACCGAAAAGATATTTTGCCCGCCTGGAACGCAGGTTGGTTAACAATGTGGTATAACCCGTTAAATCAACTGGCAGAAGCCCATCTTCCCGTTCAGCATTATGAATGTGCAGATCTCGGCGAAATCCCAAATTTACTACAAAACCAACCCCTTCCCAGCCTGCAAACCTGTCTGGCGTGGTATATGCAAGAACGCGTAACCCATACCCTGCTAGCGCATGTACAAACCGTTTCCGCAGCCGCCTATCAGATGGCTGTCTGGTTAAAAGAATACGAACCAAATGTTTCCCCTCTATTGGCGCATCGAGGTGGTTATTTACATGACCTCGCCAAACTAATTGAGACCAAAGAAACCAATCACGCCAAATTGGCAGAAAATTTGTTAATGGAATACCGGCAGCCAATCCTGGCCAAAATCGCCGGGCGGCATTTGATGGGTGATCTCAAATCAAGTGATAACCGCCCTACTACCTGGGAAGAAAAAATTGTCCACTACGCCGACAAACTCGCCGAAGGCAGTGAACTAGTTTCATTAAGTGAACGGTTAACTGCATTAAAAGGTCGTTACCCACAATTTCTGGACATAATTGACGGAAACCGGCGTTTAATCGAAGCCTTGGAAATCGAAATCGCCACTGCGCTTCACCACAGCCCGCAAGAATTACTGGCAGACTTAAAAACAGCACTTTATAACGGCAATTCGTGATTCCACGGAAAAACCGTTGTTCAAAAAATGATAACCAATCATCTGGTGGATGTTTGCACGGTTTTCCGAACCGTGTTAATTTTTATTTCTACGGGTCTTGTCCTCCACAAACCAACCTACCCTACAACTAGCAAATAGTTTGTCAATAATTATAAACGTGCCCAACCTTTACTACTTTACTTGAGCTCACAATACATCAATCAAAACCGAGATTTTTGGGTATAAGAGTGTATGATTGACAAATTTAGGATGAAATTTACAAGATGTGTTTGTAAATGTTCATCTCGGTTTTTGCTCTTCACAATGACCGAAAAGAATAGAACTCACGGTCGAGTGATTAATCATATATGTTTTAATTAATCGTCAAATTATAAAAGTTGTAAACCGCAGAGGATAACTGAGCGGTTAAAAGATTAGCCGTATCAAACACCAACTGAACCGGGTGATAAAGAAAAACCACCAAAACATAGTTTCCACCTGGGGAGTAAACAATACCCGCATCACTGATGGTGTGAATCACGCCATCCACCTCAGTGATCCAACCATGTTTATGGGCAATTTGAGTACCTTCTGGTAAACCAGCCTGAATTAACACGCCGATCCGGTTCTTAGCCAAATAATCCAACATGGTTTGGCATTCCGTTTGTGTGACTTCATCAGGATAAATCGCACGTAATGTGCCTCCATCTTTGGAAGCACATTGGTAAATATCATCCAACAAAATACCCATATCAACAGCCGTTGTTTGATTATAAAAATCAGGATCTGTGGAAACATCGGTACGTAAATTTGCAGGTGTTTCAAATCGCCGTAATAAAGGCGCTCCCGGATAAAAATAACCAGCTAAAAATGTATTTTCCAAACCCATTTCTTTTAAATCATCCGTCACTGTTAATGGGCCTAAATTTCCTTCTAAAACATTCTCCATCAAACGGTCCGCCGGGTCATTTTCGGATCGTTCAATCATTAAGGAAATTTGATTACTTACCTCAACCGGAGCAGGTTCATCAGTACGTTTAAAAACTGACACCATGATCGGGATTTTCATTGTACTGGCAGCAGTAAAAGCAATACCGGGCTGAACGGTTTGTCCGTTTTGGTAAGCAAAACTTACTTCCTGCCTGTTTTGCAAGTCTAGTAAATAAATCTCTGTCAAGCCATCAAATCCCGAAACATCAATTACTTGCTGTAATAAAATCTGCAAATTCTGCATGGAGGGGCGAATTGGATCAACATTTTCAAAGGTTAAATTAACAAACCGGTCTGTAGGACTTTGTAAGGCATCTTTGATTAAGATAACAGCTCGGTCAATATCCAATTTGGTTCCGCTTTCTCCGGCGGCAAAACTGGTTGAACCCGGAACGGGAATTGCCGCTGTTGAAGGCCGGTCATACCGAACCGCAATTTCTTGCTCTAAAAAGAGCCGCAAGCGCTCCTCAGAAATTTCTGCTCTTAACGGCACTTCATCCGGCTGCGGAATGCGGTTCCATAAAAATTCCCAAAAACCCACCCAAAACGACTGGTTAATTCGCTGCTGGTCGGCGGCCGTTAACATGGTTTGTAAATCCAATTCAAATCCAATCACAGATGGTTTAATCTGGATGACTGCATCGCCATAATGAATCTCAACCGGAATACTGTAAGCTTTTACCAATCGATCGGCTGCTTCCTGACGATCCAGGTTTCCTACCGGTACACCGGCAATTCTAGAGCCGGGTGGTAAGCTGGCACGAATCCTGCTGTATGTTACGAGTTGAATAAAAAATAAAACAACGGTAACAATGATAAAAAAAATCGAAATAATTCGAATAATTGTTAATCCACGGTTTTGCACAGTTAAACTCCTATCAAAAAATTTTACCAGATTCTGTGCAAAAAAATTATTTTTAATCATTCTATGAGATATACTTAAGATGATGGAAGATCGTAATCAACAAATTATTGACCTTTTGGGTCATTTACATTTCTTCGACTCCCTCAAAGAAGAGCAGTTGCAGTATATTGCTGACAACCTGGATACCCACATGTTTTCTGAAGGAGAGATCATTTTTGAAGAAGGTAATGATGCCGATGGGTTTTATATTATCTTCAGCGGCCGGGTGAAAATTACCCACGGATTGGGGGAAGAGGAAGAAGAACTGTCAATTTTCCAACGTGGGGATTATTTTGGAGAAGAAGGATTATTAACGGGACAAACTCGCCTAGTGAACGCCATTGCGTTTAGCAATGTGATCGCATTACATTTGGACAGCGAACGGGTTGAAGACCTGGCAGATCATTTCCCCATGATCATTCCCCCTATTCGATTAACCATTGATAGTTACAATTTGTTTTTAAGGCATAACCTACAGTGGCGTGCGCCCAGAGAGGCGGTCCAATTTATCTCCCGCAAACACCGCGTCTTTTTATGGCTGCGGCTGATCATTCCATTCATTACTTCACTCGTAACACTAATTCCCCTAACCATTTATTTTGTTACTGCCCCAGTAAAACCTGTTTTTGTTCCATATCTTATGGGTATCGTAGGGGTCGGTGTTTTGGTTTGGGCACTTTGGAACTATATTGATTGGGCAAACGATTATTCCATTATTACAAACCGCAGGGTTGTTTCTCTTGAAAAAGTGATCTTTATTTACGAATCAAGACAAGAAGCCCCAATGGATGCTGTTTTGTCCGTAGCAACCAATTCTTCTCAAATTGGAAGAATTATTGGTTATGGGAATGTTGTAATGCGTACCTATACCGGAGTAATTACCTTTCAACGTTTAGCTCACCATGAGTTGGTTGCCCGATTAATTAATGAAGAACGCCAAAGAGCAAAAATGCGCTCGGAACGCGCGCAAAAATTTGAAAAAGAAGATCTGATACGTGACCGGCTTGGTTTTGAAGAACGGGAGGTTGATCCCTTTGAAGAGGTAAAACCAAAAAAGAAAGCAGCTGACGCCCCAAGAGATCTAAAATCAGGAAAGATTGCCGAATTTTTAGCTTCATTTTTCCATCTGCGTGATGAAGAAAACGGAGTTATTACCTACCGCACCCACTGGTTTATCTTATTAAAACGTGTCTGGACACCTACCTTTATTTTTCTTACATTGTTTTTAGTGCAAATTCTGGCGTGGGCTCAGGTTTTTACCTTATTTCCTGCAAGTGCTCTGGGTAAATTCTTTATGCTCACCAATTTTGTTTTGGCAATCTGGTGGATCTATCAATATTGGGATTGGCGCAATGACCGTTATATTGTGGGACAGGATCAGTTAATTGATGTTTACAAAAGGCCGCTGGGGCAGGAACAAAAAAGGGCTGCTCCTGTAAAAAACATCCAAACGGTTGAATTTGAGCGGCTTGGTTTGATTAGTTTGATCTTAAACTACGGGACCGTTTTTATTCGGGTCGGTGATACTACCTTTACTTTTGACTATGTCTACAATCCTTCCGAAGTTCAACGGGAAATTTTTGAACGGTACCAAGAATATAATAAAAAACAAAAAGACAAAGAACAAGAAAATCTTCGAAATGAAATGGCAGAATGGATTCAAATTTATCACCAGGTTGTACAAAATGGAGGCACACCCCCACCTGCGCCTTCCGATAAGCCAATTTCCGGGTACAATATAGGGGAATAATTAATATTAACCTTCGTCTGATAAAATCGGACTTATGATCTGGTGGTGAAAAATGACAATTCGAAAAATAGTAACAAATCCAAATCCTGTTTTACGCAAAAAAGCGATGAAAGTATCTAACTTTGATCAGGATTTATTAACCTTAATTGACGATATGGTAGAAACCATGCGAGATGCACCCGGAGTGGGCTTGGCTGCCCCTCAAATTGGTGTATCACAACGCGTTATCGTAATTGAATACGCGGAAGATGAAAATAAACGACCAAAACTTTATGCCGTCATTAACCCGGAAATTGTTAAACCTTCCCAAGAAAAAGAATTTGGGATTGAAGGTTGTCTCTCGTTCCCTGGTTTGGTTGGCGAAGTGGAACGTCATCTCAGTGTTACCGTAAAAGGCCAGAATCGGTTTGGCAAACCAATCAAAATGAAAACTTCAGGGTGGTTGGCTCGTATCTTTCAACATGAAATTGACCATCTGGATGGGATCTTGTATCCCGATCTGGCAACCCGTGTATGGCAGCCTACAGAGGAGGAATTGGCGGAGATTGTTGATTAACCTCCCCTCTTAAATTGTTGGAGCATGCGTTTAAATCACCTGACCCTGACGAATTATCGTGCATTTAGCCGCCTGGACATGGATTTGCCCCGGCGGATTCTTTTGTTGGTGGGTGCAAATGCGCAAGGCAAAACAAGTCTTTTAGAAGCAATTTATTTCTTCTCAACGTTTACTTCGATTCAGGCTTCCAACGATCGTCAATTAATTAATTTTTTGGCATTGAATGAACCTTTGGCTGTCACCCGTTTACTGGCTGAAATTGAAAAAAAAGAAAAAAAACATCAAATTGAAATTCGCCTGATCCTAGACCAGTCGAACAACAATGGAAATGCCCGCTTAAGAAAAGAAATATTAATTGATGGTGTTAAACGCAGTGCTCACCAGGCGGTTGGTCTGTTTAATGCTGTCATTTTTTTGCCAAATATGACACGCATTATCGAAGGAGGACCGGATGAACGGCGCCGCTATCTTAATCTGGCACTCGCCCAAACTGTCCCCGGATATGCACAGGCACTTAGCGATTACGCCCAAGCCATCAGCCAACGAAACGCCCTCTTGAAACAGTTAGCGGAGCGTAGCAGTGATCCCGCTCAACTGGATTATTGGGATGAATTAACCGCCGACCGGGGTGCTTTTATTTTATTCCAGCGTATTCAAGCCCTTGAAGAAATGCAAAGTATTCTTACACAAACCCACCGACATTTAACCCGAGATAAAGAAATCCTTCACTTTAATTTTCAATCCTCACTTGAAATTACCCCTACTTTTTTTGGATCACCTGATCAAAACCAGAATCACCTCAATGTCGAGAAAATCAAATCCAATTTTTTGGAAGAACTAAAATTAAAACGACGAGAGGAAATCGCCCGGGGCGTAACCACAATTGGGCCTCATCGTGATGAGTTGCGTTTCTTATCCAACCAGATTGACTTGGGGATCTACGGTTCACGCGGTCAAATCCGGACAGCTTTATTATCATTGAAGTTAGCCGAGGTGGAATGGATGTTTCAAAAAACAGGCGAATACCCCGTTTTATTGTTAGACGAAACCCTGGCTGAATTGGATGTTGAACGCAGGGCCGATTTATTATCCTACTTAAACAATGGAAAACAAGCCATCTTAACCACCACCGATTTGGATCTATTTGAACCTGATTTTGTGCAAACTGCGGATATCTGGCAAATACACGGGGGCTTGGTGAAACCGGAAAAACAGGGCTAATTCACCGAATTGTTGGGCATTTGGCTTTCATTTCGCCATGAAAAACTACCCCATTTCGGTAACAGCATACAGCCAGCATTAACCTTGCTCAACCTAATTTCTGTGCCCCGCACGGTTATTCACTGTTCGTTTTTCACTCTTCACTTTTAACTTTTCCTTTCCTTCACGCCAATGGCGATTTTGAAGGAATGCCAACCCGGCGTGGAAAATCAGGTGGAGTTGCAGAAATCTTATCAACCACCACCAAATAACGCTCTTCAACTACCCCGGGCAAACAGATCGTATGCAGTTGACGGATATGACCACCCAGCAGCTTGATCGCTCTTTCAGCTTTATGTGCTTCGGCTGGTCCGGTTTCACCTTTTTGAGCTAACATATGCCCCCCTAATTTCACCAAAGGCAGTAGGTACTCTGCCAAAATCGGAAGTTGTGCCACAGCGCGCGCAACAGCCCAATCATATTTTTCTCTATGGTCTTTGTCCTGTCCCAACACTTCGGCCCGTTCTTTAATCACCTGGACATTTTCCAGTTTTAATTCCTGCACTACATGTTCACAAAAGTTGGCTTTTTTACCCACCGATTCAACCAGGGTTAACTTCATTTTGGGCAGCATAATCTTTAAAACAATTCCCGGAAAACCAGCACCGGTTCCAATATCGATCAGACTGGTTGGTTTATGGTCACCAAAAGCCAAAAAACAGGTTAATGAATCCAAAAAATGTTTGCTGCGAATTTGTTCCACTTCCCGGATGGCTGTTAGGTTAAATTTTTCATTCCATTCAAGTAATAACTGCTCATACAATTTAAACGCCTTAACCTGCGGTTCCGATACCCGAATTCCGACCACCTGTTCAATGTCAGTTACCAATTTTTGCATATCTCTCCCAATTATATTTTTTTGCGAATTTGTTTTACAAAACGGGCATAAGAAGACCCAAGCCGCACAAATGGAGTGGAATATACACATATTTTTTGTGCCTGAGCAATCACCTTGCGTAAACTTTCAGCATCTTCAAATGGTGGAAGTTCCAAATAAGAACGTCCTACTTCAGGTAATGTATGGGCATCCGATCCCACCGTACCCGCCAATTGATATTTTTCTGCGTAGGCTAAAGCCTCATCATTCAGATGAGCAGTAAGACTACGCGAATTAAATACCTCAATCGCATCTACAAACGGCCGAATCTGATCTAAGGCCTCTAATGGCCACCCATGCCTCATCTGATCAAATGGATGAGAGACGCTGATGAAGGCGTCTTGTGCTTTTAAACGCTGTAAAGCCTCTTGGGGCGATAAACCTTTTGGAATTTCTTCTTTTACAAAAAAGGCTAAAAACTCCCCGATTGTGGTTTTAATCTCTTCTCCCACAATAATTAATTCCGGTGCCATTTCTTGTGCTCGTACAGCACCTTGAATGGTATTATGGTCGGTCAGAATTAATTTATCCAACCCACGTTTTTTAGCTGTTTGAATTAAATCTTCCAACCCCGAAAGACTGTCTTTGGAATAATCACTATGACAATGACATTCAACTTTCCAGTTTTTCATCTTTATTCTTTCCTATAAATGCAATCAGATCCCAGGAAAATAACCAGGTGATAACACCTAAACTAACCCCGAACCACAAAGTTGCCAGTCGAATCAACAGCGTTGCCACGGAAGCCGTTGTTGAATCCACACCCACCAACAAAGTTAACATTCCTGCAATGGAGGCTTCACTGGCACCCAAACCACCTGGCAAAGCAGAAACAGCGCCGACCACGGTTGAAAAAGCCAAAATGAATACCGCATTCCCAAATGTTTCTTTTCCGGCAGGCAAACCCAATGCTGTTAACAGATAATAAAAACCAACCCCTTCTCCAATCCAAGAAACCATACCCATTGCAACCCCCAATAAGGTCGGGCCAGGACGAAATACGGCGAAACTGCCTTCATAAAATTCCCGCAGCATAATACTAAACCGTTTGATGAATGGAATTTTTTCTGAAAGATCCAAAAACCAATAGGCAGCTGGTCTAATTTGGGAAATAATAATGACCGCCACCAATATAACCAGGATAATAACAAAAGCAGGCCAATATTGTGGATAAGCAATTACACCCAGGGTGGATAGCAGCAAAACCGCCAGACCATCGGTAATCCGTTCCGCCACAATCACCGAAACCGCCCTTGCCGTGGCTACCCCTGTTTTTTGATTCACCCATACTCCCTTTAAAACTTCACCCACCTTGCCGGGAGTCATCGCCAAGGGAAAACCAGCTACAAATAAACGCGCACTTTCCAACAAAGGAAAGTTTTTCACACCAATTTGTCCCAGGTAATAATGCCATTTAAAAAACCGGATGGTGTAATTAAACAAGGTAAATAATAATACCAATGGAAAGATTCCCCAGCGGAAATGTTTGATTGTATCCAACATTTCCCGCACATCCCCCACCAGTCCAAAGATCAACAATACCGCAAAAGCCAGGACCAATCCTGGAATAAATTTTTTAACCAATCCTGCGAGAGGATTTTGCTGAGAGTTTGTTTGCATCTACCAAATTATACAGCAGGCTAACAACTTCCTGCAAAAGTTGGTAAACAAAAAAACACAGGGCATTGTGAGTGCCCTGTGACAAAACTATCTTTGAATCTCAGCCAAAAAACTTTGTCCGATTTCCGGCTTGGGTAAATTAAAAATATCTGCAATGGTTGCGCCAACATCTGCAAAGGTTTCTCGTATGCCTAAATCAATACCTTCTTTAACGGGTTTACCAAATACCAACAAAGGAATATATTCTCGGGAATGATCGGTGCTGGCTGTTGTTGGGTCAACCCCATGATCTGCTACCACCATTGCTATATCTGTATCTTTCATTGCCTCAACAATATTGACAATCTCCGCATCAAAATTTTCCAACGCAGTGGCGTAACCTTTCGGGTCATTACGGTGTCCGAAAATTTGGTCAAACTCAATCAAGTTGGCGAATAACAATCCATCAAAATCTTGTTTTAAGAACTCGATCGCCGCTACCATACTATGTACATTATTGGTGGTGTGGTTGCTAACAGAAATACCACGATTACCAAACAAATCGTCAATTTTTCCGGTTGCGTAGACCTTTAACCCATGCGAAATGAGTTTGTCCATGATGTTATCTGATTCCGCATATCTTGGGTAATCGTGGCGGCGGCTGGTACGTTGAAAATCACCGCGTCCCGAACCAATGAATGGTCGGGCAATCACTCGGCCTACCCCATGTTTACCAACCAGCATTCGACGGGAAATCTGACATAATTCATATAACTTCTCAATCGGGATCACATCTTCATGGGCCGCAATCTGAAAAACACTGTCTGCAGATGTGTACACAATCGGTTTTCCGGTGCGCATATGTTCTTCACCCAACTCTTCGATGATTTCCGTACCTGAAGCAGCTTTATTTCCTAACACTTCCAATCCGGTTAATCGGGTAAATTCACTGATTACTTCGGGAGGAAACCCATTTGGATATGTGGGAAAAGGCTCTTCCAGATAAATCCCCATTAATTCCCAATGGCCAGTGACAGAATCTTTACCTGCGGATTTGGGCGTCATTTTGCCATAAGCCCCTTTGGGATCTGTAACCGCTGAAACCCCTTCCATTGGGGTAATATAACCAAAACCGAATTTTTCCATATTTGGCAGGTTTAATCCACCAACAGCCCGAGCTGTATTGGATAATGAATTACTACCAACATCCCCATAATCCGCGGCATCCGGTGCCTCGCCAGCCCCAACACCATCCAAAACAAAGATGGCAACACGTTTAATTTCACTCATCAAAAATACCCCTTTCGTATTTTTATTCGATTTATTTCCAGTTGATTCGATTTTACCACCCCTTCCTATGGAAACCTTTTATCCGTAAATACTTAAAAATTTATTGATCCATTTTTTATCACACATGCTATAATCGATTTATTGGTACCCTACCAAACAAAGACCCCAAAGGAAAATTTTTCAAATAGCTTAAAACAGGAGGAGTTAATGAAAAAGAATCTTTTTATCGCGATTATTATGATGATGGTAGTAAGTATGCTCTTTGCTGCTTGCGCACCCAAGAATGAAGTTGTGGACGAAGCCGTTCAGGAACCCGGTGTGGTTGGTGATGAATACCCCGCTCCAGGTGGTGAACCAGAAGTCGCACAACCAGATGCTTACCCCGCACCCGGCGGTGTGATCACGATTGCGACGGATGCAACCTTCCCTCCCTTCGAAATGGTTGATGAAAACACCAAGGAGTTAATTGGCTTCGACATCGAGTTAATGAAAGCTATTGCGGCAGAGGCTGGTTTGGAATATGAATTTGTCAATTTACCATTCGACCCGATGTTAGCAGGCCTTTCGGAATGCCAATATGATATGGCCATCGCCGCCATCACAATTACCGAAGACCGCCAAAAGGAATTTTTCTTCAGTGATCCCTATATTGATGCCGGTCAAATTATCGTTGTTAAAGCAGGGAAAGAAGGCATTAATAGTAAGGATGATCTGAGTGGAATGATTGTTGGTGCACAGTTAGGCACCACCGGCGAAATCGAGGCACAAAGTATTGATAACGTCACATATAAACCATACGATACCTATGATTTAGCCTTCCTCGACCTGGCAAATGACCAAATTGACGCTGTTATCGCCGATTACCCAACAGCGCTTGGTTTTATTGCTAAAAACCCAGATCGCCTGCAAACCGTGGGTGAAAAATTCACAGATGAATCCTACGGGATTGCTTTTTGTAAAAATCGAGCTGACCTGGTTGACCTGATCAACCCAGCCCTGCAAAAAGTTAAAGAACAAGGTGTTATCACCGATCTGGCTGGAAAATATTTAGCCGGAGAATAAAAATACAAGTAAATGCCTGGGTATCATTATGCCCAGGCATTTTTTATCCCTTTAACCTTTCCAACTTCAATTACTCAACTTAATTTATTCAGCAGGAGCATCCTGATGGAACATTTGCAAACAAGCCCCACTTTAAAACCAGGGGAGACTTTTGAGCAGCAAAAAAAGAAATTTGACCGATGGTGGTTTTTAGTTTTTGGTGTCATTTTGCTTATCATTATTTTAGTATTTTTAGAACCCGATCCTTACCAACGCATCGTATTATTTGTTTCAGATGGAATTGGAGTCACGGTTTATACCACCCTGGTCTCTTTTGTGCTGGTTTTAATTTTTGGCCTGATCGGCGGTTTGGGGCGATTATCAAAAAACCGCATTATTAACGGCCTAGCTACGGTTTATGTTGAAGTAGTACGTGGAATTCCCCTTTTGGTTCAGCTTTTATTCTGGTACTTTGCTTTCCCTTCTGTAATCAAAAATTTTGGTTCAACACTAGGCATTGAATCGTTAGCGAATTATCGCGCTGATCCTTTATTAATGGCAATTTTAGGCCTCACTTTTTGTTATTCTGCATATATGAGTGAAGTCTATCGGGCAGGTATCCAAAGTATTTCCCGTGGTCAAATGGAAGCCGCTCGCAGTTTGGGTATGAGTTATGTCCAGGCAATGCGTTTTGTTATCCTGCCGCAGGCCTTACGGGTAATCTTGCCGCCAGTGGGAAATGAATTTATTACCTTATTAAAGGATTCATCTCTTGTAAGTGTGGTTGCCGTGGCGGATATGACTCGACGAGGACGTGAATTTATGGCTGCCAATTTTATCCCCGTGCAAACCTGGTTAATGATCGCTTTGTTATATCTGGTATTAACCCTGGTCTCAGCCCGAATTGTCAACTGGATTGAAAAGAAGACACGATTGGAGCGTTAATTATGGAACCCATTATTCACATCAAAGATGTTCATAAGTATTTTGGAAGAGTACAAGCGCTGCGTGGGGTAAGTTTGGATATAAATAAAGGCGAAGTAGTGGTCATCATTGGGCCTTCGGGTTCTGGAAAATCAACCCTCTTACGCTGCATTAACCGATTGGAAGAATTTGACCACGGACAAATCATTGTCGATAATATTCCTCTCGATAGCGCCGAAAATATTAATCTGGTACGTACCGAGGTCGGTATGGTATTTCAGCAATTTAATCTTTTCCCGCACTTAAGTGTTTTGGATAATCTTACGCTAGCTCAAAAAGCGGTTCGCAAACGAAGCAAAAAAGAAGCAGAAGAAATTGCTTTTCAGCTGTTGAAAAAAGTCGGTATTCCCGAAAAAGCCAATGTTTTTCCGCTCCAACTTTCCGGCGGCCAACAGCAGCGTGTCGCCATTGCCAGAGCATTGGCAATGAATCCCAAAATCATGTTGTTTGACGAACCAACCAGTGCCCTTGACCCGGAAATGATTCAAGAGGTTTTGGATGTTATGCTTGATCTGGCAAAAGAAGGTATGACAATGGTGGTTGTTTCTCATGAAATGGGTTTTGCAAGAGCCGCTGCCAACCGCGCCATTCTTATGGATGAAGGGCTGATCGTGGAAGAAGCGACACCCGATATCCTATTTACCAACCCCACTCAAGAACGTACAAAATTGTTCCTCAGCAAAATTTTAGACTAATTTTTAAGATCATCTTTCATAGACTTGGTATTTAAAAACCGGATGTTGATGAGAAAACAATCGGTAAGTATTTTAATATACTTGATTAACCTTCTTTACCTTTCTTTTGATATACAACGCATCTGGTATTTTTAATTAACAGAAGGTACACTGCAAACTAACCCAAATATTAGCAAAGCAGAAAAATCAAAGATAGTGAAAAATCCGCTTTTAGTTTATTGTGATGGTTCAGGTATAATCGTAATAGTAAAAATTTTTCACCCAAATTTTAGGAGCGCTGGGTCATGCGATTGATCATGTTACGTTCAATCCTCTGGGTAATCACATTATCAACATTGGTCTTTCCATTTCAACCGATTCGAGTTGAAAAAAGCCCGGATCTTTACGCGTCTACCGTCACATTGGAAGGCCCGGATGATTGTCCATCCAGCGGATGTGCAGCAGGACAAACCTTAAATCTCAGTAGTTCCTTTGACTTCACTATCTACCAGGCCGGAAACGATCCCAACGTACAATTTTGTGTTTATACCCCCACCAATTGGGCTGGAGAAAATTTAACTTTTAGCAGTATGGGGTTATTAAGTAACCAGGTTTATACAAACGGAACCAGCCAATGTGGAATAGCTCCTTCTGGTTACCAAACGCTCGGAGGAGTGACGGCATCACTTCAAGACGTCTATTTTGGGGATGCCCTCGAGTTTTCGTTAAGGGTAGGAAAAACCGCCACAGACGATGGGTCGGTTTTGGTGCGCCTTTTTGAACAGAATGGCAGCAGTTGGGTACAAACCCAACAATCTTTTATCTTAATTTCTATTGAACCCGTCTCAACCCTGGTTTTTGTTGCCAATCAAGCAGTTGACTGTGCTGGTTTTACACCTTGTTATTTAAATAGTAAAGCGGATCTATCGAACGGATTAGGTACTGGTTTAAAAGATGCAGTTGATGCGGTAAACACAGGGTCGGTGATCCAGGTTCTCGGAAACTACCTCATCAAAAGTAATACGGTCCAAATTAATAAAAACATTACATTACAAGGTAGTGCACAAGCCAGTTTAAGTTACAGCGGTAGTATCTGCACCCAACCCATGATAAGAATGCAAACTGGAGGTATGATCCGAAACTTAAGCATTCATGATGGGTCCTGTTTATCACCTTCCAACCGCGACTTACTTTTCATTGAGAGTTCACAAAATATCACCCTGGAACAAAATCGGTTTACAAACGGAAAAAACGGTGTGGTAATTAGCAACAGCACCGGTAATTTATTGGCACGTTTTAACCACTTTGAGGGGAACAGCGAATTGGCAATAAAAAATCAAAACCTACCAAATACAGGTCAAATCACAGCCATTGCTAATAATTTTATTAATCCGAATGCAACCCTTCAAGTACAATGCGCCAATAATGGAACAGTAAATAATAATTTTTGGGGTACAGACCAAACGCCTGCCACTGCTTCGACTGGATGTACTTTTACAGCAGGTCGCCAGCTTGGCAGTCCTATCAATCAATCTACCAATGGCGGCTTAGAGGCTGCTGAAATAACCGTTCTTGCTACTAGAACATCCTACTTTAACCAAAAGATCTCTTTACAACACCCAACCGGACAACCGGATTTTAATTTATATATAGTGAATCACGGCAGCCAAACGACCAGTGCCCCTTTCCAAAGTGCGAGAACCATCTCAAATCTTGTTCCTTGTAACGATTATTTTGACCTTTTCTTATCCGGAAATACGGCTCCTACAGGTTCACTTTTGGCATCATTCAAATACGATGCCAATCCAGCCTGCGTTGCGGTCGTTGAATCGACTGAATACTGCGGACAAAGTAATATGGCTCTCTATCCGCTGTGGTGGTATGACCCCTTACAAAATATAACCCAAGGATGGGATACAACCGGTCAATCTCCGGCTGGTACTGGCGCAAATGGAGCTTCGGGACAGACCACAACTTGCCAAATGGATCAAAATGAAATGACGGTCGAAATTGATACCAGTGGTCGCCCTGGTATTAATAATGACTTATTTAACCTCCCCATTGTGGCTGGGGTTATTGGGCAATCAGCGGCTGTGGTTTTAAGTGATTTTTCAGCTTTAGGTCAGGATATGAGTGTTAAACTGACCTGGCAAACCAGCAGTGAATTAAACACAAGCGGTTTTTACGTCCAGCGCAGCCCGCACGGTACTTCTAATTTTTCTCGAATCAGTCCGTTTTTACCCCGCCAGGGAAATGATACCAGCGGCGCAAATTATGAATTTTTAGATACAAATGTTTTTAATCAAACGACCTACGATTACCGCCTTGAAATTGTCGGTACCGATGTTTTCTCAGTATATTCTGCCGTTCGCAGCGCAACACCAGCACCACCAACACCTACGCCAACAATTACACCCACTCCAACGATTACGTTAACTTTTACCCCTACTATCACACCAACCTTCACCATTACCCCCACGGGTTCGATTACTCCAACCGGATCAATCACCCCAACTGGGTCTATTACACCTACCCGAACCATCACACCAACTCGGACGATCACCCCTACTCCCACCAGGACCCGTTATCGCACCCCAACCAGAACCCGCACACCATATTGGACACCATACCGCACGCGAACCAGTACCAGGACCCCATTTATCACACGAACACCAGCTACAACCATTACACCTACCCCTACCAGAACCAGCACTGCTGCAGGCTCCGGTTCTGGTGTGAATACAACCAGAACCGCCACATTATCTTCCAACAATGGTTACCCTGTTCCTGGCGGCAGTTCAACCGCAAATCCAACGATAACAGATAGCCAAACCCCGGATTCAGGCTACCCCGCCCCGCAAGGCACCCCTTCACCCAATACGACTTCTTCTGTAATTTCAACATCACAGACAACGCCAACCAAACAGAGTCCTTTCACACCCACCCCGGAGGACAAACCGGAAACAGCTAAAAACAAAACGGTTGGGTTTATTATTTTAGGCGGTATGAGTTTGATTTCGATTACATTAATTGTTGCCTTTATTTTATGGAAAAGAGGAATCCTTAAACTGCCATTTTGATTGTTTATGAGCACCCTTTTTTCAATTTCCTAAAAAAGAATTCCTTCCCTTTTTTTGTTTTTAGAAAACAAATTCCTGTCCCCCATTTTATATACAACCCGATTAATTAATGACGTTATTATAGGCCTTTTAAGATGTCATTTTTTTGACTTTTCATATCGTTTGTGCTATTCTTCTTAATTGCTATAATTTTATTTTTCCGGAGTTAAAACATGCAACGCGAACGCGTTTCTGATGGTGTATATTGGTTTCAAAGTGATGTTTATGCGCAAGTAACCGCTGGCGTAATTGCCGGGCCGCAATGGGCGGTTGTCATTGATACATTGCCCGTTCCCGAAGAGACATTAAAAATGCGGGCTTTTATTGAAGAACAGTTAAAAGTGCCCGTTCAATATGTTATTAACACCCATTATCATGCCGATCATGCGTGGGGCAACTGCTTTTTCCCTGGTGCCACCATTATCAGCCACCAAATCTGCCGTGATTTGCAGATCCAATTGGGACCTTCATCTTTAGATTCTGCCCAAAAACAAGACCCGCTCTTCCGGCAAATCAAATTGGTTTACCCCCACATGACCTTTAATTCGGGCAATATGTCCTTGAAAGTTGGCAAAAAAAATCTGGTTCTTTTCTCCACACCAGGCCACAGCCAAGATGGAATTTCGATCCTTATTGAAGAAGACCGAGTTTTATTTGCTGCCGATGCTTTTCTACCGGTTCCCTATTTCGTAAATGGTGATATTGATCAATTAATCCAAACCTTGAAATCTTTTAATGATTTAGGATTAGAAAATATTGTTCAGGGACATGGAGATATTGTTTTACGGGGTGAAATTGAAAACATGATCCAGGAAAACGTGGATTATTTGGAATGTGTAAAAAAGAAAGTACGCGCTGCATTAAAAGAAAATTACCCTAAATACGCTATACAAAATATCACCATTGAATCATGTGGAAAAGAACGGGTCACCTTGGGTGGGTTAGGAAATACACTTCACACCAATAATGTTTCCTGGCTCTTAAATAAATATGCTGAAGATGAGGGAATTGAGTTATTGGATATCCCGCTTGAATATATGGATGACGAAATTGTTGATGTCTAATTAACTTTAAAAATAAAAATGCTGGCGGGTACTCCGCCAGCATTTTTTTGTTAATATAAGTAGATCAATCAATCAATCACTACTTTTTTCTTCAACCATTTTGCACGTAAACCCACTACGCGTTCCGTACCTTCTTTTAGTCGTTTCAAATTAGGCCGCAAAGCCCATACCAAAGCCGCCAATGCAAGTGCCCCATACATTACATATGCCCATGGGGATAAACCCAAAGCCGCTCGGATAATAAAAACGATCATTGCAATCAATGCGACACTCATCGTGGTCACGGATGCATATCCGATAAACAAATAAATTAGTACCGCTACAGGTAAAATAATTAACCAGATCGGGCTCCATAAGGCAATTGCCCCACCCAGACAGGTTGCCCCCCCGGCTCCGCCTCGCATTTGTAATTTTCCATTTTTGCGGTGAACCAAAAAAATGGGATAATTATGTCCAATCACGGCTAAGAAAGCAGCAAAAACCTGTACCCAAATTTGTCCGGGCACCAGCCAATTCACAACCCAAGCTGTGGCAATCCCTTTAACAACATCTAATGTAGCCGTTAAAGCTCCAGCGCCTAATCCGGCAGCCCGCATGGCATTCGTACCACCTGTCCTGCCTGATTCAATTTCACGCACATCCCTTCCGTTAAAAATCTTTACAATTAAAAACCCAAAAGGGATCGAACCTAATAAATAAGCAAGCAACAAGGCCAAAAATTTTAAGCCAATCGTGTCCATTTTTCTAATCCATTCCTTTAATTCTTTTTAGCAGCTTAATTAACCCGAATCATTAATCATCGTTACGATTAATTATTAATTGAATTTTTTCATAACTTTCAGATTGTAAATCAAAAGCGTTTACAGCCCAATCTGAATGAGAAGGCGATAGTATAACCGTTACCGTGCCAGGGTACAAGAATTCTTTGATATCGGTTTCCGAAGGTGCCGCCGGACCATTCGGATGAGAATGAAAAATTCCGATCAAATCCCAAACAGAGTCGTCAATCCACGTCAGAGCATGTAATAATTCAACCGGGTCCATATAAAAACGAGTCGGAGAATGAGCAGCATTGGTTACTGGAATTACTTTTTGTACCACACCATCCTTACCGGCCAACAATCCACAAGCTTCTTCCGGTAAATGTTGTTGGACATGCTGGATCATCTCTTGGCAAAGTTTTGATGGAATATGAAAAGTATCCATGTTTATCCCCTAATCATCCAAGCTAACAGCCAAATCATAGACAACATAAAAATAGGTTCAAACCAAAGTGAGCCTGCTTCACGGCCCTCTTCCAGCCCGCTCGCAAATGTAGTTAATCCATACGCCGTACCGACTAACAAAAGACCAAAAGTTAACGGTTGAATTGGCAAGTAGTGAAAACCAACAGCCAACTGCCCCACAACCAGGGCAATACCCAAAGCCCAAACCCAATTCCATCGCCCACCTGATCGAAGATATAACGTACGCAAGACCAACAAAAATAATGCTGGTACAAGGGCCGGCAATAACAAAAATAAACGCACATTAGCCGCTTTTAGAGCAATCGCCAGAACCAGGTATAAGGCAAAGGATACAGCAGTTAAACCCAAACTTGCGGGAAGATAAGCGACCCCACTTAAATCAATAACGATATACTCTGCCACCAAAACCAACACTAACAACACACCACCCAATGCTAAAACCACCCACCATGCTGGTTGAACTTCAAGCGTATTTAACGGTACACCAATCACCCAGGCTGTTAAGGCAGGAACAAAACCATGCCGTAGGAGAGAATTTTTATCATGATCCGGATGACCTTGCAAAAGCCAATCAGCCCCCAAACCAGCTAAAATAGCAGCCAGTAAAGATATCAAAGTACCGTAATTTAAATTGAAATCAAACTGCACCCAAATTAGCGACAAACGAATTGGCTGGGCAGGTACTTTAACAAAAGGAATTAAGGCATATGCCAATAAAATAACAGCTGAAATGACACTTAATCGATTGGCATCCGGTAAATGTTGACGATCTTCCATATCTCCATTGTAACGAACCTTATCCAATCCTACCAGAAAAAATATCATTTTTTTAAATCCACACAAGGTTTTTAGCGTTTTTAAAAACTTTCTGCGGGGATTTTTATTCGTTTTCCAGTGATTCAATTTAAAGCAGGTAAAGACAAGGAAAAACGCCTTTAAACCGCTAAATGTGGTAAAATTAAGCCCTGTATGGAAACACAAGAAACTACATTGGAAGTCTCCCCTCCACGCCTGATTCAGGCTTTAAAAGAAGGGTTTAATACCGTTGCCAATCATATTGGGTTAATTATATTACCAGTTGTACTGGATATTTTTATTTGGCTTGGGCCAAGACTACGACTGGAAAATTTGTTAACGCCGATTGTGGAACAAATGACAAAAACCTTATCCACTGTAAACACAGCGGATATGCAAGCGATGATAACATCCGCAACGGAAGCCTGGAATATACTTTTAGAACAATTAAATTTAACCAGCAGTTTATCCACATTCCCAATTGGCTTACCCAGCCTGATGAAAGGGATCGCTACCAATCAATCTCCGTTAGGTTCACCTACTATGATTGAAATGCCCTCCTTCGCCAGCACTGTTTTAACATTTTTGGGATTTGTGATTTTAGGAATTATTTTAGGTGGCATTTACTTAAGTGCGATTTCTCGCCGAACAGCCCCTGAACCGGCAGCATTGGATATTTCCAAAACAGCGATCCAGGTAATTAATGGATTTGTTTTAACGATCATTTTAATCATTATCTTATTTGTTCTATCAATACCAATATTTTTTATGGTTTCAATTGTTGCACTTTTCAGCCCAGCATTAAGCCAAATCGCGCTCTTGGGTGTTTCATTTGTGCTTTTGTGGTTATTGGTACCCCTTCTATTTTCGCCCCATGGAATCTTTGCCTACCAATTAAGTGCACCGCGGGCCATACTTACCTCAATTCGTCTCGTGCGTGCTTTTTTACCTGGTGTAGGTATGTTTTTGCTGACAGTCATTTTGTTGGCACAAGGATTGGATATTTTATGGCAGGCTGCACCGGGAACATCATGGTTAACCTTAGTAGGTATTACCGGACACGCATTTATTTATACAGCCATCCTGGCAGCGAGTTTTATCTATTATCGTCAAGGATTGGCCTGGATACAGAACAATATCAGTCAATATAAAAAATCAATTAACATTTAAATTCACAGAAAGAATGTTTTTTTAAGACAGTCTTTACCCTGTGATTTCAGGAGAGCAATGGCACAAATTAAAAACCCAACCCCACCAACCTATGGCGCTCAAGATATTCAAGTTCTGGAAGGGCTGGAGGCAGTCCGCCGCAGGCCAGGTATGTATGTTGGCGGCACGGATATTAAAGCTTTACACCACCTGGTATATGAAATTGTCGATAATTCTATCGATGAAGCTTTGGCGGGTTATTGTGACCAAATCAGTGTCACTATTCATGCCGATAGTAGTGTTACTGTTCGGGATAATGGTCGTGGTATTCCAGTCGGGCTTCACCCTACCAAAAATGTTTCTGCTCTTCAACTCGTGATGACAACCTTGCACGCCGGTGGTAAATTTGACAACGGTAGTTACAAGGTTTCTGGTGGTTTGCATGGCGTTGGTTCTTCTGCAGTAAATGCACTTTCCGAATGGTGTGTCGTCGAAGTTCGGCGTGAAGGACACCTTTATCGCCAGGAATATGCCCGTGGTATTCCCCTTGCACCCGTTGCGGAACTCGAAGAGATCAGTGAAGAAGATACAGGTACAACTACTCATTTCAAATTTGATAAACAAATCTTTAAAGAAGAGATTGATTTCCGATTCGATACACTCCTTCAACGCTTCCGTGAAATGGCGTTTGTTACAAAAAAGGTAAAAATTGCTCTGGTCGATGAGCGTGAAAACCGTTCTGCCACCTTCTATTTTGACGGTGGTATTATCTCCTTTGTTCGTTACTTAAACCGTAACCGTGAAACCCTTCATCCCGTCTTTTATGCAGAAAAAGAGGAAGAGGGTATCAGTGTAGAAGCAGCCTTGCAGTATACCGATGCTTTTAACGAATCGGTCTTCTCTTTTGCAAATACTATCCATACCATTGACGGTGGTACCCACATGACCGGGTTACGCTCTGCCATTACCCGTGTCGTAAACGATTACGCTCGCCGCAATAACCTCATAAAAGAAGGTGACCCCAATTTCTCCGGTGATGATACCCGCGAAGGTTTAACTGCGATCGTCAGCGTAAAGGTGCCAGACCCGCAATTTGAATCACAAACCAAAGTAAAATTAATGAACCCGGAAGTACAAACTGCAGTCCAACAAGTGGTAGCCGAAGTGCTCGCCGAGTTTTTAGAAGAAAATCCAAGCGCCGGCAAGGCCATCATTCAAAAATGTCTCACTTCAGCCCGTGCCAGAGATGCAGCCCGCAAAGCCCGAGACCTGGTTATTCGTAAATCCGCATTGGAATCGATGACTTTGCCCGGTAAATTAGCTGATTGTTCTTCCCGCACCCCAAGCGAATCCGAATTATATATCGTTGAGGGAGATTCCGCTGGTGGTTCTGCCAAACAAGGCCGTGATCGTCAGTTCCAAGCCATTCTGCCACTTCGGGGTAAAATCCTGAATACTGAACGTTCCCGGTTGGATAAAATCCTTTCCAATGAGGAAATTAAAGCCATCATTTCCGCCCTGGGCTGCGGTATTGGAGATAACTTTGAAATCGCCAATGCCCGTTATCACCGCATCATCATCATGACCGATGCAGATGTAGATGGAAGTCATATTCGCACCCTTTTATTAACCTTTTTCTTCCGGTACATGCCAGAGTTAATCGATTCAGGGTACCTCTATATTGCCCAACCACCATTGTATTTAATCAGTTATAAAAATCAAAAACGCTACGTATATACCGAAGCGGAAAAAGAACGTATCATCAAAGAAATGGGTGCAGACCCGAATAAAATTGGTTTGCAGCGTTACAAAGGTTTGGGTGAAATGAATCCTGATCAACTGTGGGAAACTACCATGAATCCCGAAAACCGCACCCTGCTGCAAGTCAGTGTGGAAGATGCTGCCCTTGCGGACCGAACTTTTGACATGCTGATGGGTCAAGCGGTTCCTCCAAGGAAACGGTTTATCCAAACCCACGCCCATGACGTGCAAAATTTGGATGTGTAATATATAAAGGAGCCGCGAGGCTCCTTTTTTTCTACATCTCTTCGCGGAAAATCAGACCATACTTCTTACGTGCTGCAAGCCATGTCTTCCGAAGCAGTTCATAAACATCATGCGGTTGGTGAACATTGCGTAAAATAATGGTTGGGTTGGACGTGTCTGCGCCTTTTATCGTGATATCCCCGATTCCTAACATGCGTTCGCTTAAACTCTGGCTAACATCAATGTCCTGAACGCGAATCATTTCAAAGTTCTCAATATCTTTTCCAAACAAACCTTTGACGATCTTAATTCGTTCGTTGGTAATCGTATAAAATTCGGTGATGGATAAAAATGGACGTCCTTCCCAAACAACTTGTTCTTCATCTTCCAAATCAGAATTTACTTTGGTGGGCTTTACGGATTCATCCAGGATTTCATTGACGGTGATCAAAAGGTTGTCGCTTAATAAATCAACAAACTTGTTTTGTTCTTCCAATGGCACATCTTTCAGCACGGTACCGCTTTGAGCAATCGCTTTCCAAACACTGCTTTTAACTTGCGCTTGATATTTCTCGATGGACATTTTTTATCTCCTTAAATAAATAGATGTGTACTCATTTTTTAAACCACAAAATTCAAGCTAAACTAATCATCCAGTATAACTTTTATCGCCATGCACCAAGAATCGCACCAAAAATCACAAAATTGAGCAGATGATTGCCAATTTCAATTAACCAAACAGAGAAACCATGACCAGCAAACAATTTATTGACCAGATATGTCGGTGCTACGAATCCCAACCAGATCATAAAACCTGTTAGAATGCCTGTTGCCATATTAACCCCGCTGCTCATCAACCCTGCCACTGCGGGTACCATAAAAGCCATCGCCACAGCCTGAACAAAACTGGCTAAAACAGTCAAAATCCAGGTCATGGTCATGTTTTCTGTTCCTGGAACATCTCCCTCTTTTTTTCCAATCCCCTTCCACCAAATATTAAAAAAAGTTTTTGGGTGATACCACACCGCACCTGTCGCCATACTGACGACAACACAAACCAGAACGGCAAACCAATTAATAACACTAAAATCCATTGAAGACTCCTTTTTAAAAATTATTTTTGAAAGAACCCCAATACGAATTTTCGCAATACTTTTATATGGAAACACTATCAAACAGTTTCGTCATTTATAGCGTAGAGATTTTTTAGAACAGATGCCTTAATTATAGTCTATCTTGAAGATTGCAAATTAACACCAGTCCATAAATTTTGGGCAGGTCAGTTACTATAAATATATGATAATTTAAACTGGAAGGCAATCGATATTTGATTTTGGGGCAAAAAAATGAATTGTCCAGAAGTTTTTGGGAGTATTCAGGAATAAATGGTGAATGTAGAAAAATTCTCAAGCGACTTGAGAATTTTTCTACATTCACCATTGAAAGTTTAATTTTTATGCTCTTTTGGGGTTTATAGAAAACCTTAACTTCCAGCTGCCTTCACCACTCAACCGTATATCTCGCCTTAGAAAGCGTAACCATGCCAAAATAACCATCAGTATGCTAATTCCCAATAATGAGAACAACCAGGTAAGATTCAGATCATTCACTTCCAATACGGTCTGAAAGTAATGATATGGCATGATTTTTGAAATCGTCATCAGAATATCATCCATGAATGCCAACGATGAAATCATATAACTGCTGACGACAATGACGCCACCTACAACTGCTGCCAGCGTTCGAGACGGTAACAACACGCTTAATAATAAGGTAATCGCCACATAGAATAATATTTGGACAAATAGCGAGATAAAAGGAACCAACATTTGCCCCACATTCACACCTAGACTGGATTTTCCTAATAACAAGCTGAAACCAATCCAGCCTATCAAAAGCATGGTTAGTATTGCTGCCACTACACCCAGGAAACGGCCAAAAAAGAAAGCTGACCTTCCAACGGGATGAGCAATGATCAGGTCCAATCGACCTCTCTCTTCATCACTGACAATCATTCCGCTGCCAACCAATATTGAAAATATACTGATGATGATTGGCAACATCGAAAAAGCATACATATGCAAATAACCAGATGGTGTCATGATGCTGTTGGCATCGCCTCCAAAGAATGCCAAAAATTCTTTTGGATAATTTGCAATCATTTTCTGAAGTTGCCCCTGTTGGGCAGCCATTGTTTCAAACATTTGAACAATCATGATCCCATACAATCCGACACCAAGTCCCCATCCCAATATTTGACCTCGTAAATTCATAAATGTATAACGCAAAGTAGTTAATAAACCTTTCATTTTCTACCTCCTATTGATAGTAAGTAAGGAAAATTTCTTCCAGGCTGGGATGCTCTGTTTCCAAATCCTGGACAGGTAATGTGCCAAGGGTTTGAATTACTTTTTGAATATCTCCAGTTGTTTGAAATTTAATTTGATCAGATCCATTTTGAGAAAGAATGGAAACCCCCTCTAAACGGCTGATTTGGGAAATATCAATTTTCTGCTTAAAACGAACAATAAACCGATTGAGGGTACGATGCGTAAGGCTTTCTGTTTCGGCAATTTCAATAATCTTCCCTGCCCGAATAATCGCAACTCTCTGAGCTACATTTTCGACCTCGCTCATGACATGAGAGCTGAAAAAGATCGTTGTGCCTTGTCGATTGAATTCACGTAGTAATACCAGAACTTTTTGCTGCATGAGCGGGTCGAGCCCACTGGTTGGTTCATCCAGAAGTAATAAATCTGGTTTATGCATCAACGCTTGAATCACACCGATCTTCTGTTTATTTCCTTTCGAAAGATTCTTAATGGGTTGCTTTAAATCCAGATCGAGCTGGTCAGCTAAATTGCATACATATGACCAATCGGAACGACCATTGCGCATATCACTGAAAAAGCGTAATTGTCCTTCTGCGGTCAGGTTGTCATAAAATTGCATTTCTCCTGGCAGGTATCCAGTCATCGTTTGGACTTTGACGGGATTCTCTTGTGGATTGATACCCAGTAAATAGGCAATACCGCCATCAGGTCTGATCATGTCTAACAAACAACGAATGGTGGTGGTTTTACCGGCACCATTGGGCCCTAAAAATCCGAAAATCTCGCCGTATTTCACCTCCAGGTCAATTCCTTCTAATGCCTGGATCTTTCCATAAGATTTGGTGAGACCCTGTGCCTGGATTGCCAAATCAGGATTGGGTTTTGTCATTTTATTTGTTTTCATATTTTTCTCCTTTTTAAATTATT
The DNA here is from genome assembly GCA_002702705.1 of Anaerolineaceae bacterium. Lineage (GTDB taxonomy): Bacteria > Chloroflexota > Anaerolineae > Anaerolineales > Anaerolineaceae > UBA6170. The sequence continues at coordinate 59,665 of PABH01000008.1, forward strand.
CAATTGGTATCTATCTGTTGAAATAAAATGATTACCAGATTCAAATCCCAAAGTTGATTCATCAATCCGCGCAGCGCAGCCTGATCGCTTACATTTCCAGTGAAAATGGTTATTTGTTCTGAGTGATCATCGAATTTTGGATCAATGGAAATATTACCCAACCATTTCGACCAGCTATCATTGACCCATCCTTTGACGGTGATTTGAAAATGGATATCATCTTGTTTTTGATTTGCGATATCAGTCATATAAAAACTCCAGTAATTTCTTCCAATATACTGGAGTTCAGGTATGGTTGTGACCCTACGAAAGTACTGTTAGAGTATTGTTAAAAATCTATGATTGTTGATCGGAAATAATTCCAATACTTCTCCCAAACGATACTGCCTGAGTTCTATTTTTTACCCCTAATTTTCCAAATATGTTCGTTGTGTGACCTTTAACAGTACTTAAAGAGATAAATAATTTTTTGGCGATTTCAGTGTTTGAAAAACCTTGTGCAATCAAACCAAGAACTTCAACTTCTCTATCACTAAGTGGTTCTATCACATTCCCTGATGTGGTTTGTGGTATTGAGTTGTTGGATGATTGTTCGATTAAGATGATTCTTAGTAGTTTTCCAGCGAAATCAGGGCAAACATGATGGCTAATTGCCAAATTTAATAATGCGATGATTCGTTTTCCCTCATCCAAAAAGACCCTTTGAAAACCTTCAGGTTCTGCTAAAGAAAAGGCAGTTTGCAAAGATTCCAGGGCGGGATTGAGTTTGTTTTGTTGACTCAAAGCAATTGCTTTGAGTAGCAGTAGTTCAATCAGCCTGCGTTTATTTCCCTTTTTCTCGGAGTATTCCAATATGGGGGAAATCATCTCAATTGCGTTTTCTGGATTATTTTGAGCTATTGTGTATCGAATCAGGATTTGATTTTCCGTGATGAAAAATTCATTTATTCCACCATATTTTTCAATTTCTCTCATTCGTTCAGTTATTGATTTTTCTAGTAAACTACGCATCTGAAGCCATTGAAAAACTTGTGGGAAATTTCCTCTTTCCAACAAGAATCGGGCTTGCATTACATCAACAATTCGCTCGGTAATTTGCGGAGAAGGACCCGTCTGAGCATGTGTTCGTGCACGGTCTATATAATGCTGGGCAAGATCCCATTCCTTCAGGTTAATTTTTAGCCTGGCAATTGTCAGGTAAGCCAAGGGTAGACCAAATTCGGAATAGGTCTCCATCAATTCAGCTGCTTTTTCCAAATAATGGATTGCTTGTTTGAGATCGCCTTGTTCCCGTAACATTTCACCAAGATTGAAGAAGGTTTTTCCCAGCAATGGATTATTGATTCCGATTGTGCCTTTTGCTAATTCCAAAACTTGATAACACATCGCGATTGCTTTTCGTAATTCTCCCTGCATATAATGAAGACCGGCAAGATTTGTCATCACCAACAAAGTCATCATTGTGTTTTCTGTTCTTTTTGAAATTACGACACACTCTTCAAAGGCTAGAATAGCAGCAGGTATATCCCCCATGAGGGTATAACCCATGCCTGAAGCGTCAGCAACCAAACATCGATAAAATGAATGGCGAGGATGAATTTGTACCAGTGCTTCTTTTGAATATCTTATGGCTTTCATGGCATCGTTCATAAGAATTGCAAGTAACCCCTGAAGTAATGATAACTCACCCTGAATTTGATTCGTATCGACATTTGTTTTTATCTCTTCAATCAACGAATATATAGAGTCGGTCAATCGTCCATTCAAGAATAGTGAAATTCCAAGCAGAATGCTTGCATCCGGATGGGCAAAGAGAATATTCTTTGGGATCGATTCCAACCATTGAAGTAGATTTACCGAATCTCCTTTCATTAACCGCTTTTCCGCAATATCAAGAATTTTATGGATGGCCGATTCATAATCTCGACAGGATAAGGCGTGTATTATCGCTTCATTGATAAAATGATTTTTCTCAAACCAATGCGATGCTTTTGCGTGTAATTGCGGGATGAGGTCAGCCTGTTGGGTAAATAATTGTTTCTTCAAAATCTCTGAAAATAATGCATGGTAGCGAAACCAGGTGTTCTGGTTGTCCAATGCGACAATGAAAAGATTATTTTCAATCAATCCCTCAAGAATGTCTTTTGATGCGGGTTCCTGGGTTACAAATTCGCATAATGATAAAGTAAAGCGATCTAAAACCGAGGTCCTTAATAAAAAATTCTTTACAGAATCATCCAATTTATTAAAAACTTCATCCATCAGGAATGTCGCAATAAATTCATGTTCTCCAGAAAGATTTTTGAAATAAGTTGAGCGATCCTGAATATCACGCATGGAAATAGCTGCCAGATGTAAACCTGAAACCCAGCCCTCGGTGAATTGCGTTAACTTTTCAATTTCTTCTTGTTGAAAAGTGGGATATAGGTTCCGGCTAAAAAGTTCTTTCGCTTCATCGATGTTGAAAGATAGAGCGTTTTGCCTGATTTCGATCAATTGACCATATGTTCTTAAGCGAGCTAAAGAAAAATGTGGATCGGATCTGGATATGATGATCAGGCATAGTTGTGGTGGTAAATGATCGATTAAAAACGACATGAAAAGATGAATGGGTGAAGCAGAAATTAGATGGTAATCATCCAAAACTAGATAAATTTTTTGTGGTGAGACATTAATCTGATTGATCAATAGAGTTGCAAGAATTTCTGGAGATTGAGATTTGTGAGTTTGAATCGCGTTCAGAATTTCAATCCCAAATTTTGGCACAACCTGTTGAATGGCTGAAATGAAATAGGTTAAAAATCCGACTAAATAATTATCGCTTTTTTCAAGGGTTAACCAGGCAACGGAATTCCTGTCAATTACTGAGGAACGGTTAATCCAATCACTGATCACCATCGTCTTCCCATAACCTGCAGGCGCTGAGACTAAAATGATTGGGATTGATTGCATGATCCCATCATCTAACAATTGCATCAATCGCTGGCGATGCACCAGTGACCTGCCTGAAGATGGGATATTAAATTTTGTCGTTAACAGTGGGATGGTCAATAGAGACCTCGGTAAATAGAAGGAAAATTCGTCAATCTATAATGATTATAGCAGAATGAATTTAGGTGTTGTTCATAATTACTTAACCTGACATCAAGATAAAATTTTTGAAAGGTATAGAAAAATAATTTCCCATATAATAAATTTATCCGCTTTTCATGCACGAATCACTTGGTCTGCTTAGAAATCAAATTCTAGTTTTCTCATTCCAGCCAACATTGAAGGTAACCAAGAAATCGGATCTAAAAGAAAAACTAAATACCACATATCCCCAAACCGCGAACCAATTGATCCCATTTATATCCATTATGCACCTCAGTTTTTTATTGTTCCTTATGCCGCATTACTTTCTTGCATATGTTTTACCGACAATATCACCAATTCTTTCAAAACATCCAGATTTACATCCTCTAGTTTTTTAATATATAAACATGCCTTTCCGGTTTTATACTTCCCCAATTGTTTCATTAAATTTTCATACCGCTCGAATCCTGGCATAATATACAGTGTAAGATTTTGTTTGCGCGGAGAAAATGCAGTCAACATCCAATCCCCTTCTTGTCCACTGGCATACTTATAATGATAAGAACCAAAACCAACAATGCTGTCACCCCACATTTTCGCTGGTTCACCCGTGATCTCTTCCATTATTTTTTTTATCTGAAAACTATCTTGTCGTTTTTTCTCATCAGGCACACCATTTAAAAATTTTTCAACCGATTGATCATTGATTTTTGTTTTTAACTCAGCCATATCCACCTCCAAGTGAATTTCAGATTTGTTCAAATGGTACTTTGCATCAATTCTTTCCTATTTTTTGAACGTATGTTCAGTATACAAAGTTGTGGATTATAATTTAATTAATTGTTCATACTTCTTTAAGTATAAAATTTGATTTTTAAAATTAACGGATTGTAAAATTAGATTAACAGATTGTTAAATCACCTTTATCATATTTACTTAATTTTTTAATTAGTGTAAAATATAGTTGTCATTATGTAGTTTATATCTTGCTTAATGGCTTTGTAGAAAGGACAATAAATGAACAATTTAACTTCCGTTGAAACCTTTTATGCCTTCAGTGCCATCATTGGAGGAGTGCTTTTTTTGATCCGTACCATTCTCTCATTGGTCGGTGCAGATGCAGATGCCGATTTTGATATGAGTGGCGCAGATATCGGTCATGATCTACAAGGCCATCTTGGTGATCACAGCGGTATAGACAGCCATGGTGCATCATTTAATTTGTTTTCCATGCACAGCATCACAGGTTTCTTCTTAATGTTTGGGTTGATCGGATTGTCCTTATCAAAAGCAGGTTTACCCGAATTATTAACTGCCATCGGTGGAATGGCTTCCGGCGCATTTACCATGCTGGTAGTCGCACTTATTTATTATTTTATGCAGCGACTTCAATCCGACGGCACCATGAAGATCGAAACAGCCGTTGGTAAAACCGGAACGGTCTATCTCTCTTTGCCGGAAAAAGGCAGCGGTCAGGTTAGCATTGTGGTTCAAGGTGGATTAAAACAATTTGATGCCATCTCCGCTGACAAAAGCCGTATTCCCACCGGAGAGGAAGTACGCGTAGTGCGGGTTGTCAATGGCAAAACCTTGGTTGTGGAGCGGGTTGATTAAACAATTACCGCTGTAAAAATCAAAAACGTACGGCAGTTCGTTCACACCGTTCGTTCTACCGTTTTTCATTTTTTTCAAAAGGAGTAACAATGAACACTTCATCATTCTTTGGATTGCTGGGAATCGCCGCATTTATTGTGATCGTTTTTTCAGCTATCCTCTACTTAGCCAGCCGCTATAAACGCTGTCCATCCGACAAGATTCTCGTCGTGTATGGCCGGGTTGATCCTGGCAAATCCAGCCGTTGTATGCATGGCGGTGGTACCATTGTCTGGCCATTAATCCAATCCTATTCTTATCTCAGCCTGACCCCAATTACGATCAATATTCCGTTGCAGGGTGCATTATCCTTACAGAACATCCGTATTAATGTTCCATCCACATTCACAGTTGGTATTAGTACGGAACCGGAAATTATGACCAATGCTGCTGAGCGTATGCTCGGATTAGCGCGAGCTGATATCGAAGATATGGCAAAAGAAATTATCTTCGGTCAGTTACGTCTGACAGTGGCTTCCTTAACCATCGAACAAATTAACCAGGATCGTGAATCCTTCCTTGAATCAGTTCGTAAAAACGTGGAACCGGAATTAAACAAGATCGGTTTATACCTGATCAACGTCAATATCACCGATATCACCGATGAATCGGAGTATATTGAATCCATCGGTAAAAAAGCAGCCTCGGAAGCTTTAAATACAGCCAAAGTGGATGTTGCCGTGCAGGATAAAAATGGTGCTATTGGTGAAGCCGAAGCCAACCGGGAAAAAGAAATCCGCGTAGCAGAGAACATGGCAACCGCTGAAAAAGGTCGAAAAGCAGCAATGGCTGATCAACGTATTTATGTCCAAGCCCGTGAAGCCGAAGCGGTTGACGGCGAAAATACAGCCCAAGCTGATATTGCCAACTCCAATGCGAACTTAGCGGTCAAAGAAGCCGAAGCCAAACAGCGTGCCGAAGTTGCCCGTCGTGAAGCCGAAGTGCAAATTCAAAAAGCGCAGTACAAAGCTGAATTGGAACGTTTGAACGCAGTCGAAATCGTACAAAAAGAAGTTGACAAACGCAAAATTGAAATTGAAGCCGAAGCACAAGCGGAACGTATCCGTCGTGAAGCCAAAGGTGAAGCGGATGGCATCCTGCTGAAATACAAAGCGGAGGCTGAAGGTTTACAGTCTCTGCTGGAAAGCAAAGCCCTTGGTTATCAAAAACTGGTCGAATCCGTCAATGGTGATACCCAGGCTGCAGCAACCTTGCTCTTAATTGAAAAAATGCAGGAACTGGTCAATGCCCAGGTGGAAGCCATCAGTAAACTGAAGATCGACAAGATCACCGTTTGGGATTCGGGAAACGGGAATGGCAATTCATCGACTGCCAATTTCATCTCAGGACTGGTAAAGAGTGTTCCTCCGCTGCAAGAAATTGCCGCCATGGCCGGCGTAGAACTGCCTGATTATCTTGGTAAAATGGTCGACCACACACCGCAAAAACCGGATGTGGTAAACGTGGAAGTCGAAACCGATTTGCCTGAGACCGAATAAACGAACAAATAAAGTTATGGAAAAGTGGAGGGTTTTTAACCCTCCACTTTTATCCATTCCAGGAGATCTATGGATCCTAACCGTGAAAACCTATCAACTTTACTTCTGATTTTTGCCCTGACCGCACTTGGCACACTTGGTTGGCTGGTGGGTTTATTTCTTTTTTGGCTTTTCTTGCGCATTTTAGGCGGTGCACCAGATTTTTTCTCTTTAACCGAATCCTTTTCCACAGCCGTTACCGCAGCCGCCGTTTTAAGTGCAGGATTTATAGCCTACCGTGAATTAAACGAAGGTTCTTATTCGCGTTATATAGAAGTAGCTGACCGCTTATTTGAGGAATTAAATTCCGAAGATAATATCAATGCCCGGCGTTGGATTTATCAAAATCTGCCGGATGACCCACAAACTGGTCTAAAAAAGATTGGTGAAGAGGGGCGAACAACTATAAAAAAAGTGCTCAATTCTTTGGACCGCGTGGCTTTTTTAACCCAAAAGAATTGGATTCCTGAAAAAATGATTATGCCGTGGATGAGTCCAATGGTAATAAAAACATGGGTCAAATTGGAACCTTATGTGAATTACGAATCAGAACGGCGGGGTGAACCAGAGTATTACCGCCTGGCCCGTGACCTGGCAAAACGCTGCCAGACTTGGCAAAAATCGAATCATCCCGAATCTTTAAATGTGCACTGGCTGGACGATGCCCTTTAAATTAAGATGAAATCCGAATAAACTTAACACCCAATCCATCTGGAAAATTAATTAACAGGCTGTTCTGATCCAACTGCCAGATTTCCACTTCAAGAAGTTTTCCATTCCAGGGAAGCAGTAACTCTGTTTCGCTGGTGAAACGATAATAACCCAAAAACAAATCGGGGTTTCCAGTTTGAAAAAATTGAAAATCTTCTGTAAATCGATAGATCTCTCCACTATTAACTTCCTGCCAATGCCCAATAAGCCAGGTTTTCAAACTGGAAGGGAAGGATTGGGGGGTATTGGTAAATACCACAGAGAAATGTTGTTCGGGAGTGCTGGTCTCTGTTATTTTCTCAACCGATGTCGCATTTTGGGGAGAAATCTCAGATACTTCTCCGGAAAACCGGCAAGCAATAAATATAAAAACAAAAAGGGAAAGAATCCATAATCTTTTTTTCTGATTTAACATCCTTCCAGTATAACCGGATTTAGCCTATACAAACATGGATACAAGTCACCATCAATCGTGTTAAACTGTTTTTATACCCATCAGGAGAGGTGAACTATGGCAAAATCCAATATTTATAAAGCAGAAGATTTATACGATTTTATGGTTCGATTTTTTGTTAAGCTTGGCGTTCCTCAGGACCGGGCAGAAATCACCGCAGAAGTCTTACAAGCGGCCGACCTGCGCGGTGTTAATTCACACGGCATGATTCGGCTTCACACGTACTATGGCAGCCGTTTACAAAAAGGTTTAATTGATCCCTTAGCGGAACCAGAGATCATACGCGAAAGTGTAGCCTCAATTGCCATTGACGGAAAAAATGGATTAGGCCAGGTGGTTGCCAAACAAGCCATGCAGGCCTGTATTAAAAAGGCTGAGAACAGTGGTATAGCAATGGTCACCGTAAATAATAGTAATCACTACGGTATTGCCGGATATTATGCCATGATAGCGTTGGAACATGATATGATCGGCATCAGCCTGACCAATGCTCAACCTCTGGTAGCTCCAACCTATGGTCGAAAACGGCTGCTCGGAACCAATCCAATTGCTGTTGCCGCCCCTGCACTTAACCACCGCCCTTACGTACTGGATATGGCAACCAGTATTGTACCTATAGGAAAAGTAACCGTTTACCAAAAAGCTGGTGAGGAGATCCCTGCTGGATGGGGAATGGATCAAACCGGCCAGATTACTTCAGACCCATCTCAAGTATTAAATGGCGGAGCATTATTCCCTTTGGGTGGCAGTGATTTAATGCGAGGTTATAAAGGCTATGGATTGGCTTTATTGGTGGACATTCTTTCCGGCGTTTTGTCCGGGGCAGCATTTGGGGAAAATGTCGGAAAATCCGGTCAAAATCTAGCCTCAAACGTGGGACATTTTTTTGCCGCGATGCGGCTTGATGCTTTCCGCGATCCCGAAGAATTTAAACAAGACCTTGATGCTTTATTTGACCAACTTACGAAAGCCGAAAAAGCGGTTGGGCAGGAACGGATTTATATTCACGGAGAAAAAGAATTTGAACTAACAGAACAGTACCAAAAACACGGCATCCCGTTGATGGAGGAAGTAGTGAAAAATCTACAAGAAGCGGGTGAAAGTGTAGGTGTAGCATTTGACCTCATTCCGATTGGTGAAACAGAAACATAATTCGTCTATACAACCACTCTAGAAATGTTTATTTTGACCGATACTATCAATATAATCCAAAGCTGCAAGGAGGCAGCTAGAAAGGTAGGACAAAATGGGACTCAATGGAATGGGTCTGTCCTCCCTGGTAATGGCACGGCGTATTATGGGTTATATCGAAAAGCACTCGTATAAAATCGAGATACCCAAATCACGCCAATCCACTGCTCACCACACTCCCAAAGACGATAAGGCACTTATCCAGGGGCAAGACAGAAACCAAAAAAAAATTGAACCTGCGGTTCAAACAGACGCTCCGCGCGATTTTTCTCCACCGGAAACCAATTTATATACGTTAAAGCATTCCCAACCCGGTGTAGAAAAAATCATTCCGCCAGGAAAAACAATTAAACGCGAGGTTTAAGTTAAACGGTTTTTAAAATAAGTGCTTCGTAAGGAGCCAAACTTATCTTGCGGTCAGACACCACTGGGAGCTTTGTTCGTTTGTTTGAAAGCAGAAGTTCCCAGTTCTGCCTGGTGATACTTGAGCTAACCACCAAGCCTGTTTTCCGCCGGCTGAAATTTATCGCGACCAACACCGTTTCATCACCGATTTGTCGTGTATAAGCTAACAAACGCCTTGGCTCGAAAGTGATTGGCATATACATACCACGTCGTAAAGGTAAAGATTCGCGACGAATATGCAACAATCTTTTATAAAAGTGATATAACGAGGTTGAATCCGCTTGTTGATTTTCCACATTACGAAATGAAGTATTTGCGTGCAGCGGCAGCCAAGGATCACCGCTGGTAAATCCCCCCTTCGGACCGGCATTCCACTGCATTGGCGAACGACATCCGTCGCGCCCCTTAAAAAACGGCCAGAATCTTTTTCCAATCGGATCCTGCACATCTTCTTTGCGTTTAATTGGTATATCCCGCATCCCAATTTCTTCACCATAATATAAAAAGGGTGTTCCTCTTAGGGTTAAAATTAAAGCCGCAAGCACAAATAAGCGGTCATCTTTTTCATTCCGGGTATATCGAGTAGCCGAACGAGGTTCATCATGGTTGTTTAATACATAATTAGGCCATGTTTTATCATCCAGCACTTGCTCCCAATGCTGAATTGCTTTATAAAAAGGACCAGGGCGAAATGGTTTTTTTAGAAAATCAAGATCAAATGCAGCATGTAATTTATCTTCACCCGTATAACTGGCAGCACGTTCCTGATCTGCCATAAAGGTTTCTCCCACCGCATATCGTTCTGGATATTCATCCAGAATTTCACGAAACTCATTTAACAAGGGTTTCATTTCTGGTTGGTCAAGATCAAACACATGATGCTGCCGGAAAAACGGTGTTAATCCAAGCAATTTCGTGGGGTTATTTTCAAAATTTGCACTCTTAAAATATGCATTAAACACATCTAATCGAAAACCATCCACCCCTTTATCCAGCCAAAACCGCCAAACATCCAAAATTGCTTTTCGCACCTCCGGATTATGCCAATTTAAGTCCGGTTGTTGTTTGTAAAACATGTGAAAATAATACTGCTCTGTGTTTTCATCCCATTCCCACCCTTTACCACCAAAAACGGAATGCCAGTTATTCGGCACACCGCCGCCTGGTGCCGCATCTTTCCAGATATACCAATCCCGATAAGGATTATCTTTGGATTTTCGTGATTCTAAAAACCAGGGGTGCTGGTCAGAAGTATGATTTAACACCAAATCCATGATGATATGGATTTTACGCTTATGAGCTTCTTTAATTAATTCATCAAAATCCTGGATTGTCCCATATTTTGGATCAATACCAGTGTAATCCGCTACATCATAACCAAAATCCGCATCAGGAGAAGGGTAAATTGGCGATAGCCAGATCGCATCTACTCCTAAGTCTTTTATGTAATCCAATTTGGAAATGATACCAGGCAAGTCCCCAATTCCGTCTCCATTTGAATCCATATACGATCGCGGATAAATTTGATAAATCACACCATCTCGCCACCAAAGCCAATTATCCACCTTAAGCACCTCGCAGATCACAAAATCAAACGCAATATATTATATTTCTTAGGTTTTGTTCGAATTCCTTTGTCTTATTTTAGCATCAATAAAAAGATATACCTAAATATATACCTTATTTCACTGTACGAGTGTCTGCAGACGTAATTCAAATTATGGTAAGGTAAATATACGGCGATTTGCCGGTTATATTAAAAATAAGGAGGTTAATAATATGACCCAAGATAACAAAAAACCAAAAAAATCCATTGATCCTTACACAGGTGAAGAGACACGAGAAGCAGAAGATGCCAATAATATTACGGAAATTTCTCCAGTAGATGGCGGCAATAGGGAAGGTGCAAATTTCCTTCTAAAAGAAGAAAGCAGCATGGATCATATTGCAGCAGATGCGGATGCTGATGCGGTAGCGGAAAAATCAGAACAATTTACCAATGATCAAGCAATTGAAGAAGTGTTTGAAGATCGTCAAGAACGGGCAGCCGCTGGGCGAAAAGAGTTAGAAGAAGAGCTGGAAGAGTATCATTCTATGTCGCCAAAATTAAGCGGCGGTGATATTGATGCAAAATGGGAATATGCAAATTCCGGGGGGGAAGAAACCGTTGGAGGCACCGTTCCAACGCCAGATCAAGATATTGTTGAAGAGCTCGGTGAGGCAGTTGGAATAACCTACGAAGATGATGAACCACTTCACACGGAGGAGAAACTTCAACAAAGAGATGAAGAACGGTTTGAATTAAATCCGAATTCTGAAAACCAGAATGTAAATAATTCTAAAAAAGGGTGATATTTAACAAACGATTCTTTCACCTTATATTGCTTCTTCATTAAAAAAGGAATTACTGAATTAAACGATGCGTCGGTGTAGGAAAACCTGGATGGAATGCTTCTTCATCAACGATTTTGACCAAAAGAGCGTGTTCCTTTTGATTTTGGTTAAATACAGATTGCATCAGTTGGCTAATCTCTAACTGTGAACATTCCAACCTGGCATTTATTAACAGCGTGACAGGTGATTTCCATTCATCATTGGGTCTAAATTGGAATTCTTCCATCTCATAAAGACTAGTCATACTGATTTTTTGGTGTTTGTGCGAATCACGAATTAATAATTTCAAATGGCCTACCGGAATATTTTTTGATTTAATTGCTTTTTGTAAACCGGATAAAAATGAGCTGATCCAATCTGCCACCTGTTTAGAATCTGCATTAATTTCATATACACCATCGTACCAGGCCAATACTTGCTCCCCCGCCCCATAGACTTGATAATTAATACTTAATGGTTTTTTATCCAGAGGATAATGTTCTTCTTCTGCCATAAGGTTCAACCATGAAGAAACACCTTCCGGCGTTAACGAAGTCTGTTTAAGGATAATTTTATCCGGATATCGTTCTTTTGCTTTTTTTAATAATTCTTCCCCCTGTTTTACATCCATTAAATCGATCTTGTTAAGAATTAAAATACTCGCTTCTTCAATTTGTTTTTCAAACACATAAATAACACCATCCTGAAATGGCAAATCCAAACCATCTAAATAAGCTCTTAATAAACGGGCGTCCGTAAAAACTGAAAGACTAATGTCTTCCGGACTTTTGTCTTTAAACTGCAAAAGTGGCTGTAACACGGTTGCAACCACATCAGCGCAAGACCCCACCGATTCAGCAAAAACAACATCCGGTTGAATTTGGTCGACCAATTTATCCAGCGATTCGTCAAAATCCGTATAATTGCAGCAAAAACAACCCCCATTTACCTCAACTGTTGGGATATCTTCTAATCGCATAAAATTGGTATCCACCAAATATTTTCCTTGATCATTTGTGATTACCCCCACTGTTAACCCCTGTCTTATTAATAACTTTGCTGCGGAAATTATCGCGGTTGTTTTACCACTGCCTAAAAAACCACCTACCATATGAATTTTCATTTTAAATCCTCACAAATAGAATTGTTTAACACTTTAGTTATATACAATATTGACAACGTTGTCAATATGAAGGGGCAGATAGTCCAGGACGATTTAAAAACTAGCAATAAAAAAGATTTTGGGGAACAAAAAGTTATCAGTTAAACAGATACCCCATTCAAATCAATCGAGCAAGTTTATTTTCCCTTGAACATCCTCTACCGCAATTGAGAATTACTCTTTTCTAGCCGTGGACCCCCGCTCAATAATGGTGGTGGGAAAGATCATTTGCTTCACATCCAAAGGACGATCTTCAACCAATTTTATTAACATCTCAACCGATTGTTCAACAATCTGCTCAACCGGGTACTTGACAGCGGTAATACCTGGCCATATTTGATGGCTAAAACCCATATCACCAAAAGAGACCAAAGAAACCTGATGAGGCACTTTAATTCCCAATTCATTCAATGCAAACAACGCTCCCGCTGCAGCCTCATCACTTAATGCAAAAATGGCGCTGGGTGGTTGTTTTAAACCCATTAATATTTTTGTCGCATTGTATCCACCGGGGAAATTGTTTTCTGAATCAATTGCCAATTGTTCATTAAAAGCCAGGTCATTTCGTTCCAGTGCAGCTCGAAAGCCGTACAATCGATCCAGGCTGGTGCGGTGGTTCCGCAGCCCCATTAATAACCCAATTCGATAATGCCCCAATCCAATCAGTCGTTCTGTCATTTGATATGCACCAGTATAATCTTCAGCAGAAACATAAGGTGTACCACCGGTGGGATTAATCGGAGCAATATGTACATGGGGTAGTTTGCTCTGTTGAATCATATTAATTAAATAAGGATCACTATCACAAGGCGGTGTTGTTACCAATCCATCAATTCGGCGTTCATTAATTAAGGAAGCGATTTTGCTTTGAGAACGTGAAAAGGCAGGGTAATAGGTCTGGATTAAAATATCATAATTGCCCTCATATCCAAGATCAAGCACTTTTGAAATAAGGGAAGATTGAAAAACTCCGGAAGCATGCAGCAAAATACAGATCATATACGATCGGTTCTGAACCAACCGGCGCGCTGAAATATTGGGAACATAACCCAACTCATCAATGACAGCAAGGACTCGGTCTCGTAAATCAGGTGTTACATGTGCTTCCTGGTTAACAACCCTTGATACTGTTTTTATCGAACATCCCGCTTTTTTTGCTACATCCCGTATCGTTACAGACAAATTATCACCTGGACCCTGAATTTTATTCTATTATAACAAACAAAGGATGACTGAATCTCAGAAATCCTTTGTCAATTTTTTCCACAAACCATTTTTTAGATGAGTGAAATGGAAAATTTGGATAAATCCAAGATCCTTAAAACCAATATCATCTACCACTATTAAGGGTTTGTTTGAAAACAATAATATTAAATTTTTATGATAAAAGGGAAATTTTGTTGATTATTTTTGCAATAAGGCTTTTGCTTTAGCAACAGCCCGGCTGGCATCCTCAGCGAAACCATCAGCACCAATTTGATCTGCATAAGCTTGTGTAATTGGAGCACCACCAATCATAACTTTCACCTGGTCACGAATGCCTGCTTCAACCAGCGCATCGATTGTGTTTTTCATATTGGGCATTGTGGTAGTTAATAAAGCGGACATAGCAATGATTTGAGCTCCGCTTTCTTTTATAGCTTCTACATATTTTTCGGGACTGACATCGGTTCCCAAATCAACCACTTCAAAGGCAGCACCTTCCAACATCATAGCAACCAGGTTTTTACCAATATCGTGTAAATCACCTTTGACCGTTCCGATAACGACCTTACCAGGAGATTGAACATCATCTTCAGAAAGGTAGGGTTTTAAGACTTCCAAACCTTTCTGCATTGCGCGGGCTGCAATCAGCATTTCGGGAACAAAATACTCGCCATCTTCAAACAATTGCCCCACTTCTCCCATAGCAGCGATCATACCCTCGTTCAAAATCACTGCCGGTTGGATGTTAGCAGCCAATGCGGCTTCAACATTTTCCAATACCTGTTTGGTATTACCATCCAAAATACCTTCATAAATTTTTTCTAATTCAGGACCCATTAAATACCTCCAATATATTTTAGAAACAAGCTTGGCCAGTTATAAAAAATAGATAAAAGAATTATAATGCAAAAATAATAAAATCGTGTAAAATTATGACAACGTTGTCTAAAGAGAAAACAAATGTCACATTCCGACCCCAAAAAATTATTTATTGTTGATCTTGAACCGCTAGGTAAACGAGTTCAAATCCAATCAGATCAAACCATTGTTGATGCTGCATTACTTGCTGGCCTGGATTTGATTACCTCTTGTGATGGACTTGGCATTTGTGCTTCTTGCAAAATTCACCTCATGCAAGGCCAACTTTCTTCACCAACAATCGAGGAAAAAAACAAATTATCCGACTTGGATTTAAACGAAGGAATCCGTTTGGCTTGCCAGGTTTCACCGCACAGCGATGTGCGGATTTATGTTCCCCCTGGTTCCTTAACACAAGGTCAAAAATTGCAGGTTGAAGGAAGACAGCAAACCGTTTATTTGTCCTCATCGATATCGGCATTGGATCTATCCCTTACCCCCCCTTCCCAAACCGACTTAAGTGATGATTTTGAACGGTTGCGCCAGAATTGTCTGGAAAATCACCAAATCAACCTAAGTGCTTCACTGCCTGTTTTGCAAAACCTTCCTGAGATTCTGCGAAACAACCAATGGCAGGTACGTTTAGTTTTAAACCGTAATGAATTGGTATCAGTACTGCCCTCGAAAACAGATTATTATGGGTTGGCACTTGATATCGGGTCAACAAAAATTGCAGCATATTGGGTCAATCTAACATCAGGAGCCATCATTAAGCAAACTGGTTTTATGAATCCACAAATCTCCTTTGGAGAAGATGTGGTTAATCGAATCACGTATGCCAATCAGGGTGAAAAACAACTTCAAAAACTTCACGAAGTATTAATTAACACTATCACTCAGCACATCAGTGAAACCTGTGCTGAGTTTGATCTTCAACCCCAGCAAATTGTGGATATGGTCGTGGTTGGCAACACCATTATCCATCATCTATTCTGTGGTTTGCCAGTCCGCTCAATGGGAGAAGCACCTTATGTGCCGGTGGTGAAACAGGCTCTCGACTTTCCTGCAGTCCAGCTTAACTTAAAAATTGCGAATGGTGCAAAAGTCTATTTACCTCCAAATATCGCCGGATACGTGGGTGCAGACCACACCGCTGCCATCTCGGCAGTTCGCTTAAATGAACAAAAACAAACGGTTTGTTTAATCGACATCGGCACCAATACGGAAATCAGCCTGATTCATAATCAAACCATCCAGGCTTGTTCTTGTGCTTCCGGACCAGCATTTGAAGGTGCACACATTCGAGATGGAATGCGGGCTGCTCCTGGCGCTATTGAACAAGTTTATATCAATCAAGATCAAATTTCCTATACCACAATCAATCAAAAACCCGCTGTTGGTATTTGTGGTTCTGGTATTCTTTCGGCTGCCGCAGAAATGCGAAAAAATTCAATCCTGGACCGGCGCGGCGTGTTTCAAAAAAGCCATCCTCTTGTCCAACATAATGGAAAAGAAACATTTTTACCTCTCGCAGCCCCACAACAAAAAAATCAAAATCACACTATCCTAATTAATCGCTCTGATATTCATGAAGTCCAGTTAGCAAAAGGTGCCATTCGCAGTGGGATTGAAATTTTATGCAAAAAAGCAGATATCGAACCGCAAAATGTGGATGTATGGCTCATTGCCGGGGCATTTGGCACCCATTTGGATATCCAAAGTGCAATTGATATTGGCATGTTCCCAGATACCCCCCTCGTTCGTTACCAACAAATTGGCAATGCTGCAGGGGTTGGCGCAAAAGAATTACTGATTAATGCAGAACGACGCCAACAATTGGAAGAAGTGGTTAAGGATATAAACTATATTGAACTAACTGCGGAACCAACGTTTAGCGATACTTATGTTCAGGCATTATCCCTGGAGAAAAATGAAAAACTCGATTTTGAAGATTAAATGTATCAGTTGTGAAGCCTTAGCGCGACCCGTTTATTATTACAGCGCTATCACACCACACCAAGTGGATTTGGAAATCCAACGTATCGGACTCCATGACCGGCCCACCAGCCTGCGAGAACAACTCCAACAGCAGATAAATGAAACCCCATCAAACACTTATGATGCCATTGTTTTGGTTTATGGTTTATGCGGGAGGGCTATCGATGGCCTCACCAGTCTAGACACACAACTTGTAGTACCTAGAGCACATGACTGCATCACCTTGCTTTTAGGCAGTCGAGAAGCATATCAGCAGCAACAAAACGAATATCCAGGCACGTATTGGTATTCTCAAGATTATTTAGAACGCAGTGGTCGTTATGGGGAAAGTATGGCACTCGGCAGTGGTATGCCGGGTGATTTACAAACCGTTTATCAAGAATATATCGATAAATATGGACTTGAGAACGCAGATTACCTGATGCAAACAATGGGAAGTTGGCAGGCGCATTACACTCGCGCTGTATTGGTTGAAAACGATCTGGGTGTGAAACAGAATATCGCTGAACAGGCTCACATTGAAGCAGAAAAACGCGGCTGGAAGTTAGAAAAACTGGAAGGCAACTTATCCATCGTAAAAAAATTGCTTTTTGCAGAATGGGATCAGGATTTCTTAATAGTCCCCCCAAAAGCCAGCATCCACATGACTGTCGATGAAGAGATCATCACTGCAAAATAAACGATATTAACCAGCAGGAGAATACTTAATGAATACATCTGAATTAAATAATTGGCTGCAAAATAAAAAAACTGTAATTATTGATGGCGCTACCGGGACAAACCTCCAAAAAATGGGCCTTCCGATTGGTGCCAGTCCGGAAACATGGGTCATAAATAATCCCGAGGCTGTATTAGGTTTATACACCCAATTTGTAGATGCCGGTTCGAACATCATTCTTAGCTGTACCTTTGGTGGCAACCGTATTCGATTAAGCCACGCTGGTTTAGAAACGAAATCTCAAGAGGTGAATCAAACAGCTGTCACACTTGCAAAACAAGCGACCCATGGGAAGGATGTGTTGGTTGCCGGTTCAATTGGACCAACGGGTGAAATGATGGAGCCTTTTGGTACCCTCACCGAGGAAGCGGCTTTTGATATATATAAACAACAGGCCCAATACTTAATTGATGCTGGTGTTGATTTGCTGGTGGTCGAAACCCAATATGATTTAAACGAAGCCTTAGCTGCCATTCGGGCAGTGCGGTCCATAAGTGATATCGCGCTGATTTGTTCGTTTAGTTATGACCGCGGTACCCGTACCATGATGGGTCTTAAACCAAATCAAGTCGTGGAAGCCTTAAAAGAAACGGATGTTTTTGCAATCGGGGTTAACTGCGGCAAAAGCCTGGAAACCAATCTTCAAGTTCTAGAAACTTTAAGTTCAATAACCGATAAACCATTATGGTTTAAACCAAATGCCGGCGCTCCGGAAACGGATGAAACGGGTGGCGTCCATTACCATATCGCTCCGGAAGATATGGGTTCACAGGCAAAAGAATGGGTAACCATGGGGGCACGGTTTGTGGGTGGCTGCTGTGGTACCAGTCCACAACACTTGGCCGCGATTAAACAAGGCATAAAAGGGTAAACCGCAGGTTTTTCACTTTCCGAGGCCCCGGTTCCCCTTAACCTTTGATTCTTATCTAGCTAACCTTCTGAAACAACAAAAGGTTTTATCTTTTTTTTGCTTCAGATCAATCGTTAATTGTTTTCAATCTTTTCGAAATATTGCCCCACCTTTAATCTTATTGACAACGTTGTCATTTGGTGATAAAGTATATTTGTCACAACAAAATTTCCCTGAAAAGTGAGTTAAATATGCAGCAAAACACCTCTTTTTTACGAAACGGAAAAAAGTTAATTTTTGATGTCTTAAATCATCAAGAAACAGCAGATATTCCCTGGGTTCCATTTTCAGGCGTACATGTTGGTAAATTAAAAAACTACCACGCTGATACAGTTTTACAAGATGGTGAAAAATTATTGGAATGTTTGTTAGAAGCCAATCGTCTCTACGCACCGGATGGACAACCGGTTGTCTTTGACCTTCAGATCGAAGCAGAGATTCTTGGCTGCAATTTATTATGGGTACATGATTCTCCACCCACCGTTGTGGATCATCCGCTGCAATCAAACCCGACCATTCCGGAAATTTTACCCACCCCACAAGATCGCCGATTACCCATGATTTTAGACGTAATGCAAAAAATGAAGTCAGCTGTTGGAGAACATACAGCTTTGTACGGGTTGATCACTGGTCCATTTACCCTGGCTTCCCACCTGCGCGGAACGGATATTTTTATGGATATGGTGGATCAACCAGAATACGTGATCGATTTGTTGGATTACTGCCGTCGTTTTGTCCAAAAGATTGCCCAATATTACATCCATGCGGGAATGGATGTGATCGCTGTCGTTGACCCAATGATCTCCCAGATATCACCGCGCCATTTTAAACGTTTTATGAGCCAGCCTTTTACTGAATTGTTTAATTCAATCCGGGAACAAGGAAAGTTTTCTGCCTTTTTCGTTTGTGGTGATGCAACCAAAAATATAGAATCCATGTGCTCAACGGGGCCTGATTGTATTGCAGTTGACGAGAACATTGATATGGTCGCCGCTCAACCCATCACCCAAAAATATAATATCACTTTACAAGGCAACATCCCCCTCACGACCCGTATGCTGCTCGGTCAGCAGGAAGACAATATGCAGTATGTGATTCAACTACTTGATTCCTTGGATCACCAAAATCTGATCATATCACCTGGATGCGATATGCCATACGATACACCCATCGAAAATGTAATAGCAGTTGCAGAAGCGATCCGTAATCCCGAACAAACACGATTAATTTTGGAGAATTACAAAGCCAATGACATTGATCTGAGCAGTGTCATCTTACCGGATTACAAAAACTTAAAAAAACCATTAATGGAAGTATTTACACTTGATTCTTCTGCCTGTGCCGCCTGCAGTTATATGTTAGCTGCTGCCGAACGTGCCGCAGAATCACTTAACGGAGCGGTAGATATGGTTGAGTATAAAATCACCAAAGCGGAAAATATTGCACGATTAATGAAAATGGAGGTCAAAAACCTTCCAGCAATATTAATCAACGGTGAATTAAAATTCAGTTCCTTAATACCTCCCCAACAGGAATTAATCGATACGCTAAAATCTTATCTCCCTTCTAATTCGGATTAGATTTTTATCAAAAGGCGTCATTATTCCCACGAAAGTAATGCATATACTCATTAACAAATCAAAACAAAAGAATGTCATGTAATTTTTGTAAATTATCACTTGACATTTTTGTAAAATTCATCACAATTGTTAAGTAACAGTTAATAAAATCCAATTAATTCTAATAAATCTTATCTCAATATAAATCTCAAAAAAGGAAAAAATCAATGGAATTCACTGGCTATCTTGATTTCTGGTTTACAGATCGCCCGTTGATTGAACGGGTGGAAGCATTTGCAAAATTAGGTGTAAAGCGCTTGGATGTTTGGTGCTGGCGATTAATTGACATCGCTGGTTTGGCTGCAGAATGTAAACGCAATGGCAGCATCATTAATTCCACCTTCGATCATGCTATGGGCTCTCTGGCTGACCCAGGTGATAATGAACTCACCCTTCGCAGCTGGGCCGAAACACTGGAGATGGCGGTTAAATATGATGTGGAACACCTTTTCATTTTTTCTAATCAAATAGATATTATTGATGGAAAAGAATGGACAAAACGACTCTCAGGTAATTATTCTGAGGGAGTGCAATATGCCAATCTAATAAATCAAACAGAAAAGATCATGAAGTTAGTTGAACAAACCAATGTGGAAGTATGGGTTGAAGGACTGAATACCTTCCCCATCCAAGGGGATGTATTGGTCCATGATCACGAAGTTGCAGCCGATTGGGTGCGAAGAATTGATCATCCTCAGTTCCGACTGGCCTTCGATTGTTATCATCAGCAAAGAACAGCAGGAAACCTAATGTATGGTATGGAAGCTTATTGGGGTCTTTATCCCACTTTCCACATCGGGGATGTGCCGACTCGACAGGAACCCGGAACTGGCGAAATTAATTTTCCAAATCTAGTTAAAAAACTAAAAGAACTTGGTTTTGATGGCTTAATTGGAATGGAATTTAAACCATCAACAACAGAAGCTGAAGCATTTGAAAAGGTAAAAGCAATTTTCGCATAATGCTTTTTTAACGAAAACAGAAAAACCGCGTGTTTCCAGATACGCGGTTTTTTCATTAAAACAGATCAAACAAGTATTCTTAAATCAAGACTCGAAATCCATTCATGACTTAGTTGAATTTATCCAAAGGTTATGCTATGCTATACATTGTAAAGTATCTCTTAACATTTACAGCCTGCTCTGGCATTGTTAAAAAACCAAGTTACTCATCAAAATCTCATTTTTGATTGATTAGTGATGTTTGTCTTTATGTATTGCCGAATGGCAAATTATGTCACGAATCTCAAAGCACCAACCGGTTTCAGAACAAAACTCGAAATAATTTTCTTTGTTTGAATAATTATTGACAAAATACCCCATCATTTTTCGGAAAAATAATGAAAACCCAAATTTCTTCTAATACTTATGTCTATCAGCTTCCACAGCAAAATGTTTTGACCATCCAAACCAATCCATTAATTTGTTCAGTACACAATGAACACAAACAATTAATTTGGTCGCTAAATTCGGTCCGGTTCAGAGATGCTGAAGATGAATGGCATCAGGTTAATCAAACCGATATTCTTGAATCGGCAGAAAAATCCTTGTCTTTTATTTTATCTTCGCCAACCTCACCAATTCAAATTGAAGGTTTGGTCATTTTGGAAGAAAAAACATTCCGGCTGGAATTTTCAACAAAAAAAGAAAACGAAGCCTGTTGGATAGGGGCAGATTTTTTTGCCCAATCAGACGAACATTACCTGGGACTTGGTGAACGGTTTAATCAAGTGGACCAACGCGGTAATCAGGTTGTTTTAGAGGTGCTTAATGCTGCATCCGGTGGAAAAACCTATAAACCAATTCCATTTTTTATATCTAGTTGTGGTTATGGCGCACAGTTATTAACGAGCTCCACTTGCTTGTTGCGACTGGCTACACCGGATGAACCCAAAGAAGTTTCGATTCGAAATGCATCCTCCTCCCTGACAATCCGAATTTTTATTGAGAAATCCATTAAGCAACTTCTTTCTCAATATACCAATTTTTGCGGACGACAAAAGCTGCCGCCTGATTGGGTTTTCGGCCCCTGGAAATCCCGTGATTGGACCATCGAAAACCAGGAAACAGCAGAAGAGGATATCACTCAAGGCCGGAAGCATCACCTGGCAGGCACAGTAAAATTGATTGATGCGGCCTGGGAACCCTATATTCATAGTTTCACTTTTGATAAAAGTCGATGGCCAGACCCTGAAGGCTTTGTGACAAAAGTACGCCAATTAGGGTATCGTTTAATCTTATGGATTTCTCCCTGGTTATCGAATTATGACCCACCTTCCCCACTCTACCAGGAATGTGCCAAACGTGGATTTTTTATCAAAAACCCAGATGGTGAAGTATATGTTCACCGCTTAGCAAACAACCCCGATTTCACCGGAAGTTGTTTCGACTTTACCAACCCGGAAGCCCGGGAATGGTGGAAAAATAACATCCGCCGGTTGGCTCAGCAAGGAGCAGATGGTTTTAAGACCGATTTTGGCGAACAAATTCCGGAGGATGCGGTTTTTTATGATGGTAGCCGGGGCCACGAAATGCACAATAAGTATCCGGTTATCTATAATAAAACCACTTATGAGGCCCTTAACACTGTAAAACATGGGGTTTTATTAGCCCGCTCTGCTTGGGACGGTTCTCAGCCTTACTGCATGCTCTTTTCTGGGGATCAATCCTCTGATTTTGGACCTGCCACTGGTTTAGCGAGTGTTCTGATCGCTGGGCAAAATGCTGGTTTATCCGGTTTTCCATTTTGGACCTGTGATATCGGTGGATATTTTGGCACACCGACAGATGAAGTTTTCATTCGTTGGGCACAATTTGCAGCCTTTACACCTATTATGCAAATACATGGGTTGGGGAAACGGGAGCCCTGGAATTTTTCGGAGAATACTTTAAAAATATACCGGCAGTACGCACAAATTCATATGGACCTTTTCCCTTACATATATACCTATGCCAAAATTGCCAGTGAAACAGGATTGCCAATTATTCGTGCCTTAGCCCTTGAATTTCCGGATGATCCCGGCGTCTGGGATGATTTGGGAAGTCATGAATATTGTCTGGGTGAAAACCTCTTAATCGCACCGGATTATTTCGGCAGTTACCAGACTCGACGAACGTACTTACCGAAAGGGATTTGGTCCGATTTTTGGACTGGACAATCATACACCGGAAATCAAAGTTATGCATTAGCCTCTCCTTTAGAACGCATTCCGGTCATGGTCAAAGCGGGTTCGATTATTCCTTTCCTGGATCCTTCAGCCGAGACCTTATTACCAGTTGATAATGACCAGATAAAGGTTGCCTCAGACAACTTGCGGTTACAAATTTACCCCAACCAAGATGGGAATTTTGTGTTATTCGATGGCACCGAATTTACATGGCTGGATTCAACAAAAACATTAATTATTTCAAATTCTCCAGTTAATCGCTCCATCGCTTTTAAGCTCTTTTCTGAAAAAAGTCATTCGAATCGATTAATAACATGCAAAAATCAACAGCAATCGATTCCGGTGATTTTAGGAAACCTGAACAACGATCAAGATTATGCTCGAATAGAGGTGAACTCGCAAACTACCTACACCCTACAATGGAAAGAATAATCAAAATCATTAATCTTTTTCTTTGCTGGTGAAAAGTGTTGGCTTCCATCCCAACTTATGAAGATAAAGGATTTATATGAAAATAACAAACATAAAAAGCACAATATTGGATTATCCCCTGCCCGTCCCATTAAAACCTTCATGGGCACCAGGTAGAACTTTTAAAACTACTTCTTGTCTGTTAGTAGAAATTACAACAGATGAAGGGGTAACCGGTATTGGCGCGGGACCAGATTCCGGCAGAGCTGGAATTTATACCATTGCCGATCTTGTAGCACCCTATATCTTGGGTAAGGATGTGTTTGGTATCGAACAAATTAGCCCGATCCTTCGAGTAGCTGCCAAAGATGGTAGTTATCCCTGGTCTGTGGAAATGGCACTTTGGGATATTATTGGGAAAGTCACAAATCAACCTGTTTATCGTTTATGGGGCGCATTTCAAGACACCTTACCGGCTTACGCAAGTCTGGCAGAAGTCGTCCCCGTAGAAGAACAAATCGAACGGCTTTATCAATTAAAAGAAATGGGATTCAGAGCCGTTAAACTTCGCTTACGGCGCCCAGATATCAACGAGGATATTCGTGTTGTTCAGCAGATTCGAGCTGAATTTGGAGATTCCCTCCAATTAATGGTGGATGCAAATCAGGCTCACGTAATGCCTTGTCCAGAGCCAGTTGGTGCATGGACTTTTCACGATGCATTAAAAGTTGCCAATGCCATGCAGGAACTAGATATTTTATGGTTGGAAGAACCCTTACCGCGATATGGCTTAGACCAAATTGCCAGGCTAACCGCTGCGACAAATATCCCCATCGCCGGAGGGGAACTGCACAAAGGTCTCCACGAATACAAACAGATTATTGACATGAACTGCTACGACATAATCCAGGCAGATGCCGCTTTCTCAGAAGGGATCTTCCAGCTGCGAAAAGTTGCTGCCATGGCCGAACTATCTTACAAACCTTTCATTCCACATACCTGGTCGAACGGAATCGGAATGGGAGCAAATTTACATCTGGCAGCTTCATTACCGAATTGCCCTTGGTTTGAGTTCCCCATTGATCCGCCCGCGTGGACAAATGAATCAAGGGACTTTATGTTGAATGAACCGTTCCAAATCAAAAAAGATGGCACCATCACCGTCTCAGATAAACCCGGGCTTGGTTTGGAAATAAACGAAGACGCCGTACAAAAATACACAACCCTTACTTGGCAAAGTGACAAGTTATATATAGGAAGTAATAATGAATTTTGAAGCACTTGATATAAAAATAAAATCTCTTGCTTTCGCAGAAAGAACAGAGCGGAAAGTTTTAGCATCACAAATTATTCAATTTACAGAAACCAAAGGCGTTTTTCCTGCTTCCATATCCAAGGTATATTCCGCATTAGCAGACCAAAAACTCCCTCCAATGACCATTCCCGCCATCAATTTACGCGGCATGACCTATGATTTAGCACGTGCCATTTGGCAGGTAATATTAAAATTACAAGCAGGACCGGTTATTTTTGAACTGGCCCCTTCCGAAATGACAGCCAGTGACCAAACCGCTTTTGAATACGCAGCCATGATTTTGGCTGCAGCTTGCAGAGAAGGTTACCAGGGCCCCGTTTTTATTCAGGGCGATCATTTTCACATCGACAGTAGAGAAGATATTAATGAAATTAAACAAATCTGCCAAGAGACTGTCTCTGCTGGTTATTATCATCTTGATATTGATGCTGCTACCCTGATTAACACCGATGGAGATTCACCTAAAG
Organism: Anaerolineaceae bacterium; assembly: GCA_002702705.1. Taxonomy (GTDB): domain Bacteria; phylum Chloroflexota; class Anaerolineae; order Anaerolineales; family Anaerolineaceae; genus UBA6170. The sequence continues at coordinate 84,895 of PABH01000008.1, forward strand.
CAGTTCAAAAACCGAATGCGGAAATCTCTGCTTTGTTAACCGGTTATATCCGCTCCATTCAACCGGATGGCGTTCATATCACTGTGGGGGCGGAAGTAGGGGAAATTGGCAGTAAAAATACGACACCTGAAGACTTAATCGGATTTATGGAAGTTTATAGCAGTACCCTTCCTTCCGGTGTATCTGGACTTGATAAAATCAGCATACAAACAGGCACCCGGCACGGTGGAATCGTTCACGCGGATGGTAGTCTGGCAGAAATGCCCCTCGACCTTAAACTGGCAAAAGAATTAAGTGATCTCGCGAGAAATCAGTTCGGGATTGCCGGGTTAGTTCAGCATGGAGCTTCTACCCTGAGTATGGAGCAGTTATCTCAGCTAACGGAAAGCGGTATCATCGAAGTCCATCTGGCAACCCATATTCAAAACATTGTTTTTGACCACCCTGATTTTCCCCAAGACCTTCTATCTGTGATTAAGAAACAATTAAATCCAACAAATAAAGGTGCAGAAGGTGATATGCTCGCAGATGAAGATAACCAAAGTGATCTCCAAAAATTCTATAATGCACGTTGGACGGCTTGGGGAACATTTAAACAGGAATTATGGAATATGCCGGAAAAAAATAAAAAGCTGATTTTAGCTTCTCTGCAAGAATGGATTAGTAACTTGTTCACAGCCTTAAGAATCAATGGCAAACTTCCATTGATCGAATCAATTTACAAAAAGCAGGATTAAGAAATATGCCAAAATTTGATGTGATCGGTTTAGGAATGGCAACCATGGATATCCTGACAACGGTCTCACACTTACCAGAATCAAACGAAGTTTTTGCGGCGGACGATATCCGTATTCAAGGCGGCGGTCCTGTAGCAACAGCACTCGTTGGATTAAGTGTTCTGGGTGCAAAAACCTCTTACCTCGGCACAATTGCACCAGATAATTGGGGCAATTCGATACTAAAAGAATTCGAGCATTACAAGGTAGATACTTCACACGTGGATCAAACCAATACTGGTACTTCTTCTGTGGCGGTTATTCTCATTGAAAAAGATAAGGGAGATCGTGCAATCCTCTACAAAAAAAGTGATTTGCCAGAATTAAATCCTGACACACTGACTGCAGATTTAATTACCCAAGCAAAAATTTTGCATTTAGATGGGGTTCACATGGAAGCAGCAATCCGAGCAGCTCAACTTGCACACGAGCATGGCATGCTAGTATCTTTTGATGGTGGGGCAGGTGAACCCTGGCCAGGGATTGAACGTTTATTACCCCTGGTTGATATTTTGGTAGTTGCCCGCCAATTCGCTGCCCAAATGACCGGATTAACCGATCCACTCCAAAGCGGACCCGCCTTATTAAAATGGGGAGCAAATGAGGTCGTTGTGACCGATGGAGAGAACGGAAGCTGGTACTGTGATAAAGAAATCAACATCTTTCAACCAGCCTATCAAGTAGACGTAGTCGATACTACCGGTGCGGGTGATACTTTTCACGGTGCCTATTTATATGCTTTTTTACAAAATTTGGCACCGCAGCAACGACTTGCTTTTGCCAGCGCGGCAGCTGCAATGAAATGCACAAAAATTGGTGGTCGGGTTGGCATACCTACCCGATTACAGACGGAAATATTTATGAAAAATTATCAATTTGGAGGCTCACATGAAACAAAACAATAAAGTAGGGTTAATCTCCATTGGTTTACCTTATTTTGATTATTTAACCGCAGAAAAACATCTGAAAAACACGCGCAGTCTATTAGAAAAAGAATGGGCTGTTTTTGGTCCGGAAAAAACAATCACAGACAATGAAACGTTGGACAATTCCATCCAACAGTTTAAACAGGAACCCGATTTAGCGGTTATTGTTCTTCAAATCGGCACCTTTCCGGATGGCGAAACTCCTTTAAAAATTGCAGAACAATTAAAACTACCGGTCATCATCCACTCTCTACCGGAACCAGACATCGATAAAAAAGTATCGATGAACAGCCTTTGTGGTGCAAATCTTTCAACCTTCACACTTACAGCCATTAAACTTCCACACACATTCATTCATGGAGACCCCTTGGAAACAAGTGTTCAAGAGGGGTTAAAATCCCGGGTACGAGCCGTATTAAGTTTAAATGAATTAAGGCAAAGCCGGTTAGCTTTGATTGGCTTTAGAGCACCTGGTTTTTACCCTAGCAGTTTTGATGAATTATTGCTGCGGCGTACCTTTGGTGTTGCAATGGATTATATCGACCTGGGTGAAATTAAAGAGGCCTTTCGTTCCGGAAAAACAAAAAAAGCACCGGTTGATTCTTTTCCTGCAATTGAAGGTGGAAGTCTTTCGAAGGTATCTATCAACATGATGGAACAACATTATGCTGCTTTATCAAGTGTATTTGAAAAAAGTGGTTTAAATTTGTTTGCGATCCGTGATTGGCCTGAATTGTTTGACGTAGAGGCACCAGCCGGATTGTGGCCAGCTTTAGGATGGCTTCAAGATGATGGATATTTAATCGGCCCTGAGGGGGATGTAAATGCTGCTGTTACCATGAAATTGGGACACGCATTAACCAATGGCACCCCATTTTTCGCAGATGTCAGTGGTTGGAAAGATGAAGATTCCAGCCTGGTGCTTTGGCATTATGGTGGAGCGCCAAGCCTGGCCAAAAATAAAGACGAAATTTTGTTTGGAATGGAAGGGCGTGAGGTTGAATTCACATTAAAACCCGGCAAGGCTACCTTGATGCGGGTGGGTATGTTTGAAGGGACTTTCCGGCTATTGGGAATTTGTGGTGAAATCGTGGACAAACCAATTCAAATTGGTCGGGCTGGTGGTTATTTTCATACTTCTAACACACCAGCGGGAGAGGTTATTCATCACATCCTTGAAAATGGGTGGGAACACCACTACATTTTATTTTATGGTGATTTATCTACCGAGTTAAAAACGATTGCCAAATTAACTGGATTATCTTTAACACTACTTTAAAAGGAAAAATCATGAGCTCATCTTTTTACTTTCCTACCAAACTTATCATCTCAGAAAACGCAGCCAGCGATCTTGTTTGGGAATTAAAAGACACTGCAAAAGACTCCGTTTTCCTCGTAACCGATCAAGGAATCCGCAAAGCCGGAATTGCTGAACCGGTAATTCAAACGTTAATCTCAGCCGGATTCAATCCGGTCATTTATGATGATGTACCAGGGAACCCCAATGTTCCTGATGTAGATAAGGCGCTTGAAGTTGTAAAAGATAAAACAATCACCCACGTTGTTGCAATCGGTGGTGGTTCTGTGTTAGATACTGCCAAAGCAATTGGGCTTTTACTAGCAGATGAAGAATTGGATTACGAAGAGGTCCAATGGCGCAGACAACAAATTAAAAAAGGCTCTTTACCCGTCATTGGCATCCCCACCACAGCCGGCACAGGCAGTGAAGTCACCCATGTTGCAGTCATTGGAGATCGAAAAGGGTTTAAGATGGGTGTTTTGCATCCAGCATTATTCTTAAAATCAGCGATCATTGATGGAAGCTTAATGCAATCCCTTCCAGCCAGCCTCACAGCCCATACGGGCATGGATGCTTTCACGCATGCAGTTGAAGCATTCCTCAGTAAAAAGGCGAATAGCACGGCAGATATTTTTGCATTAGGTGCCATACAAGCAATCGTTGAATGGCTTCCTGCTGCCTATCAAGATGGAAATAATCTTGAAGCACGTCAAAATATGGCCTTGGCAGCAACGTGGGCAGGCATTGCATTTGACCAGTCATCTTTGGGATTGGTACATGCACTGGCAGGCCCTCTATGCGGAACCTACCATCTCCACCATGGATTAGGGGTTGCCACCCTTCTTCCCGCCACACTTGATTTTAACGCCGCTGCCATTCCGCAGCAGCGCTGGAAATTGTTACGATCAGCTCTTAATCTGCCGGAAAATTCAACACCTTACGACCTTGGGGGTTGGGTCAGACGTTTCTTAACTTCACTTAATATGCCCACCCATTTATCCGAGCTTGGATTAACCGCTGAAAAAATCCCAGCCATTGCAGAAAGCGCCACAAAAATGGCCATGATTGGGTTGAATATTCGCCCGGCATCATTGGAGGATTGTAAACAGGTACTTGAGGCTGGATTATGAAAACATTAATCATCAATCTCACCACCGGTGAAACAAAAACTCGCGAACTTGAAGACCCGTTGGCAGGTGGAAGATATCTATCCGGTCAACTGGTAAGTGAATTTACTGATCCATTATGTGATCCACTTAGCCCAGAAAATACACTGGTTTTTGCTGCCGGTGTTTTGTCCAATACCCGTACTTCAACCGGGTCCCGGCTTTCCGTTGGTTGCAAAAGTCCCTTAACCAAGGGAATTAAAGAAGCAAATGCTGGAGGAATGGCAGGAGACTCTCTGGCTGGTTTAGGCTTTCGTGCAGTTGTGTTTTTAGGCGCCTTACCGGAAGGTCAAAAAGGGGTTTATCTCCTGAAAAATAACAGTATCGAATTAAACCAGGAAGCTGCAAACGGTTGTTGGGGCATGGGTAATGAAGATACCGCAGCTTATTTGTTTGATCAGTTTGGAAATGATTACTGTATCATCAGTATTGGCCAGGCAGGTGAACAATTAATGACAGCAGCCGGGATCGCTGTTACTGATGCAGAAGGAAATCCATTTCGGCTGGCTGCCCGGGGAGGTGTAGGCGCTGTTATGGGTTCAAAAGGTTTAAAAGCCATTCTCATTCAACGCCCAACACAAATTGACTCCTCACTTAACAAAGAAGCCCGTTCGAAAATAACCGCTTTTAATAAACATGTCGCCGGCAGCGACCGTGTTAAAGTTTTAAGAGATTACGGAACTGCTTCCACAGTAATGCCTGTTCAAATTCTAGGTGGACTACCAGTTAGAAATTTCAGCAAAGGGCGTTTACCGGATGCGGAACCTATTGGGGGAGATCACATGCGTGAACTAACGCTGCAGCGCGGTGGAAAAGGCACCCCCACCCATGCTTGTATGACAGGTTGTGTTATTCGGTGTTCAAATGCCTTTGCAGATGAAAAAGGTGAATTACTGGCAGCCCCGCTTGAGTTTGAAACGATTGGGTTATGTGGTTCAAACCTCGAAATTGCCTCATTAGATGAAATCGCAAAAATCAATCGTTATTGTAACGATTTCGGACTAGATACAATTGAAGTTGGGGCTGCATTAGGGGTGATGATGGAAGCCGCTGAAATGGAAAAAATTCCTGCTGAAATCAACCGCGACGATTTACCAAAATTCGGTGATGCCAACAGTGTTTTAAAAATTTTGGCGCAAATTCCGTCAGGAACTTCCTTAGCCCGGCTTGCTGGAGATGGTGTCGTTGCTGCCGGAAAAGCGCTCGGCGTAACCCGCATTCCGGCTGTTAAAGGGCAGGCGATGAGTGCATATGATCCGCGGGTGGTAAAAGGGACAGCTGTCACCTACGCTACTTCCCCCCAAGGGGCGGACCATACCGCTGGTTTAACTGTCTTTTTCCCCGTAGACCATCGTGATCCCTCCAACGCGGTTGCACTCTCCAAAAAATCCCAACTACAACGTGCCGCCTATGATGCCCTCGGTTTATGTGCATTTAATACCAGCGCTACTGGCCAGCAGCCAGAAGTGGTTCTTAATATGCTCAGGTCTGTTTTTGACGTTGATCTACCTGAAAACTGGCTCGATATTTTAGGAAGAAAAGTAATCGATGTTGAATTAGCTTTTAATAAAGCAGCCGGACTAACTGCCGCTGATAATCGCATACCTGAATATTTTCATACTGAAAAACTGACTGAACCATCAGAAAGTGTTTTTGATGTGCCGGATTCAGAACTGGATTCGATTTGGGATTAAAAATATGAGAAGAACGATCAACATAACATCTTTTTGGTTAACGAAAGGTGACTAACTTGTCCTCATCTTTTGATGTCATTGTTATTGGTGGAGGTTTTTTAGGCCTCTCAAGTGCCTATGAATTAGCAAAACAAGGGGCTCAGGTTTTACTATTGGAGGCTGGAGATATCGGCAGCGGCACCTCCGCCTCTTGTTCCGGAAGAGCTCAAGTATGCGAAGGGCATCTTGATCCACTCAATATCCAATTGATCGTTGATGGATTACAAAAGCATGAAGTTTTAGAAGAAGAATTAGGACAAAGTTATGATTGGCGGAAAATTGGATTGTATTTAATTATCCGGACACAATCATCTTGGGACTATTGGCAAAATCGTGCTGCTACGCTCACAATGCAGGGAATCCCAACCCAAGTTGTAGATCAGAAGACTTTACAAACAGCCGAACCAAATATGAACACCAACGGGTTATTGGGAGCTGTTCACACCGTTGAAGGAATGATAAATCCTTTAAAATTTTCGTTGGCTTACGCCTCTGCTGCAAGGAAATATGGTGCAGTCATCCAGGGCCATAGCCGCGTGACAAATTTTGAAATGAATAAGAATCGTGTGGTTGCAGTCCAAACCCGGAATGAGCGTTACACATGCGATAAAGTGGCTGTCATGACAGGTGCAATGGTCTCCGAAACACTGAAATTAGCAGGTGCATCGCTGCCAGTACAATACACCCATGCAGAGGCTGTAGTCACCGAACCGATTCCACCCATGATTTTTAATAACATTGAAATATCTGATTTTTACGAGACCATTCACGGCAAACAGAGAGCTGTCGCTATAGGTGTTCATCCTGATCTACATGGATCAATTGACATTTCCGAAGCGGTTACAGTAACAGATCACTTTCACAAAAATGTCAGTGCTTGGGGCATTACAGCGCTTGCTAAAGAATTAATCGAACTGTATCCATTTATGTCGAAAGTTCGTGTTGTTCGAAGTTGGGGCAGACCAACCAGCTTTACACCGGATGAAGAACCTATCATTGGCTGGATGCCGCAGTTGGAAAATGTTTTTGTTGCTACCAGTTTAGTAGAAACGATAACCGCGGTTCCGATTTTAAGTGAATGGATGGCAATGATGATGTTGGATAAAAATTCGCCCACTTCATTGGATCAATTTGCACCTTCACGATTTACTCTCTAATTCAAAAAATGATTTTAACATATGTGTGAAAGGAAATAAACATGGACATTAAAGGCAAAACAGCCCTAATCACCGGCGGGGCAGTCCGAGTTGGAAAGGCAATCTCATTAGGATTAGCTGAGGCTGGGGCGAATGTGGTTATAAACTATAGTTCAAGTGCAGAATCTGCCCTTCAAACCGCGCAAGAAGCCGAAAAGTTCGGTGTAACTGCCCTAACCATTCAAGCCAACGTCGCTGATTGGGAACAGGTAAAAGCCATGTTTGATCAGGTCCATTCAAATCTTGGGAAGATAGATATATTAGTTAACAACGCCTCACCTTTTACACCGACTCCCGTACCCACAGATTCAATCGAAGCCTGGCAAATGGTAACCGGTGTCCAGATTAATGGTGCCTTTTATGTTTCCAATCTGGCAGCCAAAGATATGCTGGATAAAAAAGATGGTGCGATCGTAAATATCGTTGATCTCTCTGCCTGGGAGGCTTGGCCCAACCTTACAGCCCATGCCGTTGGAAAATCAGCCTTATTGGCTTTAACTCGCCAGTTTGCCCTTGAGCTTCACCCTTATGTTCGAGTAAACGCCATCGCACCAGGTCCTGTTTTGGCTCCCCCTGACTATTCGCCAGAAAAAATTAAACGAACAGCTGAGAAAACCCTTTTAAATCGGTGGGGAACACCAGAAGATATCTCCAAAACAGTCAATTTTTTAATTGAATCAGATTATATAAATGCTGAATACATAACAGTAGATGGTGGGCAGCGATACGCACACCGTAAACACGAGGAAGGATAAGCAGAGAGAGGTTTTTTATGGATAATATCCGCAGAATTAATAGACTATTTAAGCCAGATGGAAAAGTTTTAATTATGGCGATGGAACATTCCATTATTTTTGGACCCACCAAAGGATTAGAACAGCCTGGAGAAACAATCAAAAAAGCAATAGCCGGTGGGGTGGACGGCATAATGACATCATATGGTATGGCTTGTCATTTTGCAAAAGAAATTTCTCCGGTAGGATTAATCTTAAGATCAGATGGTGTTGCCACTATGCTCGGACCAGATGTCGAAGCACCCGTTTGGTTTGGTGTCAAAGAGGCATTACGAATCGGTGCGGATGCATTATGTATATCTTCATTTCCTGGAGATGAAAAGGAAATGCGCACCTTAAATAATTTGGCAAAAATCACAAAAAAAGCCCATGCCTGGGGTTTAGCTGTGCAAGCAGAAATGGTTCCTGGCGGAATGCTCAGTTCTCCTGAATATCGCACCAAAGAACGGGTAGCTTTGGCAGCCAGAGCTGGACTTGAAATGGGCGGTGATTGGGTAAAAATCCCATATGTAGATGGATTTGAGGAAATTGTAAAAATTTGTTACAAACCCGTTGTTATCATGGGGTCAAAAAAACGTAATACAGTCGAAGAATTTTTAACAGAAATGAAAATGGCAATGGATGCAGGTGCTGCTGGCGGCACGATCGGCCGAAATATCTTTGAATCGGACAATCCGGAAGCAATGGCAGCCGCCTTATCTGCAATCATTCATGGTGGTGTGTCCGTTGATGAAGCCACCCGAATTGCAAAGAGTTAATCGGAATTTAGTTTACCGTTACTTGTTCACCCACTTGGTTTCAACACAGCTCTGACAAAAAAGGAATTTATTAAATGGAAGATCTAATCCTAAGTCTTGATATTGGGACAACGATCATTAAATGTGTTTTATTTAATAAAGAGGGACAGGAAAGAATGGTGGCAGAAAAACGATACCACCTTATTTTCCCCCAACCTGATTATGTTGAAATCGACCCGGCAGAACTTTGGTCCGCAGTTCAACAAACAATCAATCAAATTGTATCTTCCATAAAAACAAATGAACAAATCTCTGCTTTAGTTGTAACAACACAAGGTGGGTCCGTTTTACCTGTTGATCAATACGGACAACCAACACACAATTTAATCACCTGGTTAGATAAACGAGCAAAAACGTTGGTACAACAATGGAACGCAGATGGCACAAGCAAAACAATCCGAAAAAATAGCGGTTGGAATCCCCAACCAGGATTACCGCTCGTTTTAATTGCTTGGTTAAGGCAAAACAACCGACAAGTTTTTCAAAAATCTGCCAAATGGTTATCAGTAAATGATTTTATTATCCATAAATTAACGGGGAATTATGTTACCAATCCTTCCATGGCTGGAGAAATGTTACTGGTAGATATTCAAAAATGTGTTTGGCATGAAGGCCTATGCAAACTAGCCGGGATTAATCCATCCCAATTATCTCCAATCATGCCGAGTTCAGCAATTGTTGGCAAAATAACCGATTCTGCCAGTAAAGAAACCACATTACCAAAGGGGTTACCTGTCGTAAATGGTGGTCAGGATCACGCTTGTGAAGCAATAGCGTTTGGGGCTATTAATGCCAAAAATACTATTCTGGCATGTGGAACCGCTTGGGTAATTAATATTGTAAAAGATGAAGGTTCAGTAGATACGCTGCCCAATCAAATGGATCTTAATTTCCATGTTCTTCCCGACAAATGGATTGCCAGTCAGTTTTTAGGAGAATTAGGTTCCTATCCGGAATGGATCTTAAGACAATTTTGGTCTTCTTCAAATACTTTTGATGATATGAATTTAAACCTTTTGCAAAAAAATATCATCCATGAAAACTTATTCTTTTTGCCCTTAAACGGATCAAGACAACTTGATAAACAAACAAATTATGGTGGGTTTATTGGGGCAAAACTGAATCATGATCGAGTCGATCTATCCAAAGCCGTGTTAGAAAATGCAGCTTTTGAAGTCCGGTGGGCATTGGAACAATTAAAAGAAACCAACCATATCAAGATACAAAAACTATGGATGATTGGTGGAGCAACGCGCAGTCCGGTCTGGCCAAATATAATCGCGGATATAAACGAACTCGAAATTATACTAACTGCTTATGCCCATGGACCCGCATTAGGTGCAGCAATTCTCGGAATGTTAAGTTTGGGTTTTATTGAAAAACCGGATCAGTTCTTTCAGTTTCTCCAATTAGAAGAAAAAATTATTAAACCAAACAAAAGCAATAGCCAGGCATATTCAAATAAGTACATCAAATACCAGACATTAACTCGCAATTTTTCAAAATTGTTGGAGTCGGATTCATGATAGAAACATCATTCTTAAAAAAAATAAAGGCGTTGTTAATTGATATTGATGGAACGTTATTAAGTAGTGATAAACCACTGCCAGGTATGGTTGAATTTTTCAATTTTTTAAACCAACATTCCATAAATTATTTAATTTTGTCAAATAATTCAACCAAAAGCCCCTATACCTATTATCAAAAAATCACTTCTCTCGGTGGAGAAATTCAACCAGAAAACATATTAACCAGTGCCGGTGTAACCGTTCAAATCATGAAAGAAAAATATACCGGAAAAAATGTATATCTTATTGGTGAAGATGGCATTCGTGAAGCCCTGGAAAAGGAAGGTTATCAAATAATAAAAAACGTCACCCAAAAAGCTGATTTTGTGGTTGTTGGGGGAGATCATTATTTGACCTATGAAAAATTAAAATTTGCCAGTCTCCATCTTCAAGCTGGAGCCCAATTTATTGGCACCAACCCGGATGTACTTGTGCCATCAGAAGAAGGGTTAATTCCCGAATGCGGCGTAAATATCGCTGCATTAGAAGCTGCTAGTGGAAAGAAAGCTATTGTAATTGGAAAACCCAATCCTTTGATGTATCAATCGGCATTAAAACAGCTCGGGAACCACGCTTCAGAAACTGCTATGATCGGTGACCGTTTAGAAACCGACATTTTTGGAGGGCTTCAAGCTGGTTTAAAAACCATACTCGTTGAAACAGGGGTAGATAATCATCAATCCATAATTAGGAAAGGTATAACTCCTGACCTGGTCGTAAATGATCTGATTAACTTAATATCTATTTGGTCAAATCAGTTGTAATTTCATGTATTCTGGTTTTGTTTAATAAGGACATATTTTTTTATGAAAAAAGCAGATATTTTACTAACCCACGGCCTAATCGTTACCCAAGACAAAGACCGCAGCGTTCTGCCAGATCATTCGATTGTTATAATAGGAAATCGGATACAAGCAATTGGCCCTTCATCAGACATTGACGGACAATATGAAGCGGAAAAAATAATCGATCTCAGCGGAAAAATCATTTTTCCAGGGCTCATCAATACACACGATCATCTCTTCCAGGTAGCCACCAAGGGGCTTGGAGAAGACATGGCTGTTCAGGATTGGGTCACTGTTGTCACTGCACCAACTGCTGCCAATATTACGCCGGATGAAATCTATACAATCTGTTTATCAGGATGTTTGGAGTTAATTCATAGTGGTGTGACTTCCGTGATTGATATGAATTATATGGCTTACACCTTTGGGCTGCATGATGAAAATATCCATGCCCTCGTCGATAGTGGTTTACGAGGACGCTATACAAGTATTATTTCTGATTATGGCCTCCAATACGGCATTCCGGAATACCTTATCCGTCCAACAGATTGGTTCATTAATCAATACGCTCAGCTGATAGAAAAGTACCCTCCTACGGAACGTTTAGCCGTATGGGTGGCGATAGGTGCCCCTTGGACAGTTAGCGGGGAAGGATTAGATAAAGCACTGGATTTTTCTAAACGGACTGGAACCCCAATGGTGATGCACATTGGTGAAAATTGGGTAGATAACCATTGCAGTATTGATCGATTTGGCATGAATTCAGTCCCTTACCTGGAAAAAATCGGTTTCTTACGACCTGAGCTGCTCGCGATTCATTGTGTAACTTTAGATGATGAGGATATAAAATTATTTGCGAAACATGATGTGAAAGTTTCTTACAATCCAGTCAGTAATATGTATTTAGGAAATGGAATTCCTCCGATGATGAAGATCCAAGAAGCAGGTTTAACCATTGGCCTGGGTGTAGATGGTGCCGGTAGTAATAACTCACAGGATATGATTGAAACAATGAAGGTTGCAGCTTTATTACAGAAAGTTGCTGCACGTGATGCATCAGTCGTAAATGCACAACAAATATTGGATTGGGCAACACTTGGTGGAGCAAAAACATTAGGGCTTGAGGACCAAATTGGGTCAATCGAGGTGGGAAAACAGGCAGACTTATTTGTGATCGCGCCAAATTCAGCAAAAGTTGTTCCAATTCACGATCCGGTAGCCACACTTGTTTATTCTTGTGGACAAGAAAATGTAGTTATGACAATTGCCAACGGGGTCATTCTTATGCAAGATGGCGTTATTCAGCATCTAGATGAAGAAAAAATTATTCAGCAATGCCAGGAGATCAGCCTGGCTTTGGCAGAAAGATGTGGGTCAAACTCGAAAGTAAAACGGTCTTGGAAAGGAAATGCGCTATGAAAGGTCTAAAAGTTAGGGTGGCATGTGTAACCGGTGCAGCCAGAGGGATTGGTCAAGAAATCTGTGTCCGCCTGGCAGAAGAAGGTGCAAATATTGCGGTCATGGACATTGAAAACACGGATGAAACAGTAGATCGGTGCAGAGCCTTTGGTGTGCAAGCAGTTGGTTATTTGATGGATGTAACCAATAAAACACAAATTCACCAGGTGATCGAACATGTTAACTCCAATTGGAACCGTATCGACATCTGGGTTAACAACGCCGGAATTTTTGATAATACCGCCACCACGGAGTTAAGTGAAGAAACATGGGACCGAGTGAGCGACATAAATTACAAATCAATGTTTTTATGTGCAAAGGCTGTAATTCCAATCATGGAAAAAAACAATTGGGGACGTTTTATTAATTTATCCTCGATGGCTGGTAAGATGGCTTATAGTGAAGAAATTGCTTATTGCTCAACCAAAGCAGCAGTCCTTGGATTAACCCGCGCGTTGGCGGTCGAACTTGGAAATCGAGGAATCACTTCAAATGCAATTTGTCCTGGACCAATTCAAACGGAAATGCTTCGCAGTACATACCAACATTTAGCAGATATTAACGGTGTAACCCTTGAAGAATGGAATGATAGTATTTTAAAAACAATTCCTGTTAATCGTTTTGGGAAACCGGAGGATGTTGCTGCATTGGTGGCATTTTTGGCTTCGGAAGATGCTGGTTTTATCAATGGCCAGTCCATCAATATTGATGGTGGGCTTGTTTTTTATTAAATTCGAGCCCAATTGTTTTTACTCATTTGATTTAATTCAACGATAACAGGTACCCCTTATGATTTCAACTCGATTTGAGTTCTCCAGCTTGATAACTTACTTAAGGAATTATTATGAAGCGAAACTTTGACGCAATTGTTGTTGGTGCGGGATATATTGGCAGCTCAATTGCGTATCATCTTTGTAATTCTGGATTAAACGTTGCCATCATTGATCGCGGCGGTATTGCAGCAGGTGCTTCTTCGGCAAATTATGGCAATATTCAAATTCAGGATATGGAATTATCAAAAAGTGCGGAGATGACTTTACTTGGACGTTCTTTTTTTGCAACCCTTGAAGATGAATTGGATTGGAAAATCGGATTAAGAAAAATTGGCGGTCTATTACCCATCGAAAACGAAAATCAATGGTCAATATTACAAAAACGACAAGTTGAACTATCAAGGGTTGGTATATCTTCTGAATTAATTCCTTCAAAACATTTAAATGAAATTGAACCATTGATAAACACTCGTTATTTACTCGGTGCTCTATACCATGCTGATGAAGGACAAGTTGACCCATTCCGACTCATCTGGGGGTATATATTTAGAGCCAAACAAAAAGGTTTAAAGGAATTTTATAACACAGAAGTCACGGATTTTAATGTCCAGAATAATAAAATTTATGGATTGAAAACAAATAAAGGCGATTTTAGTGCAAAGAATATTATTTTGTGTACGGGCGCTTTTACAAAAAAATTAGGCCAAACCATCGGTAGGAATTGGCCTGTACATTATGTGCTCGGTCAAGCAATGGTCACCGAACCGATCGGTTTTTTATTAAGAAACCATTTAGCTTCAGCGTCATTTTTTGAAATGGGAGCCGATGTTAAACCAGGAACCCTTCTGACAAATATGGCCATCAGCCAATCAGTACATGGGCATATTCTGATTGGAGAATCGATGTTTGAGGCTGACCATTTCCGTACAACAGTCCCAGCATCTGCACTACCGTCCATCACGAATTGCTGGTTACGATATTTTCCTTCTTTAGCGAAACTAAGAATATTGCGTAGTTGGTCTGCGCCTGTTGCAGATGTAAGCGATGGACTTCCAATGTTAGGGCCAGTAACTGGAATTGATGGGCTTTATCTGGCTACCGCATTTCGCTCCACAGTAATTATCACACCGCTGGTAGGAAAAACAATAGCGCAATTACTTACTACGGGCAGGTCTGATCTTGATATACAACATTTCTTACCGGAAAGGAAGATAAATGAAACGTATTGATAAAACAAGTTCATTAATTCCTCAAGTTGAAAGAGGAACCCTAATCAAAATTTTCGTGGATGGAATTGAAATTGAAGCTTATAAAGGTGAAACGGTTGCCACTGCGCTTTTATCCGCCGGTATCACCACTTTCCGGTTAAGTCATAAACACAAAAAACCTCGCGGCCTTTACTGCGGAATGGGGATTTGTTATGAGTGTCTGGTAACCATTAATGGTATTCACGCACAAAGGGCTTGCATTACACCTGTTGAAGAAGGGATGCAGATTGAAACATGCAAGGAGTTGGAATTATGATTGAGACTTACGAACTTGCAGTGATCGGTGCCGGCCCGGCTGGAATGGAAGCCGCGATTTCAGCTTCTGAAAATGGTGTAAAAACTGTGATTGTGGATAATTACCCGCAAGTGGGCGGGCAGTATTTTATGCAGCTGCCAAAAACTTTCCAAGCGGATAAAAACACACAAACTGAATTCAAAGGTAAAAAACTTGAATCCCAATTAAATTCATTACCGGTCACAAAAATTCAGAATACATTAACCTGGGCTGTTTTTAAAGAAGATAATGATCAGAACTGGTTAGTAGGTCTGTATGGGAAAGACACACCAAAATATATTCGTGCCCAAAATCTAATCTTAGCGAACGGAGCTTATGATACCCCCATCGCATTCCCTGGCTGGACATTACCTGGTGTAATCACCTGTGGCGCAGCATTAATTCTATTAAAATCACAACGGATTAAACCAGGCACACGCGCTTTGGTAACTGGTACAGGACCATTAATTCTTTCTGTGAACGCCCATTTAATTGCCGCCGGAGTTGAGGTTGTTTCAGTTTGTGAATCAAATCAGATCTTACCAAAAGGGTTTCGTTATGCCCCAACAATGTTAAAACATTGGCCTCGAATAAAAGAAGGTGCCAATTATCTTCGCACCATTTTTCGTGGAAAAACTCCTTACAAGATGGGATGGTCTATTAAGGAAGCCATCGGTCAGGATCATGTGGAAAAAGCAGTCATCACCAAAGTAGATAAAAGCGGAAAACCCATTTCAGGAACACAAAAAACTTTTGAAGTAGATCTGGTTGTCACGGGATACAGTTTAACACCCAATACCGGCTTGGCACGAATGATTGGTTGTGCGTTAGATTATCAGCCGCAAAAAGGGGGGTGGATACCGGTGCGTGATCACAATATGGAATCTTCACTTCCGGGGGTATTTATAGTGGGTGATGGTGCGGCCATTGGTGGTGCAGAAAACGCCCAACTTGAAGGGAAAATCGCAGGCACAGCAGTTGCCGTAAAAACTGGCCATCTAAACGCCAATATCGCAGAAAACTTCATTCAACAAGTTAAACCGAATCTGCGTTCCCAACAACAATTTGGCATTTTGTATGGAGATTTGTTTACCCCACAATCAGGACTGATTTCATTAGCCACAGACCAAACAATACTCTGCCGATGCGAAGAAGTAACCTTCGGTGAAATTAAACAGGCTGTCTTAATGGGTGCCAGAACCATTGGAGAAGTAAAAATGATTACAAGAACGGGTATGGGGAATTGTCAGGGCAGAATGTGTGAACATTCTGTCAATAATGCCGTTGTTGAAGCACTTTCTTCCGAATTAGTTACCCATCAATCAATCGGGCACTACTCGGTTCGTCCCCCGTTGCATCCAATTCCGGAAAGTTATTTGGCTGAGGCACATATTGAGGTCGATTAATAAATCACAACAAAAAGACCAGATTAATCAATTTTGTTAAGGAGTTAACATGGCTTTATCAAAAGATCATATGTTAAATATATATCGAGATATGGTTCTGATCCGAAGATTCGAAGAAATCATCGAAAAATACTCAAAGAATGGAACCATTCCGGGGTTTATCCATCTGAGTATTGGTCAAGAAGCCGCTCAAGCCGGTGTAATTGATGTCTTGAGAGAAACAGATTACAAATTCCCGGATCATCGAGGGCATGGAGCAATCGTTCTTGCCAGTCGTCCAGAGGATCGAAAATTAATTATGGCAGAGATTTTTGGTAAAAAAACCGGGATTAACGGTGGCCGTGGCGGTTCCATGCACATCAATGATTTAAAAGTACGAAACATGGGTTTTAATGGCATTCAAGGTTCCACCGTTGTTACAAGTCTGGGTACTGCCTTTGCTTCGGTTTATAACCAAACTGATGATGTTACCGTTGTTTTCATGGGTGATGGCACATTAGGTGAAGGTACATGTCATGAAAGTATGAATATGGCAGCAACATGGAAATTACCTCTGATTTATGTTTTGATTAATAACCAATATGCAATTTCAACACCTTACACAGAATCCCACCCCCAAAAACAGCTTTCGGATTGGGGGAAAGGGTATAACGTACCCAGCATGACAGTAGATGGTAATGATATTGAAGCCGTCATTGAAGTTACCCAATCCGCAGTGGATCGAGCAAAAAGAGGAGAGGGCCCTACATTAATTGAATTAATGACCTATCGTTGGCAGGGACATTTCTCTGGTGATCCCGCGGCATATCGTCCTGAAGGTGAATTGGAAAAATGGAAAGAAAAATGCCCCATCAAATTGGCAAAAGAAAAATTATTGAACCACTTTGGGGTTCATGAATCTGAAATTACGGAAATTCATAATTGGGTCGAAAAAGAAATTAACAGTTATCTTGAATTCTCATTAGCAAGTCCAAACCCATCACCACAAGATTCAATTAAGTATGTCTACACCGATGTTGAAGTGGAGGGAAGATCATGACCAGAAAAATCAGCTTTTCTAAGGCGATCAATGAAGCATTACATCAAGAGATGGAACGGGATGAAAAGGTTTTTATTATCGGTGAAGACGTCGCCAAAATGGGCGGAGATTTTGGAATTACGGCTGGCATTTGGAGTAAATGGCCCAAACGTGCCTTTGATACCGCCCTTTCAGAATCGGCAATTATTGGATTATCTTGTGGGGCAGCTTTATGCGGGTTAAGACCGGTTGCTGAATTGATGTTTGCAGATTTTATTGCCGTTTGTTATGATCAGATCGTCAACAATGCCGCAAAATTATCTTATATGTATGAAGGCAAGGCAAGCGCTCAAATTGTGGTTAGGGCTGTCACCGGCGGTGGTATTCGCTGTGCATATCATCATTCCCAATGTATCGAACCCTGGTTGATGAATATTCCCGGACTGGTCGTTCTCGCACCCTCAACACCGTATGAAGCGAAAGGCCTGCTGATTTCCGCTATACGCAATAACAACCCGGTTATCTTTCTTGAACATAAAGGTCTTTATAATAAAAAAGGAGAAGTGCCCGAAGATTTATACGAACTCCCCTTATATAAAGCCAATATTGTCAGAGAAGGCTCAGACATTACTATTGTTGCTGCCATGAGTATGGTTGATTTTGCACAAAAAGCCGCAGAGGAACTCTCCGGTCAGGGAATCCAATGTGAAATTATTAATCCATTAACACTTTTTCCTCTGGATAAAGAAACGATTATAAATTCAGTAGCAAAAACAGGCAGATTGGTAATCATCCAAGAAGGCCCAAAATTCATGGGCTACGCCGCTGAAATTGGGTCCATGGTTTATGAAGAGATTTTTGAATATCTAAAAGCTCCAATGAAACGCATTACATCTTTAGATACACCCGTGCCTTTTGCTCCGGTGATGGAAGATTATGTTATGCCGCAATATGAAGATGTTCTCAAAGCATGTAATCAACTGATGAGTTTTTAAATATCTTGGAGGAGTAATGGC
Organism: Anaerolineaceae bacterium; assembly: GCA_002702705.1. Lineage (GTDB taxonomy): Bacteria > Chloroflexota > Anaerolineae > Anaerolineales > Anaerolineaceae > UBA6170. The sequence goes on from PABH01000008.1 coordinate 103,149, forward strand.
ACAAACAGTTCTTATGCCTCGGTTTGGGGCAACGATGGAAGAAGGCACAATTACTTATTGGGCTGTTTCTGAAGGCGATACTGTCCAAAAGGGTGATCTATTGGGCGAAATTGAAATTGAAAAGCTGTCCAATGAATTATACGCCGATCAAGATGGCACGGTGTTAAAACTAATCGCTGAAATAGGTGTCGCTGTACCCTGTGGAGAGCCAATCCTCTTTCTGGGAGAACCTGGAGAAGCCTACGATGGATCTCCCAAGGAGACTGAAGTTGAAAACAAGGAAACAAAACTACCTGAATCACACCTGAATAATTCTGTGAAACAGGATGGTTTAAGAACGACAGCAATTACACCAAAAGCCAAACTGTTAGCAGAAGAATTAGAGGTTGATTACACCAACATAGTTGGAACAGGTCGAATGGGAATGATTACCCGGGATGATATCAGGAACGCGTTGAATAAACCCATTAGTTCACAATCAAATATCGCGGAAACTCAAAATAAATTGGGCAAGGTGTATAAAAAAATGAATCAAATAGAGGTATCGATTGCGCGTTCGATGGATAACAGTTTAAAAACAACAGCGCAAACAACGATATCCATTGATTTTGATGCCAGTCATCTTGTTGATCAACATAATCGATTAAAGCGTGAATATCAAAACACAAATATCAGACCAACTTATACTGTTTTATTCATCAAAATTGTTGCTTTAGCGCTTGTAGAACACCCTGTTTTAAGAACCTCAATTGAAAACGAGTATCTTGTAACCAGTAACGAAATAAACATTGGTGTTGCAATGGATATCCCCCGCGGATTGGTCGTTCCAAATATAAAAAACGCACACTTAAAAAGCCTGCCTGAAATTTCTAAGGAATTGAACCGCCTTCAAGAATTAGCCAAACAAAATGCTCTTCAAGCTGAAGATATTTCAAACGGAACATTCACCATCACAAACCTCGGTATGTTCGGAATAAAATATTTCACACCCGTATTAAATCCAGGAGAAAGTGGAATTTTAGGTATTGGCACATTACAAGAGATTCCAAGAGTCCTTAACGGTGGAATTTTTATTACACCAACCATTAATCTCAGCCTTACGCACGACCACCGCGTTGTTAATGGCGCTCCAGCTGCAAGATTTTTACAATCCATTCAACGGATATCCGATACCATATTGTTTTAAATTTGGTTTAAGGAGTAGGGATTAGAATTTAATTTTTTTATTAATTAACTTTCACCATACAATCCGAATTCTTGTAGTGCTTCCCACATTGCCATAATATTTTCCGGTGGAACACTTTGTTGAATATTATGAACGGCTGCACAAACAAATCCCCCATCTTTTTTTAGGTTCTCGATATTTTTTTGGGTTTCATCCTGCACTTGTTGTGGAGATCCATTATTAAATGTCCCTTGTGGGTTAACTGTCCCACCCCAAAAGACCAAATCTTGTCCAAATTCTTTTTTTAATTTTTCAGAGTTCATATTTGGTGCATTAATCTGAACGGGATTAAGTATATCAACACCAACTTCAATTAAGTCCGGGATTAAGTCATATATACAACCGCAGGAGTGTAGAAATAATTTCGCATTCGTATGGGAGTGGATATAATCATACAGTTGTTTATGCCGCGGTTTTACTAACTTCCGATACAAACGCGGTGAAATCAAGAGTTGTCTTTGTTCACCAAGATCATCCGATTCTACAACCACATCGATCTGGTCGCCGACTTTCTCCAAAACAATTTTCCAATATGTTAGTTTAATTTCAAGAAGCTTATCAAATAATTTATTAATAAATTCAGGTTCGAGCAGCATATCGGTAAAAAGTCGTTCATAACCCAATAACCAGGCTGAAAGTTCAACAATTCCGGCAGACATGCTATTCATCACAACAGCCCGACCAGTTTCAGCGGCTTTTTTCACATCCTCTTCCAAACCCACATATCGAGCCGCATCATTGGGATCAGGCCATTTAAAATGATCTAAATCAGCAATTCCGGCATTTTTAAGTGGATTATTTACCACATCATAATATAACCCACCCGGTTTTGGCATTTTTAAACCCATTTGCCATTCATTAATATAAAATGTATCTTCTCCCCTATCTTTGATATCCAACGACCAACTGGATGGATTTTGGGTTAAAACAGGTTCCGTATCAATCGTTAACCTGGCTTTCACATCTTCATCCACAAAAACAATTTGTTCATCAAGGCATAAAAAATGATCTTCCGGAAGGGAAGCCAATCCTAAAAATTCACGCAAGCGTTTATAAGCATTAACATGAATACCGGAGGTAAATGTACTCCCTAGATCAAAGGGAATTCGATCTGGCTCTTTATGATTAATTGCAAGATTCAATCTCTCTTTTGAATTCATATAACCTCAAAAACAATCCTGGAAACTAAAGAAACAATTTGAATAACAATAAAAAAACCGTTAATTTAAAATACGGGTGGCGTGATACAACAAATTATTTCTAATTCTTCATCATTGATAGAACCAAATTCTCGAAGTAGGTCACCATCGTAATAAATCGTATCCCCTTTTGTCAATTCAAATGTTTCGGTATCGATGATGATCCGCATTTTACCTGAGAGAATATGCATCCATTGTTCCGTCGATCTGGCTAATGGCATTGCGATACGTTTGGAAAAAGGGTTAAGTCTGATGATGATTGACATCATCTGGCGCGAAAAATCCGGCGTGAGCAAATCATAACCAATTTTAGAATCCGGGAAAAAGACCTTGGATCGTTCATCCGCTTTTACAACCAACCCGCTGGGTGTATTGTTAATGAGATAAAACATGGGAACTTTTAGTGCAGTAGCAATACTCTGTAAAGAATTTAATGATGGAGATACCTGGTCATTTTCAATTTGACTCAGAAATCCAGCCGTAAGACCGCAAAGCTCCCCCAATTCCCTCAGGTTTAACCCCAGCTCTTTTCGTCTTTCATTTACTTTTTTTCCAATATCCATCGCGAATCCTTAAACCGTTGATGTACAAACTAGTATCTTTTCAGCTTGCACACCAACGGAAATTTTGACAAGTATTTTGATCGTTCGTTGGGTTATTTTTAATTGAGTATGAATCGCAGTTTATTACCCAACAGACAATTATTTTCCCTTACGACATTATTAAACCACCATCAACCTCAATGGCCTGGCCCGTCAGGTAGCGGGAATCCTGCGATGCCAAAAACGCTACCACGCCTGCGATTTCCCAGGGTTCTGCTACACGTTTCATTGGACAATCATTCGCACGCATAGCTAACCATTCTTCACCTGTCATGCCATCCAACGCACCAACTTTTGCTGCAACACCCCGCACCATATCTGTCAGGGTATTTCCAGGGCAAACTGCATTTGCTGTTGCACCGTAAGGTGCTAATTCCATCGCTACCGAACGTGTCAACCCAATTACGCCGCTTTTCGAAGCCGAATATTCTGCTGATGCAACCCAACTTGTTTTCCCAGCCATAGAGGAAATATTAATCACACTACCCGATTTTTGCGCTATCATAATGGGTGCCACTGCTTGATTGGTGAGAAAAACGCCAGTTAAATTAATATCAATTGTTCGCTGCCATTGTTTTTCTGGAACGTCTACTAATGGTGTACCAGTATAAATACCTGCAGAACCGACCAGCACATCAATCCTGCCCCATTTATCCATTACGGTCTTTACCACTTGATTGATATTGTCTTTATCGGTAACGTCACAATGCAGAGCAATCGCTTCAACACCCAATGCACGGCATTCGGAAGCAACGTTTTCATTTAACTCATCGGTAACATCCAAACAGGCGACAAACGCCCCTTCCTCGGCAAAACGTTGGGCACACGCCTTTCCAATCCCATTGGCAGCACCAGTAATCAAAACAACTTGCTTTTCAAATCTTTTCATTATCTCACCTCTCTGGCTTAGTTTTTTCCATTTAAGATATCCATTGCGGCATCAACGGATACATCTTCATGAATCAGAGCAGCCACTGCTGCTGTCATGGCTTGTGGATCATCTGCTTGAAAAATGTTCCGACCGATAGCAACGCCTTTTGCACCCACATCCAAAGCTGTTCGGATTTTTTCAAGCATAACTCGTTCACTGCCTTTTTTAGCCCCACCAAGAATCACGGCCGGAACATAACAGGTTGATGTAACCTCTTCAAATCCTTCTGCATAGGGGATCTTCACCCAATCAGAACCTAATTCCGCCCCAATCCGCGATGCGATTGAAATACTTTCGGCTGTGCGCATATGGTCCGGACTGTCAAAACCCCCCGGGACCATTTCACCCATTACAGGAATTCCCCAGGCGTGGGCTTCACTAATGATTTTCGCAAGCATTCGCATTGAGGATTCTTCTTCCGGAGCCCCAGGAAACGCTGAAACGGCAACCGCATCTGCGCCAATCCGAATAGCATCTTCAATAGAATAAAACTGTGAACCCGGTCCCATTTTTCCTAATTTGGTTCCACCACCATCCATTCTGAGGATTAATCCCAGTGGCTCAATTTCTTTTGCAAATCGTAACGCAGTGCCATATGATGTAAGAATAGCATCTGCTCCACCGGCAGCAATTTTCCGCAAAGTTTCGGCAGGTTGTTCCATTCCCTTTGCAGGCCCGTCAAGCATGCCATGATCAAAAGCAACAATAAATGCCCGTCCATCGGGACGGAAGATGTGATTTAGACGACGTGTAACCATATTAAGAAATCCTTTCAAACATTTCTGGGGTTATCTGGTAAACAGCTGGTTCACCAGCAAAATAACGGCGTAATTCTTCAACAGCCAACTCACCCATTTGGTTACAATTTTCAATACAACCAGCAATATGGGGTGTGATGACAACATTATCCAAAGATCTTAATGGACTATCCAGAGCCGGAGGTTCCGGATCTGTAACATCCAAAAATGCAAAAAACCGGCCTTTACTTAACTCCTTAATTAATGCCTCTTCTTCAATCAAAGTACCACGTCCTGTATTCACGATCAAGGCTTCATCTTTCATCAAAGCCATTCCCTCAGCATTTAATAAATGATAGGTATGTTTATTTGCTGGTGCGTGCAAGGACACGATATCAGAAAGCCGTAATAAGTCATTCAGTTCCATTTTTGTGGTACCTAAGTTTTTAGCTTCTGCCTCATCAACAAACGGATCATATAAGAGGACATTGGGGGCAAAAGGTTTTAATAATTCAATCACATGACGGCCTACGTTACTTGCGCCAATAATACCCACATTCTTTCGATACAATTCGCGAGAAAACCATTTATCCCAAGCAGGAGAATCACGCCAGCCACCATCGCGAACATGTTGCCCCAATGGCCAAATCCTTTTTTGTCCCACAATCATTAATCCTAATGTTGTTTCAGCTACGCTTCTTGCTAATGCAATCCCCGCACTCGTTAAATGAATGTTGCGCTGCCAAAATGCATCGGAGACAAACCGTTTCACACTGCTGCCCATATGTGCCATAGCTTTGAGTTTTGGGGCAGCTTCAACCACATCAGCATCCAAACAGGCAACATCCCAACTGGTGATACATGCATCTGCATCAGCTAACAAGGTAATTAATTCCTCTTTATTTGCAGGGTCCTGGCCTGGGTGATGAATAACATTCGCAAAGGATTCTAGTGCATCCCATGCCTGTTGGCTAAACATCCTTGGATAGTGAGATTGTCCGATTGTAATTGCAACTGTCTTTTTGTCCATTATTTCTTTATTAACTCCTGTATAAAATTCGATTTCTAAATGAACTTAAATCTTTATTTAATTAAATCTCTGTAGTATTTGTATTTTTGAAAAGATTGTTCATATTGGTTGATTAATTCTTTTTGTGGAATGATTTCAACTTGAGATTTTTGAAATCTTTCCAACCCATATTCCAGGTCCTTAAATACACCAACCCCACAGCCGGCTAAAATAGCTGCACCTAGTGCCGGCCAATTGTCATATTGAGGCAGTTGGATTGGAATTCTGGTCACATTGGCCAATATTGTTGGCCATAAGGGACTTTGGGCAGCACCGCCAACCATCCATAATTTCCGAATAGGAATATTCGCAGCCGTTACTCGTTCAAGAGCCCATCTCAGCTCGTATGCAGCGCTTTCCATAATTGCCCTCGCCATATCCGCCCGAGAATGACCTAATAACAAACCAAGAAACGCACCGCGTCTGGTCGTGGAAGGATCATCATGACCTCCAGTTAGCGGTAGGAAAAACAACTCAGGGTCCATTTTTGTGCTTTCCATCTCAGTATTTAACAAAGCAAACATTTCTGAACGGTTAATTAATTCTATTTCAGGCAAATACGTCTTATTCATCCACCATTCAAATGACGCTCCCAATCCACCCAGAGATTGGGATAGAGTCCAGCGATCAGGGACGGCATGAAAATTCAAATCAAGAGTCTGCGGTAAATTGGTCATATCCGGGGAAGTTAATACACCCGTAAAAACCCAGGCTGTGCCACAAGCTAACAACATTTTGCCGGGATCATTGATACCCAAACCAAGGGCAGTACACCCTTGGTCGTGTCCACCATTTATTAATATTGCTCCTGGTGTTAATCCCGTCAATTTACAAATTTCCGGTAAAACAGTCCCTATTTTTTCTCCTGCTGGAGCCATTTCGGATAAATTATTGACCTCAATCCCAGCCAACTGGCATAATTTTTCACTCCACTGGCCCGTCTTGATATCCACCAATTGCATTCCACCTGCATTGGAGGGGTTTGTAATCTTTTTTCCGGTTAACCGAAAAACCAAAAAATCGTTCACCGAAAAAAACATTTTTGTGGATTGAAATACTTCCGGATTATTCTTTTTTAACCAGTGAATGGTTGGTAAACATAAACTTGGATATAAGGACCAACCACTTAATGGTTTAACCCATTCTTGCTGACCTTCATTTTTCCAAATTTGGACAATTTCCTCAGCACGACCATCTAACCAGGTGATCATAGGATAAACCGGGTTACCTTCACCATCTGCTGGTATTAAGGACCCGCTTTGAACGGCCATGCATAAGGCTTTAATCTCAACCGGTTGTTTTAAAGATGAAGTTAATGTTTTAATTGCTGTCAAAACAGCTAACCACAGTTCTTCAGGATCTTGCTCTACCCACCCAGGAAATGGTGTGTGATTATGATAGGGCGCAGAACTGGCACGTGCCAATTCTTGCCCTTCCAAATCGAACAACACCACTTTGGTAGAAGTTGTACCGACATCAATTCCTAATAAACCATTTACCATAACCGTCTCATCATCATTCGATTGTTACGCCTGCCCGATCAAACAGGTCCTGACATACTTTTCTGGCTTTATTCAGAATTAATTTTTCATCCACCACGAGAATTTCTTTGTCCCGCATCAGGATGTTCCCATCCACAATTACTGTATCCACATCTCTCGTACTAACGTTGTAAACCAAAGCGGAAGCTACACGGTGAACAGGCATTGCCATAGGTGTGTTTAAATCGATTAAAACCAAATCGGCTTTTTTACCGGGCTGCAAGGAGCCAATTTGTTCAGGAATACCAAATGCTCTGGCTCCTCCTCTACAAGCCATTCTCAAAACGTCTTCCGGTAACAAAACCATCGCATTTAATGTGTTTACCTTATGCAACAATGCTGTGGTTTTTAAAACAGCCAACATATCCTGATTATTGTTACTACCGGGACCATCACTCGCCAACGCAACGGTTATTCCTTTGTTAAGCATTTCAGGTACACGAGCCACACCGGAAGCAAGATACATGTTACTGACTGGGCAATGGACCACAACCGCATTGCTTTTTGCGACAAGTTCGATTTCATGGTCGGTTAACCAAACACTGTGTACTAATTGAAAGTCAGGCCCTAAAACACCAATTTGATCTAACCATTCAATATGCCGGTTACCCCGTAAATCCATATTCATTTCAATTTCTTTTTGGGTTTCTGCGACATGAATATGGGTACCTGAACACCATTCTTTACTCATCGTATGAGTCTTTTTCATGGTCTCATCGGAACAACCCCAAGGAATCAGCGGGCCGTATTCCACCCGAATTCTACCGTTAGCCGCGTTTTCCCATTTCTGACGTAAACGTGTTGTTTCCCGCACAATTCTTTCCGGTGTTTCCATTAATGCAGGATGGTAATCCATATCTGCCCATCCTCTTGCTAACAAAAACCGCACTCCGGTTTCTTCAGCAGCACGGCATACACCATCATCATTAAAGGGATCAGCATGGATATATTGGTGGTCTATGACAGAAGTTGCCCCACCTCGCAGATTTTCAATTAATCCAACCATAGCAGCCAAATAAGCTTCTTCTTCAGTCATTGCCTGAGCAACGGGCCAAATTGCAGTTTTTAACCAATCTAACAATGGTTTATCATCTGCTAAACCACGAATAAAAGTTTGGAAAAGATGGGTGTGAGCATTTACCATACCCGGCATAACAGCCATCAAATGAGCATCAATGACTGTATCAGCTTTCTGATAAGGAAGAGGAGCTTCACCTTCACCTACTGCAACAATGAGATCATTTTCAATAAAGACAAATCCCGGACAATATACTTCTTCTTTCTCATTGATCGTTAGTACCGTACCATTTTTGATTAATATGGTTCCCATTTTTTCCTCGCTGTAATTTACAAATAAAATACCTTTATGCCCTCTTTTTTTATTCTCTTGGGCGAATTCGTGTTAATACATTTTGATCTTGAATATCTTTCTCCAAGTTATTTAATAAGGGCTCAAATTGATCCAATAATTCTTCTTCTGGCCAAATCCTGAGATTACTATCCAAAAGTAACAATGCAGTTCGTGCTGTTCCGTTTAACAAACTGATACTCATTTCAAGATCATCTCGAACCCGTTCATATACTGTAGGCCGAAATTCTTCCAAAATTTTTGATGTTTGAATAGATAAAGAAGCAACTTGATATGGTAAGTGACACAAAAATTCTTTTCCCTTTAATTCTTGCCCACTTTCTCGTAAAGTAACGAACTCAGCAATTGCATTGGCATCCTGATCAGCGTAATGCTTCAACTGCCTTATCAGTCCATTTAATTGATCCTTTAAATGATGAATCTGGTTTTCTGAAATCGACTGAACATCGCAAGAAATTAATACACATGCTTTACCCAAGGCGGCTGCTTGAGCTGCTGATAAAGCAATAACTGCTCCTGCCATAGCGTGCTTTTGGGATCCAACATGGGAGATAAATTCATTTCCAGTCATCGCTGTAACCATTAATGGTTTTTGATCTACGATTTTTAGGCGCCCATCACAAACTGCCCCAGTTTCATAAGTAATTCCGCCCTTTTCCTGGATATAGGTTACCATTTCTGTGCGTAGAAAAATATCTGTATCTGAACGCTGGTAACGATTCAGGTCTACAAGCGGACAATTGTTGCGGTAATTTTCAGTGTTTTCCCAACTATCTGCATATTCACGAATGAAATTTGTGCCCGCAATCAAAAACTCTTTTTCAAATTGTTCTTCAATTGGAACACCATTTAAAGTGATATGAAATACTGAAGCATCAGACCGGCTTAATCCTAAAGCAATTGAATATCGAATATGGGAACTAAAGTGTAAGAAACCTCGTTCTGTGTGGGGTTCATTCGGGCGGTCAATTCGGCTGGCATTGTCTTGTAATAAGTCGTAAATCTGTTTTCCCGTAAGCCGATAGATCCGGATCGTATCCGCAAACGGCATGATATTAAACCAATCACCCATGGTAATGATATTTCCTAAAGATAAACCACGTCGCAAACTTGAAGAATCAATCATGCCAATATCCACTGGTTGGTTTAATGTTTTCAACCGGTAGACGATCCCATCTGTAATAAAATTTGCTAATGATAATTCGCGATTTCCATAATAATTTCTTATGTAATCGGTATGGTACTCAGGGTTATCCAATGCGATACCAATCGGTCTGGAGAATAAATTCCTTGCTTGTGTTAACAGCGGTTGAATTTGTTTTGTCTCAAAGTGCTGATCAACTGGCAATGTTTCTGTAGAAATTAATCTCACATTGGTGACCGCAGTATTTTTATTACTTACTTGTATGTCTACCTGTCCTAAAAACCGCCCTAAAGAACCAGCTTGAACAATAGGAATGCCATTTACAATATTTTTTGCATTCAAACCTTGTCGATTTAATTCATGATGTGAATGTCCACCCACAATCAAATGCACATAACCTTTGGGTAAACGCTCGGCAAGTTCAACATCACCAGCCGTTTTCATTGGAATTGTCGCATTTGACAACTGGTATCCAATATGGCTTAGGATAATGATCACATCGCAATGAGGACGGAGCGCTGGGAGGAGATTATTTACAGCGGTGATCGGGTTTGTCACTTCACATAAAGGATTTGAGATCTTTAATTCCGCTTGAGTAACCAAACCGATCACACCTACTCTAATTCCCTTCACAACGATGATCGCTGCGGGATGACATAATTCTTCCAGTTCAGTACAGCCAGATAAATTAGCAGCCAAAATCGGAAATTTAGCATTCTTTTTTATCGAACGTACCAGCAGGTCACTACCCAGATCAAAATCATGGTTCCCCAAACAAGCAGCATCTACGCCCAACTCAGAATACGTTTGATAACTGGCATGCACTTCATAATCTCGAGCCGTAGACCCCAATAGCTCATCAAAAATGGAACCTATACAGTCATCCCCTGCTGTTAGGGTAAGCACAGCACGATTGGGATCTGATGCAACAGATTTTTGTTTTTCCCGTATTTGTGAAGCCATTCTGGAGATAACCGGTTCTTCACCGGCAGGTGTAAATCGCACCAAATGGCCATGGAGGTCATTAAAATGATATACAGTTAGTTGGAAACCTTCCTGGTTTAGTTTGTCAGAAGGTCCTGGTAAAGAAAGGTTTGGGTCTGGAACCAGTGACGAAATTTTTTCTTTGGTTGAATCCCCAACCAAGAGATACACCTCTCGATCAGATAAATCTTCTCGATAGGAAGAATCAAATACAACACGAAGTGTACCTGGAGTGGATGGGGATTTTTTTGAAGTTGTCAATTATGGGTAGGTCTCCAATCAAAACTAGAGCGTTCATCGTTTCCGGACTGTATCCTCCAAACAAAATCTAATCAATTAATCATCTAGAAGACACATTTACTAACCTTTAACCGCACCTTCAACCATTGCTTTAAAGAAGGTTTTACGTGTGAATAAGAAAAGAATTACCATTGGCGATGCGATAATAATACATGCAGCTGCGAGCACCTGCAGATTAATAATGTTCTGACTCAAAAAGTCATACAAACCAAACATGGCTGGCTTAAATTCGTTTTTGTTGATTAACAAATAAGCCACAATAAACTCATTCCATACATTCACGAAAGTTAATAGGAAAACGGAGATCAGTCCAGGCGTAGCTAAAGGCATAGTCACCCGGAATAAGGCGCCAATTGGGCTGCACCCTTCAATCAATGCGGATTCCTCTAATTCGCGTGGAATTGCATCAAAAAAGCCTTTGGTAATCCAAACACTGATGGGCAAAAAGAATCCGATATACACAAAAATCAGGAACATTCGATCATCATAGAATGGTAAATTCTTACGCATATTGATCGTCATTTGGTATAACGCAAGGAGATTCGTTAACAATGGTACGCCGGTCACCGCATAGATTGCCGTTAATAAAGCATTATGACCGCGAAAATCATACCGAGAAAATGCAAAACCGGAGAAACTGGCCAACAGCATGACCAACAGAGCTGTAAAAAAGGCATACATGATCGTATTGGGAATGTAAATCCTGATTAAGTTTCCCGTTAATTCAAAACCAAGTAATGCGGTTTCGGATGGTTTTGGAGCAAACACGCGTTGATATCCTTCAACTGCCCATCGACAGGCTGTGATATCAAAGGATTTTGTTGGTGTATCACATGGGAAAATGATAGGCGGTTTACGGGTTATATCTGCCTGCTCTTTAAAAGAAATTAATATCGTGGTGGCGATTGGAAGAATAGAAATCAAAGTAACAACGAGCAAAGCGATATTTACTAATTTAAGATTCCGATCTCGCCGGGTGATGTGAACGTTTTTCTTGGCCATATTACCTCCTGCTCTCATTCACGCGTGTCATTCGCAGAATACTGAAGATCAGAATCCAGTTAACAAATGCAATTAATAATGCCAATGCGGCAGCCCGGCCAAATCGTAACTGGCCCCAACCAATTACATATAATAAGTAACTGATCACATAGGTAGAAGTACCCGGCCCTCCTCCAGTTAAACTAAATACCATGCCCACTCCATTCATACCACCAATAATTAAGTTAAACAGGGCTACCACCATCGCCGGTAAAATCAATGGAACGGTAATGTGCCGGGTAAGCTGAAAACCGGTTGCGCCATCGATTCGGGCACTTTCAATCACCTCTGCCGGAACAGTTTGTAAGGCTGCAAGAATGAGCAGTGTCACAAATGGTAACGCTCGCCATGAAGCAGCTAAAATTAGATAAATCATGGCCGGCGAAGGAGGAAATGGAAAATTACCAAACCACGGAGCTGGCCTGGTTGCGGTTAAGACTGATAATCCATTCGGTGGAATTAATGCGGGATTCTGTAATATGCCGGAAAACAAACCGTAATCTGGTGTTACCAATAAACGAAATACCAGACCGGCAATCACATCTGCAATAATCCATGGAATAAACAATAACGTAATATAAAGACCGGATAAACGCACGTTTTGTTTTAACAAAAGCGCAATAAGAAATCCCAAGGTTAATGTAAAAATAGTGTAACCTAACAGGAAAACAACCGTATGTCCAATACTCTCCGGAAAAATACCGGCAGCAAAAAGACGGTCAAAGTTTTTTGTACCAACATATAACCAGCCCCCCGGTTCCCGCTCTTGTAGACTTAACCAGCCTGTATAAATAGCAGGATAAACTTGAACAATTAAAATAACGACAATGGTGGGCAAAATCAACCAAAATGGAAGAGATTTTCTCCACCGGTACCGGAAGGATTGTAGAGCGGTTCGTTGTTGCATAAAGTTATTCACCTTTCGATTTTCGAACAGTTTCAGGGTGAGTTGCAAATTTCAAAAAAAAATAAAATAATGGCTCAAATTGTATGATGAAAAGAAATGTTAAATTTCTTTTCATCATACGTTTATAGTTTTTTCTTACATTATCTTAATTTTTTAAGATAATGAAGTGTTAAAAATTAATTGTTAGCGTTGTATTCATCCTGAACACTTTGTAATTCAGTCGCAATATCAAGGCTCGGGTCTTCTTTAACCAGTTTGTAAACTGCATTCATGATCGCCGGTGCGGCTTCAGCGGGGCGCTCTAAAGAACCAGCCCAATTTGTACAAACACTGGCGTTGACAGCGATGGCTGCTTGTTGATAAAAAGGAGTCTGCATATCAGGATGTGACTGAGCAGATTTGAGTGATGGGAATCCAGCACCTGGGCCAATAACAAATTCAACGTGGCGGTCAAGATCACTCATGATCCAGTTAATGTAATCATAAGCTGCTTCAACGTTTTTAGCACCGGTTGGGATACCAAAACCTTGAATATCTAAGTTACAACCGGGGGTCTGTCCTTCCGGAGCAAACATGGGGCGCATAACAACTTTTCCATCAGCGATTGCATCCAGCATGTCGTTTTCGTTGCCCTTTTCATATTTGGTTCCATCCGGGGCGGTTAATGGATTGATGTAGCGATATCCAAACAAACCAGTTGGAATGGCTGCAGCGGAGGAGTCTTTGAAGGAATCTTCTTCAACAAATCCACCAGCAAAAACTGTTTCGGGTTGGTATTCTTTCGCAATGGTTTCTCGCAGGAATTCGATTGCTGCTACGTTTTCAGGAGTATTCAGCAACATATTTCCTTGACCATCATCATACGTTCCACCAAATGAGGAAATCAAGGACCAAACCATACGGCCGGTACCTGATCCATCATAAGCTGTGGATCCGAAGTATGTCCAGGCATAGGTACCTTCTGATTTCAATCGTTCGGCTTCAACCATGAACTGCTCTGGTGTGGTGGGATAACCATCAGGATAATGCTCTGCCCAAACATAGGTTAAGGCCGGGCGTTCTGCTGTGGGGATACAATACAAACCACCATCTGGACCAGTACAGGTAATGATAGCACCTGGATCAAGATCTTCGTACCAAGATTGTGCTTTTGCCCAATCGCTTAAGTCCATTAAAGCACCATTATTGATATAGGTGATTGTCTGCTGTCCACCCAATTCAATTAAATCGGGAACATCGCCACCGGCGATAACTGCTGCTACCAATTCCTGTGTCATTTTATCCCAGGCTTTTGGTACATTTACCCAATTCCATTTTCCGGCGAAATCAGCGTTAAATTCGGGGATGGTTTTCTTTAAGTATGCATTACCCACACGCTCGTCACTGGCGGGGTCTTCGTTATTTTCATCGTATTGATACCAGGTCACGAAATCCATAACTTCCATGGGTTCTTCAACAACCGGTTCTTCAGCCACAGGTTCTTCTGCAACCGGTTCTTCGGCCACAGGTTCTTCTGCCACAGGCTCGTCCACAACGGGTGCGTCAGTTGGAGCTGCAGGACTGCTGCAGGCTACCAATGCGGCTGTAAAGACAACCAAAACCAACACAATCAAAAACGATCTAAACTTACTTTTCATTCTTTTCTCCTTAATACGTCCATTGAATAACAATTCTTAAACCATTTATTCTTAAATTTCCATCAATTTTATTGAAGCACCTCCATTATTTATGATATAGCATGTTCAAAAAAGTTTTTTTCATCGTATTTCTGAACACGGAAATTTTCTCTCAAAATTTTATGTGTTTCCATAATGGCAAAAAATCAAACTTCAAAAAATGGATAATTCCTTTATTTTGATGGGTTTAATATCTCAGTGGGTTTTTTCAGCATGTTGGGTAACAAACTTTATGTGGATTGATTTTTTTAGTTTTTTGGGGAATTTATTTGTAAAACAGATCAGTTAGATAGTAACACAAAAGAAAATCATTTTCAAGTATCACTTAACAAAATTAAGTACCACAAAATACATTAAGAGATTTTTTTGATTTTAACGGGTTTTTATCAAGAAAAATACAGACATCCTTATGATTTGTTTATTTTTAAAATTATATTATAATTTTTTGACAACGATGTCAAATAATTCTTTTTAGAATAAAAACTTTTTAGAGTTCCCAGAAATGTTTTGTCCAGTTAATTGTATTAATCGTTTAAACATGGTTGTAATAAATGAATATTTATCCAAAAGTGAATTTTATGATCTATATGGAGTAGAAGATGGAGCATAACTGGAATCAAGCACCCCAAACAATAGGAAAACCAAATTTTGAAAATCTATTAGCCATATTACGCAAAGAGAAACCTGAACGCCCCACGATATTTGAGTTCTTTTTAAATGACCGACTTCATAAACGGTTAGCTCCATTTTCTGACATCGAGGCCGAAAAACCTTTTGCTACACAACGACAGGTCATGTGGGCCTATCACAATGCTGGGTACGACCATGCCAATATTTTGATTCCGGATTTCCGTTTCCCATCCAATAGGATTCACGGAACAGCAACTATTTCCATTAACGAAGGTGGCATTATTAAGGATTGGCAATCATTTGAATTATATGATTGGCCTGATCCCGATTTGGTTGATTATTCAATCCTTGATGCCCTGGCAACAGAACTACCCGATGGAATGAAATTGATCCCTTATGGTCCCAATGGTGTTTTGGAAAATGTGATTGAACTGGTTGGTTATGAAACGTTGTGTTACATGATTGCTGATGATCCAGAATTAGTAAGTGAAATTTTTGAAAAGGTGGGGTCAATTTTGGTAAGATATTATCAAATCGTATCTACACACCCTTCCGTTGGGGCCTGTATCAGTAACGACGATTGGGGTTTCAAAACCCAAACATTATTATCACCCCGGCAAATGCGCACCTATCTTTTCCCTTGGCATAAAAAAATTATAGAAGTTGTTCATCAAGCTGGAAAACCCGTCATCTTACATTCATGCGGACATTTTGAACGGATCTTAGATGATTTGAGTGACCTTGGTATTGATGGCCGACACTCGTATGAAGACACTATTCTCCCGGTTGAACAGGCTTACGAATTGCATCGAAATCGTTTTGCAATCATTGGCGGTTTAGATGTAGACTTTCTTTGCCGGTCTACACCAGAGGAAGTTTACACCCGAGCAAAAGCAATGTTAACCAAAACAGCAGTTTTTGGTGGTTATGCCCTTGGAAGTGGCAACTCCATCCCCGATTATGTACCCGATGAAAACTTCTTTGCCATGATTCATGCGGCCTTGGAATCCCGTTAATTAAAAAATATCAAACTTGATATCTTGGACAAATTTTGAATGACCAGCCGTTCTTCCTCCCCCATATCCCTTCGTGATATTGTTTATAACGAAGCTGGGAAAAACTATTCAGTCCCACCGCATATACACCAGCATTACCAATGGTATTGTCTACTTCATGGCGGTGTTGATACGGTGATAGAAAATAAAACTTTTTCTCTTAACCCGGAAGAATCCGTTTTGATTCCGCCGGGGGTACTACGATCCCCACGTTCCCGTGATAAAGCACCCCGATACCTGCATGCTGTGTTTGAAAATCACCGTTTAAATTTAGACAATCTCCCCGGAAAAATATTACCATTCCCACAGGATTTAAGACCTGATCTGACTGCCTTGGTGAAAGAATTAATCTATCCTGGAACTAACACCAATGAATTGGTTGAGGTTTTATTAATTCGTCTATTAATTGGTCTGGAAAGATCACAAAGAACTAATGATAAACCCAACCATATATCCACATTAAATTACCTTTCTCAGGATGAAATCGTTGAACAGATTGAGGCTTATATGCAGCGCAATCTCCACCGCAATATAAACAGAAGTCAATTGGCAGATATTTTTCATCACTCACCCAGTCATTTGGCAAGAGTTTTTAAACAAACAACCGGAAAAACATTAACCGAACGATTAATAGAAATTAGGATACTTCGAGCAAAGCAGCTTTTGCTTGAAAGTACACTTTCAGTTTCTGAAATTAGTCTACAAATTGGGTACACAAGTTTCAGTCATTTTTCCAAAATCTTTCGAAACAAGGTAGGTGTATCTCCTGGCGATTACCGTCGTTTTCAAGGAAATACCTGGGGAATTAAGTTAAATAGCACATAAATCTGCACGTTTACCGTTAGCCTTCAATTAATCAATTCTCTATAATTGAATTAAATAGATCTGGAGGATACCATGCGAAATGGATTAGTAAATCTTGCTGTGATTGGTGTTGGGGCAATGGGTAGTGCACATGCACGAGATATTTTTGAACTGCCGAACACAAATCTAGTAGCTGTTTGCGATTTGATTTCAGAACGAGCAGAATATCTGGCGAAAAAGTATCAATGTAAGGCATTTACAGATTATCAAAATTTAATTAATTTATGTGATATTGATGCCGTCATTATATCTGTTCCACATTATGATCATACACCGATCAGTATTGATTGTTTTTCCAAAGGTATTCATGTCCTCACAGAAAAACCGATTGCTGTCCATGTGGCTGATGCAAAAAAAATGATCGGCGCATACCAGACAGCATTAAGAACCTATCCGAACTTAAAGTTTGGGATCATGTTTCAACAACGCACCTATGGATTTTGGAAAAAAGTAAAAAGTCTACTCAATGAAAACGAACTTGGCAAAATAATTAGAGCAACATGGATCATAACGGATTGGTACCGGACGCAAAACTATTATGATAACGGAAATTGGCGTGCAACCTGGCGAGGGGAAGGCGGAGGCGTACTATTAAACCAATCTCCACACAATTTAGATTTATTTCAATGGTTCTTTGGAATGCCAAACCGCGTAACCGGTTTTGTAAATTTTGGTAAATATCATGCAATTGAAGTTGAGGATGAAGTTACTGCTGTTTTTGAATATGAAAATGGTTTTATTGGCCATTTTATTACATCGACAGCGGAATCGCCAGGAACAAACCGACTGGAAATAGTTGGAGAACTGGGTAAACTTGTTGTTGAAAATGAAAAACTTACATTTTGGCGTAACCGGTATTCAATGTTGGAAGATATTATAACATCGAATATGCCATATACATTTGTTGAAAACTGGAAAATAGATGTTCCTTTTACTCACCACGGCAAACCAGGTCACGATATTCTGATTGAAAATTTTGCAAATTCGATTTTACAAAATGAGCCTTTGATTGTTCCGGGAGAGCAAGGTATAAATCAAATCCATCTTGGTAATTCAATTATGCTTTCTGGCTTTTTAGGCAAACCAGTTAATTTACCAATTGATGCTGATCTTTATGCTCAAAAACTTGAAGAACGTATTCGGAATTCTAAATTTTTAAAAACCACACACATCAAAAGTCCTCAAAATTTAGTTAATTCTTTTGACAAACCATGAAATATAGTTTCACAACTTTAAGTACACCGGCTTGGAATTTAACGAAAATATGCCAATTTGCAGAAAAATCTGGCTATCAAGGTATTGATTTTCGCGGTTATCTTGATTATTTGGATATCACAACACATCCACTATTTACAACCCAAGCACAAAACACCTATCAGCAATTAACGGATGCTGGTTTAGAGGTCAGCGGAATATCCAGCAGTATAACAATCTGTGACCAAAGATTAAGGGAAAATAATATTGAAGAAGCAAAACGAACAATTGAGGTAGCAAAATCATTTCACTGCAAAAATATTCGAATATTTGGCGGCGGTGATTCGGATTGTTTTTCAAGATCCGAGCTTATTAACATTGGCCGTGATTGTTTTGAAGATATCGTATCACTGGATGGTGCCAATGATCTCTATTGGCTTCTCGAAACTCACGATCAGTGGACAAAGACCTCAGATTGCCAAAAAATTATAAAAAACATCCACCACCCATCTTTTGGAATTCTTTGGGATATTGGCCATACAACCAGAGTAAGTCAAGAAAAACCAACCCAATCTTTGAAGAGATTAGGCGATAACTTTAAATATATTCATATTAAGGATGCGATTTATAATCCAAACCATCCCCTGGCAATGGATGATGGTTGGTATTATGTATTACCGGGAGAAGGACTGTTGCCAATTTCATCAGCACTGAAATTACTAAATGATATAGATTATTCTGGTTGGGTTGTTTTTGAGCATGAAAAACGATGGCATCCTGAACTTGCTGAACCTGACGAAGCGCTCCCGGCATTTATCAATTGGTTAAAAAACATTGGTTTTTGAGATTGAGAGGATGTTTATGTATTTCACCGGATTTGCTGATGAGGCTGGAAGTTCAATTGATACACAAATAAAAGCAACCAAAGAATTGGGTTGGAATTATATTGAATCCCGGAGTGTTAATAACACCAATATTACGGATCTAAGTGGTGCGGATTTTGAAATTGTATTTAATAAACTTCTTGAAGCAGATATCAAAATATCTTGTTTTGGCAGCGCAATTGCAAATTGGGCAAAAGATCCAAGAAGTCAGGAAGATTTTTTATACAGTTTAGCAGCCCTTAAACGCGCAATCCCCAGAATGAATAGGCTGGGCACAAAATACCTGCGAGGCATGAGTTTTGGCATTGTTAAAGATGTCGAACCTGATCATCCAGAAATCGAAAAACAAATATTTGAAAAACTAAAAATATTGGTTAAACAATGTGAAGATGCCGGAATTATTTATTTACATGAAAATTGCATGAATTATGGTGGTCTATCGTATGAACATACACTGCGCTTGTTAGATGCAATCCCATCACCAAACTTCAAACTGGTTTTTGATACAGGAAATCCTGTTGGTTCAGACCATCACGTTGGCACTCCCCCATACAAAAAACAAAGTTCTTGGGAGTTTTATAAGAATGTGCGTGATTTTATAGAGTATATCCATATCAAAGATTGCATTTTTATTGAGGAAACAGGCGAAATTTTTCCAAAATTAACATTTACTTTCCCTGGTGATGGACATGGGGATGTGATTCGCATCCTTAAAGACTTTATTGATTCCGGTTATAACGGGGGACTATCGATTGAACCACATTTAGCTGTTGTGTACCATGATGGTTCTAAAAATTCCTCACAAGAAATCCAATATGAAAATTATGTCAATTATGGAAAAAGATTAATGGATATTGTGAACGAAATCAAATCTGATAATTATTAATCCATCAAATGTCATTGTTTGAAAATGTGAAAATTAATGAACTCAAAAGAAATTATTTTAGCCAATATTAACCATACCAATCCTCCTCGCCCTGGCCTGGATTTTGATCGGGGCAGAATTTGCGATGTGATTTTTAGCGATTTTTATAATCCGCGATATTCGCAAAAACGTTGGCGGGAAGGAAATATTGAATACTACGATGATGAATGGGGTAATCTTTGGAATCGTATGATTGATGGTTCCTTTAAAGGGGAGATTTGTAGACCTGCTATTTCCGATTGGGGCGAATTAAATGATTTCATCCTTCCCGATTACACTCATGAAGATTGCACTTCCTTTATGGCTGCTGATTTTAAGGCAAATCCAGATAAATTCCATATAACAAATCTTGGCGGCTGGATATTTAATGATGCCCGCTATCTTCGAAATATGGACGTCTATTTTATGGATATGGGTTTACACCAGGAAGAATTAATCAAACTCCATAATCTTCTCGCTACGGTATATGAACAAAAAATTCATCTGGCTGGAAAGATAAAAGCTGACGCAATTTTTTTAAACGAAGACCTTGGAACCCAAACAAGATTATTATTTAGTCCAAAAATGTTTCGTTTTTATTTTAAGGATTTATACACACGCTTATTTTCAATTGCCCATGAATATGGAATGAAAGTGATCATGCATTCTTGTGGAAAAAACTGGGATATTTTACCTGATTTGCTCGATGCCGGTGTAAACGTTTTTCAATTTGACCAACCCACTGTATACGACATGCCCAAATTGGCAGCATTACTTAAAGAAAGAAAAGCCGCACTGTACAGTCCGATTGATATTCAGAAAATATTACCAAGCGGAAATCAATCTTTCATTGAGGCTGGGGCAGTCGAGATGATTCAAACATTTAATGGACATCTGATTTGTAAAAACTATTTAGATTTACCTGGTATCGGTGTGAAACCGGAATGGGATGACTGGGGTTACCAGGCTATCTTAGAAAATATAAAAAATAATATTCCAAAGATATTTTGATTTATAACACTTTCATCATTGAAAATTTTATTAGACTACCCATTCCGTTTGATTATCACGGATTTGTATTTGTTTATTTACCTCTCTGCTGCGTTTCCACAACCAAATTGTTTGAGTTATATGGGCCAATGAAAAACCGGTCAATCCAACAAACAAACCAATATAACGATTTACAAAAACACCGAACACTAGAATTACAATCACAGTGATTAAAAATATTAGGGTCGCTTCCGGTATCGCTTTTGTTTTTCGGCTATACACTATTAGCCCTTGATACCAGGATTGCAAGGAGCCCACAACCGTCATCGGGATTGCTATCAATATACCGATCTTGGCTAATTCAGTAAATGCGGGGGATAATCCGGATACATATCGAAACCATAAATAGGCTAAAGGAGTTAATGCAACAAGTAAATGGATCAAAGTTAACGTTAAAGTTAATTGATTAACAAATTTCCGTAGATGACGAAATGATCCTTTCTGTTCGGCTAAAGCCACAACCACTTCGTTATAAGCCAAACCCGGACTGCGCAACAAAAAAACCAAACCAGTAATTACCGGCCAAATGGCCAAAGATTCAATTGGAAATGGCATACGGCTTAAGGCAGCACTCCCAATGGGTTGCCAGGTAAACGCCAACATTGGCGTTAACGCTAAAGGAATGTAAAAAGTTAAAAAACCGCGCCAAGTTAGTTTTTTCTCTGATTTTTCTTTTTTTAGTTGATCTCTTAAAACTGGTTTAACCCGAATACAGGTATAAATCGCTTCAGCAACAACACCGCAGGCTTGAGATGCTGCTCCAATGATATATCCCGGAATCGTGCCAATCACTAACCCAAAAACCAAAACAATAATATGAACTGTAATACTGATGACAGTCCCAATACCAACTGCATCTGAATGGCCATAACGGATCAAAACGCCTTGTTGAAATCTCCTGTATGCAATTGCCCAAGACCATGGCGTTATAATTTGTAACCCTACTCTTGATGGTTCTATTAATACATCCGGAATAGCCATTATTTGTCCCACAACAATGTCAAATAATGGTGTAAACGCCAACAAGATATGTATTGTTGTTAATAAAAACCCGGAAATTATCATAAACTGCTTTAACAACTTATATGCATGCCAATCTTTAGATAATGCAGTTGAAGCGGCTAACAACATGACAATTGGCGCTTCAAAAATCATTGCTAATGGAAAAACAACACCACCATAGGCAGCCAAACTAATTTCTGGGTTTTCAAGACGTGTAAGAATAGCCGTTATTAATGGCATTTCAATACCCATTAACATCCACGAGCCTGCTAATGGTATCCATGTTTGAATAATTTTTTTCTGTTGCGGTGAAAAAAGATGATGTTCAGCTCTCATTATTTATTACCTTAAAGTTAAAATACATTGTTAAAAAATTTCAGATTAAAAAATCAGTCAAAGTTAAATAAAATTGAATATTAGAAAATGTAATGGATGAAAGAATAAATTGATTCAGTATTTTGATAATTTTTTTACACTGGGTTGATTTTTAATAGATAAAAGAAGGTCGTTGGGGCACTAAAAATTATATTGGTTAAGAATCATTGTCTTAGTGATGATAAATTCCACAGGGTCTTAGAAATAGCCTTTAAGTTTTCTACAGGCGTATCTCTAGGCACTTCGCAGCCCGGCGCAATCATCGTATTTTGAGTAGAGACAGCTACACAGTGGCGGACGCTTTTTTCCACCTCTGTCAAATCTCCTTGTAATAAAACCGCCGTTGGCTCAAAATTACCGCAAGCGGATATCGAATCCCCAAACGTTTGAACTGCATCAGAAAAGTTAACTGGATAGTCAATATCAAAGATATCCGCACTTGTTTCAGGGAAAATTTTTAACAAAGCGGATGTATTTCCACAAATATGCAGTTTTGCTTTTGCGCCCTTTTCATGAATCCTTTGGATAATGCGTTGTTCATAGGGAAGAACGAATTTTCTGTACATCCGCGGGCTGATCAGTGATGCTGCGGCATCGCCTATACCAATAAAATCCGCTCCACTATCAATTTGTGCTTCAGCAAAAGAAATCGCCTGTTGTGTACAGATTTCAAGCATCTCTACAATGAATTCCGGCGAAGCGAATAAATCTTCCATGGTTTCCGATACGCCATGTAAATCACATACTTCCGCAAAAGCTCCTTCTACCCAACCAAGAATCGGATAATGATCACCCACTTTTTGTTTGAATAATTCCACGGCTCGAATTCGATCAGCCATTCTTTTCCCTATTTGTGGATTTTGTACTTTCAGCTTTTGTATATCATTAGGTTTTTTAATGAAGTTATCAGAGGCATAAGGAACTGCATCAAATGGAAATACAATATTTGCACCAAAGTCAGATGTTTCTCGAACCGGATCAGAGATAACACTGACCATATCAATTGAAAAGTCCTCACAACAACGTATATTACCTTCAACTAATAATCGGTAATCTCGCACATATTGGTCATAAGAACAACCAATATACTTTGCTGCAAAGGTCATTAATATCGATAAATTTGGAATTCGATCAACGGGCCTACTTTGCAGTCTGGCAAACACTCGTTCTCTGGGTGACATTTTATTCATTGTGGTCATTATCCATTCCATTCCAGGATGAATAATCTGAAAAAGGGATTTGAAATTGACTTAAAATCTTGCCCGTCAATTGGTTAATCATATCCTGAACACTTTTTGGTTTATGGTAAAAGGTCATCATCGCAGGTAAGATCACCACACCTTGATCATGCAGAAAAGAAAGATTGCGTAGATGAATACCGTTATAAGGAGTTTCCCGCGGTACAATCACCAATTTTCGGCGTTCTTTAAGGCACACATCCGCCGCACGTAATAATAAATTATCCGAATAACCACTTGCAACCCCAGCCAGAGTTTTCATACTACATGGGACAATAACCATACCCACAGTTTCAAACGATCCGCTTGCAATCGTCGCCCCTAATTCATTAATAGGATATGAATAATCGGCAAGATCTTGTATCTCATTCAGTGACAAATCGGTCTCATGGAAAATTGTCTTCTCCGCTAAAGTCGAAATCACAAGATGAGTTTCAACATTATCATTTTTTTGCAAGGCCCGGAGAACCTCAATGCCCAAAATCGCACCACTTGCACCACTGATACCGACGATTATCCTTTTTTTGTTTTGCATTTTTAATCCTGTCATAAAATGTAATAATTAGGCTTCTATCGTATCATTTTATTTTTAAATTGGTGAAAAAGATACCTTTTTTAAAAAATCCCTTTGAATGATAAACCTGACTGCATTCAAAGGGATTAATTTAAGAATTATTTCAAAAAGTCTGATTGATCTTTTACTTCCATAAAACAGAAGCAACCTGTTTTGTTACGTCACGTGGATTATCCGATTGCCACACACGCCGACCGATGGCTACACCTACAGCTCCGGCTTCGATGGCATCCCTGGCCATATTTGCTGTTGCATCATCACCTTCATTTTTTGATTTTGGTCCACCAGCAACAATAATCGGGATCGGAACTGATTTCACAACCTGGCGAAATGCTTCAACGTTTCCGCAGTAATTTGTTTTAATTACATCGGCCCCAATTTCCATACCAATTCGGGCTGCATGTGCAATCGCTTTTGCATCATATGCTACAGTCTCAGGAGGCATCATTTCGGCAATTACGGGGATATTATAAGGTCGGCATTCTTCAATCATCGAAGCCAGCCATTGATATATTTCAATATCACCCTCTCGTCCAAAAAATACAGAAACAGCAATCGCATCAGCATCTAATCGAATTGCAGAATCAATGGTGGCGATTGGTGTTTCTTGCGTACCTTGTTTACTTAACCCCGCAGTAAGACTTACTCTTAATACAATGCCAACGTTTGAAGGAATAACTGATGACGCAGCAGAAATAAATCCGGGTGAAGCCAAGACTGCGTTCGCACCACCAGCAATTACCTCCTTCACGATCCAAACCGGATCATCTAATCCTTTTACAGGACCTAACCAACCTCCATGATCTAATGGGGAAAGTAAACAACGTTTTTGTTCTCCAACAAACAGCCGATCTAACCTTCTTGTTTTTCCAGACATTTTTAACTCCTAAATTATTTTTTATTTAATGTTTTTGTCTATAAAATTTGAAATTTCACAATAACGTATAAAATTTTTGCCGTGGATTTCTTTAAATTCCGGATCAGGTTGGATCCATTCCATCTCATCAAAAGTTTGGGACAGCGCTTGTTCGAATGTGCGTCCATCACCTAAAGTGTTACAAGCATATGCAAATAATGCGTGTGTAACTGTTTCCTGGCCCGTATAAATACATACCGGTAATTGGCAAATATTTGCAATAATTTGTGGCCATCCTGGGGTGATTGCACCACCACCTGCAATTGCAATTTCGTTAATATGAACACCCAATGATTCGAAAATATCAATCAGATATTTCAAACTATAGCCTACACCTTCCATAACCGCACGCAGCATATGTGCCCGTGTACTGGATAAAGTTAACCCGTAATAACCTCCTCTCAACTTGTCATTCCAATATGGACTGCGTTCACCTGAAAGAAAAGGTAAAAACAGAAGATTGTTGCAGCCCTCGGGTATTTTTAATGCTTCTTGTATTGCTTGATCAAAACTCATTTCTTGAAATAAATTTTTTGAAGCCCACTTTAAAGATGCCCCTGTCGTTGATGAGACACCACCTAATAATGGATATGCTAATAATGGATACGTATAGATTCGATTCAATGGATCAGATATCTGATCCATTGAATCGACCGGACAAAAAACCATGGAGGAACTACCCAGAGAACAAGAAACCCGTCCAAAAGCTGGCGGTGCACTTGAAATCAATGCCAATACATCACCCGCCCCAATAATAATTTTAACTTCAGGATTTATTCCGTATTTTTTTGCAATTTCTGGTTTTAATTTTCCAGCATCATCGTCCGGTTGTTTGAGCGGGGGCAGAACTTTGGGATCAAAACCTATATACTCCATCCGTTCTTCAGCCCATTTTAAACTGCTCCAATCCAACAACCCTGCCCCACCTGCTTCAGTAATATCTGTAAAAACCTGCCCGGTAAACAAGAATCTTAGGTAATCTTTGGGCCATAAAATATGCTTTATTTTTGAAATTATTTCCGGTTTATGATTTTTTAACCATAACAATTTTGGCAGGGTATACGTTGAATTAAGTTGATAGGGAGGCAATTTTAAATACGTTATTAATGCTTCTGTTTCAGTTACTGCTCTTCGGTCTAACCACAAAATCGTAGGAGATATTGGTTCTAATTTATCATCCAACAAAACTGCCGTATGCATTTGTCCAGTAAAAGCAATAATCTCAATATGCTTTAAGAGTTCCCCCTTTTTATTGAGATTTGTGAGAACAACTTCAAGAGCGTTTTTCCAATCTTCCGGATCCGCTTCTGCCCAGCCTGGCTGGTTTGATTTTATTTCATAACGAAAAGACTCGGAAGCAAGGTGTTTACCATTTTTACCATAAACAACCGCTTTTAAGGCTGAAGTACCTATATCAAAAGCTAAAACGTAAGGTCGATTTTCTTTCATTCCAGATTGCTGTTCACGTCCAACATGATTTTTAATCCTTGCCTTTTATTTACAATTTCAAAGCCTTTTCCCAATTCTTCTAAAGGCAACATATGGCTAATCAACGTTTCAGTTTTTACAATTCCTGTTTCAATTAATTCTAAGGCTTTATCCATATTGATGGGTGTACTATCAGCTGAACCGGTTATCACATATTCACCATAATGAATCAGGTTCGGGTCAATATGTAATTGATCTTTAGGATAAATGCCAGCAAATATATTTAGCCGGCCACCAGGCGCTAACATAGGAATAATTTGTTCCACCAAACGAGCAGAACCAACTGTCACTACAGCTGCATCAACCCCCCAACCATCTGATATGTCTTTAACAAATTCAGCCACATCTGTTTCATTAGGATTTACCGTCCAATCAGTACCAAGCTCCTTTGCTTTCACCAATCGTTCAGGAATTGGATCGGATGCAATCACTCTGCAACCAAAGGCTTTCGCAACCTGCAAATGCATTAATCCGATTGGACCTAAGCCTGCCACCAATTGAATTTCACCCGGATACAAATTTAAAATATCCTGTCCACGCACCACACAAGCCAATGGCTCTGTAAATGCTGCAGCCTGTAATTTTGTCTTTGCATTTTTAATAATATGAACATTTTTTTCAGGAACACGAACATAATCTGCGAATCCGCCACCATACTGTCGAAACAAGGGGTTTTGGCACCGATTTTCTCGTCCAGAGCGGCACGCTTTACACACACCACATTTTATGCCCATATCCGGAACAACCCGCATGCCCGGTTTCACTATTTTTACATTTTTCCCCACAGCCCTGACAATCCCTGCCATTTCATGACCTAAAATACGGGGAAAAGCAACTGAGGATGAAAGACCGGAGAAAGCACGTACATCCCAAGGACAAATACCTACATATGCAACTTCAATCAATACTTCATTTTCTTCAATTTCAATCATGGGCACTTGTCTTACTTCTAATTCATTTGGGCGTTCTGCCCACATCACACGCATTGTTTCTGCTTTCATTTATATTTCACTCCTTTAATGTAAATAGTCTTAATGTCGTTCACACCAGCTCGATTAACCAGAGCACTAATTGGATCATGGTTATACTTAAGATTTCGGCTATTAAGGTCAAACACAAGGAAATTTGCTAATTTTCCACGTGATAAACTTCCTAAATCTTTCTCTAAATTTAAAACTTTTGCTCCCATTATTGTTGCAGCCATTAAAATAGTTTTTGAATCAACTGCTCCGGCATTTTTTGATATTCCCCTAATCATACGGGATGTATAGCTCATTTCCCGCAGCATATTTGGCGCAGTTGCCATAAGATTATCTGTACCCAATCCGAATGTTAAGTCCTCATCAAGCCAGCCTTTTAAATTTGGGAAACCATCACCCAAAATACTATTAGATTGAGGGCAAGCAACTACATTCACTCCAGAAGCTTTGATTTCCCTTAATTCTCGTTTGGATGTGTGTGTCAGATGCACTAATATATCCGGGTTCCAATCGAGGGCTCTTAGTGCCTGTCCTCGACCAAATTTTTTCACACTTTTAGCCTCAGCTTGCTCGTTTTCAGCTACATGCACCGCAAATAATTTTTCGGGAAACAACAACTGTAGCCTTTTTAACAAAGCAGCAGAATAACAATCAACATCCCTCACACCAAAACCGTCAGCTGTATTTAATAATTCGATTGCCTCTAACTCTAGTTCGGATTCAGTAGCTGTTTCACAAACTCTGCCTAAAATCTTTAGATAAATTGGTAATCCATTTGCTGCTTCCCGTAACCGTAGAACCCCTTCCAGTCCTTGTTCCCTGAAATCTCCACAAGCAATAGTTCCATTTGATAACATTTCCAGCAAACCATGTCGCATTTGCGCAATCTGGTCTTCCCGGTTTAATTTACTTAAAAAACGATGTTTCAACCCATCAGGAGGGGAAACAACCTCTTCCATGGGAATACCAATCCCTAATTCCTTAGCACCTGTATCACCGATATGGCAATGGGCATTAATAAACATGGGACAAATTAAACCTGATTCAAGATCGACCTCAACAGCCCCAGGGATTGGTTCACCAATCGAAAGAATCCTTCCGTTTTCAACATTAACCGAAGCATTTTGAATCACTTCAAAATCCGTACCGACGATAATGGTTGCTCCAGAAAAACAGGTTATCCCATCCATAATTTACCCTTTTGATGCTCCTGCTGTTAGTCCCTGAACAAAGTAACGATTCAAGAATAACGAAATTAGGACTGCAGGAATGATCGCAAATATGGACATCACCGCCATTTTACCCCAGCTAATTTCAACAGCACTGAATGAAGCAAGGATCCCTAATGGTATTGTTTTTGTTTTTGGTGAGGTTAACATCAATGCAAAAAGGAAATCATTCCACGAATAAATAACCGTATATAAAGCAGAGGCAATTATTCCAGGAATTGAAAGAGGAATTGCGACCTTAAAAAATGCACTTAATTGTGATGCACCATCAACCAATGCTGCTTCTTCAATCTCTTGAGGTACATCAACAAAGTAACTCCGCATCATCCATACTACAAAGGATGCATCAAAAACTGTATCTAACAATATCACTGAAGTATACGTTCCCAATAAATGTAAATCACGCATAATCAAGTAAAAAGGGATCAACATGGCCGTTGGAGGAATCATCTGAAGTAACAAAAAGAAATACGAAGAATTACCAACAAATCTGTTTTTGGCACGCGCAATCGCATAACCGGCAGGCACCCCTAACACAAGCGAAAGAATGGTCGTTCCTGTCGTAATTATCAAACTATTTTTGATATATAAGAACGTTTTATCTGAAGCTAATACGCTTTGAAAGTTCTTTAGCGTCGCTTCAAAAAACAACCATTGGGGTGGCAGAAGAAAGGCATCCCTTCCAAATTTGAATGCCGTGGTAATTAACCAGTAAATTGGCATCATAAAAAATATAATAGCGACTATTGATAAAACTGCTAAGATTATTTTTTCCCACAAAGCTTTTTTCTGATTCATAAAATCCTCTTAATATTGCTGGCGGGACATAACCCCAATATAAATAATTGAAATGATCGTAACTACAAATAAAAGTATATTTGCTAACGCTGCGGCATAACCCATATCAAAAAATGTCATTCCAACAGTATAAATATGGAAATTTAGCACAGTTGTTACATTACCGGGTCCCCCGGCAGTAGTAGCATAGATAATGTCAAATACCTTAAAAGATTGGATCGTTCTTGTCAAAAAAGCGATTAAAAATGTAGGCTTTAACAATGGTAAAGTAATATATAAGAAACTTTGCCAGCGGGAAGCACCATCGACATAAGCCGCTTCATAAGGTTCTTTAGGTAAACCTTTTAAACCCGCCAAAAAGATGATCATCAATAATGGCGTCCACTGCCAAATATCAATTAAGATCACTGCAGGCATGGCAAAATTGAGTTCCCCCAACGGACCACGGCCAACATTAATTCCTAATTCTTTCAGATAAAATGGGATAACACCAAAATCTGCATTATATAAGGATTTCCAAACCAAGCCGACCACCAATGGTGGCAACGCCATTGGGATCAATAAAAAAGACCGAACAAATCGGGCAATTCGTGTTTCAGGGGCAAACAACAAAGCCAAACCTAAACCCATTACAAGCTCTGCTGATACGGTACCTGCAACAAATATAAGCGTATTCTTTAGGGAAATAAAAATGATTGGGTCTTTAAATGCCCTTATGTAATTTTCGATGCCAACAAAGGTTTGGGTTTGATTCGGGTCTGTCAGCCGGTAATCAAAAAGGCTAATTCTAAAGGAAAAAAATAATGGATAAATAGCAATTAATACAACAAAAAGCAATAATGGCAACAGTAAAACTAAATAAGTATTATTTTGAAACTTTTTATATAATGATTTTCCCAAGGTCTGATTCAATGGTTCCTCGAATGTTTTTTATTTGGAAAATATTCGGGATGTTAACATAACATCCCGAATATTTAATAAATGATTTATCTTATTTAATGTTTGCGTCGATTTGTTCTTGCGCTTTAATCAATGCACTTTCAGCTGTTTCCTGACCTACTAAGAAAGCATTCACGTACGTGCCGAGAGCATCTTGAATAATGCTGTATTGAGGAATTCGGGGACGATAATCACCATCACCATTTTCAAACGATTTCAACAAAAGTGGGAACCACGGGTATAAGGTATTTAGTTCGGGATCTTCCAAAGTTGATCGGCGAATAGGAGCACCGTCATGTTTAATCCATTCTTTTTGGATTTCTTCTGAGGTAATCCACTTGATGAATTCCCATGCGGCCTCTTGTTTTGTGGCATCTGATGAAGCATTGATACCAATACCCCAACCGCCGAAACCGTATTTCGGTTCCATGCCTGCAGACACTGGCGCAGCGGTTACGTCTACTTTACCAACAATGCTAGACATTTCTGGGTTTTCGTAACCTGCACGGGCGATACTCCAACCTTCCATCATTGCAACTGTACCATTACGGAAAGCGGTTTCACGCTGATCCCACCAATAATCTGTTGAGCCTGGAGGAGCATAATTGAATAATTCGCCAAAAAAATCAAGGGTTTCTACATTTTTTGGTGTATTAAGATTGATATTTCCATCGGCATCTAAAACTGCTCCGCCGTGCTGCTGTAAGAAGGACATATAATCCTGTGCAACTGCTGAGCCTTTCGCACCCAATAATGCAATACCATATTGATCACCATCAGTTAACTGCTGGGCAGCGGCTAATAATTCTTCCTGTGTAGCTGGTGGCGTAATGCCTGTTTCTTCTAAAAGATCTTTACGGTAATTCAAAACATTTGCATATCCGGCTAAGGGATAAGCCCAATGTTTTCCTTCCCATTCACCTAATGTCCATGCTACCGGCATAATATCATCAGTATTAATTTCAGCTGCATCACGAGCCATAAAATCATCTAACGGCAGTGTATATCCATTCGCAGCATATTCGCCTGACCATACGATATCAACTGTCATCAGGTCATATTGCGCCGTTTTCCCAACAAAATCGGCAGTAAGTTTTTGATAAAGGTCAACGTAACCTAATTCATCCATCACAATTTTGATTCCTGTTTCTTCTTCAAACATAGGAATCAAATAACGGAAGCCAGCAACATATTGGTCTGTCATCGAGGCTAACGTTAATTCAACACCTTCGAATTTCTTTGCAGTTTCAACTGGGGCAGATGGTTCTTCTACCGGTTCTGGAACAGCAGGTGTACAACCTACAGCGCCAACAACCATAACGAACAATAGGAATACATACAAAACACTTCTAAAAGTTTTAGTTCGCATTACAGATCTCCTTGATCGGTATAAATGGGTGACTGTTTTTCATGGGGAAAAATTTCCAATTTGTAAATCGGCGTTCAAAGTATAAAAGGACTTCCAAAACAATATGTTAGATTTTCTAAAGCACCTCCTCCAATATTTATTTACCTGTAATTTTTTTGAAATCTTATTAACGTTTAAGATGAATGTTGTATTTGTATCGTTTTCCTACACTTATTACCTGGTGATACTCAATGGGATGATGGTTATAGGTATACGCCAATCCTTCGACCATCAGTAAAGGGGAGCCTGGTTGAATTTTAAGAATAGAAGCCCGCTCCTCATTTGCTTCAATTGCTTCCAGAGTCCGATCCGATTCGATTGGTGGTACACCTTTTGATTCTAATAAAGCATAAATCGACCCAGCCCCCTCCATTTCTTCTTTTGTTATGACAATACCATTAGGCAAATTAAGGTAAGAAATATTAATTGCTACAGGTTCTTCTTCTACACACCTAAGTCTGTAGACATAAAGCAAAGGTGACCCTTCAGGCAAGCCAAATTTTTCAACAATATTATTAGAAGGAGTTATTATTTCAAATTTGATTATTTTTGAGGAAACGCTTTTACCAAGTCGTTTCATGTCCTGTGTAAAACTCGTCAAATTGGTTAATTCTCTACTAATCTTGGAACGAATAACGAATGTTCCTTTGCCTGCAGTCCGTTTTATATAACCATCATTTTCAAGATCTTGCATAACCCGGCGAACCGTGGCACGACTAACAAAATATTTTTCCATTAACTCTGATTCGGTAGGTAATAGTTTTCCCACAGCAAATTCGCCGTTTTCTATATTTTCCAAAAGGATTAATTTGATTTGGTAATACAAAGGGATTGGAGAATTTCGATTAAGGTGGGACATGTTTAAGTCCTTTTTAAAATAGCTTAGTGTTTAATTATCATAATATACGTACATTATGTATATTATGATAATTTTTCAATGAAATGTCAATAAGCATTTTTAACTTGTTTTTTTAGCAAAAAAGGTGATTCACTTAATAAGTTTCAAGTAGAATACATAGAAAAAAGATCTAAACCGTTTTAATTCCCCCTTATCTTATGGAGCAAATGACATGAATAACAAAAAACTAATCCATTTTGCGCAAAACTGTATTCGGATTCCTAGTATCACCGGTCAGGAAGAAGAATTTATTCATTCGGTTATTAAAGAAATGAAATCTTTAGGTTTTGATCGTGCCTGGATTGATAAAGCGGGAAATGCTATTGGTGAAATCAAGGGGAACCATCCAGGAAAAAATATATTGCTAGATGCACATGCCGATACGGTTACTGTGAAAGAAACCGATTGGACTGTTGACCCCTTTGGCGGTGTCATTAAGAATGAGCGTTTATACGGACGCGGTGCTGCGGATACCAAAGGCAATTTGGTCGCGATGATATACGGTGCTGCTGCTTTGGATCGATCCAAATTGTTTGGTAATGTATACGTCAGTGCAACCGTAAACGAAGAGGTTGTTGAAGGTGGCAGCATTCAAGTGGTTGTTGATGAAGTGAACCCGGATTACGTCATTATTGGTGAAGCAACCCAATTGCAGCTTAATCGCGGGGGAAGAGGGCGTGCCGAAATAGTTGTAGAAACCATTGGTCAATCAGCCCATTCCTCATCACCGGAAATTGGAAATTGTGCGGTTCACCAGATGATGGATTTGATCAAGATCATTGATTCAAAAGAAAAAAACCAACATTCAATTTTAGGCCCAGGGTCAATGGTTTTAACCGACATCATTTCTGAGCCTTACCCAGGTCATTCCGTTATTCCAAACCGTTGTAAGGTCACATTTGACCGCCGCTTGTTGGTCGATGAGACCATAGAAAGTCTTCAATCAGAATTACAAACAACAGCACAAGATGCGGGGATTTCCTGTATTATTCAGTTGAAAGAAGGTACTGAAACCACCTACACTGGATATCCAGTCGGAGGGCCCAAATTTTATCCAGCCTGGTTATTCGAAGAAGACCATCCTTTCATTCAACGTGCACTTTTTTCGCTTCAAACCATCCAACCGGACATTCAGATAAAAACGTACCGGTTTTGTACGAACGCCGCTTACACAGCGGGAATTGCAGCAATTCCAACCATAGGGTATGGGCTAGGAAAAGAATCGGATGCCCACACTGTCGATGAATCAATCGCATTAACAGATTTACTTCAAGCTGCACATGGATACCAGGTGATTGTTGAAGGTGTTATGAAGCAGATGGAATAAAATCTTCAAGTCCCAGTTCAGTTAAAACTTCGGGTGATGGTACACCAGTTTCCGTCCAATTCATCCGTTTAAAATATCGCTGGAGCGCATCAGCCAATTCAGGGGGTGTTAATGACTTTCCAGCAATCGGTCCTTCACTCAAACGATAATAGGCTCTTGCTGAAAGGGTATCATCCGCAAGGGTAAAGCCTTCTCGCAGTAAATAAAGACGAGCTAACGTGATAATCCGGTCACCAATTTGGTTAATATCATCCCGATCTAAATTCCAACCACCCGCTCCGTTTAATGCATCCACCATATGATGGTATTCATACGGATAAAAATGACAAATGACGGCACTATCCAGGAAGTTTTTAAAGGCTGTTTCATAAACAAATGCATCAATCTTTTTATCGGAAATACCCCAAAGTTCTAAAGGAGTTTCGAATCCCAATTCTCTCAAACGAGCGCATACATCACCACCATCAAAAGTGGCAAAGGTATCATTCAGATTGTGCATATGGTCTGCCCCCGTTGCGGAAAGAGCATATCCCATTCCCATTGCATTTTTTAAACGGGGATCGTGTAAAGGAAATTCCTGTTTACGGGAAACTGCCAAAAAGGGTACCGCGGCATTTCCGATTCGTTCTGCCATGCGGTAGCTGCCTTCTGCCATCCAATCACCAATACCAGATCGATCCGCGATTAATTGAATGCTTTTTAATAGGGCGTCACCGTCATCAAAAGTGGGTAAAAAGTCAAAACCATCCAGTAGCCCTTCTTGCACACAGTTCATTGTAAAAGCAATCGTACCACCTGTAGAAATAGTATCCAGGCCATAAGCAGCACACAACTCATTGGCTTTTGCAACGATGACCGGATCAGTAATGCCGCATAAGGCACCTAAACCGCCAATCGATTCATATTCCGGGCCGCCATATTTTTCTTCAATGGTAATTTCGCCATCATGGCCAACAACCAACTTACAGCGTACAGGGCAACGGTTACAGGTATCGCGATCTTTAATCAATAACGGGAAGATGGTGGCAGCATCAATATTTTCAATACCGTCCAAAACAGCATCTTGATAATTTCTGATCCCAGTTGCGCCACTGTCGTGATTAAATTTTACTGATCCTGATGTGCCATAAGAAATCGCCCAACCCATCATGTCTTTATAGTTGGATGTAATCCATTTGGCTGTCATTTTTACCAGGGCTTGATCCGCCAGTCCAACTTTCATTGTGCCCCGCACTGCAACTGCTTTCAGGTTTTTTGAACCCATCACGGCTCCCAAACCGGAGCGCCCGGCTGCACGATTTATATCATGCATGATGGAGGCATATAAAACCTCATTTTCACCAGCAGGACCAATTTGGGCTATGCGAACCTTGCTGTCACCCAATTCAGTATGCAAAGCTTCCTGGCAATCACCTGTGGTTTTACCCCAGAGATGTTCCGCCTCACGAATTTCTACACTGCCATCTTTAATCCATAAATAAACAGGTCGAGAAGCTTTTCCCTGAATAACTACAGCATCAAACCCAGCTTTTTTAACTTCAGCACCCCACCAGCCACCTGCCTCACTGGAAGCCAATGCACCTGTCAGAGGAGACTTGGCTCCGACAGCATGCCGGCCAGTTCCTGGCAAAATGGTACCTGTTAATAAACCCGGAGCAAAAATTAATAAATTTTCTGGTCCCAATGGGTCTATTTTTGGTGCTGTTTCCTTCATCAGGTAATAAAGGATCAATCCCCGTCCGCCAATCCATTTTTGATAAAAAGATTCAGGCTGTTCATCAACCCAAATTTCTTCCGTGGTCAAATTTACTCGTAATATTTTTCCAGTAAATGCTGTTTTTCCATCCAAAAAATCCTGTTCCATTAAAACCTGAAATTGTTTATTATTTTTTTCCATTAATACAAACCTCCTACAATTTGGGGAATACAATTAATAATATCCCCGTGTTTAACATAATAATTTCCATCAGAAACCTGCCCGTTAACCAATAATACAAAAGACAAACCGGGTTTAATTTTTAATGTTTTAACAATCTCATTAAGGTAAACCCCTTCGGGCAGTCTCATTTCCAATTTATGATCTACTAAAGGTTTATCCAATATTAGTAAAGCAGTTTCAGGTTCTTTCATTAAATTCTCTGGATTTAAAAATTAACTCGTAGGGAGGAAAAGTTTTTCCTCCCTACGTAAAAAAACAAACTACAAACGACCACCCATGGTTAATGCCATTAAGGCTTTTTGGATGTGTAAACGGTTTTCCGCTTCATCAAAGATTACGGAATGTGGTCCATCAACAACGCCATTGGTTGCTTCATATCCACGGTCAATTGGCATACAATGCATATAAATTGAATTGGGTTTGGAAAGATCCATGCGGCGTTCGTCACAAATCCAATCTTTGTGTTCATCACACATGGCTTGCACCTCAGCGGGTTCTTCCGTGTGCATAATTGGTCCCCAACTCTTGGCATAAATGATATCACCATCTTCAAAAGCAGCGTCCATATCATCCACGATTTCGAATTTGGTGCCATTTTGGGCGGCATGATCACGAGCAGAGTCTAAACATTTGGGCATTAATTCAAATCCTTTGGGATGTGCCAAAGTCACATCCATCCCAAAACGGGTCATCAACATCACCAATGCCTGCGGCACGGATAATGGACGTACATATTTGGGAGCATATGTCCAGGAAATAACGAATTTTCGCCCGCGCAAATCATTTCCAAATTTTTCACGAATGGTCATTAAGTCAGCCATCGCCTGACAGGGATGATCAACATCGTCTTGCATTGAAATGACAGGAATATCAATTTCATTTGCCAAGCGGTATTGGTAAGCTTGCCCAATGCCAGTGCGGCAGTCACGTACGGAAATTCCATGTCCATATCGTTGTAAGACACCACCCGTATCCCGTTCATTTTCTCCATGTCCAACCTGTGTTGCACTGGGTGTTAAATAATGTGCATGACCACCAAGTTGGGTCATACCCGCTTCAAAAGAATTGCGGGTGCGGGTAGATTCTTCAAAAAACAACATGAACAGCGTTTTATTCCGTAAAATGTGATCGGTATACTCGCCCACAGAGAAACGTCGTTTTAAATCGCCGGCCATTTCCATCATGGCGATCAATTCATCAACCGACCAGTCTTCTGTCGAAATAAAATCCTTACCAAATAATCCTGTTTGCATTACTATCTTTCTCCTTTAAAATATGGTTAATTGGGTTTCGCACCAGTAACCTGTTGATAGATTACCGGATAAAGCGCATAAAACATGGCAGCCTGCACCACTTTATTCAGGTTCACCTGATCAAGTGCGGTATGAACGTAAACTTCTTCTTGGGGTCCAAATCCCAGGGTTGGGATTCCGGCTGCACCTGCGGAATAGGTGCCATCTGTACTAAATTTCCAAACATCAACCACAGGCTCTTGCTGCCATAAAGCCTGATAGGTCAATTTTCCAACCTGAACAACGAGATCGTTTTCTTCAACCAACCAGCCCGGATAAAAACTGGGTGCATCTAATCGTAACCCAGTATGGCTTAAAACAGGCTGGACCGGAATTTCCACAGAAGCGCCCATCGGCTCAACTACTGCTCGAATGCCTTCAACGATTGATTCGGCTGTTTCGCCCGGCACCAGTCTACGATCAATTGCCACTTCACACCAATCGGGAACTGAGTTTGGCGTATGTGGACCATTAATTAAACTAACGACCTGTGTTCCATCACCAAAAATGGGATGAGTGGGCAAGCTGCCATTCATTGCTTCAAGGGCTTCGATCACAGGGGCCATTTTTAAGATGGCGTTCTCACCAAGATGGGGTGTGCTGGCATGGACTGCTTTTCCTTTGGTACGGACATGCACTTCACATCGCCCACGATGACCTCTTCGCAAAGTCAGATCCGTCGCTTCGGCCAAAAGAACACAATCCGGTTTTAATAAATCACGTTCCACCAAAGAGCGTAAAGCAAATCCTTCCGCATCTTCTTCCAGGGTAGCACCCATCACCACGACGGAAACGTCATCTAATAAGTTCAGTTTGTTTAAGATGGCTGCACCATAAACAATAGCGGCTACACCGGCTTTACAATCCGAAGCACCGAGTCCATATAAAACATCACCTTCGATGACCGGTTCCAATGGCGGATGTGGCCACTGGGAATCGTCACTTACTTCATTCGTATCAAGATGGGCGTTAAAGAGGATTGTTCTTTTACCATTTCCAATTCTGCCGAGCGCATTCCCTGCACTATCAATCCAGACCTCATCACAACCGATTTGTTTCAGCTCCAAAAGTGTCCGTTCGACGGCTGGTTTTTCATGCCCTGTATAACTTTGAATACGAATCAAATCACTTAAGAATTCCGTCATGGGTTGGCGAAATTCTTCTGCCATTGCTGCGATTTTTTCCTGTAATTCATTAATTTCCATAAAATTATCCGTTTTCTACCATTAAAATCCGTCAGCAAAAGCATCAACAACTGGTTTGATATCATCCATCATCGGGTACAAGATTGGGCAGGTCACACCGGCATCCACATATTCACGTACTTTTTTACGGCATTCTTCAGATGTGCCCACCGCCATTAAGTTACGGACCACTTCATCCGGGATAACCTTTGATGCGCGAATATAATCTTCTTCGGTGGCCGGCCAACTCATAATGGATTGAACCTTTTCAAGTAATGACTGGTCTACTCCCGAAGCTTTCATAATATGCGGTTCGGTGGCCAGATAATATGCAACCAGTTTTTTACCTTCTGCCATCGCCGCATCAGGATTCTCGTCAGACAAACAACATACTAATAATTCGGGTCGGTCAATATCGGCCAGGGTTTTTCCTACTTTTTGGGCGCCCTTTTCAACCAAACTAACGGCTCGTTTAATATAATCCACCGAAACAACGTAATTTAACACCACACCATCACAAATTTCGCCAGCCATTTCTAACATTTTATCGCCGGTTGCACCAATGTAAAGTGGAATATCACGCGGACTGGCATCGCCAAAAGCAACATCCAATTTAACACGATCCAAATTAACAAATTCTCCTGAATAGCTAACCTCCTCCA
This sequence comes from Anaerolineaceae bacterium, assembly GCA_002702705.1. Classification (GTDB taxonomy): domain Bacteria; phylum Chloroflexota; class Anaerolineae; order Anaerolineales; family Anaerolineaceae; genus UBA6170. The sequence goes on from PABH01000008.1 coordinate 142,704, forward strand.
TGGTGAATAATTGGCGGATGGATTCGATATTTTCGCGCATCGCTTTAAGGGGTTTATGCCTGTTAACACCAACGCGGCTCGCAATCGGTTCCCACCAGGCACCCAAACCTAACATTACGCGTCCTTGTCCATCGACCTTGCCGCCAAGTTCCCACATGGTACTCCAAGTGGCGGCAATAACAGCGGGGTTTCTGGTCCAAATTGGTAATACACCGGAACCGAAACGCATCTTTTTTGTAACCGTCAACAAAGCACTCATCATAACGACACAATCACGTGCCAAACGTGTATCCGCTTGCCAAATTTCACTGAAACCACGGTCTTCTGCGTATTTTGCGATTTCTAACTCATATTGGATATCATGTTTATCTTGTAAATATAGGGCAACTCTTTGATTCATTTAATTTATTCTCCCTTCATCAACTTAAATATTTTTTAAGATCCATCATTGGATAGCGAATTCGCTCTCCATAATTTCTACGTTCTGGTTTGTAGGTGGCATCAATGCCAATCTTGGTATGAACACCACGCATATCGGCTGTAGGATCCATTTCATGGCCTTGAGCTCCAGGAACCAGGAAAAAGTCCTTCGACCAATCTACCCGATTGGTTAGTGCCCACAGCACATCCGCAGGGTCATGGATATTAACATCCGAATCAACAACAATTACTTGTTTGATATTGACGTGGGCTGTAAAGGCTGCCATTGCAACGTTATAAGGTTCACCAGGATTGGACTTATCAATTTGCACCAGGGCGGAAAATCCATTCCCATACGGTGGAATATGCAAACCGGTTACATTCTGGCTGACATGTTTTACAAAACGTAACAGCAAAGGTTCCCTTGGTAAAACATTACCAATATAAATATGTTCATCCCAGCCGGGAACAATCGTCTGAAAGATAGGTTGGTTACGATAACAAATAGCAGTCACTTCAAAAACCGGTGATTCCCATAATTCTCCATAATAACCATGGAATTCTGCCAATGGGCCTTCTTTTTTGCGGATTTGTGGGGGTAAATATCCTTCAATCACAATTTCAGCATGAGCGGGAATATCGATATCCACGGTAACCCCCTTATGAACAGGGACCGCTTCTCCGCGAATCGCTCCTGCAATTGCGAGTTCATCATTATCGTAACGTGCGCCACCGGCAATTGAAATCGCCGGATCAATCCCAATCACCACGGCTACCTGCAAACCTTCCCCTTTTTCTTGCTGGATTTTATAAAACTGCATAACGTGCCGCCACTCATTAACGTTAAAACCAAAAGTGGTCTTTCCAAGCACCTGCATTCGGTTGTAAGAAAGGTTTCCACGCCCGCTGATTGGATCCTTAGTGACCACAACGCCGCCCGTAATGAATGGACCACCATCATGCAATCCATGGGTTGGAATGGGAATTAAATTCAGATCAATATCATCACCTGTAATTATGTTCTCCATCCAGGCTGGCTTGTTCTCTGTTTGTTTTGGAAAAACAGCGTTGGCGGGCTCTAACGCGAAACTCATTTTATCGATGATGTCATCAACCTCACAATTTAATGCCAGCGCTGCCGTTACCGGGTTAACTACCGCATTTGCAAATATATGCCACGGATATTTATCGGTTTTGTCCATTGGATTTTCAAAGATAACTGCCTGACCACTTTGTCTTGCCAATGTTGCAGCTACGTTTGCCAGTTCGTGCACTAAATCAACTTTTTTCTCGATTGTCGTTAATCTACCTTGTTCGCGTAATCGATTAATATAACTTCGCAAATCTGAAATTTTTTCCATATTTTAATTACTCCGTTTTGATTGGGTAATCTCCAACAGCTCTGGCTGTTTCCAACATTGCCATATAATATTCAGGTTTCACACCAGGATGAATAGAATTACTGCTTGATAATAAAAACCCTCCCCCAGGTGCAGCGGAACGAATCACATATTCTGTTTGTTCACGTACCGCTTGTTCCGGTCCATCGACTAACACGGTGGAACAATCTACGTTGCCAATTAATGTCAAGCGGTCACCATAATCACGTTTAATCTGGGCAATATCCATCCCTGCGTGCGGTTCAATCGCTTGAAAACCATCCACGCCAGCCTGAATAATATCTTCAAGCAGACTGTTTACATTACCATCCGTGTGTTTAACATAATAACCACCATAACGATGTACGAGATCGGTAATTTTCTTTAACCTCGGAAATACAAATTTCCTAAAATGGCGCGGTGAAAAGATTGGTCCTTTATTGGATGCCCAATCATACCCCCCTTCCATACCGTGAACCCCATGCTGTAACATTTTTTCAGCTAGTGGTAAAGCAAGGTTTAATCGAGCATCTAAATAACGGTGAATTAAATCCGGGGCCTCAACCAAACCGATTAAAAAGGTTTCAGCCCACTCAAATGTTGAACCAATTTCAACATCAATATGACCGAGAATCATCATTTCGGAACCTAAGGCTTCAACAACACGATCAACCGGAGAAAAATCCCAGGCATCCGGATCAAAAGTTTGACTCTCCAGGAAATCTGTTAACTTTTCCAATTCAGCCAATCCACCCTGTTTAATCGAAGAATCAACTGTGTCATAAACATCTGAATCCGCATGATACAGTGCAATCTCCCACTGCCCAGTTTTTTGATTTGTAAATTTCCATGTATTTTCTGTCAGTTGTTCCGGAATTGCATTCTCTCTAGGTTGAGGAGACACCAATGGAAAAACATCAAGTTCCAACTTTTTATATAATTCAATATCATCGGTTAATCGTTGATGAAGGTATTGATTGATCGTTCCATCTAACAATGCCTTGTTTCTTTTCAGTCCTCGCGCATTCCCGCCAAAACCACATAATGTGGGTCTGCCCAGAAAAAACTCAGCGGTTGGATTATCGATCGTTAATTCAAAAATTGGCACCCGATCCGCTTCCTTATGCTGAAACGCTAATGTCGCTCTTTCTTTTCCATTCATATGCTGATCCCTGCTCTTTTTCGTAAGGAGTTAATTGCCAAATTACATTCTTTCAGCAATACTTCTTCGTCAATCGTTGTCAATTTCCCATTTTGTAAAACAATTTTCCCTTCCACCATCACCGTATCCACATCGTCTCCACGTGAACATAATGTTAAGGCAGAATCAAGGTCATGCACTGGGGCACTGTGCAAATTATTCATCTTTACCAAAATCAAATCCGCTTTCGCACCAATCGACAAGGTTTGATGATTGACTGCCATATCTAATACATGCTGGTTGGAAAGATTATTCGCATCCAGAAAAGTTGCTCTTGCCAAACATAACGCCATTTTCATATTCTCAAAACAATCCTGCGTGTCATTACTAGCAGGGCCATCGGTACCTAATCGAAGATTTACGTCTTGGTTAAGCATTTTTCGAACCGGGGCTACTCCTGAACCTAAAACCGCATTACTCACCGGACAATGCACAACGGTCGCTTTTTTCTTTGCCAAAAGCTCAATTTCCGAATCATCGACCCAAACAGCATGCACAACCTGGGTGTGGTCATCTAAAACACCAATCTGATCTAACCAATGCACAGGGCGCATCCCGGTTTCTTCCACTGTCATCTGCACTTCTTCAGCAGTTTCCGAAACATGGATATGTGTAAAACTGTTGTGATTTAATGACAATTGGTGTGTTTTTTGAAGTAATTCTGCAGAACAACGCCATGGGGTTAACGGCCCTGAAGCAAACTTGGTTAACGCATCCGAATGGAAAACTGTATACCACTCTTCCAGTTCTTCCATAATTTGCTGATCGGTCTCGTTAATTTTTCCCTTGTTTGCCCATGCCCGTGCAATGGTTGTCCGAATGCCAATTTTTTCTGCAGCTTCCTTTACTGCAAGTGTATGTTGGCGCGAACGAGTGATCTTATGGTGATTGACTACTTCCGTCACCCCACAACGCACATTTTCAGCCAAACCCAATAGTGCGGCCAACTGCATTTCTTGCACAGATATTTCTGCCTGAAGCGGCCAGATTAATTCTTTTAACCATTGCAGTAATGGCCGTCCACCAGCCAGACCACGCATAAATGTCTGGCTGAAATGTGTATGTCCATTAACCAAACCTGGCAAAAGTGCCATTCCCTTTGCATCGATCACTTGATCAAAAGACGATATTAGTTTTTCATCAGGGGTTTGTGACGAAATAGCTAAAATGAAACCGTCCTCAATCTGGATACATCCATTATTGATCCATTGGTTTGGTTGTTTGATCTGTGCGTTATAAATAATTGTCTTCATACAAACTTTCTGTATTGCGGTTTATTTCAAACCCAATCCCTTTCGAATGCGGGATGGACTTGCTTTTCTGACCGGTTCAATACCGGTTGCTAAACGTTCCACAGTTAAGGGGATCACGTTATGACGCTGATGGGTAGCCTGATACAAAGCGTTGGCTATAGCAGGTGCAATCGCAATCATGGTTGGTTCAGCCATATTTTTTGCACCATAAGGGCCTGTTTCAAACGAAACCTGCACAAATTTAATATCCATCTCGGGCATATCCAAAGCGGTAGGAATCAAATATTGTCTGAAATTGATATTAGCTGGGAAACCTTGATCGTATTTCATTTCTTCCATCATGGCATACCCCAAACCCTGTCCAATTCCACCATACATTTGCCCGTCTGCACCTTGTTTAAAGATAACGGTACCACTATCATGAGCAGCCCAAATACCAATCACTTTGGTCTCCCCTGTGATCAAATCTGTTTCTACCTCTGCAATTTGCGCCCCAAAGGTATAACAAATATAGGGAGTCCCCTCGCCTTTTTCGAAATCCCATTCAAACTTGGGCATTTCCCATTTGCCTTCTACGTATAGGGTCAGGTTCATTTCCCTGGCATGTTCAACAATTTTTTCAAATGGAACCGGTTCTTCATCCGGGCCTATGAACAATTCGCCATCACGAACGATTTGAGCAGGTTCGCAATTAAGTAAATCCGCGGCAGCAAAATTAAGCACCTGCAATAATTTTTGTGAAGTTACCTTGGTTGCATTTCCACCTAACATGGTGCTGCGGGATGCTACGGTCGGGCCGGATTCAACCGAAGTAGTCGTATCTGTACAACCGACTTTAAATCGATCGTAATTTAACCCAAGGGTTTCAGCAGCTACTAAAGCAAAAACGGTGCGGCTGCCCTGACCATAGTCGGTTAAACCGCTGGTCACCAGGATGGTGTTATCTGCTTCAATTCGCAATGTGGTGGTGGCATAATCTGCTCCCTCACCACCTAAACTCGAACCATGCATATAACAAGCAATACCAATGCCACGTCGTATATCACCACTCTGGTTATTATATTTTGCCCGTTTCTCATCCCAACCGGATCGTTCCCGAACCCATTCGATACATTCTGCTAATCCAACTTCCTGCTGCAGCAAGTTGCCGGTCATTAGTTTTTCGCCGTTATTACGGACAATGTTCTTTAATCGGAAATCTATTGGATCTTCACCTAATTGATTAGCAAAATCATCAATCGCTTGTTCGATCGCTGCTGCTGCTTCTGTATTCCCAAAACCCCGAAAAGCTCCGGAATAACTGTTGTTGGTATAAACGGATTTCGCATCAACGTGCACTGCCTGGTATCGGTAACAACCCGCAGCGTGCATCGTTGCACGCCAGGAAGCCAATGGAGTCATCGAAGCATATGCACCACTGTCAGCCAAAAGATCCACTTTGGCAGCCTGCAAATAACCATTTTCATCAGCGCCTAAACGAATGGTGATATCCATCGCTTCACGCTTGTAGGATGCAATCAGTGATTCTTTACGGGATAACAGAATCCGGACAGGTTTTTTGGTTTTAAGTGCCAAGGCACCAACCATGGCGGTATGTTGGTAATTGATATCATCTTTACCGCCAAACGAACCACCTACTGCTGGCTGAATAATGCGAACTTTTTCTTGGGGTAACCCCAAAACCATCATCACATTATCTCGCGTAATAAACGGGCTTTGATCATTACTGTAAATTGTTAAACTACCATCCGGACCAGGAATGGCTAAAGTGCCTTCCGTTTCAATATAAGCATGTTCCTGATGTGAAAAATGATAGGTTTTTTCAAATTTATTAACACAAGCAGCTATGATAGGATCAGGATTTCCATTCCGAACCAGGTGCGTGTTAACAAGGTTGCCTTGTCCCAATGGGGCTTCCAGCGGAACAAGAGGTGCATCCGCATCCAAGGCATGCTGCATGTCGGAAACAACTGGCAGTTTTTCCAGTTCAAACTGGATTGCCTGCATCCCTTCCAAAGCTGCCGCTTCGGTTTCTGCTGCTACCGCGGCAATTGGGTCCCCAACATGACGAACTTTTTTCCATGCTAAAACATAGGCATCCTTTACTGGCCAACCAAAGTTTCCATGATCAACAAAATCTTCTGCTGTGATTACCGCAACCACCCCTGGTACTTTTAAAGCTGGTGAAACATCCAGATGAAGAATATTTGCATGAGGCAGCGGACTACGTAAAATGGCTGTATACAACATTCCTGCCAGTTTGATATCGCCAACAAATTTCGCGGTGCCTAATACTTTATCCAGCCCATCCACGCGCTGTGCAGGTTTATCTAAATAAGTAAATTCGCTCATTATTTTTCCTCCACGGCTGTTCTGCGCTGTTGTGCGGTATCTTCAATCGCATCCACAATTTGTTGATAACCGGTACAACGGCATAAATTACCAGCGATTCCTTCTCTGATTTGTGTTCGGGTTGGGGTTAAGGTTTCTTTTAATATTGCCTCTCCAGCTAAAACCATACCGGGAGTACAAAAACCACACTGCACCGAGCCATGATCCAAAAATGCCTGTTGTAAATCATTCGGTTCGCCTTGCGGTGAGCTGACCCCTTCAATCGTGACAACGCGACAGCCTTCCACCTGAACAGCTAACATCAAACAAGACTTTCTCAATTCGTCGTTAATTAACACGGAACAAGTACCACATTCACCAACATCACACCCTTGTTTTGCTCCAAAAAGACCGAGCTTATCTCGCAGCAGGCTTAATAAGGTTTGTTCAGGGGAAATCTCCAGCTCCACATCACTGCCATTTAAATTAAAATTAATTTTCATGTTATTCCTCTCCAGAACCAATCATCTCTTGTAAGCCGCGGGTAATGAGTGCGGTCAATACCTGCCGCCTATATTGGGCATCTAATCCATCGCCCCAGCGCAGTTGCAGTTGCACATCAAAATCATTCATTATTGAATGGAAAGAATCATTTGCAGCTACGGCTTGGTTAATTTTTTCCTCTATCGCTGTCCAACGCTGAACACCGAATTGGTCAACAACACTTGCCAATCGTAAATCGGATTGGACGTCATTTTGGTCTTTGACAGAACATAACACCACACCAGCGATCAACTCTCCCGGCATTTGGCGGCGTTTTACTTCTTTTACTAGCCATCCAGTCTGTGATTGATCTGGCAATAAAATCGCAGTAATCAAACCACTTGACTCTTTTTTAACCTGAGTTAACCATTCCATAATCGGAATAAGTTTTTCCCCATCGGTGTTTTGAACCTGAATTACCGCTTCTAAAACCGCTAAAGCAGGAAATAAATTGCCTGTATTTCTTTTTACCGTTAATAAACCACCCAAAGTAAAGGCATTTAACCGTGCGGGGTCGCTGCTCGTTTTAATCACGGAAACCAAACCGGGGAACTTCGATTTAAGTTCTGAATTTTTCGCCACATGGCTCAAACTTAAACCTGCCCCAATTTGGTAAAAGGTCTTTCCATTTATTTGTACCGGTTGAATACTTTTCAGTTCTTCTACACCGGAAATATCAATTAAACGGTCACATGTTAAATTGCCATTTCGAATTTGCAATGTAATACTAACACCGCCGCTTAATAACTTACTCGTCACATCTGTTTCAGCCAAAAGGTTGAGGGTCTCTTGCACAGATTTTACGCGAAGAACGGATAAATTACTCATATTAAACCAGACTCCTTCCACCATCTATGTGATACACTGATCCGGTTACAAACTCATTTGTAATCAAGAATTCAGCCAATTGAGCAACGTCGGTTGGTGCACCTACTCTTTTTAATACGGATTTTTCCACCGCCCAGGCTACTTTGGCCGGCGGGGGATCGGGGGGTAATAACACGGTACCAGGCGCAATTGCATTCACCCGAACCTTGGGGGCTAATTCATAAGCCAGGGATTTTGTCAACGCTACCAATCCCGCTTTACTGGCTGCATGATGGGCATAACCCGGCCATACCTGAAAAGCGGATAAGTCGGTAATATTGATGATAACCCCATAACCTTGTTGCAGCATCAAAGGGGCAACCGCCTGTGAACATAAAAATGGCCCTTTTAAATTCACATCGATAGAAAGATCCCATTCCGATTCACTGATCTCCAAAAATGGTGTTTTTAACCAGACTGAGGCGTTATTAATCAACACGTCAATCTTTCCAAATGTTTCAAAGGTTTTGTTAACCAGGTTTTCCACCTGGTCTTTATCGCGAACCTCAACCTGGGTGGCTAAACACTGCACACCACAAGCTTCAATGGCTTGTTTTGTTTCTAACCAGGGCTCATCTTCCATATAATAACTGAAAGAAACATGCATTCCTTTGTTAGCAAAGTACAAAGCCACTTCGCGGCCAACCCTTGTAGCTGCTCCGGTGATCAGAAGAACTGAATCTTTTAATTCCATATTACCTCTCAAATAAACAAATTCTTAAATAACTGTCGCACCGCCATCAACCACAATGACCTGGCCGGTGACAAAATCCGACTTAACCAAAAACTCTATTGCTTTGCATACATCATCAGGAGAACCTAATTTTCTGAGCGGAATCGAATCTTTACTGCTTTCCCAACGTTCGTTTTCCCAATCCGGTGGTTTTAAAACCGCGCCCGGCATGACTGCGTTCACTCGAATTTTCGGTGCTAATGCAATAGCACCGGATTGGGTTATATTCCACAGCGCCGCTTTTGATGCGCCGTGATGGATCCAACTTAAAGCAGGTTTTTCTACGGATTCATCAACGATATTTATAATCAAGCCGGAACCCTGGTCTAACATCATCTTTCCTGCCATCTGCATAAAAAAGAAAGGCCCGCGTGCATTAATATTCATTACGGTGTCCCAACTTTCCGGTGTCACAGCAAAAAAATCAGCTGTTAAAAAGATGGAAGCACTGTTCACCAAAACATCCAGGCGGCCTAATTGAGATTTGATGGTTTCCATTGTTTTTTCAATTTGGGAAATATCACTCTGATTACATTGAATAGCCAACACCTTACAACCCAGTTTTTGAATCTCTTCCTGCGTTTTTAGGGCGGCTTCTGCTGAGGAATTATAAGTAAACACAATTGTTTCTGCGCCCATCTCGGCAAGTTTTAAAACAATTGCTTTTCCAACTCGATGCGCTCCACCTGTTACCAGTACGACTTTTCCCTGTAAATCCATCATCATCTCCTTCAGGTTTTACTCTTTCCATAACGGCCATAAAAATGGCTGTTCAATATATTGTTTTATACGCTGCAAGAAACGAGCGGCAGGTGCACCATCAACCAATCGATGATCAAATGAAAGGCTCAGTGCCATCATGGACCGTAAGACGATTTGTCCATTCAAACCAACCGGTTTTTCATGGATTCTGCCCACCCCTAAAATTCCACATTCGGGTGGATTAATCAATGGAGAAAAGGCATCAATTTCATAAACACCTAAATTGGTGATGGTAAATGTGCCGCATTTAAGGTCATCCAATTTGTTTTTACCGGATAAAGTGCGTTCTACCAGGGAATTAAGTTCGTTTTGAATGGTTTCAAAGTTTTTCGAAGCTACATCTTTTAACACTGGTACCATTAACCCACTTTCCGTATCCACAGCCAATCCCATATTCACCTGTTCGTGTTGTACGAGACCCTCTGGCATCAGACTGACATTCATAAAAGGAAACTCTTCCAATGCTTTGGCGGTTAATTTAATCAATAAGGTATTAAACGATAATTTAACACCTTTTTTCTTTAATTCTTGATTAATTTGTTCTCTAGCTGTGACAAACAAAGTAGCATCCGCTTCAGTGGTTAAGGTTACCTGTGGACGTTCCATCCAACTCTGACTTAACCGAGAAGAAATTATGGACCGTAATTCGCTGAGTGGTTTTTGATTTACCACGGAGGTTGGGGTGGCCGTTGATTGCAAACAACGTTCTACATCACTCCGGTTCACCATACCACGAGGACCACTGCCTTGAATATTCTCGAGATTCACACCTTCTTGAGCCGCAATGCGCCGGGCTAGAGGTGTAGCTTTGATTGTTTTTTGATTCTTTTGGAAATCTAAAACATCTTGCAGCACAATCATATCGCGCATACCGCTGCCAGTGAGATCATTTAGGTTGATGCCATGTTTTTTTGCTGCGCTTCTAGCACGCGGTGAGGCTTTTACACCCTGATAGTCCTGGAGCTTTGTCGTATTGTTTGTTTTTAAAACAGGTTTTGAAGGTTCATCTTCTAATTGCGTTTCCTCGTCGTCCACCTGGGAAGTATGGTGTCCAGCGGAAAGTCCTTCACCAAAGATCAACGCAACGGGTTTTAAGATAGGAACAACCGTAAAAACAGGCACCTGGGTTTTAACGGTTCCTGAGGCGGGAGACTCAATATCCAAGGAAGCTTTTTCATTTTCAATTGCAAATAACGGCTCCCCTTTATTAACAAATTCGCCATCTTGTTTATACCATTCAACGATTTTTCCTTCTGTCATCGTCAAACCCAAACGCGGCATCACAACTTGATAGGCATTTTTCTTTTTTTCATCTGTCATAATTCTTTAACACCTTTTTCTTTTTATCCCAAATCAGAATATTATTTTGGAACATTAAGTTATGATCGACCGCATAATTTTAAAGCTGCTTCATATACATCATTTTCATTTGGCAAGACATGATTCTCTAATTCAGGGCTGTATGGTAAAGGCACATTTTTTGCACCTACGCGCATAATAGGTCCATCCAGATATTCAATTGCATCTTCCGCCAATACTGCTGAAATTTCAGCACCTGGACCACTTCTGCGATGCGCTTCATGAGATATAACGACCCGTCCTGTTTTAGCTACTGATTTAATCAGTGTGTCTTTATCTAATGGAACCAGGGTGCGAGGATCAATAACTTCCGCTTCGATCCCTTGTTTCGCCAGCATTTCCGCCGCCAATAATGATTTTTTAACCATGATTCCAACCCCAATCAAGGTTACGTCTTTTCCTTCCCGAACAACAGCTGCCTGCCCAAACGGCACGGAAAAATCAGCTTCTTCAGGAACCGGACCTGTTTCCGCATATAACATTTTGTGTTCAAAAAACAACACCGGATCTTCTCCTCGTAAAGCGGTTTTTAATAAACCTTTTGCATCCGCTGGAGAAGCAGGTGTGACAATTTTTAACCCTGGGATATTCATAAACCAGGATTCCGGACTTTGGGAATGCTGTGCAGCAGCGGAACCTGGGGCACCAGAGGTAATGCGAATGGTCAATGGAACATTGGCCTTACCACCGCTCATAAAACGCGCTTTTGCAACCTGATTTGCAATTTGGTCACCAGCACACATCAAAAAATCACCAAACATAATTTCAACAATAGGACGCATCCCCACCAAAGCAGCGCCTAATCCACTGCCAATGATATTCATCTCAGAGATGGCCGTATCCCGAATTCGTTCCGGACCAAATTCTGCCAACATATCGTGGGAAACACCCCACACCCCATTAAATACCCCTACGTCTTCTCCCATTAAAAACACATTCGGATTGGAACGCATTTCTTCCATCATCGCTTCACGAATTGCATCAGAGTATGTTAATTCTCGCATTGTTTTCCTACCTTCTTAAAAAACCAGGCCATTATGCGTATCCGCATATACACCGGCTAGTGCTTCTTCTACTGCGGGTTTTTCCGCTTTTTCGGCAAAAGATACGGCTTCGTTGAGCTGCATGATGACAGATCCTTGTAATTCCTCTAAATCACCATCATCAAACAAGCCGGATTCCATTAAGGCTTTACTGAACCGCTTAATCGGATCCTTTTTCATCCAGGACTGAATTTCTTCCTGAGTACGGTAAAGTTGTGGATCGCCTTCATAATGCCCGCGGTGCCGGTAGGTTTTCGCTTCAATAAAGGTTGGGCCCTCACCCGCTTTTGCCCGCTCTACGGCTGTCTTGGTAGCTTCGTAAACTGCTAAAATATCATTACCATCAACAATCACCCCAGGGAAACCATAGGATTGGGCACGGATGGCTAAATCATCAATTGGTGTACAGCGCTGAATATGGGTACCTTCTCCATACAAATTGTTTTCACAGAAAAAGATAACAGGCAGTTTCCAAACGCCAGCCTGGTTAGCCGCTTCATGGAAGGTGCCTTCATTTGTTGCACCATCACCAAAGAAAGATAACGCCACTCTTTTTTCACCACGCATCTTGAATCCAAGTGCTGCACCAGTGGCCATTGGTAAACCACCACCAACGATACCGTTCGCGCCTAAAATACCCAATGAAAAATCAGCGATATGTAAAGAACCGCCGCGGCCATTACAATAACCAGGGGCTCGAGCTGCTAATTCTGCCATCATGTACTTGGGGTCTCCGCCTTTACCGATCAAATGGCCATGCCCACGGTGAGTACTGGTAATAACATCTTCATCTGTTAACGCCAGGCTTGCTCCCACAGCAGTTGCTTCCTGTCCTACACAAGAATGAATAAAGCCAGGGATTAATCCCCCTCGTCGTTCTTCAATCGCTCTCAATTCAAATTCACGGACGAGCGTCATCCGCCGAAACATTTCGGCTAATAAGTCACGAGCGTATAAGTCTTTATATTTACTAACTTCTGGTCCTGTTTGCATATTTTTACCTCAATGGTTAATTTATTAATTATGATAATTTGTAAACTTAAGCAGTTTTTTCCCATAAACGCCTTGCAGCGGTTCTTGTTCCTTCTTTTAAATTAGAGAAATCTGTTGACAATACTTCCCCATCTTTTTTTCGAAGTTCCCCAGCTACCATCACTGCGGAAACATCATCTGCATGACAATACAATAATATTTGGTCGTACAAATTATGCGCCGCTATTGGTGTAGGTAATTTAGGAGAAATTAACATCCAATCAGCCTGCCATCCTGGCTGCAATTCACCAATTTTTTCTAATCCAATTGCCTTAGCCCCACCTGCGGTTGCCAAATGCCAAACCAGATTGGCCGGCATCACACGAGGATCACAATGAGAAGCCTTATGGATCAAGAAAGCTCCACGCATCACTTCAAAAAAGTCCGTAATATAACCATCAGAGCCCAAGCCAACCGTTACACCGGCTTCAACCAATTCCGGAACTGGCGCGATACCACCACCCACTTCACAATTGGATAACGGCATATGAGTCATCTTTGCTCCCCGTTTTGCCATCAAATTGATCTCATCCTGGCTGATTTGAACACATTGGGAAGCCAACATCTGCGGACCCAAAACCCCCAATTGATCATAATATTCTATCGGTCGGATACCATTTTTCTCCAGCATGGCATTTGGTTCATAGTGTCCTTCGGAACAGTGCATATGGGTTAAAACATTGTGTTGTTTGGCTAGCTCAAAAGCTTTTAAGATAAATTCTTCTGAACAAGTAAAGGTGGTATGGAAACACATTAGTCCCTGAACCAAACCGTTATTTTGTTTACCCCAATTAATCATTGTTAAGTTTTCAGATAAACCTAATTCTGCATTTTCTTGACTGACACGTTGGGTGGCTTCAAAAGATAAAACACCACGCAAACCGGCTTCTTGTACCACTGCCGCTTGTTTTAATAGTATACCTGGCAAAGCATAAGGTGCTTCTGTGCAATCATAAAAACTAGTAACACCTGAACGCAGCATTTGAGCACAATTGTAAGCAGTGGCAGCAGTTATCATTTCAGCATCCAATTGATCTTCGACCAAAGGCCACCAAAAATCTTCCAAAAAGGGCATAAATCCAGATGGTGCTTTACTTAAAGGAATGCCATGTGCCAAAACACCATACAGGTGTGTATGCGCATCCACGAAACCAGGCATTAATATTTGATCAGGACAGTGCCAAACTTCGTCCTGTGGAAAATTATCCTGCAAGAACTGATGAGAACCCACTTGATCAATTTTGTCATTCAAAACCCGAATGCCAAATTTTTCTTTAGGGAGTTCCAATGCTGTGGTAACAAGCCAACCCGGTAAAACCAATAATCCTTTTTTTGTCATATTATTCTTGTCCTGCTCCCAGTTTTAAGGAATAACGATCATAAGAAAGCAATCTAGAATTATTAAGTATTTTTATTTTTTGTTTTTTATGCATAGATTACCTTCAATTCGTCACACCATTTGACTACACAAATTCTGGTTGATTACATTTAAGGAAGGAACCTGTCTTTTTCTCTGACACAAGTTCCCCATCCTTTACTAACACATTTCCTTTAACAATGGTCATCACGGGATAACCAGTCAATTTTAAACCGGCATAGGGCGTGTAATCCACATTTTCATGCAGCATCGTCTGTTGAACAACGACTTCTTTTTCCGGATCAAATAATACAATATCCGCATCCGCACCCACTGTCAACGAACCCTTTTGGGGATATAATCCAAATATTTTGGCTGGTTGGCTTGAACAAAGGCGAACCCATTCCGTCAGATTAAGATGGCCTGCTCTCACGCCAAATGTATACAGCAGTGGCAAACGTAATTCAACACCAGGTAATCCGCCAGGAACCTTTCGAAAATCATCCAATCCGCTTCGTTTTTGGGGGTCAATTGTAAAAGAACAATGGTCACTGCCAACACTTTGAATTTTCTCTTCATCTACCGCAGACCAAATAGCTTGGTTTTCACCAGCTTCTCGTAACGGCGGTGAACAAATTAACGATGCTGCCGTAACCTGATCATTATTAGTGAATAGATTTTTATTAAGTAATAAATACTGCGGACAGGTTTCTGCGATGATGTTTTTTCCATCTTTTCGCGCTTGATCTACCAATTCAATGGCTGCTGAAGTTGATAAATGCACCACATATAAGATTAAATTGGTGTTCGCGGTTAACTTTATACAATTTATAACCGCTTCAATCTCTGCTTGTGCTGGTCTGCTTTCCGGGAACCATGAAGGATCTGTCTTTTTTTCTTTAATGAGTTGAGCTGTGGTTTGTTGAATCAGATCATCTGCTTCGGCATGCACCATACATAAACCACCGATTGAAGCAGCTTTTTCAAAAACAATCCGTAAGTTATTTTGATTCAGCTTCATTCCCTCATACGTTGTGTATACCTTAAATGAAGTGATCCCAAGCTCCTGCATATATTCCATCGCTTGCAGGGTTTTTGGTTCAACATTATGGATGGTCATATGTAAGGCGTAATCAATCCAGCAGTTTCTTTCAGCTTCTGCCTGACGTTTTCGGAGTGCTTCCGAAAGACTTTCGCCCATTTCCGGCTCAACAAAATCAATGACTGTAGTTGTACCCCCGCATGCCGCTGCTCTTGTGCCCGAAAACCAATCATCACTGGTCATCGTTGTAGCGGTTGGCATTTGAAAATGTACATGCGGATCAATTCCACCAGGAAGCACAAGGAAACCATTGGCATCAATGGTTTCCTTGCCCAATAAATTCAATCCAACAGCAGCGATCTTACCATTGCGAATACCCAAATCCGAAATGGTTACCTTTTGATCAGTAACCAATTTTCCTCCGCGAATGACAAGATCAAAATTTTCCATATTACCCTAATCCAATTCAAATACCACTGTACTACCAGATTGATTTTTAAAAGTCACTTGAAATCCATTGTTTTCCGATTTTAATGGTAAATCGACATCATCCATCACTGCAGAACGGATCGAAGTACCATATATAACCAGGTTCACCTGTCCGGGAGATGGATCAACTGAAACTGTTAAAGTAGACCCTTTACGCACGTAAGAAACTCCAATTGAAGGTTGATCTTCTTCTTCAATCAAAAAATGGTTTTCTGACTTGGGTGTATAAATCTCAATCGTTAACGGATCCAATGCCTTTTGATCAACATAATCCATTTCCGGACCAAGAGGAATAATCGAGCCTTCCCGGATCCAAAGGGGTAAAGTATCCAACGGGGCAGAAACTGTCAACCATTGATTTCCATTAACAACTTCTTTTGTCCAATAATTTACCCATTTACCTTTTGGCAGATAGACTTGCACCTCATGATGACGTGTTAATACTGGTGCGACCAAAAAACTATCCCCAAACATAAACTGCAAGTCTAATCGCTGTGTAGTCGGATCTTCTTGGAACTCCAATACCATCGGACGCACCATCGGAAGAGCAGTCTTTGTACTAATAACCGCCTGTGAATAAATATAGGGCATCAAACGGTAACGCAAGTTCAGGTATTTTTTACAAATAACTTCTGCTTCTTCTCCAAACATCCACGGTTCACGATCTTGTTTGCCATGTGCCCGGACGTGAGAGGAAAAAACACCAACCTGCATCCAACGCACATAAACTTCGGAATCCTTGGGATAAGTATCTTTTAATGTTCCATCCATAGATGCTTTGAAATCAACATGATACGTATCATCAAAAAAATGCGGGCTATAATCAAATCCACCCACATCATGGCTGCAGAATGGCACACCTGATAAACCATAACCCTGTAAAGCCTTAACCTGGCATGCCAATTGATCTAAGGTGCTGTAACTATCGCCTCCCCACTGAACCGGGTAACGTTGGGAACCAGCATAAGCGGCACGTCCCCATACCAATCCTCGTCCAAATTTTCTTTTGGTTAATTCAAATGCAGTCCGATTGTAAATCAAGGGGTAAATATTGTGCATTTCCAATCCAGTCCGGCCATCGGCATAAACTGCTTCAATTGGAGCTTGTTCACCAAAATCTGTTTTAAACACGGCAACACCCATATCAAGAAGTGCTTCCAACTTTGATTGCCACCAAATACGGGCTTCCGGATTGGTAAAATCAACAGCGCCTAAATCTTCGCCGGAGAAAGCTTCTAAAACCTTACTAACCTCACCCTCGGCAGTTTTAACAAAATAACCAGCTTGTTTTCCTTCTTCATATAATGGGGTGTCTTTTGGCACGTAAGGATGAATCCACAAACAAGTTCGAATCCCTTTATCACGCATTCCAGCCATCATTTCGGCAGGATTTGGAAAATTGGTTTCATCCCAGGTATAACTACACCATGGCCCTTCTCCCATCCACCATGGATCAAGATGCAACACATCACATGGAAAACCTCGTTTTCGCATTTCTAAAACAACATTTTCCACATCTTCCCTTTTACGATATCCTGCTCTTGAGATCCAAAACCCGAAAGACCATTTGGGAGGCACAGGAGCGAAACCGGTTAGTTGAGAATATTTATTTAAAATATGTTTTAAATCAGGCCCATAAATCAGAAAAAGGTCTAATTGGGAATCATCAATATGAATGGAATATGTAACAGAAGATTCGCTGCCAATCCGGAAAAGCATCGGATACGAGGAATGAACAAACAAACCGTACCCATGACTACTTAACAGAAAGGGAATATTTTTATAAGAACGATAACTACTGACATTTCCACTGTCCACTGCCCACATCGGAATTTCTTGATTCCATTTGTCCAGCGAGGTAAATTTTTCACCCAGACCATAAAAAGACTCCCCTGGAGTAACCGCGATACTCTCTCGAATGGTGACATCGCCTGTTTCGCTAATATCAAAACCACTTGGAGGAACTTCAAAACCAGGGCCATAGGAACGATCATCTGTTCTCTCGCTAAAGAAAACTTTTCCAAACCCCGGACGAGGGTCATCATAGGCTGTAATTTGCCAGGACCGGGGAAATTCCACCCTGATCCTGGCAGTTACAATAATTAAACCGTCTTCAGATTCAAGAATTTCAAATTTGCTCGGAGGAAAAGCTGTCTTTAATAACATGTCTGAAGGGCCATCTTGAATACCTGATGGGTTCATTCGGAATCGGAAAACATCAGGTTCGATAATATCAACCATATAATCAATGGGATCACCATTTGCTAACTCACAAACAAAGTGAATTCCCGTTTCTGTTTGAGTGTAAGATCGCCAATATCGGATAAAATGGCGAGGAGCATAAACATCTCGAACATCTAAATGTGAAGCTATATTTTTCCAATTTATGTTTTTTTTCATTTTTAAACTTTCCTAATTTTCATTATTAATGCATATATTTTAAATTTGGAACCTGTAACTATCTTTTTGATAAGAAGAAAAAAAACAGGAAAAAACAATCGGCCAAATATTCGGCTTTATCAGTCACTTTATTCAAAAAAATCACTATCATGTTCGTGGGTAATGGTGGTGTAAAGTATCCCTTTACAATGTTAAGTGTAGCATAACCCAAGCCATAATTCAACCATTTCTTTTTATTTAATCCGTTTTTTCTTCAGATTTAGGTCCCATTTTGTTTTTTCATTTTCCGGTACCATTGGATGTACCGGCGTCCAGAAGAATCACTGCCATCTAAAAAATCAATAGCCCTAACGGTTTCCACCAAACCATTGGTGGCAGGGTTTACCAATGCAGAATCAAGGCCCCATGGCACGGCAGCGACCAGGTAGGCTAAATCGATGACAGTTGGTGTCGGCATACCAAAACCAGCATTGCCTATCCCCAAAATCGTAGAAACACCCAATACTTCACGAAATGCTTTTAAACTCTCCATCGTGATCCGAAATGAATCCGGCTCTGCGGAAGAAGCAAGGCAAACACCATCCATCACAATCCGATCTTTAGAAATTCCCATACCTTCACAGGCTTCAATGATGATATTTGCCTCAAAAATTCGTTCTTCCACTGTTTTGGGCAAACCATATGTGTCTCCAATTGGCATACCGATAACGGAAGTATTATATTTTTTAACCAACGGTAAAATACTTTCCAATGACTCTTTATTGGCTGTAACGGAATTAATAATGGCTGTGTAAGGCTGAAGCTCAATTAAAGAAGCCTCCAATGCTTCCGTGTTTCTAGAATCAAGTGAAATTGGACAGCCAATTTTTTCTTTAATTAATCGTGATATTCGAGGAAGTAACTCAATTTCATTTAATTCAGGATGAAAAACAAGGATATCAACCATGTCCATGCCGGTATGAAATCCCTGCATCGCAATTTCTAAAATACCTTCCAAATCCAATTTGAGTAATTGATCAAAAATAATGGGAGATTGATCCATAATTCTGAGTTGGTCGTTAATTAATACGGTTGGATGTTCTTTGCCGATAAAAAGTTCACCGTTCGGTGAAGTTAGTTTTGTACTCATAAAATAGAACCTCTTTTCAAACCAGGTACCCGATTTTTTAAAACCAATTAGATTGATTTTAATTATCCATTAAAATCTTTCACTGGAAATACAGATCCTGATTTTCACTGTTGTTCCAAATAAGGTTTTAAAAGTGCTCATTGATTTTTTGGAAACTAAAATTGGGAAATTTGTCCCAGTTTGATTTTTTCAAAATAAAAAGTGATCCGTGGGGCCAGCAAACGCACCAAATCCCCATACCGCCCAAGACACAAATGCGGCGATCAGAAAAACAGTAAAAAATATCAAAACAGCATAATCCAACCGGCTTAAGATCGATTCATGCAAATAGGTTCGGTCAGGATCTCCAGAAAAAGCTTTCGATTGTAAAACAATTTCTAGCTGTTGTGATTGCACCATTGCACCTAAAATTAACGGTACAGCCACCTTCGCATACACACTGACTCGTTGAATGATATTCATTTTTTCCATAGCCAGTCCACGCAGCCGCTGTGCCTGAATAATATTTCCAATTTCGCTGAATAATAATGGAAAGAAACGTAAGGTTGCTGAGAAAATAAACGCCAGTTTATAAGGAACCCGAGCCCGAACCATTCCAACAATAATATTGTCTAGATCGGTTGTAAAGATTACCAAAGGTACCACGAGAACAATGGTTAAGGTTTTGAAGATGGTGTTAATACCATACCAAAAACCTTCCAATGAAAAACTTAATCCGCCAATCAACCACCAATTTTCAGGGATGGAAAACAAATTGGTTAATTCAGTTTTTCCAGTTAATGACTGCACCTGGGAAATATTAAAAAAACCATGTGTGATCAAAAGTAATAGATAAAAGGGAATCATGATCAACAAAATGGTCCGGATAAACTTCATCTTTACACCGCTAAAAAAGCAAGCGATTAAGATTAAAAATGCCAATGCCAATTGAACCACCGGGCTTTCCCAAATTAATGCCACCACAGTTAATACCAGCATCATATAAATTTTAGGACGGAAATCCAAGCGGGTAAAAATTGAATCACGCTCAACAGTTTGGAATTTCATACTCATGCTGCACCACCATTTGTTGTAAAAACACTCGCTAATTCGGCTGGCGTTAACAAACAATACGCTTCACCAGTCAACTCACTTAATTTTATTGAAAGTAAAACAGCTTGCGGCGGGGTAAGATAGGTGCTGTTTAACTTCTCCGTATCAAAATAAGCCTGACGAATTGGAGCATCCAATAATATGGTTCCTTTACCCATCACAATCACTCTTTCAGCGTAATCTGGCATCAGATATAAGTGGTGTGTGATAACAACCACGGTTTTACCCATTTCATGTAATTTTCGGCTGATGTCCAATATATAATGTGCACCTCGGAAATCTTGTCCTGTGGTCGGTTCATCAAATATTATCGTGTCTGGTTCCATTGCCAAAATGGCTGCAATTACCACACGGGCACGATCTCCTTTAGGAAGTGATAAAGGATGGCGGTCTTTATATTCATATAACCCCATTGATTTTAAGCTCTCTTCAGTTCGCGTTTCAATTTCTTGTTTTGAAAATTTCAAATTCTTAAGAGCAAAAGAAACTTCATCCCAGACTGTCATATTAAAAATTTGATTGTCCGGATTTTGTGCAATGTACCCAATATTAGCCGCCAAGGCACTAACTGTTAACTTCTTTGAATCGATACCATTAATGACCACAGTTCCACTAGTTGGTTTCAATAGATTAAGGAAATGTTTTACCAGGGTTGATTTCCCAGCGCCATTTTGTCCAATAACCAACAGATATTCGCCAGTATGGATATCAAGTGAAACACCATGTAATGCTTTTGTCCCGTCAGGATAGGTATGCTCCAAATCCTTGATTTGGATTAACGGTTGGCCTTCTTTATGAACCAGTTCATCTTTCAAGTCGGGTGTTGTTAATTGTGTTTTTTTTGTTATAAGTTCAGTTAATACCTTTTTCCCCTCTTCTAATCGAACCGGAATTGATACCGGAATATTTTTTTGTTTAATCGAATAAAAAGTGGAGGCAACCTGTGGTACGCGCAAATTGTTATTAATTAACAAAGGAATATCAGCATAAATTTCTTCTGGTGTTCCCACAGATAATAATGAGCCATTGGATAATAACCCGATTCGAGTAGCGTATTCAGCCATTTCCTCTGAAGCATGACTGCACATCAAAATCGTCATTCCCAATTCTTTATTTAATTCTGAAACAGTGGAGAAAACCTCATCAGCACCAACAGGGTCAAGCTGAGAAGTAGGTTCATCTAAAATCAACAAGTCAGGTTGGGCAGCCAAAGCCGCCGCAATCGCCAAACGTTGTTTTTGTCCACCGGAAAGTTCAGCAGGATGTTTCTTTTCGGTACCTTCAAGGCGTACCATTTCCAAAACCCGAGGGATACGTCTGATAATTTCTTCTCGGGGTACTTTTAAATTCTCAAGTGCAAAGGCTATTTCATTTTCAACCGAGGTTGCGATTAACTGGGTTTCAGGATCTTCAAATACCTGCCCAACATGTTTTGCCAAAACGCTGATGGGATGCTCCAGCGTATCTAAACCGGCAATTTCAATTTTTCCAAAAAATCGCCCACCATAAAATTGGGGGACAATGCCATTTAAAGCACAACAAAACGTTGTTTTACCTGCACCCGTTGGGCCAATCAATCCAAAAAATTCACCTTTTTGTATACTTAAATTGATTTCAGAAAGAACGGGCTCAATGGATCGTGGGTATTGGTAACTTACATTTTCCAAACACGCAATAATATCACTCATAACACTTCCTAATGGTGAATCTCCAGCCTGTCTGAAATTTCAGACAGGCTGGCTAAAATAAAATTTTTAGTAAATTGCTTCTGTTGGTTTTACAAGACCGATTGCACGTAAACCAACAATAACACCAGTACCGATTACGGCACCAATCGCACAGCGGCTGATAAACTCAATCGGGATAACAGAACTTAACATTACCCAGATTTCTTCTGGCCAGTTAAACATGGTGTATGTGAAAGCATTTTGGACAGTATGTGCAATACCAAAACTAATCCAGGTACCCAATGCTAATCCCACTGCAACCAAAACCAAATTTTTGCTGCCAATCCATTTTGCAACCAGATTTCGGGTTGGGAGAATGAATAATAGTAAAGAAGACCAGTTCACAAAGGTAGCTAAGATTGCCCACTGTAAACGAATGCCATTCACGAGTAATGCACGACCAACATAAATTGCAAATGCGATAACAGTAACAACGACCACACCAATCCACCAGGATTTTCGTTTTTCGTTTTTAGTTCCCATTACGCCAGCGGCGAAACTGGTTACAATCGCGCCAATCACAGTCACAAACCAGACGCCAGCTGTATGCGGGGCAACAAATACACCGATTAATGCGCCAATACCTGAAGATACTGCACCGGCAATTGGTCCCAGTACCCATCCGATCAACCCAAAAATACCCTGGTTCATTGGGAACGAACCACCGGATGCCATCACCACTGAAAATGGAATGAAAGCCAGTGCGGTTACAACAGCTGCAAGCACCACAATATAAGCTACCGGTGCTCCATCAATTGACGCTCCCCCAATATTTTTTACTTCTCGTTCTTCTCCACGAGGTGTTGCTGACATTTTTTTCTTCCTCCACAGGTTTAATTTAAATTTGTTTTACAAAATAACAAACAATGTGAAATATTTTTTTGAGCTCCTTTCCAATGTTTTTATCAATTTCAAAAACATTTGTGTGAATTTTTTGAACAATCCAATAAAAATACAAAATAATAAACTACCGATAAATGATCAAACTGCGAATAATGACAAAAGAAAAAAATGCAGTTTCATTCTTTTTAAAGAGTGGGGAAATTTATAAATTGAGATTTTACGATAGGGGAATTTGTGAAATTGGTTCGTTGTGTTGCATTTATTTTTTTATTTTTCTCCGAAATGTTTTTCGAATAGGTTCCTCCGGGTTATTAAAAATATTCCAGATAACGGTAGCAACAGCACCTATTAAGCAACCATCCTGACCATGGCGGGATGGTTGAACAACGCATGAACCGCTTTGCCAGGTTAAAGCACGTTGATTTATTTCAGCTTGAACGGTCGGATAAACAAAATCAAAGGTCTGGCTAAGAGGACCGCCCAAAATAATTAAGTCCGGATTAAAAAGATTTATTAAGCTAGCCAACCCAATACCAAGCCAATGTGCAGATTTTTCTAATGCCGCCAGTGTTGGTTTGTCCCCCAAACGCACCAGTTCCACAAACGAATTAATACACATATTATCTAAGGAAGCTTCATTACACCCTGCTTGCCTGGTAATTTTTTCAGCTTCTTTATTGGGTTGCATATACTTTAATAAAGACTTGAAATTAACCAAAGTATTCCAGCAGCCCCTATTTCCGCATTGGCATAATTCACCGGTTGGATCAAGTGAAATATGGCCGACCTCTCCAGCCAAACCCATAATCCCAGGTACGACATTTTCATTGATTAAGATTGCCCCACTAATATCCATACCCCAATTAATATAAAGTGTACACGCCGACTTTTCTAAGGAACCAAAATATCGTTCACCTAAGCCCGACATGTGCGCTTCATTACCAACGTAAAAATTAATATCTTCATTTCCTTCCATTAAGGAATTAAGATCAAAATTTTGCCAACCTAACTCATATGCAGCTAACAGCCGATTGGTTTCAATATCCACCATTCCTGGAATACTCAAACCAAGCCCCAAAATGGGAAGGTCTTGGCTGCGAGCCAGATTACACACTTCTTGAATTAAGCTTTTTACTGTTAACAAGCCCATTTCCATGCCCCCGATTTTAGGTAGATCGATTGTCTTTCTCCAAAGTATATTAGGAGAAACATCAGTAATAACGGCAGTGACCTGCGTACTTTGGATACTAATGCCAATGATTCTTCCTGCATCAGGGTTTATTTGTAAATCAATGGATGGATGACCCACATCTTGGCTGCCAGATTTAACACCATTTTCTATCACAATTCCACGATCAATTAACTCCCGAATAATCGTCGAGATTGATGCTTTATTAATTCCCAATTGGGATGATAATTCTGCCCGCGAAATTGGGCTATTCTGGTGCAAATGATTCAGAATAAGCGCAAGATTTCGGTTCCGCATATCATTATGATTTATATGGAGATGAATGGACATTTTTTGTTTTTAGTTTCTTGGAGAATTGGTTTGATAATTAGTTAGTTAATTAAACTAATTAAAGAAATTATAGAAAGTTTCGCCCACTTTGTCAACCACGAGTTTACATCCTCAAATTTCGTTTAGTTTGACTTTACGTTTTATGGCTTGTAAATTATCACAACCCTTTACAATGCTTTGTTTTATGCCTCGTCACAAATCGTCATTTTGTGATTGACACGAAATCGATTTCTTTGTACACTTTGATAAATTTATTTAAAAGAATCTCTTATGACCTTAACCATCTCCGAGTTATCTAAAATATTAAAATTAGCCCCCTCCACAATTTCAAAAGCATTGAATGGCTATTCTGAAATCTCTGAAGAAACGAGAATTCGGGTTGTTGAAGCTGCCAGACAGTATGGTTATCAGCCAAGTACTGCGGCCAGAAACCTTCGTATGAAATTCACGGATCGAATTGGTTTGGTAAACCCTACGACAACGTTATCTTATGATTATTTTATGCGCATAATTAAAGGGATTGCGATCGCATCAGAAAACAAAGGATACACATTGGTTTTGTACACTTCGGTTCTGGAAAAACCCGAAATCGTAGAAAAAGTCTGCTATTCCAAAGAGGTAGATGGCCTTCTGGTTTTAGGCAATGGGGATATCGAACATCTGTTAGACCCTATTGTTAAAAGTAAAATTCCATTTTGTTTGGTTGGCAGGCAGTCTAATCATCCTCATGTTTCTTTTATTGCCCCGGATGATGAAAATGGTACCCAACAGGCCGTACAACACCTTATTAATCAAGGCCATAAAAAAATTGGGTTCATTGGTCAAAAATCAGACCCAATCACAAACAATTCACGATTCCAAGGGTTCAAAAAAATAATGGATGCTGCCGGATTACTGATTAATAACCATTGGGTTGTGTCAGCTTCTTCACCCCCATTAGGTGGATATTTTGCGATGAAAGAACTGTTTTCCGTGGGAGATCCACCGACTGCTGTTTTTTGTTTTAGCGATGGAATCGCTATGGAAGCCTTACCTTACTTGCACGAAAAAGGAATTCGTGTACCTCAGGATTTTGCAATTGTTGGTTGTGACAATATTAGTTTATCGCAAAGTGCATCACCTCCCCTAACAACAATCAACATTCCACTCGAAGAGATTGGTAAATCTTCTGTTGAGTGTTTAAATGAACTTATCAAAAATCCAGAAACAACTCCTATTAAAAAGTATTTACCTGTTGATTTAATTATTCGAGAGTCCAGCCTATAATTTTTTATCAATTTACGAAATCGTTTTCGCTATTCAACCACAAAAAAAGGATTTAATATGACACATTGGTATCAATTCACCAAAAAAGATTGGCAAAATATAGAAACTACCTGGAAGAAATGGTGGAACCATGAATTAGACCGGTCACTTCTTGTTTTAGAAGCAACTGATCCAATTCATGGGGCGGATTTTTCAGGCTTATCCCCGCACCTCACACAATATAATTTATCTATACCCGAAAATGAAATTCTTGACAAAATCGAACAGCAATTGAACCGGATAAATTATCTCGGAGACGCTTTTCCTAAATGGTTTCCGAATTTTGGGACAGGTTTTTTAGCGGCATTATTTGGTTCCGAACCTGAATTTAATAATGGAACAACATGGTTTCATCCATCAAAAAGTACAAACTTAGCCGAATTAAATAAACCAATCGACAAAAACCAAATTTGGTACCAAAGATTATTAAATTTTTATCAAGAAGCAAGCAGAAGATGGGCTGGAAAAATAATTTTAGGATACACGGATATCGGTGGAAATTTGGATACACTGGCCAGTTTATTAGGTTCTCAAAGAATTTTAGCTGACTTAATGGATCATCCGGATGAAATTGAATCATGGTGTCAACAGATAACCGAGCGTTGGTTAGAATTCCACCATCAGATTCACGAATTACTTCCTGATGAACAAATTGGTCAAGCTGGATGGGCACCGATCTTTGCACCAGGAACAACATATATGCTTCAATGTGATCTTAGCATCATGATTTCACCCAAAATGTTTAATAAATATGTGATGCCTGATCTCGAAGCTTGTTGTGAGGCGATTGAGTATCCTTTTTACCATCTGGATGGTCCTGGTGCTACCAGACATTTAGATGCGCTTTTATCGATTGATAAATTACGCGGAATTCAATGGGTTCCAGGGGCGGGCACACCACCTGCGGAAGAATGGTTACCACTTTTAGAAAAAATCCGAAATGCCGGAAAACTTTGCCAGGTTTTTGTAAGTGTTGAAGGAGCTGTAAAAATTGCTCGTTCCTTAGGCCCAAAAGGATTTTTATTTTGCATAGGCGATTCACGCCTACCTACACCTGATGAAGCACAATTTTGCCTGGAAAAATTCGATCAATTAAACTGAAAGGACGATAATATTCAATGACCAGTATGAAATTTCCAAAAGATTTTTTATGGGGAGCTGCAACAGCCTCTTACCAAATTGAAGGCGCATGGAATGAGGATGGAAAGGGAGAAAGTATTTGGGATCGGTTTACCCATCAACCCTTTAAAATTCTTAACGGAGACAATGGAGATATTGCCTGTGATCATTATCACAGGATGCCCGAAGATGTTCAATTAATGAAAAAAATCGGTTTGCAATCTTACCGGTTCTCAATTTCATGGCCAAGAATATTTCCAGCAGGCTATGGGGAAGTTAATCAAAAAGGTGTCGATTTTTATAATCGTCTCGTGGATCAATTGTTAGCCGCAGGCATTTCACCGAATATCACTTTAAACCACTGGGATTTACCGCAGGCTTTACAAGAAAAAGGCGGTTGGCCAAATCGAGATACAGCCAATTATTTCACGGATTATTCAGCATTGATTTTTAAACAATTAGGCGATCGGGTTGATTTATGGTCCACATTTAATGAACCATGGGTTATTTCTTCGCTTGGGTATGGTGATGGTATTTTTGCTCCTGGTATATCCGATAAATCCCAAGGGTATCAGGCAGCTCATCATTTATTGTTGGCTCATGGGAACACGGTAAAAATCTTTAGAGACGGCAACTACAAAGGGAAAATTGGTATCGTGTTAAGTATGACGAACAATCGTCCAGCCACACAATCCGAAGCAGACATCGCCGCCTGCAAACGGGTAAACCAGGATAATTATGGATTTTTCTTAGATCCAATCTATAAAGGAGCTTACCCAAAAGATTTTATGGAATGGATTGGGCCTCATGCACCAAAAATAAAACCCGGTGATTTGGAAAAAATCAACCAACCTATTGACTATTTGGGGGTAAATTACTATATGACATTCGAGGTGGCTTTTTCAAACTTAGGCGGGTTGTTAAAAATCGATATGCAGCAAAAATCCGCTTCCAATTGGGATTTCACGCCTGAAATTGGTTTTAGCATCAATCCGGATGGGCTAACAACATTATTGGGTTATATCAGAAAAGAATATAACAATCCACCAATTTACATTACGGAAAATGGATGTACCGTGGAAGAAAAACCTAATGAAGAGGGGTTTATTATGGATTGGGGGCGGATAGATTATATCCGCGCCCATTTAAGAGCACTGCATACAGCCATTCAGGAAGGTTCTGACATCAGAGGTTACACCGTATGGAGCTTATTTGATAATTTTGAATGGACGTTTGGTTACAAACCACGCTTTGGAATAATTCGTGTCGATTATCAAACGCTTGAACGTTATCCGAAACAAAGTGCATTTTGGTATCAAGAAGTGATTAAAAACAACGGGCTAGATTATTAAAAAATCTGGACCTCTTCTACTGAGACAACCCCTATGAAAAAAAGAGAAGAATGCCTATTTTTCTCTTTTTTTATATTTTCAGCCCAAGAATTATCCATCAAGAAAAATAAATGTTAAGTTTTACTTGACTAGATCAATGAATTCTTATATCCTTCTACTTAACATATAATTTATTAATATTCTTCTCAGATCACCAAAAATTAAAAATCAATATTTAATTTTGGATGGGGAAATGAATGTATTTACGAGGTATTTATGTCTTCAAATGTAAGCCCAGGTTCACTTCTAAAAAAATTACGTAAAGAACGGGGTTATAGCCTCCGTGAAGTTGCCAGACGATCCGATCTAACGGCATCTTTTTTAAGTCAGGTTGAACATGGCATTTCCAATGTATCACTGGATTCTTTACGCCGTATTGCTGAAGCACTGGATGTACCACTGATGTATTTTCTTGAAGAACAACCCGGTGACATTGAAAATTTGAGTGAACATATTGAACCGGAACCTTGTTTAGATGAAGATCGGATTACGGAATACTCACCAGTGGTGCGCGCAGGCTGCCGGCCTCGTTTAATTCTCCCCCCTTCTGGTGTCGAATACCAGTTGCTTGTTCCGGATTTGAGTCATAAATTAGAGGCTGTGATCGGCCGCCTCTCCCCCGGCACAGCCAATGTTGCCCGCAAATTACGTGAAGAAACAGAAGAATTTATTTATGTGTTAAGTGGGGAATTATTGATTGAATTAGAAGGCCAGGAGTATGTGCTTCGACCAGGTGATTCAATTAATTTTCCAGGTGAAAAATTAACCAAATTAGCCTGTGCCTCCTTAGATCGCGAAGCTTCTTGGATATCTGTCATCACGCCCCCCGTATTTTAACTGTAATTTAATATATACGATAAACGTCAGCTAATCTATGGTTGGCGTTTTTTTACTGAGGGGATTATATTAGCTTTTGTCTATTAATTCCTGCATGTTGATTAGCTTGTTCACCCATACTAAAACTTATGTTTTGTAAAACTTGACAATCTCTTCTAATTTAAGTTAAAGTGTGAAGTGTCAATCAGAAAAGAATTCACGCGGAGTAATGATGTCAATCAATCAAAAATTCACCTCGAAATTTTCACATTCGTATATAACGGATCACAATCAAGAATCCACTGAAATTTGGGATGCATTTAATAACGGAAAACCAATCCGTCCTCCTGTACGGATTGGGACAACCACTCAGTATTTTATTTTTAATGATTATTTGAATCCAAAAGAATTGATTACTTTTGAAGATTATTCTACAGATGCAAAAACCATGTTGGAATTCTCTTTAAAATCTGCGGTTTGGCGGGCAGAACATATCGCTCCGTATTGTGATGATCCAATCGGTTTACCCGATCAGTTTGTTGTCCGGGTGGATCTTCAAAATTTTGAAGAAGCAGCTTATTTTGGCGCACCGCTCGAATTTTTACCGAATCAAGTACCAGACACCCGTCCTATCTTAACAGGTGATAAAAAAAACGCATTGTTTGATCTCGGTCTGCCCGATCCCTTTCAGGCTGGTTGGTATGGAAAGGCAATGCAAATTTATGAGGAGATGCAAAAAATTCTCTCCAAAAAACCAACCTATTTGGATCGTCCAATAATTATTGAACCGTATGGATATTGGACCGGAGGTATATTAACCCTGGCAATCGCATTACGCGGGCATGAATTAATGACCGACTTTTACGAGGACCCGGATTATGTAGACCATTTGTTATCTTATTTAACCGAAGGTACGATTCACCGTGTACGGGCATACCACCAATTTTTCAATTTACCATATCCCGGACCGGGATTGTTTTTTACCGATGACGCCATTCAAATGATCTCTGTAAAAATGTTGAAAAAATTTTTGTTACCCTTATACCAAAAATACAAATCAACGATTTCAACTGATCAACGAATCAAGATGCATTTATGTGGAGACGCCAGCCGCCACTTTAAGATTTTAAAAGAAGAGTTAGGTGTTTACGAATTTGAAACAGGGTTCCCCATTGACTTCGGAAAAATCCGGAAAGATTTAGGCCCAGATGTTACCATCCAGGGCGGACCAAATATTATGATGTTAAGAGATGGAACGCCGGAAGATGTCAGTAACGAAACCAAACGCATTTTAAATTCAGGCATTCTGGAAGGTGGAAAATTTATTTTACGGGAAGGAAATAATCTGGCACCCCACACACCATTTGAAAACTTAAATGCCATGTATCAAACAGCGAGACAGTTCCAATTTTGATTTGAGAATATAGACAAACCCAATAAGACAAAAGAAGAAACAGTTGTCAATACCAGGAGTCAATCATGAAAAAATATCAGGTTTTATTTATTACACATCGTGGGGAACGACATCAAAACGAAGCGTTAAGTGCAGCTCCGTCCGAATTTGAAATCACCATGCTTCGATCTCCATCAAAAGATGAGATTTTATCCCATCTTCCTGGAAAGGATTTTTTAATCACGGAACGGTCTGGGGTAATTGATGAAGATATGATCCGGGCTGGCCAGAATTTAAAATTAATCCAACGGCTTGGCTCACTTACCCACGATATTGACCTGGAGGCAGCAAAAAAAGCAGGTATTCCAGTCAGTTATTTGCCTGTCAAAAGCTGCATTTTGGTAGCCGAACATATGATTATGCAAATTTTATCGCTTTCCAAACGATTACCGGAAATGATGGCAATTACAGCTTCAGCAAATGATTATGGCGCAACACCCAAAGTATGTGATGAAGACTATTTTGCCTATAATTGGGCAAATGTAAAGGATATCAAGGGTATATGGGGCTCTACAGTGGGCATCCTTGGTTTTGGTGAAATCGGAGCTGAAGTTGCTCG
Source organism: Anaerolineaceae bacterium (assembly GCA_002702705.1). GTDB lineage: Bacteria > Chloroflexota > Anaerolineae > Anaerolineales > Anaerolineaceae > UBA6170. The sequence goes on from PABH01000008.1 coordinate 173,868, forward strand.
TAGATTAAATGGCTATGGTTGTACCATTCTTTATAACAAACGTTCTCCCCTTCCAACCTTTGCGGAAGAAGAATTAAATATTCAATTTGTTTCCAAAGAGGAACTCTTAAAACTGAGTGATACGGTTTGTATGCTTCTGCCATTCTTCACAGAAACAGCCCAAAGTCTCGATTCCGCCTTTTTTTCCGCCATGAAACCTGGTTCTCTATTTGTTAGCTGTGGTGGCAGTGGTGTAGTGGATGAACATGCCTTAACTGAAGCATTAACCAATGGGCATTTGTATGGTGCCGCATTGGATACATTTACAATGGAACCCATTTCACCAGAAAACCCCTTATTAAAATTGGTTGACAATCCCAAAATCAATCTAATCCTCACACCCCACACTGCTGCTGGTACACCCTACACACAACCAGAATTAAATGAAACCCGAACCGCGGATTACATCAATTTAAAACGAATTACCCAAGGAGAAAAAATTTCTGGACGCGTAGTTTAAAAACATATTTTATGTGGGCATTGTGTACCCGGAAATGTAAGTTCCCTTAGAGAAAATTAATACCCACATCGAGAAAAAGCGGTCTTAAACCGGTAGAAATTTGTCTGTAATAATACAAATTTCAAAAGTTTTCACTCACCTTCTTTTCGTTAATAATGAAACAATCATTTTTTTCACTCGTTTTTTGTATTTTTCCTTGCTTGGAAAATTAATCTATGTTAAAATAATACAGCATTACAGTTTAAGTAGACCGCAACGAAAAGTGGGCAACCCCCACTTTTCTTGTTATGTAAGAGCGTTTTTGTGGGAGAAAATTAAAGAAATGAGAAATGAATTTACACTTGCATTTAATGAAGTATTAGAAGAAAAAGGATTACCAAAAGATGTAATCCTAAAGGCTTTGGAATCTGCAATGGCTTCTGCCTACCGCAGGTCAGTAAACGCTTCCAATGCCCAGCGTATTGAATCTACGGTGGATATCGAAACCGGAAAAGTGACCATCTATGCGGAAAAAGAAGTGGTCGAAGATGTTCAAGACGAGCGCACAGAGGTCACCCTGGAAGAAGCCAAACGGTATGATGAAGATATCGCTTTGGGTATGATGATTCTGGTTGAAAGTACACCAAAAAACTTTGGGCGTGTGGCAGCACAAACTGCCCGTCAGGTGATCCAACAACGGATCCGTGATGCGGAAAGAAACGCTCAATTAGATCACTATGCGGATCAACTCGGAGAAATTGTAAGCGGTGTTGTTCAGGCCGCCAATTCACAGGGATTAACGATTGGCCTGGAATTAAAAGCCGAAGGCACCATGTTGCGCAAAGATATGATCCCCGGTGAACGATTCCACGTGCACGACCGTGTTCGTTCCTTAATTGCCGAAGTAAAAGACACTCCACGTGGCCCACAAATTTTATTATCCCGAACACATCGCAATTTCTTACGTCGCTTATTAGAAACGGAAGTGCCGGAAATTTACCACGGTATCGTGGAAATCCGCTCAATTACCAGAGAACCAGGGCAACGAGCCAAGGTTGCTGTTTCTGCAACCCAAGCCGGAATTGATCCTGTTGGGGCATGTGTAGGTTTACGTGGTGTTCGTATTCAAGCCATTGTACGTGAATTACACGACGAAAAAATTGATGTCATTGAATGGCATGAAGATCCAGGTCAATTTATCGCACGTGCGATCAGCCCGGCACGTGTAAACGGCGTTTACCTGACAGAAACTAGCGAGGGTGGTCGAACTGCCACTGTGGTTGTTCCAGAAGATCAACTCAGCCTGGCAATTGGCCGTGATGGTCAGAATGCTCGTCTGGCAGCCAAACTTACGGGTTGGCGTATTGATATCAAAAGTCTACCGGAAGCAGCCAGTGAAGCACTCTACAAACTCCAGAATGATTCCAGTCTTGCTGAAATGACTCTGCACGAAAAAGAGACTGTCGAAGAAGTGGAAGCCATGTTGGCCAAAAAGGCAAATGGCGGTATTCTCACCCCTGAAAATTACAATGTAATTGCAGCCTTTGTGGACCGGGTAGAAAAACGCTCCTTCTTACGCACACAAGCAGAAGAAGCTGCCGAAAAAGAACGACTGGCTCAAATGCACGCGGAAATTCCCCCCAGTTTCTTCGAAACGGACATTCTCGATTCTTCTCTGCCGGAACATGTCAATTATATTCTGCAAGAAGCCAATATTAATACCGTTGCTGAACTTGTTGTGAAAATGATGCAGCAACCCGATGATATCATCCGCCTGAATGGTATGGGACCGCGGGCAATGAAATCTATCGATAAATTAATGGCATCCCTCCCAGAAAAATTAGCCGAAGAAACAGCAGCTATGGAAGCACAAAAAATTGCTGAAGTTGTCAGCGTTGAAGAAAGCGAACCGGAAACCGAAGCTGCTTTGGAAACTACTGTGGAAGCCGAACCTGAAACCGTTGAAACAGTAGAACAGGAAGAAGAAAGTTTCACGGAAATGGAAGAGGTTCAAGAGGAAGAAACCTCTGAAGAAGAGATTGATCTTGAACAATACAAGTCCGTGGATAAAATTATTGAAGATAGTATAGCGAAACCGGAAGTTATTGAAACTCCCACCACTGAAGCGGAAGAAGAAGAGGAAGAACTCTCCTTTGATAAATTGTTTGAACTACAATCCACCGCGAAAGATTTTGTTTTTCCGGATTCTGATTCCGAAGAAATTGAGACAGAAGAAAAAGGAAAGAAAGGGAAAAAAGGCAAAAAGAAACGCCATGTTCATGTTGAATATGACGAAGATGAAGATCAAGTAATTCATCTCAAAAAGCATAAGCGCGGAGCTGAGAGTGAATGGACGGAATGGGAATAGTTTTGCTGCTAGTAGAGTAAAACCAAGTGGCTAAAAATAAACCAAAACGAGTAAAACATATACCGCAAAGAACCTGTGTCGGTTGCAAACAAATTATGGATAAACAATCCATGACACGAATTGTCCGCACCGACACAGGCCTACAGATTGATACCAGTGGAAAATTGCCCGGTCGTGGTGCTTATCTGCATAATCTAAAATCTTGTTGGCAAGCTGCCCTTAAAGGAAAATTGGCACATGCCCTGAAAGCAGAAATTGATTTAACAACCCGGACAATGTTGGAAGAATACGCGGAAAGTTTACCCGAGTCCCCCCACGGAGAATAAGCCATGTGAGTTAATCCCTAACAAACATGCTGACTCCGTCCATCCAGACTGTTCAACAGCGCACAGCAATCTGGAACCCATAAAGGGTTTTAGCACAATACAAGTGCACACTAGCGTTGGAGGTGCGAAAATGAGCGAAAATGGACTGAAAACCATAATATTACCAACCAGTTTAACTGTAAGAGAACTGGCAGAAATTACCGAATCCAGCCCGATTCAGGTCATCAAAGTTTTGATGGCAAACGGGGTCATGGCAAATATTAATCAACAAATCGATTTTGATACCGCAGCAGTTGTTGCTTCGGAATTAGGATTTGAAGCTTCATTACAGGTGTATGAAGAAGAAGAAACCATCGCTGAGACAGGAACAATTCCTTTGTGGCGGCAAATGATCTCAGATGAATCTCCCAGTGATTTGAAACCCAGACCACCTGTGGTAACCATTTTAGGGCATGTCGATCACGGGAAAACCACCCTCTTAGATGCCATTCGCCAGGCAAATGTAGCTGAAGGAGAAGCTGGAGGTATTACCCAACATATTGGGGCTTACCAGGTGGAACATAAAAATGCCACAATCACTTTTTTGGATACCCCTGGTCATGCGGCATTTACCGCGATGAGATCACGAGGTGCTCAAGGTGCAGATATCGTCATTCTCGTTGTGGCGGCTGATGATGGCGTTATGCCGCAAACAAAGGAAGCAATTGCCCATGCCAAAGCAGCGCAGGTACCGATCATCGTGGCGTTAAATAAAATGGATCGCCCAGATGCAAATCCGGATTTCACAAAAAACCAATTAGCGGAAGCTGGTTTGGTGCCGGATGATTGGGATGGTGATACCATGATCGTACCTCTTTCTGCAAAAAAGAAGGAAGGCATCGACGATCTTTTGGAAGCCATCCTATTGACCTCTGAAGGAATGGAAATTCTGGCAAACCCCAACGGCAGCACAATTGGAACCATCATTGAAGCTGAAGTTGACCGTGCCAAAGGGGTTATGGCAACCCTCTTAGTTCAAAATGGTACCGTTTCCATGGGTGACACCGTAGTCAGCGGAACATCATATGGCCGCATCAAAGCCATGTTTGACTACAAAGGTAATCCATTAAAGAAGGCTGGTCCTTCCACCCCCATTCAAATCATGGGATTAAATGAAGTGCCGCATGCCGGTGAATTATTCCAGGTGGTAAAAAACAGTAAAGCAGCATTGGTGATTGTCGATGAACGTCTAAATGATGCAAAAGAAAAACGTTCCAATGCGAAAAAAGCAACCCTGGAAGAATTGTTCAGCCGAGTACAAGCGGGCGAAGAACAAGAATTACGAATGATTGTTAAAGCCGATGTGCAGGGATCTTTAGAACCCATTGTAAATTCCTTAAATGATCTTAGTACAGGCGACATTACCATTAACATCCTCCATGCGGAAACTGGTAATATCAGCGAAAATGATATTATGTTGGCAGCCGCTTCAAAAGCCATTGTGGTTGGATTTAATGTCACCAGTGATTCTGCGGCTCGTAAAATGGCTGAAACAGAAGGTGTTTCGGTTCGGTTATACAATATCATTTACCGTCTGACAGAAGATGTCGAAAAAGCAATGAAGGGTATGTTAGAGCCTGAATATGTTGATAAAGTGATTGGCAAAGCCAATGTCCTGGCAGTATTCAAGGTATCAAAACAAGGCTCAATTGCCGGGTGCCGGGTGGTTAGCGGCGAATTACGCCGAAACGCCAAAGCGCGTGTCATTCGCAATGATCAAGTTGTTTATGAAAATGAAGTTGCCTCACTCAAACACGAAAAAGAAGATGTTCGAGAAGTCCGAACCGGGTTTGAGTGCGGAATTGGCATTAAAAACTATGCTGATTTTCAGGTTGGCGACCAGATTGAATGTTATGTAAAACAACTCTCTACTGATGGGTAGAGTGTTGTAAGATAGGAAAAAGATTATGCCATCAAAATTAAGATTAGCCCGGATTGGTGATCGAATTCGCCAGGAAATATCCGAAATGCTGGTTAAACAAGAAATTCATGACCCGCGTTTATCCGGTGCAACAATTACGGAAGTAAAAGTAGACCGTGAGTTAGCCTACGCAAACATATATGTTTCCAGCTACGAAGGCAGCGAACAGTCCAAAGAAATTCTGGCAGGGTTTGAAAGTGCCAGTGGATTCATCCGAAAAAATTTAGCAGAACGAATTGAATTAAGAGTATTTCCACGGCTTCGTTTTTATTGGGACCCTACCCCCGAACGGGCTGACCGCATTGAACAACTCCTCTGGAAAATAAAATCGGAAGAAAAAACATCCACACCATTGACGGATGAAGAGGATAACGAGCCTAATGAATAACGCTTCTCACGAAGAAATCCGCCAATTGTTTAACCACGCTGACCGAATTTTACTGGCTTCCCATGTTCGCCCGGACGGTGACGCTATCGGATCTTTACTTGGTCTTGGCCTTTCTTTAGAAGATGCTGGTAAAGAAGTTGTCATGGTCTTATCAGATGGGGTTACAGCCAATTTTCGTTTTATGAGTGGTTATGAAAAAATATGCACCAAAGTAAGTGATGACAAATCATTTGATCTTGTCATCACACTCGATGCTTCCGACCCAGAACGTATTGGAAATGCCATTGGGAACCGGAATATTGATTTAAACATTGATCACCATGTTACCAACCTTCATTTCGGAAAACATAATTTGGTTGATCCTTTGGCTACAGCGACCAGTGAAATACTGGCTGAACATCTGGAAAGTTGGGGCTTAAAATTCACAAAACCTATCGCTGAAGCCCTCTTAACAGGATTAATTACGGATACAATCGGATTTAGAACCTCAAATATGAGTCCCAAAGCTTTAAAACTAGGTGCAAAATTAATGGAAGCTGGTGCCAATTTGCCGGATTTATATAATAAGTCCCTTATTGACCGCAGTTATGCCCAGATTAATTATTGGGGTTATGCCTTAGAAAAAATGGAACGAAAAGATCGGTTAGTTTGGACAGCCTTAACCCTTGCCGACCGTAAAATGGCTGGGTACAATGGTAATGATGATGCTGATCTTAACACCTTACTCTCCAGTATTGCAGAATGTGATGTCACCGTTTTGTTTGTTGAACAAAACAACCACCACGTTAAAGTTTCTTGGAGATCAAAACCTGGTTTTAACGTATCCGAATTAGCATTTTCATTTAACGGGGGAGGGCATCCGGCAGCAGCCGGAGCTGATATCGAAGGGACTTTAGAAGAAGTCAAAAAAGACGTATTGGAAAAAACAACTGGGTATCTTAAAAAAATCACCAAAGGCAAAATAAATAATGGTAATTAACTTTAGATTGGAATTAGAGTCCATTCTGGGGAGTGTATAAAATGGCAAATGAGAAAAAAATTCAATTATCTGGCGTAATCGTTGTAGACAAACCCATTGGGATGACATCCCATGATGTTGTTCAAATTGTGCGAAAAGGAAGTAACATCCGAAGAGCGGGACATACCGGCACATTGGACCCAAGAGCTTCTGGCGTATTAGTAATTCTGGTCGGACCAGCCGTTCGTTTGAGTGAATATGTCTCTGCTTCGGATAAACGGTATCAAGCCGTTATCCAGCTTGGTTCCAGTACCGATACGTTTGATGCGGATGGACGGGTATTAAGCAGTACATCAGTTGATATTACCGAAGATCAATTTGATGAGGTTTTAAAATCCTTCGTAGGAGAAATCGAACAGGTTCCCCCTCCCTATTCTGCGGTTAAGGTCAAAGGCAAAAAAGCCTATGAAATGGCTCGAAACGGAGAAGAAGTCGATCTTGAACCTCGAATGATCAATGTTTACAACCTCGAATTATTGGAATGGGCTCCACCTGAAGCAGTTATTGATGTTTACTGTTCATCAGGTACGTATGTCCGTTCCCTAGCTCATGATTTAGGTGAAAAACTAGGTTGTGGAGCTCATCTGACAGGTTTACGCCGCACAAAAAGTGGGCGTTTCACTCTGAGAGATGCAGTCCCGCTCCGAAAATTACGAGAAGCATTTGAGAATGATACCTGGCAAGAATTTTTAATTCCTTCCGCTGAAGCATTGGCTGATTGGCCGGCTGTGATTCTTGATAAAGAGCAATTGGAAATCGTACGACATGGCCGCCGAATTCCTGGTGACCCGGCTATGGGAAAAATGGCTCGTGCCATCAGTGAAGAGGGAACCCTTATTGGTTTATTGGAATTTGATCCGGAAACCAACGAATGGCAGCCCAAAAAAGTATTTTTATCTTAAGGTAAACGGATATTTTTTATGGAACATTTTCGCGAACTCATACCGATTCGCGGTAAATCATTTTGGGCAACAATCGGTGTGTTTGATGGCGTACACATTGGTCATCAAAAAATAATTCGTACGATGGTTGCCGCTGCCAAAAAAGAAAATAAAGCAACCGCTGTGATTACATTCCACCCCCATCCAGCGGTTGTTTTGCGCCAACTTCCCATGCCGTTTTATCTTTCAACACCGGAAGAAAAAGCGGACGTTTTTGAATCCTTAGGTGTAGATATCACATTCACCCTCAACTTCACCCCCGAAATGGCATCCATGCCTTATCAGGATTTTATGCAATCAATTACAGAAAATTTGAAGTTAACTCAATTATGGGTCGGATCGGATTTTGCATTAGGGAAAGGCAGGCAGGGTACGACCCAGCGATTATCCGAATTAGGGAAACAATTAGGTTATGAGCTTATTAATTTCCCTCATGTTATGGATAATAAAGAAAAAATCTCCTCGAGCAATATCCGTAAATTAATCCAAAACGGAGATATCCACCAAGCAAACCAAGCCCTGGGACGGCCTTATACCATTCACGGTTCTGTCATTCATGGCGATTCTCGTGGGCGCACTTTGGGATTCCCCACTGCCAACTTAACAATCTCCCCCGAAAAAATCCTGCCGCCAAAAGGGGTATATGCTACATTAGCCACTTTAGAAGGCAAGGTTTATCAATCCGTCACCAATATCGGTTACCGCCCTACTTTTGAAAATGAAAAATTTCAAAATCGAATTGAAACTTTTATCATCGGGTTTTCTGATAATATCTATCAAAAACCAATGGGCTTATCTTTTATTGAATGGCTTCGTCCAGAAATGCGTTTTGAAGATGTTAGTGGTTTGATTCAGCAAATTAAAAAAGATGTCGAACATGCGGAGGAATTATTAAAAAATGACTCTCACACGTCAAGTCTACTTACTTGATCCCCAGGAACTCCCCCCGGAAACAATTGCAGTCACTTTTGCAAAAACATCCCGTTCCCCAGAATCGTTTAAAGAAATAGCAGATGAATTAAACAATGAAAAAAGCGCACAATTCCATGAAAAATGGGTTGTTGGTTATGGGCATTCTTCTGTTGCTGAACATGCTGTTTTGCATATCGCTGTAGAGAATGTGTCTCGTCTCGCTGTTGAAACACTAGAAGGCAACCGCTTGGCTTCTTATACAGAGAAATCAACTCGATATCAAAAATGGGATCAAGACAGTTTTTTTATTCCCGATGAATTAAATGAAAATCCGGATTTAAAAAATCTTTACATTGAAACCAACCAATTCTTATTTGAGGCTTATCAAACTGCCTTACCCAAGATCCAGGTTTGGATTGGTGAACAGTTTCCACAGCGTGAGGGCGAAAGTGAATCTGCCTGGGAACGCAGAATCCGATCAAAATACGTAGATATTGGCCGTTTTTTCCTGCCTGCTTCAGCCTTGGCAAATGTCGGTATGACGATTAATGCTCGAGCATTGGAACACGCCATCCAAAAAATGCTCTCTCATCCATTATCCGAAGTGCGCCAAATGGGAGAGGAAATAAAAAAAGTTTCCCAAGATAATGTGCCAACCCTTGTAAAATATGCAGACAAGATGCCATATTTAATGGAAACCGAACAGAAAATTAAAGCAGCCTCCGCCTCTGCAAATATCCAACATACACCATATAATTGGTGTCAAATGGTACAAATGGATCAGAAAGCTGAAAAACGGGTTCTAGCAGCGGTTTTATACCGGTATGGACAAAGTTCTTACCAAGATGTCTGGGATTATATTGATCAATGTTCACAGGCTGAATTACAAAACCTTGCCAGGCAAATAACAGAAAATCTGGGAAAATTTGACAGTCCAATTCGAGAACTTGAATATGCAAATTTCACATTTGATTTGGTAATGGATCAAGGTGCTTTTTTTGAGATTAAACGTCATCGAATGGCGACCCAAACCGCACAACCGCTTTCCACTATGTTGGGATATGCTGTACCGGTCGGCATCCGCGAAACAGGATTGGAACCTCTTTACAATGAAGCCATGCAAAAAGCACACCAAACCTACCAAAAACTAGCTTTATGGAACGCAGAAGTCGCATCGTATGTGGTTCCCAATGCCTACAACCGTAGAGTTTTAATCCAGGCCAATTTCCGCAGCCTGGACCATCTCATCCAATTACGTTCGGCTCAAAATGCACATTTCTCTGTCCGCCGTTTGGTACAGCGCATGGCCGAGATTTTAGAAGACCAATTCCCCCTTTCCAAATTATGGTTACGCCGCCTACCGGATGAAACATGGCAGGATGTGGAAGAAAAACATTTTCTGGAAACACAACATCCAGTTTAAATAAAGCCGTAGGTCTTCAGCTATCGTAAGCCCAACACCATAAAAATCTCCTTGATCGTTTCCGACTGTAGCCCGGTATCATACCAATTCCAGGCTTCATCGATAAATTCATCTTTCAGGGGCTTTATTTTCGCTTTACGCTCATCTTCGCTTAAAGTAATATCTTTCATGATTGTGGCTAAATCCGGATTCGCTGCCATCCACTGTTTAATCGGGCGATTGGCAGCGGCGGGCCGCTCCATCCATGCACCGATCTTATTAAAATCTGCATCCATAAACCAAAATAATGGGATCTTATCGTAACCTTGCGCAATAAAAAATTGATTTAACGCAGAAAAATGATTCCTAGGGAACACACGCACTTGAAGGTTAAGGCATACTTCTTCAATTTTTGCCAGAATCGGCAGATTCATCAAACTATCCCCACACCATGACTCTGTTAAAACCGCGATCTTCACCGGGCGTTCAAAACCATTTAACTGTTCTTTTTCGTACGGTGTTAATCTCACATCGCGTACACGTTCCTTTAATTCTTTTTGGAAGTGTTCGCTTTGATTTATATAGGCTTGAATTGAAAGGCCTTCATCCCAGACTGATTGGTTTAACATTCAAACTCCTTAAATTTGATACCATTCAGTCTAGCGGGTCAGGTTTACCTTGTCAAGATAAGTTTCAAAAATTATGTCAACGAAACTTTAAAAGTGAACCGATAACACTTTAAAAGTGAACTAATTGCGGTTCAAAAGTGAACTCAATTTGTACTAGGACAAAACTTGAAAAG
>PABH01000009.1 GCA_002702705.1 Anaerolineaceae bacterium
CTGCCATGATCATGCTTAATAAGATAAGCATACTTACCACAAATAAGGTCGACTTTCGCATTTCGGTTTTCTCCTTAAGGGTTTGGTTTTGTTTTTAGTCTAAGAACAAACGGTTTTATGACAGGTTTTTGATTACGATGTTTGGTAGAAAGACCTGTTTTGAAATAAAATCACTACTTAAGCGATCACCTCCTTTTGAAAATTTTTCCGGTAACGATACCGAAAAATACATATAAAAATCATAATGCGCTTTTTGTTTCATGCAGCGCTTCTTGAAAAATAGGGGAACAAGAGCCGCGAATAATTAATTCTGTTTGCATCCGGTAGGTTAGGGTTTCCAAAGGTTTTTGGTTAATTAATTGGATCAACATCTCCGTAGCTACCCTGCCCATGTCAGTCAGGAATTGGTCAATGGTCGTCAGGTTCAGATAACCTGCTTCCGGGATATTATCAAAACCAACGACAGAAAGATCTCCAGGAATATCAAACCCTAATTCTTCCGCTGCTTCATATACACCAATCGCAGATTGATCATTTCCTGCGAAAATAGCAGTTGGTCGATTTTCCATTGTTAATAATTGGTGAGCACAGCCAACAGCGATTTTTTGCGTAAAATCACCTTGAACGATCAAACTTTCATCTAGCGGCAGTCCAAATTCTACAAGCGTATCACGATAACCACGCAAACGTCGTTCCGCACTTTCCAGTTCTGGTCGTCCGGCAATAAATCCAATACGGGTATGCCCGAGTTCAATTAAGTATTTTATAGCCTGCCGTGCACCTTCATAATTATTGGCATGTACGGAGGGAAAATTCGGTTTCATTTTATGGGGATCAACAGAAACGATAGGCCCATCACTATAAAAATCCTGCGCAATGGGAGCGACAATAATAACCCCATCCGTGATGGAGTTATTTAATAATGAAACATAATGCTGTTCAAGAGAGGCTGTGGCGTTTTTTTGTATATCCCCCGTGGTATAAACCATCAAACCAAAGTCAGATTGGGCTATTGCCTGGTTCACGCCTTTCATAATTTCAATGGAATAAGGGAACCCAATATCGGGAATAATTAGCCCTATTAAATGACTGTGGCGTCCCCGCATACTGCGTGCTGCCAGGTTGCTGGTATATCCGAGTTGTTTTATCACATCCAAAATACGTTCCTGAGTGTCCTGAGCAACATCCACCTTTTCATTTAATACCCGGGATACAGTGGAGACCGAAACACCAGCCGCTTTGGCAACATCTTGGATTGTGACTGCTCGTTTTTTATTTCTCATTTTGACTCTTTTGGGGGTTGGTAAATCATTCCGGTATCCTTACCGGTAACGTTACCGGTACGATTATCACATAAATCTAATCAAGAGTCAACTTTTTTTAAGGTTACGTTCTAATCCAGTCGGATGGGAAAGTAAGCACGCCAAACCACATGCTCTTCCAGCAAAAACCCAAGTGGGTAAACCGCTGAATCGGTCAAAAAAACAGGAAAACGGATTTTTTCAGCGGCGTATCAAGGGTAAATAAATCCGTTCATCTCCCAACGGAAGCACTTCCAGCGCACCGATATCCGGTCCACTTAACAAAGGGCGCGGATTTCCCAATATATCTTCCCCAGGCGACTGAGCAGAATTGGCCTGATCGATAACCGGGCTTTCAAAACCAGGCCTTCCATAATATCCAGCCATCCGGGTGAAGACTTGCCGAATAGATGTTGAACCATCTGCAAACAGCCCGGAAGCGGGCACCCAACGCGGTAATGTCAGGTTGTTCTGAACTGGCAGCAACGGGTCCGCAATTAAACTATGGTTATCAATTGTATAGTTAATCAATTCATTCGGATCGGTAGGAATAGGAGAACCATCGTTCCAATACAGGTTATAATCCAACGAAAAAGAAGCCGTTTGCCCAATGGGCGTATCGGAAAAGTCATTTTGACGGGTGTCGTTTTCAGCACCCATCGTTCCGGTTGGGTCAGCCCAGATATTGTTATAAAACTGGATATTTTCATTTGCCGGGTTGTCCCCTTCTGTATTAAGGCGCATCGCAAATGCTAAGGATGGCAGATCCCCAATTACGGTGTTGTGACGGAAAGTGATATCCTTACCCCCTTTTACACCAAAAGCAGCCCGCATCACATTACCAGAATTACCAAGCATAAGGTTGTTTTCTACCAGTACATTTTGGGCTTCAAAATAAGGCTGACCATCTTCACCAATCAATAAAAAATTGGAACCTGTAGATCCTTGCCAGTTAAAGAAGATATTCCGCCGCACAATTATATTCCGGCTGCCCAAATTGGTATCAGCATTTCCATTGCTGTCTTTAATGACAATATACGAACTGGTGTTGTTAAGGTTAGTCCGGCCGCTGCCTTCAAAATCATTAAAAAAGAGGTTATCCTGTACAATCACATCAGTCACGCTGTTGATATCAATTAACTCATCACTGCCTGTTTGGTTGTAAAACATATTATTTTCAACCGTAATCTGACTGGCACCGTTATTAATCTTTAGAACATCGTTATTGTAACTATCGTGCAGCACGTTGTTTCTCAGTGTAATTCGGCTGACCGTTTCGCTGCCGCCAGGTTCTCCGATCAGGTCTTGAATCTGGATCACCAATGCCCCAGATTCCGGTCCGCTGTGAGCAATATCAAAACCTTCCAGTGTGATGCCGCGACCATAAAAACATTTAACAACGGTGTTATCAAACCGCAATCTGGCCTGGTATGGTGTTTCGGATCGAACGGTAACCCCTATCGGAAAATCACCGTCGAGCCTTACCTCTCCAAAATAAGTGCCTGGTTTAACCAGAATAAGACTGTCATCCGGAACCTGGTTAAGTGCATAACTGATGGTTGCCCAGGGGTGATTGGCCGTGCCATCCCCTGCGTTATTACTGCCTGTTACCGCAATGTAATAAGTATTTGCAAATGCAGCTGTTTTTTGGGTGGTGTTTAATAAGATGCTTGTTGTGACAAAACAAATCATTATTAACAAGCGTTTCATATATCTCACCTTCATATTTCAAAACAACCTATTTTTTAACGGAGGAGCCTTCCAACGCCCCATCCATCGTCAGACTATTGTTCGCTGGAATAAGATGATCCGGAAGAGGATAATTTTTAAACCAGGCTTTTAACATGTCTGAAAAAACAGACGGTTTTTCTAATACCCAGGCTTGTTCGGCAAACGGCATAATATAACCCGTAGCATAAGGCAGTGTGCTGCTGATACGTTTTATCGATTCAAGAACAAGATCATGTTCATTACCACCAGCCACGGCCAGTGTCGGCGTTTGAATGCTGGCGGCATTTTCGGGAAGATGATATAAAAACATTTCCCGGTTGGCTGCCCGAAATGCTTTGGTTGACAGTTGTTGAACTGATGAAGAATATGCCTCAAATTTCTGGTCAGGAATATTTAGTTTGTGTGCATTGTTTTCCATCATAATTTTTGATTTCATAAATGGTGAAATCAAAAATTGAGCCGCTTCCTTTAACAATCGATTCGGGACAGGAAGAACGTTCAGCCCGCTTACCACCGCTCGCCGGACAACCTTGCTGTGGTTCGCCAGAATTTCCATGACCACGTTCGCTCCCAGCGAAAAACCAACCAGATAAGCCTGCCTCCCATTTGCGTTTTTTTCAATTAAGGTTGCGATTACGCGGGCCGTTTCCTTTATGGATACCCACGGAATATGATTATTTCGACCAAAACCAGGCAGGTCGGGAATGATGCAGTCATAATCACTTAACGCCTGTTGTTGATCTCCCCAAATCCATCCACTCGTACCAATCGAATGAAGAAAAACAACACTTTCTCCACCCCTGTTTTGGGTCCTGGTAAAAGTAAGGCTGATTTCCATACGGCCTCCTTAAAAGCCAGTTATCTTTTTTTTATTGTTTTGATTAAAAATATAATTATCAAACCAATCGGAACAACAAAACTGGCATACACAAAAACCCATTTTAAAAGTGTAAAAACAGGTGTTAAAAAATCAACAACAGGCGTTCGTAACGGAAAACGTGCCATCACCGTTGCTGCTGAAATATTTTCCAAATAATCCAACAACATACCAAAAATCGGGATCAAATTTAACATACGCCATGGGCTGCCAGGAATAAAAACTTTTGCAGCCGCCCAGCCGGTGAACGCTGTTAAAAACAAGGTGTAAACCAGCGGCCAAATGATATCAAACGTAAATCGAGCACGAATATAAGCGGCTCGTCCCATTTCACCATAGGCCTCTGCCATCTGGTATAGATCATCCGTTGTGTAAAAAAAGGATGTGTCCGGTGAGGAAGCATTATTGGTTTCTGCATCGGACTTGGCTGCCTGGGCTGGCAGTACAAAAATCATAAAAACAATAAAGATGAGGGCACTGATTAACACCACCCAACCTTTAGACAATTGAATCAACTTATTCGAGATACGATAAAACATACATTTTCCTTATGGTCACTTTTACTATAACGAAAACTGATCCATTAGGCAATTGATTGAAAGTACCATGAAAAGTTTGTGGGATTACAGAATACAAACCACAGAAAGAAAACCTATTTTTTCGCCGGCAGGCTGTTGAGAAATTTGATCATTTCTCGCATGGCGTGTTGGGCAAAGGACATGGTGTAAACATTAATCAAACCATGCCGGGCATAAGGGTATTCTTCTCGGGTAAAAACCATTGGTTGGTGGGGCACACCCAATGATTCAAATTTTTTGATCAACTGCAAACTTTCATTTACCAAAGCATCACTTTCTAATGCAAACACAAACGTACGCGGAAAATCAGCCTGAATGTGCCGCAGCGGGGACAGGTGATCAATTTCTTGTTTGGAAGGGTTTTTACCCAGAAAGGCATGGTAATAGGTCTTTATCAACGCAAAACCGGATTTCAGGGATGTTTCCAGATCATACGCACCATAAATCAAAATCAACGCTCGAATTGCTTCGGCGGAAATTGAGTTATGAATACCAGCCCAGGATGCCAATTCCGGCTTGCGGGTCACGGTCGTGTACCAACTGGTGAGGTGCGCCCCGGCAGAATCTCCTGCCAATACCAGGTTATCGGAAGAAAACCCATTATCGTGGAATAACTGCTGGGCTAATTTTATCGCCTGGTCTATATCAGAAACCTGATCAGGATAGGTGAACATGGGGCCTAAACGGTAATTCACATTCACCACCGGAAATCCCTGCGCAGCCCATTGTGCACAAACCCGCCTGTAACTGGCCTTGTTACCAATCATCCAACCCCCGCCATGCACATACACAATGCCAGGTTTGGTACTCACCATGCGCGGTAAAAGCAAATCAACTTTTTGGTTCGGATGATCTCCATAAGGAATATCGTTTTGATGTTCACCGATTGCCGGCATCTCACGGTTATAAATAAATAAACGGCCTGAAAAATCAGCCGCAGTTAGAAAAAATTTTATCACGCCAGCACGCAAGGTATTAAACATAACGCTCCTCTGGCTGATTTTATCACGGTTGTGCAGCCACCAGACATAGTTTTTGAAAACCTTTATTTTCGGCCATTTACCCGCGGATACAAATAGAACCTACCCAAAAAAATCAGCCAATTTACAATTGAGACGAGATAAAACGGATGTGGGGAAAATAAAAAATGATTTCCAAACTGATTTGACACATTTTTTATACACCTTATAATAAAAATATTCTTAGAAGCTTTCAAGGTATATGAAAGCGGGGTAATTCATAACCTAAATAAACCTTTGTTGTTTACTAACTAATTATCAAAATAAGAGGAGAAATGAAAAAACGAAAGAGTATTTTTCAATACTTAGGGGGTATTATTTTGTTATGTGGTTTTGCATTCATTTTATTCTTGGTTTTTGATAATTTCAGACTGAACCAATCAAATAATTCACAGCAAATCGAAAACGGATATCCACCACCAACTGAACCATGTTATTCGGCAACTGTTGAACCAGGATATCCAGCACCAATTGAACCATGTAAATCTTTACCAAGTGATTCAGGATATCCAGCACCTGTTGAACAAACAGAGACACCGGTGGTGAAACTCACCCCTACCCTACAAAATACACCTTTTCCAACGGAAGTAATAAATCATTACACACCTTACCCAACACTAACGATAGTGCCTGGTCCCACATCAACACCTGTACCATTACGGGAACCTGCAAAAGATTCTTCAGGTCAATTAATTTTCTTTGGAAAATCAGAGAAAGATGACCTGGCGAATGTTTTTACCTTAGATGTAGATGAAGAGGCAAAAAACCCAATAAATTTTAAAGAAATATCAAACGTTAGTATTGAAAAGTATACAAGTATTTTTCCTTCTCCAGACCGAAGTCTATTAGCTCTCAGCGAACCTTGGGGTGTAATAGGAATCATCAATACACAGAAAGAGAGTTATGATGTGAAATTTTTTTCAACAACTTCTACGGGAAGTGTTTTTAATTGGCTGCCGAATAACCGACATTTGATTATTGGAAATTCTGGAATAGCAATTATGGATAGCGTAAATGGAGAAATTACCGGGCTGGCTGGATCTGGGTTCACAGGAACAACTAGTGCAGCGGGGTCACCAGATGGTCAATATATTGTTTTTGGATACTATGGCGATTTTATCTTCGAGCATGGATTGTGGATTATTGAAACGACTGGCAGGAATCAACGGTTGCTTTCTCCTGGAGAAACACCTTACTTAATATCTTGGTCACCAGACGGAAAAAAAATAGTTTTCCACGCAATAGATTGGACTGTCATTAATGCAGATGGAACTGATAAAAAAATAATTGCTCCAGATATTCGTTTTCATCAATGTTACGATACTCCACCAGTATGGTCTCCTGATAGCAAAACAATTGCTATCGTGAATTCAAAATCAGGTTCAGCTTTTTGCGGTGGATGGGCAAATAAAATCTTTGAAGATACAAATATTGTTTTGGTTGATATTGAGAGTGGAGCAGCTAGACCATTATTAAATGATGGAGTGATTGGAAATATATCACCCGCCTGGTCTCCGGATGGATCAAAATTAGCTTTTATCTCTAATCGTAGTGGAACACCTGAAATCTGGGTGGTAAATGCAGATGGAAGTAATTTAACACAAATTACCAAGAATGATATAGATGAATATTTTGTAACTTGGGTTGGCCAAAAATATTGATCTCATATCACAGCTGTTTGAACTAGCGAGGGAATATAGTTACAGCAGTGTCATCATCAAGATCAAAAAAGGACAGATTTTAGACCGGTCCTGAACGGTTGAGGGAGAGCCGAAGCTGTTTTCTGATAAATAAAAATTAATTTCTGAATCGATTTGACCCATTTTTTATACAATCTATAATAAAAATATTCTTAGAAGCTTTCAAAATAGATGAGAGCGGGGTAATTCATAACTTTAATAATTTAAGAAAATCTTTATTGTTTACGAATTAACCATCATAGAAAGAGGAAAAATGAAAAAACAAAAGAGTATTTTTCAATACTTAGGGGGTATTATTTTGTTTTGTTGTTTTGCATTCATTTTATTCTTGGTTTTTGATAATTTCAGACCAAATAAACTAGTTAGCTTACAAGTAAATGATGGCTATCCAGCACCTATTGAAACACAAATAATTCCAACAAAAACTAATATTGAACCAGTGGTGATACGTACCATTACACCAGTTCCAGTTACCCCTTTACCTACTTTAACTCTTAAACCAGAAGGGAAAACGACTCTTATTCCAATCCAGTTACCTAAAGAAGATCCATCTGGAACCATATTTTTTGTGGCAAAAAGCAGCAAAGATGTTGAAACAGAAATTTATTCAGTTAGTATTGATAAGGATGGAAAAGTAATAGATTCGATTAGAACGTTATCTGAAATAGAATTCATTCCTAACCCTAAAATCTATCCCTCACCGGATAGCAAACGAATTGCGATAGTCGGTGAATGGGGAAATATTGTTTTTTACAATTTAGAAAACCAACAGTATGAAGAAACACGATTATCACTCGGTACAGAAGGATTGTTTTTTAATTGGTTTCCCGACAATGAAAAAATATTATTTCGTTCTTTCAGTCTAGCCTTTGGAGATATCTATGGTAATCAATTGACTACCCTTGTTGTTCCTGAGTATGGAGAAATAACTGGAGCAGTAGCTTCACCCGATGGTCAATATGTACTATATGCTTATTCTTATCATGAAATTCATCTCGATGGACTTTATAGAATTGATTCGACAGGACAAAATGAAAAATTACTGGTTAAAGATACGAACCCGAAATTCATTACCTGGTCACCAGATGGAAAGACTATTGCTTATTTATCGGATCATTGGACGTTTATAAATGAAGATGGAACTAATATTCGCGTTGTAAAAGATGTATTAATACCTCCAGCTTGTTATTCTTACCCTCCTTCTTGGTCACCTGATGGAAAATATTTAGCAGTAGTATCAGTTGGTGAGGGCGGTTCTTTTTGTAGTGATTGGGATGAAAAAAATTTTTCTAACACCCGGATTTCAATTCTTGAAGCAAAAAACGTTAATTCCAAGGCTATTCTTTCAGATAAATCTTTTGGATATATTAATCCGGTATGGTCTCCGGATGGTTCAAAATTAGCTTTTATTTCTAATCAAAGTGGAAAATCAGAAATATGGGTTATCAACATTAATGATTCTAATTTGATGCAATTAACAAATAATGATTTGGAAGAAAGATTCATTGTTTGGAGAAAACAATTCTAACAAAACAGGTGGGTGATATGAAACAAAAAAAAGTATTGAGGACTTCAATGGCATTAATCTCCGGATTAATCCCCTCTCTTTTATTAAATATTGTGATTACAACTAATGTTGCTGCTCAGACACCCAGGCCCTTATGTTGTGGATACGATGGATATAATATAAAAAATGCTTCACACTGGAGTGAAGCATTTTTTTATTTCTAATTCCCCGATTCCACCGGGTAACCGGCTGCCATCCAGGGCTGTAAACCACCAAGGATAGCACTTGTTTTGGTATAACCACGATCCATCAAGATCTGCGCCGCACGGGCGCTGGTTTCTTCGGCCGGTCAAGTACAGTACGTTATGATCCATTTATCTTGTGGAATTTCTGCTAACCTTCCTTCCAGTTCGGCTAGTGGAATGGAAAGGGCACCTGTGACATGAGCCGCTTGATAAGAATCAACACTACGCACATCAACAAATACAGCTTCACCCTGATCATAAGCAGCTTTCGCATCTTCTAACGAAACCCGGTCTACTGCCGGATAAGGAATATCCTCAGCAGGAACTTGGGCGGCGGGCTGGGATGCACCGCCTTGAGTTAAGATTAACACGACTGCGATAACCAGGATCATCGCACCTACCACCATAATACCGATGGCCGTGCCCGATTGATTGTTTTTTGTCTTTTTTGCAGCCAAAAATACTTCTCCTTTCTTCATACCTGTAAAAGTTTGCCAAAGTATAGCGGGGAAAAAGGACAAAGTCAATCAAATTCCTAAGGATGAAAACTACCCTGCTTTTGTGCCGCACTCCGCACAAAACTTTGCGCCGGGCTGCAGTTTACTGCCGCATTCAGTGCAGTGAGCAGAGGATTTTAATTTGGCACCGCATTCCGGGCAAAACTTAGCATTGGTTGCCAGGGGCGCATTACAATCCGGACAAGAAGCACGAATGGTTTCCCGCCAGTTTTCGGTGGCTAGTTTTTTATCTTCTTCTGCCATCGCGGCATGTGCCCACACTTCTTCCACTGAACGGGATGCCTGAGCCGCGGACATTTCCACACCCAAATCAGGTGCACAGCTCTTACAGATGCCACGTTTTGTATTCCAGCAGCTTTTACGGCAAACCCATTGGTTACAGCGCGGACACTGAATAAATTCCGGTTTTAAGCTGTTTGCAGCTTCCAAAAAGGCCTGATCATGAGCTCGTTCATAACTTGCGGAAGAGACACGTCCCGTAGCATCACTAACCCGGCCCAAAAAACCACCCAAAAGGCTATTGGCGGTATCCACAGCACCGGAAACAATCCCCATCCCAAATGCTTTAAAAGGTGTACGAAAACCATTATTGCAGCGATCACAATAAAACTCGAATTGAAACCCCCGTTCCGTGCTTTCATCGTTGTAGTTTTTGGTAAATTCAAGCGAATCCATCAACTTCCCTCCAAAAGAAATTGTAAATTATCGTTATATTATATGTTATTTTAAAATTTTTTTCTTTTTAGAACGCTTAAAATTTAATTTAAAACACCCGGTTTAAGCCGGGTGTCCATGCAAGTCAAAGAAGGTTAATTTAACCTGAATTTTGGATAACAATCCAATTTATTGGACTGTCATTGCAAGCGAAGCGAAGAAACAGCATACCCCTTCGGGTATCTAAAATGCAAAGTAAATGGATACCACAGGGGTACGCTGTACCACAGGGGTACAAGATTGCTTCGACCCTTAACGGGGTCTACTAAGAAACTAGAAAATTTCTCCCTTGTTTCTTTCCTTATATAGGTTAGGGTATCCCTAAC
>PABH01000010.1 GCA_002702705.1 Anaerolineaceae bacterium
AAGCTTTTAGACCCATTCGGAGCATGGGTTTGGTTTTGTCCATTGGGGTTATACTTCATTGCCAATTTTAGTTTACCAACAGTATCTTTGCAAATCTGCGTAATTGAGCTAAAAATAATTAAAAAAATCGTTGGAAACCTCAGCTTATGGTAAGATCAAACAAAAAAAGAGGATCCATCGATGAAATCAGCTTATGGTAAATTATGGGATGCGATCAAAGCGGGATATTTTGAACTCGGATCGCTGGTAATATTAAATCTTTATTGGTTAGTTTTTTCATTAACCCTTGTATTGTTACCCGCTGCAACATCAGCGTTATATTACGCAGTTCGGGAAATGATTGCAGGAGAGGTGGATTACTCGCATAAATTATTTTTTAAGGGTTTAAAAATTTACCTTCTTAAAGGCTGGCGCTGGTTTTTACCCAACTTGCTGCTGATCAGTCTTTTTCTCACCAATATCCTCTTGTTTTGGGTGGAAAATGATACCATCACCGTATTGGTAAAAGCTGGCAACCTGGCCTTTTTACTGCTTTGGTTGTGGTTTCAAACATTTTTACTGCCCCTGATGATGGAACAACAAGAACAAAATGTTCGCCTGGCCCTAAGAAATGCACTGGTTGTCTTTTTAAAAAAACCGGGCATTTACGGGGTTACCAGCTTTTTTACAGCGCTATTTATGGTCATCAGTTTCATTCTCATGATGCCCTGGATCGTAATTACCATTAGTTTCATTGCTTTTATCCAGGTATCTATGCTGCGAACAGCCCTGGCAGAAATGAAAGAGCAAGAGAATCAAGCCTAATAATTTATTCTCAAATCCATTCCTTCATAGAGGTAACCGACTTCGTCCTCATATCCATTAAACATAAGTGTTGGGCGGCGTTTTAATTCCCCGATCCGGCGTTCGCTGTCCTGCATCCAGCGCGGATGCGGCACGTTGGGATTAACATTGGAATAAAAACCATATTCATTTGGTGCAGATGTGTTCCAGAATGTGTCCGGCTGTTGGGCTACCAGTTCGATTTTTTTAATCGATTTTGCACTCTTAAAGCCATATTTCCACGGTACCACCATTCGGATCGGTGCCCCATTTTGGCCTGGCATTGGTTTTCCATACAAACCGGTTGCCAGTGTTGCCAAGTCATTCTGGGCTTCGTCTAATCTTAATCCTTCCTGGTACGGCCAGGGAAAGGTAGGTTTGGAAACATTTGGCATTTGTTTTTCATCCATATCGGATTCAAACCGGACATACTGGGCATCTGCGGTGGGTCCTACCACATCCAATAATTTTGACAGAGAGAAACCTACCCATGGAATTACCATAGACCAACCTTCCACACACCGCAGACGGTAAATCCGTTCTTCCTGCTCAAAATTATCCAAAATATCCTGCATCGTAAACGTAGTGGGGTTTTTCACCAACCCGGATACTTCAATTTGCCAGTTATCCGTATTGTAATCGCTGGCTAACTCTGCCACTTTCTCCTTAAATAAGGAGAATTCATAAAAATTGTTATAGGTAGTGATTGATTCGTAAGGGGTTAATTCCTCCCCATCCGGGCCAATGGCCTGCGTGGTAATCACAGCTTCTTCTTCGGGCGTGGGTGTCACACCGGGTGCACAGGCTGCCAAAACTGCACCTGCGCCAACCAGGGCAGCACTTCGTAAAAATTGTCTGCGATTTATGTAAAACCATTCCGGTGTAATTTCATCTTTTTTTAGCGGTATCATTTTTTCCTCCGTGGTTAATATGATTGTTGTAATAATTCCTGAATAACTTGTTCGGTTTGATCGTAATTACCTTCACCAATATGTTGGTAACGAATATGCCCATGTTTATCAATCAAAAACAAGGTTGGCCAATAACGGGTTTCATAGGCTCGCCAGTTTTTACCTTCATTATCCTGAGTAACCGCGTAAGGTATATCCAGATCTGCCACAGCCTGTTTTAAATTGTCCAGTTCTTTTTCATAACCAAATTCAGGGTAGTGATTTCCAATAACCACCAACCCCTGATCTGCATAATTTTCATGCCAATTCTTTATAAAAGGTATCACATTTTTACAATTGATACAGCCAAATGTCCACATTTCGATCAAAACAACTTTTCCGCGTAAATCGGACAGGCGTAAGACCTGGTCCGTGTTCAACCACACATCGGTGGATAATTCCGGTGCCTCTCCAAAATTCTGTAAGTGAGAAAGGTCTGCTTCAACCGGAACATCTGCAGGTGGAATCAGTTCGGGTTGTGTATTAAAATTTCCAGCAGATTCTAGCGCGGTACAACCCACCAACAAAAGACAGATAGTTAACCATAAAAATTGTTTCATCGGATTCTTTCTCCTTATCAATTCAAGTATAAAAAAGAATCCTTACGAAAAGATTACGCAGTCCTTGTCGAATAATTAACAACGCTCACATGGTAAATAAAACAAAAAACAAGCCCCTTCTCCCGGCGCACTTTTAACACTGATCTGGCCGCCATGCGCCTCCACAATCCCTTTTGTTATGGCTAAACCAAGCCCAGCACCGCCAGTTTTCCGACTGCGTGATTTTTCCCCCCGGTAAAAACGGTCAAATAAGTGGGGCAAGTCCGCTGTCTGGATACCCTCACCGGTATCACAAACCGACACCAACACCCGATCATCCTCACGAGCCGCACGTACTGTCACAGAACCACCTGGTGGGGTATGGCGCAAAGCATTTGCAACCAGGTTATTTAACACCCGTCCGATGCGCTGAATATCCATATCGACGGGATCACAATCCGGATCAGCATAACCTTGCAAATCAATCTGATTGGTTTGGGCGGTGTGCCGAAAACTTTCCAGGGTATCCGATATTAAATCTGATACGGAACCCCACTCTCGATCTAAGGGCAAGCCGCCTGCATCCAGTTGTGCCATTTGGAAAAGATCATCAATCAGAGCGGATAAATTCTTTACATCCCGCTGTGCTGTTTTAAAATAACGTTGAATCGTTTCAGGGTCGTCCGCCACACCATCCGCCAGCGCTTCCAGAATGGCCCGCACCGAAGTTAAAGGAGTTTGCAAGTCGTGGCTGACCCAGGCAATCAAGTCGGAACGCTGCTGTTCCAATTCCGCTTGTTTTTCAGCTGCCAGGCGCAGTTGAGCTGACATTTGATTAAATGTGTATGCCAGGGAAGCCAATTCATCTTTTCCTTCCACCGCCACTTTTACCGAAAGGTCACCGGTCGCGATCTGGTCGGCAGCTTTCTCCAAACGCTGTAATCGGCTGGTAATGGAACCGGATAAAAAATAACCCAATGCCATTGCAATACCACCCGCAAAAATCAACAGCACTGTGGCTAATAACAAATCATGCTGACTGGCAAACATCAAACGGGCTGTTAACCATACATTTAAAAAGGTTAACAGGCTGGATAAAGCAGACCCACCCAGCAAAGCCCAACGGATTGAGGTAACGTGATTAGCCCAACCCGTGCGGTAAAAAAAATAACCGCTGGCAATTGAAACAACGGCTGTGATACTTAAAAACAGTCCCATCTGTTGAAAATCAGCAGCCGGGGGGCTCATTAATAGATTAAACAGAGCCAGCGTAATAAAGGTTACAACCAACACACCCACAATAAACCGCAGCGATTGTGCGGATTGGGTATGGGAATTTTTTCTAATCATATAACACCTCAGGGTTCAAATTTATACCCCACTCCCCATACCGTTAATAAATGACGGGGATTCGAGGGATCAGGTTCAATTTTTTCTCTTAACCGGCGGATATGAACGGTAACCGTGCCGGGATCAATATAATCCGAAATGCCCCAAATTCTTTCCAGCAGTTGGTCACGGGAAAAAACCTGACGGGGGTGATTGGCCAGATGCCATAATAGTTCATATTCTTTTGAGGTCAAACTGATCTCTTTATCCTGTAAATGCACCAACCGGGTTTGGGGATCAATCCGCAAATCATCAAAATCAAGGGTCTGTTCTTTCTGTGATTCTTCCCCGCGATGGGTACGGCGGAACACTGCACGCACTCTGCTGACCAATTCCTGCGGGCTGAACGGTTTGACAACATAATCATCTGCACCCATTTCCAAACCGGCAATCCGGTCTGCTTCGCTGCGGCGTGCGGTTAACATAATGATCGGCACATCACTGCGGTCTCGCAGCCAACGGGTAATCTCATATCCATCTACATTCGGCACCATCAGGTCCAGGATAAGTAAATCCGGTAATTGTTGTTTTAACTGTTCCAATGCGGTGCCGCCATCATCAAAAGCCATTACCTGATAACCGGCCCGTTTCAGATAAAGCGAGACGACCTCCGCAATGCTGGGTTCATCTTCCACAAGCATAATTTTTTGTGTGTTCATAGGGTTTTCCGCCAATCTGGTAAAAAAATATAATGCTTCCGACTCTTAATACGAGCATCTACTGATTAAACTATACCCAAGAGTGCTTACATGACCAAAACAAAAAGATTACACATTTCTTACAAAAAGGGTGAGTTTCTTTCACAAACCTGTAAGATTTTCGCAAACAGTTTGTAAGCCCTTTATGTGATCATTGAATTACAAACCCAATTTCAGAAAGGATATGATCAAAATGAAAATTCAAAAAGGATTACCCTTTGTATTAATCATCCTCGCCCTTGTTTTGGCAGCCTGTGCGCCAGCAGCACTTCCGGTTACCGGAGAGAAAAACGCAGCAATGCAGGAAGAAACAGCCATGAAAGATGATGCCATGGCCGATGAATCAATGGCCGAAGACACCATGAACAAAGATGATGCCATGGCAGAAGAATCGATGGCCGAGGACACGATGATGGAAGAAGATTCTCATGGGGAAAGCATGGACGAGGACAAAAAAGATGACACCATGATGGACGAGGACACTATGTCCGAGGGCACTTCAGACGATTCGATGGATTCAATGATGGAATCCCCGGCATGGTTCTCACATGAGTTTTTAAATGTGAACACCGGTGAAACCTTCACCATTTCCGATCTAAAGGGCAAAGTTGTGCTGGTTGAAACCATGGCAACCTGGTGTTCCAATTGTTTACGCCAGCAAAAAGAAGTCAAAGCCCTGCATGATCTGATTGGTGAACGGGATGATTTTGTCAGCTTTGGCCTGGATATCGACCTGAATGAAAACGCAGAAGCTTTAAAAAACTACGTGGACCAGCAAGGATTTGACTGGACCTATGCCATTACCAGTGACACGGTAGCCCGTGAAATTGGCAATTTATACGGCAGCCAATTTTTGAACCCGCCTTCAACCCCAATGTTAATTATCGATCAAAAAGGTGAAGTACACCTCTTACCCTTTGGTATCAAATCGGCCGCCGATCTTCAGGAAGCCCTACAGCCTTTCTTAGACGGCTCTATGTAACAAACGATTAATCCAATTCATTCATGCCGCCGGAAGTGTATTCTTCCGGCGGTACTTTACAGGAAAACTTATGATAGAAAGCATCTTCACTTCACTCTCGCTCGGTTTATTAGCCACTACCAATCCTTGTGTTTTGCCGCTTTACCCCGGTTTTTTGGCCTATATCAGCGGCGGCCAGGAAAGTTTGCAAAATTCACGCGGCCGGTATTTTTTGGGATTTTTTGTTCTGGCAGGTGTGTTAACCATGATGCTGGTGTTAGGCGGCATCATCGCTGCATTGGCGGTTTCCATTGGACGGGCTTTGTCGATCATCATTCCTATTGCGGATTTGATGATTTTGACCCTCGGTATTTTTATGTTATTTAATATCAATCCCTTTAAGCAAATTCCTCAAATTAATGTCCCCTTTTTAAAACACCCCTTCGCAAACGCTTATGTATACGGCCTGTTATACGGACCGATTACCCTGCCCTGTTCCGGCCCATTGATTTTGGGCATCTTTGCCTATTCATTTACCGCCGGGGAAGTCCTCAGCAAACTGACCGTATTTTTCTGGTTCGGAATCGGCTTTGGCATCCCCCTCCTGATCCTCTCCCTGCTTTCCGGCGCCAGCCAGCGTTGGATCACCCGTCAATTTGCCAAACGCGCCCGGCTGGTCAATCTGATCGGTGGTGTGTTGTTGGTTGGCGTGGCTTTGTTTGATTTGTATGCCAACCGTGGTTTAATTTTGGCATTTTTTGGATGAGGGTGAAGAACAAACCTTGGGCTACAATCCTTGCCAGTGGTGCAACGATTGTTTGAACTTTTACGTGCTGATAATCGAGCCTTGTTTACCATAATCCCAAGGTTGGGTATCTTCCAAAAGCCAGGGTTTCTTGTGGATCATGGTTGGAAAAGACCCTCCGAACTCGGGTTTTTGTCGAGGGCCATCTTGGCAAGGAATAAGTCGTTGAAAATCTTCCAGGGCAACGAAAAGCGAAACCAAAGCCCGAGTTCTGCTCTGTCCGCAAGGTAAAAAAGCAGAACTGTGACCTAGGTTTGCGCGTTTGCTGAAGCCATGTTTTGCTAAGAGTCATGATTGAAAAAACGCCTCCGAACTCGGGTTTTTGTCGAGGGCCATCTTGGCAAGGAATAAATCATTGAAAATTTTCCAGGGCAACGAAAAGCGAAAACGAAGCCCGAGTTCTGCTCTGTCCGTAAGGTAAAAAAGCAGAACTGTGACCTGGGATGCGTGTTTGCTGAAGCCGGGATTGTAGTTAACTAGGAATATATTAGGAGACGATAGATTGGTAACCCTACCGTTGGTAATGCAAGGATCAAGCCCGGGTTCTGCTCTATAAAGCGGTTTGGGTCTGCCTTCGCAACTTTTGATTAATACGAATCAAGATGATTAGATTGATCACCGAGAGGGCAAACAAAACAAACGGCCCAACCTGGCTGAGAAAAAATGGAAAATTACCCACAGACTCAGGGTCCGGTAAAACCGGGATAATGCCGGATAACAAAGCGAACAGATTCCAGGTACCGTGTATCAAGACAGCTAACACGTAATTACCCAGGGCACGCCCCCAATTTTTATCATAAAACAGGCTTGCCAATCCCCAACCAACCAAACCGGACAAGGTGATATGTAATAAACCCGTGCCGGTGCGCCCCAAAAGCAGGGTGAACCATTCTAAGTCGGTTGGGACTCCGATGGATCCGGCGGTTTCTAATAAGGCAAAACAGGCACCGGCAATCAGGCCGCCCACAAAACCCTGGGAAGGTGTTAGTTTTTTGCCAGCCAGGAACCACAAAGCCATGGGCTTAAATAATTCTTCCATCAAAGGAATAAAGAGCGAAATCACCAATAAAGCACTGTTCAGAACCCAGGGATTTTGAAGAAAATCAAACACCATGGTTTCTATTTCAACCGGGTCAATCAGCCCTTCTGTCAATTGTTCCTGCAAAATCATTAGCTGGTTCAGTAATTCCGGATTACTGCTGACCCACAATCCAACAAAGACCAGGATCGCCACAACAAATACCAACTCCAAAAAGATAATAAACGGCATGGTGATGGAAAAATTAAAAGTGATATTTCCCCAGGTACGGAAAGGACTGCCGGTTGATAATTTTTGAGAGCCAATCCAAACAAACAACAAAATCGGGATTAAGACCAGTAAAAAGATAAAGGGAGAACTAACCAGGCCAAACCAAGAAACCTGGCTGCTGATAATAGCTAAAATAATAGAAAGAAAAAATAAAATGGCTGCAATAATAAAAAAGGGTGTTTTCCACGTTTTTGGAAATTTTGGTACAGGTTTGTGCATAAAGCGAAAAACAGCAATCAGCAGGCTATACGCAAAAACCAGTATCAATAAGATCGTAATCCAAAAATAAATCAGGATTGGTGCATTTTGGGCTGCCAAATCCAAACCGCCAAAAAAACCCATCAACCCGCTGATCAGAAGGAAGAGTGCGGTCGGTAAAGCGGATAATAAACCCAGGCCGCTTAACACAGCCTGGGTAATTGTATACACTTTGGTTCTCGTGGATAAATCAGATTTTGTTTCGATCATTTTTCCGTAATCTGAACATCCAAGATTAAATCACTATCCGCCAGTTTACCGCCTTGCTGCGGATCAACCGGATTGAGCGCGTTGACAACATCCATACCTTCGATGACCTTGCCAAATACGGTGTAACCACCGTCCAGCGTAGGCTGTGCAGCATAGGTGATGAAGAACTGGCTGCCGTTGGTATCCACACCAGCGTTAGCCATACCCAAAACACCTTCCGCATCAAAGGTCAATTCGGAAATTTCATTGGAGAATTCATAACCAGGGCCGCCAAAACCGGAACCACTCGGATCACCCGCTTGAGCAACAAAACCGGGCATAACGCGGTGCCAGGCTACGTTATCAAAATAACCATCTCGGGCCAAAAACACAAAGCTGTTAACGGTCATCGGGGCTTCTTTGGCAAATAATTCAACAACGACATCACCCTTCGTGGTGGTGATGGTGGCTGTGTAAGTCTTATCAGGATCAATCGTCATCGGAGGACATTCGCTGTAGCGATTTTTATCGAGATCGATCAACCGTAAAATTCCGGACAAACCTTCGTAATCACGGGGGCCCATGTAAGGAATACCATTGATAGTAATAAATACCGAGGGAGTGCCGGTCAAACCGATATT
Organism: Anaerolineaceae bacterium; assembly: GCA_002702705.1. Classification (GTDB taxonomy): domain Bacteria; phylum Chloroflexota; class Anaerolineae; order Anaerolineales; family Anaerolineaceae; genus UBA6170. The sequence goes on from PABH01000010.1 coordinate 8,562, forward strand.
TTCGGTGACGTTTTTATAATCAGCATCCAGTTTGGCCTGGGTTTCAGCACTGGTGTAAACTTCATCAAATTTTTCCATATCCAAACCGAGGGACTCAGCCTGGTCACGCAGCCATGTGTCAAATTGTTCCAACGACATGGTTTCAGCACTCCACTCAGCCTGATTTTCAAAGAGAAGATCATGCATTTCGAAGAATTTACCCTGAGCGCCAGCTGCTTCAGCGGCACGTGCGGCGGGCATGGCTTTAGGATGAATACTGATCAAGGGGAAGTGACGAAAAACCAAATTCACCTTGTCAGGATTATCCGCCTGGAAACGTTCTAATTCCGGGGCTGCCAGGGAACAGTATGGACATTGAAAATCGCTGTAATTGATCACTTGAACTTCAGCGTTCACATCACCCAATACCCAATCATCCTCGCTGGCCAGGGGAACGGGGGGAATCTGGTCGGCCGGAATTTCCGGGATAAGACTGCCCACTACGGTACACGTTGCCGGACCGCTGGAAATGGGCTGGCTGGGGCCTGCTGGTTGTTCAACTTCCGGGCTGTCTACAGCTTCGGTAACAACCGGCTCTTCAACAGCAGTCGGTTCAGTTTTATTGTTTTGTGCCTGGCAGCCAACCAATAATAAACTGGCTATCAAGATCACAAAGATCATTATTCGCATTTTTCGCATTAAGTTTTTCCTACCTTTCAATTATCAAAACCTTACACAGGGTTGGACAAAGATAACGTCTTTGCCAACACCTGACGAAGGTCTAATTGTACCTTGTTAAAGGGTTGATCTGCATTAACAATTTTCCAACGTTGTGGTTCTTCGGCAGCTAATGCCAGGTACCCTTTTCGCACACGTTGGTGAAACGCCAGGGCATAAGCATCCAACCGGTTCCATTCCCCGCCGCTGTTTTTACGGCGGTTCAGGCCGATCTCTACATCCAGATCAAATAAAATGGTCAAATCGGGTTGTAAACCACCGGTTGCAAAATCCAGCAACTGCCTTAACGTATCCAAGGGCACACCGTGTCCATAACCCTGATAAGCCAGGGTGGAATCAGCGTACCGGTCACACAAGATGATGGTGTTGGTTAAAAGCAAAGGCCGCATCACTTCTTCAACCAATTGCGCCCGGGCAGCCAGAAAAAGTAAGATCTCGGTGCGGGGTTTCATGGCAGTATTTGCCAAATCCCCTAAAATTGCCCGAATCTGATCGCTGATCTCCGTACCGCCCGGTTCACGTGTGGTATGAACCTGGAAACCTTGTTGGCGCAGCCATAATGCCAATTCCGGCAGCTGGGAAGATTTTCCGCTGCCTTCCGGTCCTTCCAGTGTGATGAACATTCTTTTTGTCTACTCTCTGAAGATTCTCACCCGGCGGTTGGGTTCTTTTCCATAAGAATGGGAAACCAACTGTGCCTGGCGGGCCATCTCGTGCTGAATACGGCGAATTGCTGAGGATGCAGGGGGAAGATCAACCCAGCGTTCTCCGTTTAATACATCCCGGATGGCACTTTCGGTATGGCCGGAAGCGTACTGCCATTCGTCGCTGTGAACAGCGGTGTCGATATTCAAGTTGTAAATTTCCACCAGGGTCTTTTCCATTTGATTGATGGTGTTTGACCGTAGGAAGTACAATGGAATTCCACGATCTTCCGCCTCAATCAGCGGCTGCTGGCGTGAACGATAATAGGTGCGTAAGGTCATCACCAAATCGGCTTCTTCTACCGAGCGTACCAAGATAACCGGTACACCCAAACGTTTGGCAGCCTGCTCCAACCGGTTTCGAGCTACCCCATAGGGGTAAATTTTGACCGACTGTAAACGCCCCGTGGTTGGGTCGCTGGCAGCATTGATCGGGGACTTGGGTTCATGTACACCCTGTCGTTTTCCGACAGGATCTGAAATTCGGCGCATACCCTGCGACATCGGATCACGCTGATTGCGGTTATTTTGTTTCGCCGCCACCGGAACCGGGGCCATCTCTGTATGAATCTTGCCGTCTTCATCACGCGAACGCAGTTCCGGCGGAACCGGGTAACCGCGTAACATGGCATCGACCGATTCAGCTACATCCCCGTGCACCACCATCAAATCACGTTCTTGAATTTCAACCAAAATATCAAAGGTGGGTGGAGAGCGGCGTTCGAGCACCGTTTTTTGTGTGCCGCGCCGTCTGGCTTCTTCATCCGACAGGGTAACCGATTCGATTCCACCGATCAGGTCCGAGAGGGTCGGGTTAAGCAGTAAATTTTCCAGCGTACGCCCATGCGCCGTGGCAATCAACTGCACACCCCGCTCGGCAATGGTACGGGCGGCCATTGCTTCCAGTTCCCGGCCAATTTCATCAATCACAATCACTTCCGGGTTATGGTTTTCAACCGCCTCAATCATCACTTCGTGCTGTCGAGAAGGTAAAGAAACCTGCATCCGGCGGGCCATCCCCACTGCGGGGTGGGGCACATCGCCATCACCGCCAATTTCATTCGAGGTATCCACAATGACCACTCGTTTGTGTTCGGCTAAGGTACGTGCGGCTTCCCGCAGCATGGTCGTTTTTCCGATGCCAGGTTTCCCCAGCAGTAAAACACTTTTATCTGATTCAATTAAATCTTTGATGATATCAATCGTACCGTATACCGCGCGCCCAATCCGGCTGGTTAAACCAACAATATCACCTTTGCGATTGCGAATGGCAGAGATGCGGTGGAGGGTGCGTTCCATACCGGCGCGATTGTCGGCATCAAAGTCTCCAATTTGTGAAGTCGTATAATCCAGGTCTTCCCGGGTAATTTCAGTTTCGGATAAGGCCACTTCTCCCTGTACAAAACGTGCTTTGGGAATTCGCCCTAAATCCATCACGATCTCCAGCAAGTTCTCACTGTTATCGGCTTCATCTAACGCTTCGGCAATATGTTTTGGCAAAACGTCTAATAATGCTTGCAGATCGTCTGTTATTCTTTTTTGATTCATTTTTCCAAATACCTATTTATTAATTTTAAAGCAAACCATCGAAACTTAGATTCGATGTGCCACTTTTATCAGGAGTTAACAAAGTGGTGTCTTTCTTTGCGATGATTCTACCACCCTTATGATGGATTTATTATCCTTGTGATAGCCTTATCATCCCCATAGATTAGTTGCGTAGATTGCTCATTTTCATACTCCCTTTTCGGGATACGATCCCATTTCGGGATGTTAATTTTTATTTTGGTTAATCTTACCCGATTAAGATAAAAATTTTATTAACTTTACGAAGTTATCGACAAATTTTATCTTGTTTTTATGATTTTGTCCCCCCCTAAAAGAATTAATTCCGTACTGGCGGATTGGGGAGGGTCATGGTGCAGCTAGTTGCTGAGAATTAAATAAAAACTTTTATGTTGAAGCTTCAATCCGTTTCTTTTTTTGCTTTTGGAAAATCTCAAGGAAAAAGAGGATAAAACCTAAAATACCGATCCCTCCAGCCAGAATTAAGGAAGGCCCGTATCCAATCCAGGCGGATAACCACGGTGCTAAGAGCGGTGCGGCAATCATGGAAAGATACTGCAAGCTTTGGGCAACCGCAACAAAGGTTGCGCTGTGGGCGGGTGGAACACGCGTCATTAATTCATCAAAAAACACCAGGTTTAATCCGGCCTGAAAAATACCATTTAACCCCGCAAAAATAACCACCGGCCAAACCTGGTGGCTGATACCAACAAATATCGGAAAGAGGGATGCACCAAATGTAGTAGCCAGTAACACCAGCTGCGAACCGCGCCGCCGTGTTTGCCGCATCCAAAAGAAGTAACCAATGATGACGGTGGTGTTAGCTGCGATATTAATTAAAGCAATCCAATAATCGGAGGCACTTAAGGTGCGAACATAATAAATTGGCAAAAGGGGCGCCGCCAAGGCTGCGCCGGTTAAAAACACAAATCGTTTCCAGATAAAGGAGATAAACGGCTTCTCAGCCCAAATGAGGTGAAAATAATCCGAAAGTTTTTCACGAATGGAATGGGCCAGGCTGGGTTCTGCAGGTGGATTATCAGGAATATTAATCCGGCTGGAAAAATAAAAACTTAACAAACCGCCCAAGGAAAGTACCATAAACACGATTTGATAATTTAAAGGAAAGGGTAAAACGTCTAAAAACTTACCAGCAACAAAAGCGGTTACTGCGTTGGAAAACCCCAATACAGACCAGCGGTGAGTCATCAATTCATAGCGCCCGGCAGAGCCCGCCACCTGGTTCATCACAACCGAAAAGGTGACATTCAAAATGGTTTGCGGAATGGTCACCAAAGCCCACAACCCCAAAATACCAAAAACAGCCAACCGCTCCGGCATTAAGAGGACGACCAAGCCGGTGAGACCATAACTCAGCAGCACGGCCAGACGGGCAAAACTGAACCAGGGCACAATATTTTTTCGGGTTTGTAAAAATTGTCCAATCGGTAAGGCTAATATCAAACCCGTGATGGCAGGCATAAAGGTTAACATGCTGACCTGGAAGGTATCGGCACCTAAACGGGTTAATAACACCGGCAGGAAGGGTGCTAACGCGCTGGAAAGCCCCACGCCAATAGCATCAATTTGCACATTTCGAAAATTGACACGATCCATCTCCGGTGCGTTCTGCGGGATGTTAAACCAACGGTAAATGGAATAGGTTAGTGTTTTAAAAGGTTTTAAACGCATGGTGGTTACCTTAATCACAAATAAAAATTAGTACAGTTTATCCACCGTTCAAATCTCTGCTTGCCAAGGTTTATTATACGCCCAACTATTTTCTTTTAGATTAACAATCCAAAGATAATAGATAAGATTTATGAATTTAATATCCATAAGTGCAATAAACCACCTTTGGCAAAAGTGATTAATTTCGTTTTGGGGTATCAATTGATCCAATAAAACTATAATCGTTCTCCAAAATTAATATAGCAAGATTCAATCTTTTTAAATTTAATGTGGAGCGGATAAGTGCAAGAATAGAGATACTCATTTAATGCAAACATGATCTTCATTTAGGGCTTTTCTATTTTACCTGGATACCTTTCACCATTTCCTTGACGTACCTTCTTTTATCCGGTAAACTCGCCCAATAGGAAATTTAATCATAATGTATCAAACCAAACAACTGCCACTTTATAAAGACATGGTGATTTCAAAATCGATGTTGATGCCGCGTATACATACGAGGGCAGTTGCCGTGTTTACAAACGCAAAATAGCGTTTGCGTACCGTTATTAATTCACCAGGCTGCCTTCTACAGGCAGCTTTTTTTATCTTTCACCCAGGAGTTCCCCATGTTAAAAAAAGACAACCTTTCCCAAACTTCCAACTGGCTAGAGTCAACGCAAGCTGTACATGCCGGAGAAAATCGTAACCGGCCCTATCATTCACTGATTGACCCGATTGTGCAGACATCAACCTATGTGTTTGACGATTATGATGATATTCAACAGTTTATTAAAGAACAGAATGAAGGCCTGCCCACAGATCGTTTGGATTATGGCCGTTACGGGAACCCAACCGTGCGCGTGGTGGAAGAGCGTCTGGCGGCGTTAGAACACGGTGAATCTGCCTTATTATTTGCTTCCGGAATGGCGGCCGTTACCACTACCTTACTGAGTTTTTTATCCAGTGGGGATCATATCATCCTGACTGATGATTGTTACCGCCGCACACGAGAATTTGGGATCAATTTTTTAAAGCGGTTTGGTGTGGATAGCAGCGTAGTGCCGATGGGTGATTACGATGCGTTGGAAGCAGCCATCCAAAAAAACACCCGTTTTATCATCAGTGAAACACCAACCAATCCTTATTTACGGGTTTTAGATGTGGAACGGGTGGTTTCACTCGCCAAAAAACACGGCATTAAAACCCTGGTTGACAGCACATTCGCAACCCCGTTTAATCTGCGCCCTCTGGATTATGGGATTGATCTGGTAGTACACTCCGGCACCAAATATCTAAGCGGTCATCACGACATTTTATCTGGTGTGGTGGTGGGTTCCGCGGAGGACATCACCTTGATTCGAGATCATGTCTGCACCCTGGGTCCGGTAGCAGATCCCCAGAATGCATATTTATTATTACGCGGTTTAAAGACCCTCGCCTTGCGCTTGCGCCATCAAAATGACAGCGCATTCCAGGTAGCGCGCTTCTTGGAAAACCAACCTTCCATCAATACGGTCTATTACCCTGGACTTGAATCCCACCCCGACCATGACGTAGCACTTCGACAGATGCACGGTTTTGGCGGGGTGGTTTCTTTTACCCTTAACGCCAACCTTGAACAAACTGCCCGTTTTATTGATCACTTAAAAATCCCGTTTATTACCCCCTCGCTAGGTGGAGCAGAGAGTCTGATAAACCAGCCTTCATTAATGTCCTATTATTCACTGACTCCGGCGGAACGGGAAGAAATTGGCATCCACGATAATTTGGTGCGATACGCGGTTGGTTTGGAAGATGCGAAAGATTTAATAAACGATCTGGCGCAAGCACTGGTTAAGTTTGAATCAAAATAAGGTACCCTATGGCACAAAATAAAAGAGAAACCCTGGTTATGAAATTCGGCGGCACTTCGGTTGGCACACCGGAAGCGATCCGCTTTGGTTTAGAAATTGTTCGGCAGGCACAAAAGGATTGGAAACACGTGGTGGTTGTCAGCTCCGCTTTTTCTCAGGTAACCGATGCTTTATATCAAAGTGCGGTTCAGGCTTCACGCGGTAATCTGACAGTTTTTGAGCAAACTTACCAGATGTTAAAAAAACGCCATTTTTTGGCAGTGGAAGAATTAATTAATGAAGATTCCCTCAAACTTCAAACCCTCTCCACCGTTACGGAATTATTAACCCTTTTTTCCAGTTTGGTACAGGCGATCAGTGTATTAGGAGAAGCATCTCCGCGTGCATTAGATACGGTCGTCAGTATGGGGGAACGTTTGGCGGTAACCGTTTTGGCGGCAGCTTTTTCGGATGCAGGTATCAAAACCCAGGCGGTAGATGCCAGCCAAATTATCGTGACCGACAATCAATTTCAAAATGCTGCTCCACTTTTTGATCTAACGCAAGCCAAGGTTCAAATTGGCTTACTCCCATTATTGGAGGCGGGTTTTATTCCGGTTGTAACCGGTTTTTTGGGCGCAACTGAAGAAGGAATTCGCACCACGTTGGGACGTGGCGGCAGTGATTATTCCGCTGCAATATTAGGAGTGGTATTGGAAGCTGGCGAAGTGTGGATTTGGACCGATGTGAATGGGGTAATGACTGCTGACCCTCGATTAGCCAGGGATGCTGAAACAATTCCGGTTTTATCATATCGGGAAGTGTCAGAATTAGCTTATTTTGGTGCCAAAGTGCTGCATCCGAAAACGATCCGTCCCGTCGTCGAGGCAGGTATTCCGCTACGGGTATTAAATACATTTGATCGAACAAAACCAGGCACGTTAATTCAAGAACAACTTTCGGAGAAGGAAATTGAAATCTCCTCAAACAGCACCATCATTAAAGCGGTGACTGCCATCAAAGGTGTACAGTTGATTACCGTGGAAGGTCGCGGTATGTTGGGTGTACCTGGTGTGGCAGCCCGGATTTTCAGTGCGGTAGCAACCACCGGCGCCACCGTACCGCTGATCACAGAAGCCTCTTCCGAACAATCCTTATGTTTTGCTGTTCCCGTAGAGATGGCAGCCTGTGTGATCGACGTGTTGGAAAAAACACTTGCGGATGAAATTTACCGGCGTAATATCGACCGAGTTTGGGCCAGTGAGGAAGTGGTGATCGTCACAGCCGTTTGCCCGCACATGCGTCATAAACTGGGTGTTGCGGGTAAGGTATTTTCAGCGTTAGCAGACCACGAAGTGAACGTCCTTGCCATTGCACATGGTTCCTCTGAAGTTTCCATCAGTCTGGTGGTTGCTACACAAGATCTGGAGACCACGATCAAAGCCCTACATGGATTAACGCGGTAGATAATGCCTTCAAAATAGATAAATCAAGACCAGTCTCGCCAAATTTTTTCTCTTCATTTGGGCAGGATCATCCAAAAGGTTGAGAAAAATCTGTCTGGGTTCAATCATTGTAGGGAAGAAAAAACAATCGGATTTTGATATAAATAAAACATCAAGACAGGGCACAAACCTCAACATCACAAACAACGCCGCAATCAATACGAGGTCACTGGCTCTTAATGGCTGTTGGCCATGTAACGCCTGCTTATTATTGGTAGATTTGAGTACCGTTACAGTCTTTTGATCTCTTGGGGATTAGGAAACTGCCGCGCCTGTTCTTGGGTGTCAGGCCTCGGCAAGAAAAACCCTCTGCTGTTCAAAGTTTCGAACCAAAACTATACAGCACAGGGTTTTTTCTTTAACCAATACCACAGCTGCGGTTTAGGATCATCTTCATATTTAAGAATGCAAAAATGATCTCCAAACAGTGCGCGAATCTCCTCAATGGTCAAACCAATATTTAAACCACTGGATTCAGCTGGTTGAAAAGCCAGGATCATATAAACGGCACCTGGCTCCAAAATTTTGTTTAACCCAGCCGCATAATCCAATCTTCCCTGAGGAGATAAACCATGTAAACAGCCCATATCCAAAGCAAATTGAGTTGGCGGAATTTGATATTGATCCAATTGGGTCACATCTCCATGAATAAAATGGGTGTTTTCCGCCACACCAGCTTGTTTTGCTTTTTTTCTGGCCTTACGAATTGGTTTTTTAATAAAATCAATTCCGGTCACCTGCCAACCTAAGCGAGCCATATAAATACAGTTTGTTCCGGTTCCACAGCCCAAATCAAGGGCGTGCCCATATTTGGGCAGCTGTTTAAACTGCTCAATGACCTCGGGTGGGGTTTGGTTGGTATCCCAGCGCGGTTTTTGAAAATGGTAGATTAAAGAAAAAAATAATTTTCGCATTGATTGATGAATCATCTTAAAATTAATCCATTAAAAAAACAAGCAATTGTACTCGCCCCGCATCTTCTTACAATGTTATTTTGCAAATCACCCTGCCTGGACTGCCCCTTTGATAGATTATAAAAAAGATATATAATATCGGTAAATTACAAACAAATGGTTGAATGGCGGTAAGGTATGACGGATCATCACCACTTGGTGGATGAAGCAAAAAAGATCATTTCCGATTTGGATTTGTTACAAACCTTGGAACAATATGGGGAAGCTCGTGTGGTGGGAAGTGTCGCTCTGGAACTAATAGTAAAGCGTGACATTGATCTGCATGTGTTGGTGAATACGGATGATCTTTCTGCGGTGGCAGAGAAAATCAGTGTGGATTTAAAAAAGAATCATCGCGTTAAGGAAGTAACGATTTATCGTGACCGCACAAATTACGGGGTGAAACTTTCAATTACTGATTTTCCTGGTGATAGCGGTAATTGGTTGATTGAAATTTGGATTACCGATTGGATTGAAAACACTCAATTTGCCTTTACCGAATTACTTCAACGTACGCTGACCCACCAACAGCGTGAAATTATCATGCAAATTAAAGAAGATTTTTATTATCAAGGCTTTTTAAAAGAAGAACTACGCACCCTCATTTATCGGGCGGTTTTGGAAGGTGGCGTACGTAACAGCCAGGATTTTTTAGCCTGGAATGTCGGTTTGTTTAGGGGAAATGATAAAAAACAAAACGGCTTGTTTTAACAATCAATGGTTACTGGCGTATACGGCGGGTGAAATAACCGGGGACAACGGAGGTTAAAATTTCATCCACTTCTTCCCGTGCCATTTCAGAAATTTCTTCACAAGCATTTGCGTTACCCCCAGCGACAATGCTAATTAACATAAATCGTTCGCGATCTGGGGAGTTTTTTGCCAGGGCAATTGTTGCCGGTGTTATGGTTCCATTTAAAACCTGCCACACCACAGCCGCCGTGATCGGGTGTAGTTTGCTGACCATCGTCACCCATTCCTGTGGAAGCGGCGGCGGTTGGCGGAAAGATTGAGGAGCGATTGATATTTCGAATTCTGGCATTTCTATTCCTGGAAAAAATTTGTCTTCCCTCAGACCATTGTAGGATACCTTAAAAAGCAAAAAACTTCCACCCCTTCTTTGCACAATTCACACTTTCAGGCACGGAAGGTTAACTGATATTTATTATTTCATTTATTCATTTTCCGGAAGACTGATATCCACATAGTCAAATTCCACAATAATGGGTGTAACGTTATAAGACGAAGCAGATATGCCGATCTTACCTTCGGTTAAGACAGAGTCATCAATCGTTTTTGTTTTAATATCATTAATCCACAAAGTTAACGTCTCGCCCTCACAAGAAACCGCATAATTGTTAAACTCCCGCCCCGTGCGAATTTGGTTCGAACCGCCATTCACCAGAAAGACATATTCCCCATCAGCCAATGTCCCGTCATAACGCAGGATGGTATATAAGCCATCACTGCCAATATTAAATTCATACCAGCCGCTGTTTTGTTCGTAACGACAGATCAGGCTGACGCTGGTAGGGGTTTTACCTCGATTTTCCACTGAAGTGCTGATCTTTACATCAGTATATGTATAATCGTCATACATCAGGTAGGCATAAATATCCTTATCAATCAATTCAAAGACTACCCGTCCACGATCACGATAAATTTGCGTTTTGTCTTCACTGCCGCTGGTGATAAACCAACTCCACCCACTGATATCATTTTCAAACTCTTCCAGGCGGAAAGATTCATTTTGTAAAACAACTTCTTCGGTTGGTTCCGGCTCAGGAGTATCTGCGATGGAACCTTCGCTCATCGCCGTTGGGATAATTGTTGGCAGCTGCCGGGTTGGCTCCGGCTTCTGGGTGGGCTGAACGGATTCAACAGGCAAGACAGTCGGTTCAGGGGTAGATAAAATTGAACTACAGGCGGATAAAAGGATACTGATTAGGATAATGGGAATGAATCGTTTTGGTTTCATTTTTCCTTCAATGGATCGTGTTGGTTTTACTTTACCGTTTTCGATGATAGAGGTCAAGCAAATCGACCATTAAAACAAAACCAAAAGACCTATGTTTGTAAAGCAATTTTTTTGATCAACTTTTGATTACGGATTACAGAATATTTTAGTACAATAGTACCTATGAGTCTGAAGGAATTACCCCGCAATCAGGTGTTGTATGGGGATTGTTTGGAGATCTTAAACCAACTGCCAGTCGAGTCGGTGGATGTTGTTTTTGCTGACCCACCCTATAACCTGCAGCTAAAACAAGCCTTGTGGCGGCCGGATTTATCCCAGGTGGATGCTGTTAACGATTCATGGGATCAATTTGATGATTTTGCCGCGTACGACCGTTTTACGCGGGCGTGGTTGGCTGCCTGCCGCAGGGTACTTAAACCGGATGGTACCTTGTGGGTAATAGGCAGTTATCATAATATTTTTCGGGTGGGCTCCATTCTGCAAGATTTAAAATACTGGATTTTAAACGACGTCGTCTGGATTAAGTCCAATCCGATGCCAAACTTTCGCGGGGTGCGGTTAACCAATGCCCACGAAACCCTGATTTGGGCGCAGCGTGACCGGGGTGCCTCGTATACGTTTAATCATCATGCTCTGAAACAAATCAACGAAAACCTGCAGGTTCGCAGCGATTGGTATTTCCCGATATGTAAGGGGAAAGAGCGCCTGCGTGATAATGGTGAAAAAGTTCATTCCACCCAAAAACCGTTGGCCTTGTTATATCGGGTGCTGCTGGCCAGTACCAATCCGGGAGATGTTGTCCTTGATCCGTTTTTTGGCACCGGTACCACAGGGGTTGCCGCCAAACAATTAAACCGCACATGGATCGGCATTGAACGCGATGAACGGTATGCAAAATTCGCCAAAAAACGAATTGATGAAACCCCAGCCTTTGACAACAAATTTACCATTCCTACACCAAACCCACGCCGCCGGAGGCGTTTACCTTTTGGGTCATTAATCGAATATGGCCTATTAAAACCGGGCACGAAATTGTATTATCAAAATAAGGATACCCATATTGCGGAAGTAATGGCAGATGGCACTTTGTTGTTAGAGGAACAACGAGGATCCATCCATCAATTAGCCCGAAAGATTCAACCCGGCCCGGTAAATGGCTGGCAAGTTTGGTATTATCAGGATAGTGATAATGGTTCCCGCTATCCGGTTGATCATTTACGTCAAACCTTAAGAGATTTATATTTTTCCCAGGAAGAGGATTTATGAACCAAACGACATATCAACAAACCCGGTGGAGTTTAGCAGACTTATTCCCCGGGCCGCAGTCAAAAGAATTGGAAACCGCGTTTGAAACCGTTTCCAAAAAAGTTGGGGTGATCGAAGCCCGTCGGGATGAACTAACCGATACGATCACCGTGGAAAAATTTTTAGACTTTGTAAAAGCTTTAGATGAAGTAACCGTATTGGTGCACAAAATCTACACCTTTGCCGGTCTTCTGTTTTCAGAAGATACCCAAGATCAGACCGCCCAAGGCCTGATGGCAAAAGTAGAACAGTTCGCCGCTGAAATGACCAACCGAACCCTGTTCTTTAACCTATGGTGGAAAGCTTTGTCCCAAGAAAAAGCCCAGCAGTTGATCGAAAACAGTGGTGATTATGCCTACTGGTTAGAGGCAATCCGTTTATTTATTCCGCACACCTTAAGTGAAGCGGAAGAAAAAATCATCAATACCAAAAACGTAACTGGGGTAAGTGCGCTTCAGATGGTTTATTCTTCCATCACCAACCGCTACGTTTTTAAAATCACGGTGGACGGAGAAGAAAAATCACTGACCCGTGGGGAATTAATGATGTACGTCCGAAATGCCGATCCCGAGATTCGAGCGGCGGCTTATCAGGAATTGTATCGGGTCTATGGCGATGATGGTTCCATTCTTGGACAAATTTACCAAACCCTGGTCCGCGACTGGCGGAATGAACAGATTGAATTAAGACACCATGCTGAGCCAATTTCCGCGCGCAACCTGGTCAATGATATTCCTGATGAGGTTGTGAATACCTTACTAGACGTTTGTAAAAAGAACGCCGTCGTTTTCCAACGTTTCTTTAAATTAAAAGCAAAATGGCTAGGGGTAGATACATTACGCCGTTACGACTTATATGCTCCGGTGGTTAAATCAGATAAACAATATGCTTTTGAAGATGCGGCAGACCTTGTTTTGGATGCGTTTAATAAGTTTGATCCCAAATTCGCAACCTTAGCGAAGCGGGTTTTTGACAATAACCATTTGGATAGTGAAGTGCGTAAAGGCAAACGCGGCGGCGCATTCTGTTGGCCTTCCGGTCCGGATCTGACCCCCTGGGTGATGCTCAATTACCAGGGACGGGCAGATGATGTCTCCACGATGGCACATGAACTCGGCCATGCAGTCCACGGCATGTTAGCAGAAGATCATTCCATCCTTACCTTCCATTCCAACCTACCGCTGGCCGAAACCGCTTCGACCTTTGGGGAAATGGTGCTGGTGGATTATTTATTGGATAAGGAAGAAGATGAAGCCGTACGGCGTGACATTTTGTTCAGCCAGGTAGATGGAGCCTATGCGACCATCATGCGGCAGGCTTATTTTGCCATGTTTGAGCGGGAAGCGCATGAGATGATTAAAAATGGCGCATCCGTTAATGAACTGGCAGAAGCATATCAAAAAAATCTGCAAGAGCAGTTTGGCGATTCCATTGAAGTCAGTGATGAGTTTAAATGGGAATGGGTCTCTATACCGCATATTTTTGATGTTCCTTTTTATGTTTACGCCTACACCTTTGGTCAGTTGTTGGTGCTTTCGCTTTACCAACAATACAAAGCGGAGGGTGAATCCTTTATTCCGCGTTATACCAAGATTCTTTCAACTGGTGGCGCACAAGCCCCCGTGGAACTGCTTTCCGATGCCGGCATTGATGTTTACTCCAGTGAATTTTGGCAAGGCGGTTTTGATGTATTGGATCAGATGATTGGACAGCTGGAATCTCTACCGATTCCTGAATGAGGATAAAACAGTTAATTTAGGTAACACAAAGGGAAAGATAATTTTTTCCGGGAGACAAAAATCAAATCTCCCCATTGACTTATCACCCCCGATGATGTACCATAACCAACAATGAAAACACCAACTGCGAACACCTTTTTTTATTTTTATTTTTTTACCCCATTCAAAAGAACGGGTGTTTCATCTTGGTAAGGTTTTCAAAAACAAACGGTTAACGAATTCCAAACAGAAAGCAGGACGTGAAGCACAAAAAAGCTCACGTCCTTTTTTTATTCTTATCACAAGCCAAAGGAGTTTTTATGAATCGGATAGCATTTCAAGGGATCAACGGAGCGTACTCGCAGGAAGCCATTATTCAATACTTTGGGGAGGAAGCCGAAACCATCCCCTGCCATGCCTTTAAAGACTTATTTTCTTTGGTCGAAAACCAGGAAGCCGAATACGCTATTTTACCGGTCGAAAACGCAGTCGCAGGTTCAGTGAACCAATCATACGAACTGCTTGCGGAACACGATCTGACGGTATACGCCGAAATTATTTTGCGCGTTCGCCATACCCTGATGACCCTGCCCGAAACCAACCTGGAGGAAATTCATACCGTGCGCTCCCATCCTCAGGCCCTCTCGCAGTGTCAAAACTATCTGCGGCGGCATAACTTCACTGCTGAACCTCACTTTGATACCGCAGGCAGCGCCCGTGACCTGGCCCTGAAGCCCGAACCCGGCGTAGCGGTGATTGCTTCCGCTCTGGCTGCCAAACTCTACAATCTTAAAATTATTGAGCAAGGCATTGAAGATTTTTCCTTTAACTTCACCCGCTTTTTATTACTCTCCTATAAAAAACCATCTCGTGCACAAAAAAATAAAACCTCTATCGTTTTCGCCTCTTCACACACCCCAGGTGTGTTATATAACTGCCTGGGCGAATTTGCCAAACGAAATATCAATCTGACCAAGATCGAATCCCGCCCTCGTTTGAACAAACCCTGGCAGTATCTGTTTTACCTCGATTTTGAAGGCCACGCCCAAGACCCGAAGGTCGAAGCGGCTTTAATGGGTGTGTTACGCTTGGCCTCATTTGTAAAACTGTTAGGTTCCTACCAGGCAGCCGATACCCCACAAGAAGAAATCGAAAGAGAGATACCATGATCATCATTATGCAAAAAGATGCCACCCAACGCCAGGTGAATAACGTCGTAGCTCGATTACAACAAATGGGCTGCCAGGCTTTTTGTTCTGAAGGCACCGAAAATACGGTCATCGGTATTAACAATCACCAGCACAAATTAAACCAGACCGTGATTGAGAACCTGCCAGGCGTGGCGCGGTTAATGCCCGTCAGCAAACCCTACAAACTCGCCAGCCGTGATTTTCACCCCGCGGATACCACCATCTCGATTGGAAATCTGACCATTGGTGCCAATCATCTGACCGTCATTGCAGGACCCTGCTCGGTAGAAAACAAAGAACAAATTCTGACCACCGCCCACGCCGTGAAAACCGCCGGGGCACACATCCTGCGCGGCGGAGCCTACAAACCACGTAGTTCACCCTATGCTTTTCAGGGTTTAGGGGAAGCTGGTCTGGAACTGTTGGCGTTGGCACGGGAAGAAACAGGTTTACCCATCATCACCGAGGTGTTGGACCCCGAAACGGTACCCCTGGTGCGTGCATATGCTGACATTTTACAGATTGGCGCACGTAATATGCAAAATTACTCTTTGCTACATGCAGTTGGAGAAGCCCAACATCCCGTTTTGTTAAAACGCAGTATGATGGCCACCGTGGATGAATTTTTAATGGCAGCCGAATATATTCTCTCTCACGGCAACCAGCAGGTCATTTTATGTGAACGCGGTATTCGCACCTATGAAACTTCGACACGAAACACCTTTGATATCAATGCCATCCCCGTCTTAAAAGAACACACCCACCTGCCTATTTTTGCCGATCCCAGCCACGCCACCGGCAAACGCAGTTTGGTTGCATCCATTGCCAAAGCTGCTGTGGCTGCCGGTGCGGACGGGCTTGCCATTGAAGTGCACCCCAATCCGGATATTGCCCTATCTGATGGGGCTCAATCTCTCACACCGCCCCAATTTACCGAATTAATGCGGCAGGTTCAAAAATTAGCAGCTGCTTTGGAAAAAGAAGCATAATGCCGATTTGAGTAAATTAGGGTTCATTTCCTGTTCAATGCGGATGATGGATTTCTTTTTGAGTCAAAACACGATTTATGTAATTTATGTTTAAACAATGAGAAGCCGATCCAATCGGTGTTTTATCGTTTTCCACTTCGTTTTATCCGTGATAAAATTTAACAGTATTTTTTATGAAAATTTATTAAAATCGAGGCAACAGGCTGATGGCAAAAAACAAATTCGACAGTGTCATTGAAGCAATACGCGTATCAACAGATGGGGAATTGATGCTGGCAAGATTATATGACCGGCGCGGCGCCGTATTTTCAGATCACAAACTGGTAAATCGTGCTGACTTAATTAAGCGTCTTCAAGAAGGGCAAACCATTCTATGCGGCAGCCGAATCCAATTTTTAGGTTCTGAATTTGATACGGGCAAAAAGCTGCATCTTGTATCCACACAAGGAAAGTCGGTCATTGTTTTAGGTGAAGGCCAGCCGCAGCAAGATCAATTAACTGGTATACCTCATTTTTAATGTCCGACCCCTTACTTTCAATTATTATTCCTGCCTATAATGAGGCCGAACGGCTGCCTCCTTCGTTAGAAAAGGTGCAGGCTTATATTAATCAGCAGACCTATGAAACCGAGGTTATCGTTGTTGAGAATGGCAGCACGGATAACACCTACGCCTTAGCCACCGCTTTCACACAAACGATGCCAAACTTAAGAGTCATTCGTGAAGAAAAAAGCGGGAAGGGTCTGGCTGTACGCAGCGGTATGTTGGCCGCCAGAGGGAAAGTACGTATTTTTTGTGATGCCGATTTTTCCATGCCGGTGGAAGAGATCAGTAAATTTGTGCCGCCGCAATTAAATTCAATGGAAGTGGCCATTGCCTCACGAGAATTACCTCAATCGAAACGGGTGAATGAACCAGAATACCGCCATTGGATCGGTCGTATTTTTAACACGATGGTGCGGTGGAGCATCTTACCGGGCTTGCAGGACACACAGTGCGGATTTAAAGCATTCAGTGCTGATGTTGCCGAACAAGTCTTTCAGCTACAAACCCTACCAGGCTGGTCTTTTGATGCTGAGGTATTGGTAATCGCCCGGCAATTAGGATACCAAATTAAAGAAATTCCGATTACCTGGTATTACAAACCCGGCACTCGTCTTAATATCATTCAGGATTCCATTAATATGGCAATCGATTTGTGGAAAATTCGCCGGAATGCCCGCCGAGGGAACTATGCGCGAACGAAAAAAGTTTAACAATCTGCCGAAAACGCCCTCACTGGAATTTGAAAACAAACACTGGGTGCAGTTCAGCAGCATCGCTGGCCTGGATGAAGCCGGACGCGGCGCATGGGCTGGGCCGGTTTCTGCCGCTGCTGTGGTACTTCCACAAATCCCAAAATTAGAACAAACCTTAAGCGGGGTAAAAGATTCCAAATTGATGATACCCAAGCAGCGTGATTTTTGGGCTGGGGTTATTAAAACTGTGGCGATTACTTGGGGTATCGGGTTTAGTACAGCCTCCGAAATTGATGAAATGGGTATCATCGCCGCTACACGGCTGGCCATGCAGCGAGCCTTATCGCAGCTTAATCCACAACCCCAGTTCCTTTTAATCGATGCCTTGGTACTGCCTGCTGTAAAACTGCCGCAAGAAGCGCTTATCAAAGGAGATCAGCGTTGTTTAAGTATCGCAGCTGCTTCAGTTTTGGCAAAAACAGCCAGAGATGCCCATATGTGTACCCAAGACCAACTTTATCCAAATTTTGGATTTTCCTCCCATAAAGGATACGGCACCAAACGCCATCAGCTTGCCCTAACAACCAACGGACCCAGCCCCATTCATCGGAAAAGTTTTAAACCAATTCAAATCTTAAATACCTTATATCAAAACACGGACTTTAACGATTATTCCGATTAGTTTACGACAACACAGCAGTTGCTACCCTTAAGTTGTGGGAATTCAATTTTTTCTTTATTCATTGACGCTGCAGAAGGAGTGTATAAGATTAACCTCTGTAAGCAGGATGGAAATACACTTGTTCATAAAGCTGCCCAACGAAAGGCAATCTTAAGGGGACCTATTTATCAAAATAAAAAAATAAATTTAACATATTTATAACATTATACAAATATTGTACAGATTGTTTTACCTGCAACTCTGTTCCATTATAATTAAGACATTCTGATCTTAAAGGAATCCCAAAATGGAACAAACCATCGATAACAAAAAAAGAACAAATAACCAGTTGGATCGCAGTGCTCAATTTGCTTTATGGGGCGGCATTCTGTTTAGTTTTGTTTTTACCGGCATCATTGCCCTGGCCGGGCAACGCCTGGAGAGCATTCAGCTCCTGCCTGATGCAGGTGCATCATGGTACTACTGGAAACTACCCAATCCAACCTTTTGGACCAGAGCCACAGCCTGGGGATTTTATCTTTTACACCAACTCACCATTTGGGGATTGATCTATTATGCCCAGAAAAATGTTAAAAAATATACCAAAGGTCTCCATAAGGTTAACTATTGGGCTTTGGGAGCAAATGCCTTTTTTATCCTGCTCCATTTTGTCCAAACCCACCTGTGGTACGATGGGCTGGCGCAGGACGTTTCCATTTTTTCATCACAAGGGTCAGTAATCGTCTTGCTGGTTTGGGTATTATTAATGGAAAACAACCGGCGCGGTATGTTTTTTGGTAAAAAATTACCGATTGGAAAATCCATTATACAATTTGCGAAAAAATACCACGGCTATTTTTTCGCTTGGGCTATTATTTACACCTTTTGGTATCACCCCATGGTTAACACCAGCGGTCATTTGATTGGCTTCATTTACATGTTTTTACTGATGCTGCAAGGCAGTCTGTTTTTCACCCGCATTCATATTAACCGCTGGTGGATGGTCACACAGGAAGCCACAGTTGCTGTTCACGGCACATTGGTCGCGGTGATGCAAGGAAACGGCCTATGGCCCATGTTTTTATTCGGCTTAAGCGGTATCTTCGTTATCACCCAAATGTATGGCATTCCGCTAAAAAATTGGCAGCGTACCACCATCTTGGCTGCCTATGTCGTATCCGTAGTAGGCGTATATGCCAATGTAGGTTTTGGTAAAATTTTCCAAATCTTCGGCATTCCCCTGATTGAATATACTGGCGCCGTGGTGTTAGCCCTCTTGTTTGGCGGCGGTTTGTGGCTGTATGGTAAACTCAAACCCCAGTCAGCGGCCTTGGAAGCAAACGTTTAGAAATTTTTCTTAACCTCTGTCTTTTACGAAGTTTAATATAATAAAACTGCGTAATAAATTGCTGCCCCAATATGGATAAAGGAAACGATAAACAAGGTCAATCCCAATGGAATATGAACGGTATGCCACAAAGCTAATAAGCGGCGTGCGGCAGCCAATCCACGAATTTGGCGTAATAAACGCTCATATTTTCGGCGGGTCATTGCCAACTCGAGCGATTTTTGTTTGGTTTGCCCTGATTGTTTGGCTCGTATTTCAAGGCTCTTAAGGATAAAAAGCAAATCAAACCAAAACCGTAAAAGCACACTTGAATTGGTGCTATTATTCCCATTTATTTTGCGAATGGGTTGGGTTGTTTCATCATTTTTTAGTCGTAAAAGTTGGATTTCTAACAGACGGGCAGAATTTTCAAGTTCCTGAAGGCTGATTTCAGCTCCGTTAGCAGCTCGCGGAACAGCGGTATAAATATACCTGCCAACAAAACCACTAAGAACCATCATGATAGTTAGCAGGCTTAAAACACCTGCCAATCCACGGAACTGCCAGCCGGGATGAATAAGAACCATGAACGGTCCAACCAAACCCGTAAAAATATGAAATTCTAACCAATTAGACATCTTTCCCCATCTCGCGCCGCGTTTGCTTCGTTTCCGCAACGAATATAATGTTTCTGTCATTATCATGAGGATAAAACCCAACACACCCAGGCTGTGCCCCCACAGACTGCTGGCAGATGGCACTTCCTTGGTTACTGTTTGAATTAGAATATACGACAAGGTAATAAATACCATGGCAATCATTGAAAAAATTAACTCTCGGGATTTAGTTAACATGGTTCTGCCTGTAATTTTCCCAGAAGGAAGATATGGTGTCTGCTAAAGAAGCATGTGGTGAAAGTAGTTTCTCTCGAATCAAACCGATATTAATTTGTTCTCGAATCAAAACCTGCAGCGGCCGGGAGAGGGTCTGATCCCCCATAACTACCGCACCCACGATGTTATTTGTGCTTACATATAAACGAAGCCGATTTTCCTCCTGATATGTTTCAGCCACAACTGCTTCCGGTTGTTTTCGCCAGATTTCACTGTCACCACGCATGATGCCAGTTACATCCGCATCGCCTTGAAATGATTTTCCTTTAAAAGCATCCTTTCCGACCCGCCCTATGATTGTCGTGATTAAACCACCCAGCCGAGTGACATTAAATGGATATTTTTTTTCATATATATAGTTTCCACCGGCCATATTAAGTCCTGCATACCAACCTTGTTCGATAGCCGGGTTCCATAAACTATCTACAACATATTCTCCACTTTGCCTGTCATACACTTGAGCAATATCCCCTGCTGCAAAAACGTCAGGCTGGCTGGTGTGCAAACCCGAATCTACAATCACCCCGCGCTGCGTATTTAACCCTGCTTGAAGAGCTAAATCAATCCGCGGTTTAATGCCGATTGCAAATGCAACAATCTGGCATTGGTATTCAATTTTTTTATCTTGTTGCTGAGCCAACACGCCAACAACCCGCCCTCTGCGGCCATAGATTTCTATTAAGTTTGTAAATTTGTGAATCTGGATTCCATCATGGTTCAGACGGTCTTCCACCATGCGAGATTCGACATCATCCAGCACACTGCTCCAATAACGTTCCCCACGAAGAAAATAATGAACCTTTACCCCACTCGCCACTAGGCCTTCGGCTAATTCAAGGGCAGTAATACCACCGCCAATAACTACTGCCGATCTTGCCTTTCGGGCTTTTTTAAGTATTTCCTCAGCATCTTCCATTGAATCAAGTTTAACCACACCATCCAGATCCCCTCCCGGTACTTGTGGGAGTGCAGCAGTCGCACCCGTTGCTAACAACAAACGATCATATAAAAAATGTTTCCCATTCGCTGTTGCCACTTGATGACGATCTAATGCTATAGAGTTAACGGGTTGATGGATGATCTGAATTCCTAGATCCTTGAAATAATTGTTTTTAAATGGAAATAGTTGGTTTTTGGGAACTTCACCGGCAAGCAAATAAGCCAGGCCGGGACGAGAATAATAACCATATGGGTCGTTCGTAAATACCCGAATGGATCCACGCTGATCTTGTTGACGAATGGCTCCTGCTGCAGCAATACCTGCAGCGCCACTGCCAATAATAATGTAATTAGCCATTCAAACTATCCTATGTAATACTTATTGGGATGAACTATGTTCAAAACGCAGTACACCTCTTGGGCATCGCTGAACGCATTCTCCGCAAGTTAAACATTTACTTTCTTGTATTGCCAACCCACGTAAGGCAAACGACCGTACATCCACGCCAATTGGACAATTGAATGAACAGATACCGCATTGCACACAACGGCTCTGGTCGGGAAGTATAAAACCGGAAACCAGCGTTTCTCTTTTTTTTATTGTTTCTCGAATCGCGGCACCGATTAAGGTTGTATTTGATATTTCTTGATTAATCGTCATGTTTTCTTCCATCACTGTGGCATTCCATACATCGTACCACAAAATTTGAGATCCCTTCTTCCTGGTGTTTGTGAGTTAATTCATTCTCATTATGACAATTAAAACAAGTCCATTCTGTGCCACCGGATGGATGACATTGAGCACAAACACTGTTTGCATTACCGTGATTCAACGGGAAACTGTGACTGAAATTGGCTGACTCCCACGAATCAGTATTATGACAACTTGAGCACTGTCCTGAGAAGTGGTTGTTGGGTTTGTCACCGGAATGGCAGCCCTGGCAGTCGGTTGCACCAGCTGCAGAATGACTAAAACTGGCTGAGCCCCATGAATTGGTGTTATGACAGCTTGAACACTGCCCTGAGAAGTGGTTGTTCGGTTTATCACCTGAATGGCAACTTTGGCAATCCGTAGCTCCGGCATTTGCATGACTGAAACTTGCTGGTTTCCAGGCGTTGGTGGTGTGGCAGCTTGAACACTGTCCTGAAAAATGGTTGTTCGGTTTGTTACCACTGTGACAACCCTGACAATCGGTTAATCCAGCCGCTGCATGGTCAAGATTGGCCGGTTTCCAGGCGTTGGTATTATGGCAGCTTGAACACTGCCCTGAGAAGTGGTTGTTCGGCTTGTTACCGCTGTGACAACCCTGACAATCGGTTAATCCAGCCGCTGCATGGTTAAAGCTGGCTGGCCTCCAGGCGTTGGTATTATGACAGCTTGAACACTGTCCTGAGAAGTGGTTGTTCGGTTTGTTACCGTTGTGACAACCCTGACAATCGGTTAATCCAGCCGCTGCATGGTCAAGATTGGCTGGTTTCCAGGCATTGGTATTATGACAGCTTGAACACTGTCCTGAGAAGTGGTTGTTTGGTTTGTTACCACTGTGACAACCCTGACAATCCGTCGCTCCAGCCACTGCGTGATCAAAACTGGCTGGTTTCCAGGCATTGGTGTTATGGCAGCTTGAACACTGCCCTGAGAAGTGATTGTTGGGCTTATCACCGGAATGACAACTCTGACAATCCGTCGCTCCAACCGCTGCATGATCAAAACTGGCTGGTTTCCACGCGCTGGTTGTGTGACATGTGGAGCAAACCATCCCATCAAAATGGTTAATCGGAACAACATTGGAATGACAAACCGCACATTGATTGGGTGTGCCAGCGTATGTCATATTGGAATGACAATTCTGACAGGTTAATTCAGCATGTTTTCCGGTAAGTGGGAAAAAAGCGTGTGATGCTCCTGCACTTCCTGGTAAAAACGGGACCATGCGCGGGTCTACAAAATCCGGCTCCTGGTTTGAAGAATCAGAAGGATCGTTGGCCTGTTCTAAAGCAGAATTTTCGCCTTGGGATAATGTAAACAAAGCGGACAGCGGATTAGAAACATCCATCGCTAGAAATTTTAACCCGGCTATTTTCGCTTGAAGTGTATTAAATTCTTGTGGGTAGGTTTCAGCTAAAAATGTATAAAGAAGCATCTTGTCTTGAATTGAGTTAAGTTCTTTAACAAATTCTTCACGAAGATTGGACTCTGATTCTGCTGAGACGAATTGAAAGCGGTTAATAACATGGTCTAATTCAATTAATACGCTATTAATCCTGGGTATTTCTTCAACTTGTCCCTCAACTTGTTCCATATCCTGAATTCGTTTTTCTAACAAATCAAGTTCATAACTGGCTTTGCTGGTTGGATCAAAATAAAATACCAGTAACGCATGTTCTAAATTTTCTTGAATTGGAAAAAGAGCCTGCTCCGCATGAAATGGTGCAATCCTAACAAACGCCAATACCATTGCACTTGAACCAAATAGTAACAACAACAAAAAAAGAATAGCTATGATTAGTGTTTTACGCATTATGGTACGCTCCCTTGTTTAAATCAATCATGGGTCTCACCATCCCAGTGGCAGGCAACACAATCCATTAACTGATCTCCAAAAATATTTTCTTCGGCATGTTCATTTATAAATTCAACGTCTTGAGACTCATGACAGCCTTCACATGTATACTGTGCATACGTCTGAGTATGGCATGTGATGCAGTCGATTTCACCATCTTCTCTATGGTTGAGTGGGAAGGTATGGACTCGGAGTGAGGCTGGCAGCCATGCTTGTGTTGTATGACATGCAGCACAATTTAGACTAAAGCTTCCAGCATGGATCTCTGGTTCAGCATGACAGGAAGAGCATTCAGTAGGAGTATTCTTGAAATGAAAATCTACATGGCAAGATTGGCATGATACATTGGTATGGGCACCATCCAAAACAAAAACAGTCCGATGATCAAAATTTTTCATTCGATCCAGGCCATCATGACAATCTATGCAGTTCAAGCCAAATTCTTCAGTGTGCGTTTGGACAAATTCCGGTTCCTGCTTTTGATGACAATCCTTACAAACCGAAGGAATTATTTCCAAGGTGTTTGGTTGGTGACAAGAATTACAGGTTAATGCCAGGCCCTGATAATCACGCTGATGCAGGACCAATCGAAAATCAAATTGTTCATGATCAAAACCCATTCCTTGCCACATGGCCGGTTTCCAATTCAGGGTTGTATGGCACTCGGAACAATCTTGTGGAAAAAGACCTTTATGTTGAATTGGTTCAGCATGACAATCGGCGCAAACGGAACTGATTTGAAAATCATTTTGTGCATGACAATCCTGACAGCCAAGTAATAAATGGTTACCTGAAAGCGGAAACTTCGTTATCGAATGATCAAAGGTTTGTAAAGCATCCCGAACCATATCAAAATTACGGCCTTTATGATCTGAATGACAGGAACGACAGGAATCTCCATCATCCCACAACCCATGCAAACCACTCTTCTGTTGAATCTGACCAGCTATATCCTGGTGGCATTGCAAACAACTCGTGCCCTGACTATTTTTAAAAGGTTGATGACAAAGTTCACATTGTTGTTCTATATCTGCATGAGATGACGCATTTGCATAAACAATTCCTCTTGTATTTTGTGCAGATAAGGGACCAGGGCTAAAAATAATACTTCCTTTAAATAAAAATACCGCGGTCAAAAGGACGATAGCCGCTATAGCAAGAATAATACTTAATGGTGAAAACAAAGCTGCACCAGTGTTTTTAATTAATTTCATTATTACCTTTAACGCGCGATAAGATATTATATATCTATATAGTCGCATTTGCCGCAAAAAAGTTACACAACTACCCAATTAGTCAGGTGGATTCTCCCCTATTGCAGGATGACAGCCAGTCTAGTTATTGGTTTAATGGAGATTACCCTGATGAAAAAGTGAGTATATTAAAGATGAGCCTGTAAGTAGAAAAACAAAATACCCAAACATAATCAAATATGTTTTTATCATCATAAAAGATTCTTTATCAGGATTGGTTTACAGCCATTCCTTACACAGGAGAAATCATGAAATTCACGAATCGTCCTTATCAAAACGAGACCGATTACACCCGTATTCGCGCTTTTTTACGCAAGGTTCATCTCTTAAACAACCGTATCGAAAAATCCTGGCCGGTAGCACGGCTGGATTATTGGCGCTGGCATGTCGCCTTAAACTGCCAGGAAATTCACGATATCAGCCCCCTTATTCACCTTTGGGAAGATGAGCAAGGAGAGCTGGTGGCTGTCTTAACCCCGGAAGGGGATAATGATGTCCATATCCAAATTGATCCTCGCTATCAGAGCATGGCATTGGAAACCGAAATGATTACACTGGCGGAGGAAAAACAATCTCTTCGCTCAAAATCGGGGAATGAAAAGTTATTTGTTTGGGTGGATGATCCCAATCCAATCCGCACAGAAATCCTGACCTTGCGTGGCTATCAAGCACATACCAGCATCGAACACCAACACTACCGCGACCTGACCCAACCTCTGCCGCCTACCCCGCAAACACCAGGTTACATCATCCGTTCCTTGGGCGGGATCGAGGAATTACCATCTCGAAGTTGGGCTTCCTGGCGGGCATTTCATCCAAATTCACCGGATGAGGAATACGAAGGTTGGGAATGGTATTTAAATATCCAACGCTGCCCGCTTTACCGCCGTGACCTGGATATCATTGCCGAGGCACCTGACGGAAGCGTCGCCGCTTTCTGCACACTGTGGTATGACGATGTGACTCAAACCGGTTATTTTGAACCAGTCGGCACCGTGCCGGAGCACCAGCAGCGTGGTTTGGGAAAAACCATGATGATCGAAGCCATGCGGCGGTTAAAGAATATGAATGGGTTGGTGGCGATGGTTGGTGGATACAGCCCAGCAGCCAACGCCTTATACGGTTCGGTAGTTTCACCCGATGAATATTTAATGATTCCCTGGGTAAAGGAACTATAAACCCAAAACATGGTCTTGATTACTTTATGGGAAATCCGGTTAACCCTCAACAGGGTAGAAATAACATAAAAGTTAAAGTGACAAAAGAGCACATTTAATATAAAAAACCCCTCCAGGTTCAGGAGGGGTCATTTGTTTAGATACTAACTTCCAGGCTTTCTTCCGGTTCATCTTCTGACGGGTTTTCCGCTGGGGTGAAGGTGAACACATCATTTTCCGGGTCCCAATCAATGATGACAAGGTCGCCGTTTTTAAACTCACCTGCCAGCAGGGCATCAGACAACCGATCTTCGATACGATTGGTAATTACCCGGCGCAGCGGACGAGCACCCATATCCGGGTCATAACCTTCTTCAGCTAACCGTTCCATTGCTTGCTCCGTAGCCCGCAGGGTCAAATCATGCTCCTGCAAACGGTTTGCAACTTTGGCTAGTTCCAGGTTAACAATGGTGCTAATATGCTGTCTGCTCAAACTGCGGAAGACTAATACACCATCCAAACGGTTGATAAATTCCGGTCGGAAAACTCGCTTGAGGGAATCAAGCAGTTTTTTGCGCATTTCATCATAAGCACCCTGCTCTGCCTTTTCTTCATCAATTTCCAACGAAAAACCAAGGCTTTGCTGCCGTTTGATGACATCAGCACCAATATTGGAGGTCATCACAATGATGGCGTTGCGGAAATCAACCTTATGCCCTCGGGCATCAGAAAGATGTCCTTCTTCCATGATCTGGAGCAGCATATTGAGCGCTTCCGGGTGAGCTTTTTCAATTTCATCAAACACCACAATTGAATACGGACGGCGGCGGATGGCTTCAGTCAATTGACCGGCATCATCAAATCCAACATATCCGGGAGGGGCACCCACCAAACGGCTGATGGAGTGTCGTTCCATAAACTCGGACATATCCAATTGAATCAGAGCATCTTCACTACCAAACAAAAAGTGTGCCAAAACTTTGGTTAGTTCGGTCTTACCTACGCCAGTTGGTCCTAAGAAAATAAAGGAACCAATCGGGCGGCGTGGATCTTTGAGACCAGCCCGAGCACGGCGTACCGCTTTGGAAATCATCTCAATCGCTTCATCCTGCCCAACAATTCGGTTCTTTAATTCCATTTCCATGGAAAGCAGGCGCGTAGATTCTTCCTGTGCCATTTGCATCACCGGAACACCAGTCCACATGGATACCACTTCGGCAATATCTTCACTGCCCACTACTGGACTGCTGTCACGATTCCATTCGTTTCGTAAAACATCCAACTGTCGTTCCAGGTCCAGGCGGCGGTCTTCTAATTGATCTGCTTCTTCATCGTCGCCATCTTCCTGAATCAAAGCCTGTTTTCGGCGGATTTCGCGCAGTTCGGTCATGATTTCTTTTGAGCTTTTTGCCGTATTACTCTTGTACATACGGACCCGGGAAGAGGCTTCATCGATCAGGTCGATTGCCTTATCGGGTAAAAAGCGCGCGCTGACATATCGTGAGGAAAAATTGACAGCAGCGTCAATCGCCTCATCGGAAATGATCAACCGGTGATGCTCTTCATACGCACCACGAATGCCCTTCAAAATGGCAATGGCTTCTTCCTGGCTGGGTTCTTCCACCGTGATCGATTGGAAACGACGTTCGAGTGCCGCATCACTTTCGATATTTTTACGGTACTCATCCAGTGTAGTTGCTCCAATCACTTGAAGCTCTCCACGTGACAAGGCAGGCTTAAGAATATTAGCAGCATCCACTGAAGAACCTGCCGATCCCGCACCAACCAACATGTGAACCTCGTCAATGAAGAGGATCGCTCCGGATGCTTTTAATTCGTCAATCACTCGTTTTAAACGTTCTTCAAATTGACCGCGGTACATGGTACCGGCTACCAAAGAGCCTACATCCAACTGTAAGACCTGTTTGTCCAACAGCGGCGCAGGGACATCCCCTTCCACAATACGTTGGGCAAGGCCCTCCACAATGGCTGTTTTTCCCACACCAGGCTCCCCAATCAAAGCAGGGTTGTTTTTGGTGCGGCGAGCCAATATTTGAATCACGCGTTCAATTTCCATCTGACGGCCAATGACCGGGTCCAGTTTGTTCTCTTCAGCCAAACTGGTCAGATCGGTCGCCATCTGGTCAATTAACGGCGTTTTTGCGTCTTTTTTCTGGTCCTGGCGTGCGGTTTTGCCACGCGGCGCTGTCGCACTGGCACTGGCACTCTTCGAAGTCGGCTTCTTGGCAGAAGAACCGCCTTCCTGTAATACGCGGCGAGTCTGACGGCGGATTTGCTCCGGCGTTACACCCAGTTTGCGTAATACTTCCATCGCCAATCCCTGATCCGAACGGACCAGAGCTAATAAAATATGTTCTGTACCAATATAATGATGCCCCATCTGGCGTGCTTCTTCAATTGCAAATTCCAATACTTCCTGCACTCCAGGGGATAAATCTAACCGTTTATTGGACGAATCACTTCGTCCGCCAAGGCGTTCCACCATTTCGCGTACTCGTTCTGTGTCTAAACCCAGATCACGTAATACACGACCGGCAACTCCGCCTTCTTCTTGAATCAGCCCGACCAAAATATGTTCGGTACCGATTGCATCCTGGCGCATCCTTTCAGCTTCTTGATGAGCCAGGCTGAGTACACGTCGAGCCCGCTGGGTAAAACGTTCCATTCCAGCCATGGCAACCTCCTAATTCTCACTTCGCTTTTTTTTTACCACTAATCTTATAACAAGCGAAAACTTCCATTAACATCATGGGCAAAGCCCAAACAATAAATTTCTACTTGTACTTCGATTCTACCAGCTTTTAAAGGCTTGTCGAGTCTACCCTTCCCGCTGTATAGGCTTCTAATACAATTCTGATGAAATTCAGATAAAGAAAAAAGGACAAAAGACCGAAAGAATGAGTAGAATCTATCAAAAAACTTTACTTTATTTGCATAATATAACCAATTATATAGAGAATCTTATTAGGCAATTCCTCGATAAATACGGATAAAAAAATTTCTGAAAGCTATAATTAATTCTAATGAATAAGAATTGGAAAATTATATTTAAACCATTCCTAATATGGTTCTTACTTGCCGTTTTATCAATATTCTTTTTTAATATTTTCGGTAACCTAGCACAAGATGATGCTTTTATTACCTTTCGATATGCTAAAAATATTGCTTCAGGATATGGTTTTGTTTATAACAATGGTGAGTGGGTACTAGGAACAACAACACCACTGTACACTTTAGTTTTGGCAGTAGTGGCATTTTTTTCCAATCCAGATATATTACGAATAAGTATTGTCATAAATACAATTAGTTTATGGCTGGCGGCAGGATTTCTTTATGAAATGGTTAAATCATTTGATAAACAAGGGGCAATTTTCATATCTTTCTTTTTTATCACAAGTCCGTTTCTACGCAATTTTGTTGGCATGGAAAGTTATTTTATGCTTTTCTTATTAATCCTCACTGTTTATCTCTACCGTCAAAAGATTTCTTGGGTTGCTGGAGTTACAAATGGTTTGCTTGTACTCGTCAGGTATGAAATGATTTTTTTGTCTTTATTGTTTTTTTTATGGGAAATCTGGAAAAAGAAAAAATTTCCGTATTGGATGGTGCCTGGAGGTATTTTGGTATTAGGCTGGATTATTTACGCCACACTTGTATTTGGCTCTCCAATCCCGCTCTCTGCATCTGCCAAGCTTATTGCTCCAAAACATTCATTTTTGTTAGGCGGTGCAGCATATTTATACTTATTGGTTAAGGAGTATCCTGCCGCGATAATAATGATTCTTTTTGCTTTAGCCGGTCTCTTAAGTTTGGTAAAGAAGAGAGATCTAAAAAAAGAATATGGATTGATCCTCTTATTCAGCTTTCTTTATACAGTCGCAGCCGCATTAACTGCCGGTGCCTTTCCTTGGTATTACGCTCCTTTATTACCTGGTTTTTCAGTTTTAGTATTATTAGGGATAAATACATTTTCAAATCCAAAAATTTTTTTTACGCCCCAAAAGCCTCATAAAAAAAACAGCCAAATAAAAAAGACAATCCGTATTATTTGTTTTGTTATTTTAATTTCTATCCAACTTTTCTTGCTCGGGAATAGCTTTGTTTTAACAAAAGATCAATTTGGTGATTCTCGTTATGCTGCCTATAAACAAATTGCGGATTATGTACGACTCGATTCCAATAGACAAGCAACCCTGGCTTCTTTTGAAATCGGATATCTGGGTTATTTTTCAAATCGTTATATCATTGATATCGCGGGGTTAGTGACACCAGGTTTATTACCATGGGTAGATGAGGGCGCTGAGAAAACCTTATATCATGCCATTCGCCTCTATTCTCCTGATTATGTTGTAATTCCTTGTCAAAATCAAAAACAATCAGAAATTATTGAGGACTTTAATCGATATCAATTAAAGTCCAAATATGAAAAACAATTTTGTTTATATGAAAAATTATCCTAAATAATTGGTATTAATATCTTTTTCTTTTCTGAAAAGATATAACAAGATTACAGGTGCAATGATTGTAAAGGTTAACCAAGCACGGTCTAAACCATAAAAGAATATAATAGTTATCCAACCTGGTAATGATGCTAGCACACCAACTTTTAAAACTTTTTTGTTTTTAAACAATGCCACCAATTGTAATAAATCATAATCATGGATTAAAGGGTTGATAATGAAACTTGTAATCATAAATAAGTCAAAGGTTAGGTTTTTTTTATTTAGATACCAAACGAAAGAAATCAGTAAAAAAGATAAAATCACCAAGATTACCCAATACCCTAATACTGAGGGAGAAATTAAATAAAATAATAACCGAGGCACCAGTCCCGCTAAAGCTCTTTCAAATAATGGTCTAGGAGAAGCAAGCCATAATTGAAGCCAATTAGGTGAAATTATAAAACCAGGAATTTGTAATATAAGAGATACACCAATAAATGAATAAATTTGTAATGGTATTTTTTTGTTGATTTTTAAAAACCTACCCCACTGGATCCCAGCCCAAATCAATGGGAATATTGCAAGCTGAGGCTTCATCGTCATTATTGCTAACCAAACTCCTCCCATGAATTCATCAGGTTGTTTGTTTTTTCGATAACCCCATAAACCCAACAAGCCAAACACAGATGTCTGTCCACCCAAAAAATGGGAACCTACGGGAGAGAAAAGAAGAATCAATGGATTAAATTTGCTAATGAATAAAGCAGTAATGACTGGGATCGATAGCCACAAAATCATACTAATCGACCGAGGTAAATGAAAAAAAAACGAAAATAAAATTACATACGGAAAAGGATAATAACTATTTTCTCCATATATTTCACCCCCACTCGTTAATTGTTTCCCAATCCTCATAAATGTTTCATAATCAATTGGCCCCTGATCATTTTTTACAATAAAAAAAATATACAGAATATAGGGAATTAATAACAAAATTAGCAAAACCCAACGAAAAATAGCCGGGTGGAAAAAAGCTTTTTTTGCACTTAACCAGAGATCAGAAGTTTTTTTTATCAATTCATCAAATACGCCAACAACCAATCGGTAGTGGCTACCAGCGCATCGGTATGTGTGCGCTCGTAGTTATGCGAAGCATCGACACCAGGGCCGATCAGAGCAACCCGCACATTTCCACCAGCCCGCCAGAAGGCTTCTCCATCCGAACCGTAATAGGGGTAAATATCAACCTTGTATGGAATTTCATATTGATCTGCTAATTCACGCAGGCGATTGCTCAAGCCGTGGTGGTAAGGTCCGCCGGAATCTTTTACGCATATGGAAGCGTAAAACTCATCCGAGGTTTGACCGTCGCCCACAGCGGCCATATCCACCGCCACTAATTCCTCAACTTCTGCGGGAATCCCCGTTGAAGCACCATGTCCAACTTCTTCATAATTACTGATCAGGATATAGGTAGTTTGTAAGGGTTTTAATTTTGCATCGGAAAAGGCTTTTACCGCAGTCACAATATTCGCCACACAGGCTTTGTCGTCCAGATGGCGGCTGCGAACAAAACCATTGGCAACCTCTACCCGCGGGTCAAACGCCACAAAATCACCGATCTGAATACCCAAAGCAGATGTCTGTTCGGCATTGTTTGTCTTAACATCAAGCCGGACCTCCATCGCGTCATCATCACGTTTGCTCTCTCCGGTAGCAGCGCCATATACATGGGTAGAGGCTTTGTTAATCAACAAAGAACCGCGGATTTCTTTTCCAGCTTGTGTGAAAACCGTACAGCCTTCGCCTTCTACTGTGTTCCAGGCATATCCGCCCAACTTGGTCAATTTTAATCGGCCATTATTCTTAATTTCTTTAACCATTGCACCCAGTGTATCCACATGGGCCGTTAATGCCCTGGGATGATCTGATTTTTGCCCTTCCCATTTCACAACCAATGCCCCTTTACGGGTACGAGAAAATTCCAGGCCGGAAAAAGATCTTAACGCTTTTTCCGTAAAATCAATAGCTGCATCGGCAAAACCGGTCGGACTAGGCGTATTTAATAAACCAGTCAAAAAATTAATCATATAAGACGTATCAATTTTGGGGATATACATAACCGACCCTACTTCCTTTTTTTGAATATAGTAATGAAATTAAGCCAATATTATCGTTGGACCAAGTGCAAAACTACAAAAAATCTTGCCCTTCAAAGGATGAAATTAC
Organism: Anaerolineaceae bacterium; assembly: GCA_002702705.1. GTDB lineage: Bacteria > Chloroflexota > Anaerolineae > Anaerolineales > Anaerolineaceae > UBA6170. The sequence goes on from PABH01000010.1 coordinate 41,416, forward strand.
TGCACGCCATTCCGTTGAAACGGGCACAGTTTTTTGCTGATTGTAATCATACGTCACCATAATTGTTTCTGCTCGTGCCAAAACCTGTTGCGTGGCATCGTCTCGAATTTCATAGGAGAACTCCAGGCTTTTATTGCCGATTTTCTCCGTTCGCATCCAAACATGGATGGGCTGATCTGGCATAATCGGTGCCAAATAGCGGATATGAATATCTGCTACAATCAATGGAAAATTCAAAAAATGATTCCCATTAAACAAACCCAGTTCCTTTAAATAAGATAATCTGGCCTGTTCCAAAAAAGTTAAATAACGGGCATTATTTACATGCCATTGAGGATCCAAATCCCCATACCGGACAGCAATTGGAATTGAAAATTTATAATCAGTCATATAAGAATTATACTTCAGCGAAAATAAAATGAAGTAATTTTTTAGATGAATTGTTATCTTTTGTTAACCAGTATATTAATTATGGAATATACTTATCAATACAGATCATTCGGAACAATTTTTCATTTTACAAAATTTTAGAGTACAGCAAAATAAAAATTCTGGGGAAGGGGATTCTATTTTCATGTGGGGTGGGAAGAAGCACAACCTTTGGTTGATAATGATTTTAACAACTGCTTTTTTACTGCGGTTATATCAATTAGGCCAAGACAGTTTTTGGTTTGACGAAGCAGGTGTTGTTGTTGCCGCAAGTGCTGAAACACTTTCAGAAACATTACAAGTTGCTCAAAGCCATGTTTCAGCCATGCCATTTAATTATTTACAAACACGATTTTTATTAAATTTTGGCAACACAGAAGCATGGTTGAGATTACCCTCTGCCATTTGGGGTACGTTAGCAGTATATGCTCTTTATAAACTCACACAATTTTTAACAAACAAAAAAACTGCTCTACTTGCTTCATTGTTTTTAACAATTCATCCACTTCATATTTATTATTCACAAGAATTACGATTTTATTCCTCGGGAACATTTTTTTATCTTTTCGGAACTTTTTTATTATTATTGGCAATGAAAAAAAACAAAATTTTCGATTGGGGACTTGCAGTTTTTGTGATTCTGATTGGTGCATACGATTTTCCTTATACGGTCTTTGCATGGATGAATGTTGTTTTTATTAGCGCGGTTACACCGAATTTTCACACTAAAGATAAATGGCGAAATTTATTTATCAGTGGTGTAATCATTGGGATAGGTTTCTTACCAGGTTATTTATTTTTCGGAATCGAGAAGCCAATGAATTATGCTGTATCGACTGATTTAGTTATTCAAAATCTATTACAAGGTATGGGCTGGCTTCCCTATATCGTAGCAGTAAAACTTGTTTCTTATTGGATGGGTTTTTTATTGTTCTTATCCTTTATTATTTCCGTTGTGGTACTTATAAAACAGAAAGTTTACAATATATTGATTTTCTTGATCTCCAATCTTTTGCAAATTGGTTTAATTATTGCCTCCGTGATTCATTTAAATTATTTTATATCCGCAAGACAGTTTTTGGTTTTCCTTCCCACGGGATTAATTTGTTCGTCTTATTTACTTGTATTTTTATTAGACTATTCCCAACCAATATTTTTTAGAAACGCAAAATTTACAAGCCAGAATTTAACGCTTATCCGAAAAATTAATTTTATTTTTGCTGCAAGCATTATGTTTCTTACAGTAATCCTCGCAATCCCAGCGTTAACAAATTATTATCAATCAACCAAAAGCTATGCAAGAGAAGTTTCAAAGATCCTTGGTTCGCAGATTCAACCTACGGATATAATTTTATGTGTGCCAGAATTTGAACCACTATTGTTTAAATATTATCTCCAAAAAAATAATGTACCATTGATAGAAGATCAATTAATTGGATTAAATATAAATGATTTGACTCAACTGGAAATCGATAAAAAAACAGTTTATTTAATCACTCGTTCAGATTTAAAATCAGAAGAGGTAGAGCTTATCTTTGATAAAGGATTTAAACTTGCTTGGATAGGACAGGCAAAGAATTCTGGAGTTCATCGCTTATACCTTCACACCAAATATTAATTATTCGTAACTGAACATTCCCTTCTGTAAAAATCTCACTATAAGTAAAACCTATATAAAATTGGACAAATCAATCCAAATACCATGCAAATTGTACAATAAAGCGTTTTTTGTTCCACCAAATGTCATTTATGAGGGATGATAAATAACACTTGTTTGGTAAAAAATAGTATAATACACTAAATTGATAAGTTGACTTTTTTTACCTACTTTTACGAATAAAGGAAAAGATTATGCAAATAACCCGCCAAGCAGATTATGCTTTACGAGCCATGCTCTATTTATCACGTATGGATCCAGATGCCCGCGCTGCAACAAGCCAAATTGCTGATATCCAACAAATCCCACCTTCATTTTTAGCTAAGATCATCTCCCAATTATCCATCGCTGGGCTGATTCACACCTCTCGCGGTGCCCGGGGTGGCGTTTCTTTAGCGCGTAATCCAGAAGATATTTCCGTTTTGGATGTGGTTGAATCCATTGATGGTCCCATCGCACTGAATGAGTGCACCCATGGTACCGGAAGCTGCCCCTTCGGTGAGGAATGTCCTTTACAACCATTGTGGTGTGGCGCACAAGCCGAACTGATACAAAAACTCCGAAATACTAATTTTGCCCAATTGAACAAACAAAAAGAAGCTGCTTAATTTGTTATGAACGAAGGGATCCCTATCCAAAGACAGTTTGTTTTGGTGTCAAACCAGGGAAATATTGTCATCGATTGGGGTAGCCAGCAATACCAGGATGTGTTTTCTGGAGAATATCTTTCTTTTAATGAAAACCAGCCGCTTAACCCCATTCAAGAAGCCGATTTGATTTGGTTAAAAAATGCTGGTATCATCCACGCTTTTAATGTGCAGCAAGTTTATTTTTCAAACTTACCACAACCGATAAAAAAATAAAGTTAAAACGGACCAAAACACATATTTGTGTGTGAATAAGTAAAAACATGATTTAACCCTCTTTATTTCGGGGCAATTCATGTTTTTTATAATTAAAAATCTTCAGGGGTTTAAACGACCAATCGAATTACCGCGTTGTTAATCCAAAGTTTTTTTCAGCCATTTGGGCAATTGATTCACCAATGGAAATAGAAGCGGTTGCAGCGGGTGAAGGTGCATTTAACACATGTACCTGGTGTTCTGCCTCTACGATGCGGAAATCATCCACTAATTTACCGGACGGTTCCAAAGCCTGCGCCCGCACCCCAGAACCGGACGGAAACACATCATCCATAGCCAGTTCTGGCACCAAACGGCGGAGCGCTTTGACAAAAGACGCCTTGCTAAAAGAACGGTATGTTTCTCCAATACTCATTTTCCAATACTTAAAAGCCATTCGCCAGAATCCAATATACCCCGCAAATTGGGCAATATCATAAATGGAAAAATCCGATTTTTTATATCCCTCACGTTTAAAAGCCAGCACTGCATTCGGGCCTGCTTCTACTCCGCCGTGGATCATACGGGTAAAATGCACACCCAGGAAGGGAAATCTAGGATCGGGAACAGGATAAATCAGATTCTTAACCAAATGATGCTTTTCAGGGACTACTTCATAATATTCTCCCCGAAAAGGTAAAATTTGCAACCCAGGGTCCACCCCGCAGGCTTTCGCGATCCGGTCAGATTGTAACCCGGCACAATTGATTAGATTGCGGCAGTGAATCTCTCCCTGAGAGGTCTCCAGCGTAATTTGACCATTTTGGGAATGAAAGCCGGTAAAACGTGTATTGGTAAGAATTTCCCCACCCTGCTCCTGGACAATCTTTGCATACATTTTTGTAACATCGGTGTAATTTACAATGCCGGTCTGAGGAACAAACAAACCATCGATGCCGACCACATGCGGTTCATATTCTTTAATTTCTTCCGGAGACAATCGTTTGATTCCCACCAGCCCATTCGCTTTTCCGCGTTCTTCCAGTGTATTTAAAGCCGGAATTTCTCTGGGGCTGGTTGCCACAACCACTTTTCCACAGCGATCATGTTTAATACCATGCGTCTCACAAAATTGATACATGGCCTCCCGTCCGCGAGTACAGTTTAAAGCTTTTAACGAACCGGGCTTGTAATATAATCCGGAATGGATCACCCCACTGTTATGCCCGGTTTGGTGGGCCGCAACTTCACTTTCAGCTTCCAATACTACCAACGAAATTTGATACTGTTTGGTTAACGCCATAGCGGTTGCCAGCCCGACGATGCCGCCGCCAATAATGGCTATATCATAGGTTTGGGTTGTACTCATTCTTTGCCGCCTTCAGTAGAAAATTGATGATTTGAGTTTAACAAAGTTGAGTGAAGAAGTGAACCATTTGTGTAGTCTAAAATAAGTGAAAAAGTTTTTTACACTTCACCAAACGTCGCGGTAATAAAAGCAGCCATAACAAAATAAATTGCCCACACCAGGATTGTGATTCCTCCAATTGCTGCAAACCGTAACAAAGGAGAAAGGTTGGATCGAGCCAACCGAATATTAAAAATAAACCCAAGCAGCGCCAAAATAGCACCCAGCATACCGCCATATAAGACCAAAATAAGTGGTACGCCAGCCCAAACATATTGATGCCACTTTAAGGGAGGAGCCACATAAATTGTCTTTCCATCCACCCTTAAACGCGGAACCGTATCAAAAAAGGCACTTTGGATATATACGCTGACCGGTTTTCCGTTTTTACCTTTAAGAATCAGCTCGTTGCGTTTTTTACCAGGCCTTGCTGGCTCATCATTTACAAAAATCTTAATCGGCGTAATGAATCCGGCGACCTGTACTTCTACTTTTTTATTTTCACAACCGGGGATATCGACTGGGTAACGAGTGGGCATAGAGAAACCTCCTCCAAGGGGATTAATTAATTTTACCCCAGACTTGACCGAAATCCCTCTAAAGTCACCATTTTTCACAAGGCTTTTCGCAAAGTTACACCGAAAAAAGTTTTCTTTTCTCCAGATAGGGCCGCACTATTTCCGCCAAAGCCAAAACGTGAAGGTCCGTATCATTTAAGGCCGGAATATACTGAAGTTGCTTTCCTCCAGCAGAATAAAATTCTTCTGCCAATTCGATTTCAATTTCGTGTAAAGTTTCCAGGCAGTCTATTGTAAATCCTGGGGTAAAAACCTGCACACGCTGAACACCTTGTTTTGCCCAATCCAGCAAAATCTCTTTTGTATTGGGTTTTAACCACGCTCCACCACCAAACCGGGATTGAAAACCCACTACATAGGTCGATGGATTCAGATTTAACATCTCTGCCAATTTTTTCACGGTAACGTGGCACTGATCATAATAGGGATCACCATTTTGAATCCGTTTCACTGGTAAACCATGAAAACTAAATAAAATTTTCTCGGCAGGGGCATGTTGTTTCCAAAAATTGGAGATGTGTTGTGAAAGAGCCGTTAAATAAGCGGGATGATCAAAATATTGAGCCAGGATAGTTGTCGGTATATTCGATTGGTTGAGGGTATGAATGATCGAAGCCGTGGTCGCGCTGGAAAATTGAGGGAAAAGCGGCAATATGACAATATGTTCAATACCGGATTGCCTGATTTGTCCCACTACATTTGACAAGGACAACTGCCCATATAACATTGCCGGTAAAACAAAAACCGATTGATTTTCCTGAAGTTTTTCTTGGAGTTTATGACATAAATTGTTGGTATATTGGAGCAGAGGGCTGCCATCCTCTCGCCAAATCCGTTGATATTTGGCAGTTGAACGCCGTGGACGGGTCCTTAGAATGATATTGTTTAAGATCGGTTTCCACAACCAACCAGGTAAATCCACCACATGCGGATCACTGAGAAATTCTGCCAGGTAGGTCCTCACCGCTGCAGGGGTCGGCGAGGAAGGACTGCCCGTATTTACCAATACAACAGCTGTGGTTTCAGGTCTGGTTTGTTTCATGAAAATTCAACGGTTCATCCGGCCAAACGCCGTGTAGCGCTGCTTCAATCAAGGGGATCAATGGTGCCGGCCGAACATCAATTGATCTCAATTCACGGATTTTTTTCCAAATTGCACAATAGGTTCCATTTTCGTCAGGATACAAACCGATCATTTCCGGCCCTTTGCCTGCCCCAAACAAACCGCCCTTCTCGGTCACCTGGTAATAATATTGGGGTGAATCAAAAAAAGTAACCACGGCTACCAATTTTTCTGGGATCACATCCAACCCTAATTCTTCCAAAGCTTCTCGGACAACCGCTTGCGTTGGACTTTCATTTTCTTCGATCTGGCCACCCGGTAAAATAAAATAATGCTGTCCTCCACGGTATCTTTCGATGAGGGCAACTTTATCTTCTTTAATCAAAATCAAACCAGCCCTGCTCATCTTGGCTTAAGCAAATCCCAAATGACAAAAATGGAAAAGAGAATCATTACCCCAAATAAAACCACAAAAACCGGGCTGCTGTGATCGATATAATAACCACTCGCCTGGACCACCGCATACAATAACATGCCCACAGCCAAGGGGTAAAATCGTTGAGCCCAGGGCTGTTTTTTAAGCAGTCCATAACCCGCTAAAATCAACATCAAACCGGTTAAGGATTCAGCGGTGATATGCGTGATTGTCGTAAACGGGGCGGTTTCAAATTCCGGAACTTGTTTGGTGAAAATTAACATTGTCCATAAGGCTAACATGGAAAAACCAATGAAAAGAAATACATAAGCAAACACAGAGGGAGTTTTTTTCATCGATACCTCACAAACAAGATGGTTGAAAACCGAGAGCAAATTAGCGTTTTTTGCTGGAACTTCGCCCCAGATCAGGAGCATTCACATAAGCCGGTGCCAGAATAGCATAAATAGAACACAAACGGTTATCCAACATACGACTCCGTATGCGGGGATCCATTTCACCCAATTCATTTGATGTGGTAATCACGGTGGGCAGTTTGGCATTATACCGATAGTTAAAAATCTGGTACAGTTTTTCACGTGCCCAGGGGGTAGCGGACTGGGTGCCCAAGTCATCCAGAATTAATAACGGTGCAGATCGCACCTGTTCAAACAATCGGTCATACGAAACACTGCTGTTCGGGCTGAACGTAGCCCGCAAGTGATCAAGAAAATCCGGCACAACAACAAAGATAGGCTCTTCACCCAAACCTGAACGATAATTACCAATGGCAGCCGCCAGATGGGTTTTACCGCAGCCATAGGGACCAGTTAACACCAGCCAACCCTGTGGTGTTTCCGCAAAATCAGAGGCTGCCCGAAAAGCGGTACTTAAGCTTCGTTTTTGATTTGGATCGAGATTTTCACGTTCACGTAGGTTAAACGTACCAAACGTACTGTCGGTTAACAAACCCAGGGTGGATATTGTGTTCACTTGTTCTTCACGTACGGGAGAACGAAAATCGGGTGCCAGAATTTTTACCAGAGAAACCAATTCCGGATCTTTTAATCTTGAACGAATGCGACCTTCTATCTCATCCAAACTTTGATTACTGGTAATCACCGTTGGCAAGCGATGTACATAACGATAATTTAAGATTTGGTATAACTTTTCTTCCGACCAGGGTGTGGCATTTTGGGTACCCAAATCATCCAAAATCAATAAGTGTATATTGCGGATCTCTTCAAAACGTTGTTCAAAGGTCGATTCCGGTGAACTATAAGAAAAACGAAGCCAATCCAACAAATCCGGCACGGTCAGGAATAATACCGCCTGGCCACGCTGTAAGACTTCATTCGCAATGGCAGCCGCCAGATGGGTTTTTCCGCAGCCATAAGTACCCATAAACAACAACCAGCCGCTTGGGTTTTGTGAAAAATGTGTGGCCTGATTATGGGCAATCTGCAGCGATGCAGATTGCTGGTCACCCAATCCCATCCGTCCCTCCGGACGAAAACTTTCAAGGGTCATATGTTTGAATGCGGAGAGATTGCTGAGGCGGTACAATCGCTCCTGAGCTTGATGAGCTACATCCGCCTGACGGCAAACACAAACCTTAATTTTCCCAAAATCGGGATGGGTAATGGGAAGATCTTGGTGAACCCAACCCACACCGGCACATATCGGACAATTAGGATCGCCTAATGTTTCTGACCGGGTTTGTTGATCAGAACTTGACGTATTGTCCAAATTCTCCGTCGATGTATTTTTTTGGATCTTCTTGAGCGTTTCGTCGATCTTTTTCATCGCGCCCTCTTTCTTCCCAGGATTTTAAAATTGCTTCGATATACCGCCAACGACGGACATTATTCTCAACTGCAATCCGAATGGCGTCTTCCACCCAAACGGGTGAATAGGTTTCTTCTGCTTCTTGTAAAATATCGGCCATCATGGGGGTTAATGGGCCAATATTGGTTTCGTACAATTGGAAAATATTTGGTCTTTCCGCTTCTGGCCGGCGAATTGATTGAATTTTATCTTGCGGTGACCAGGCTCCTTCTTGATAGCCTGTAAATGCAGCCCGGCCATGAGGTGTATTTAAGAAATAGACAGCCTCCGTTAAATCTTGTGTATCTTTATGGGCTGTTAAGAATGTTCCTCGTTTTACGGATCGATTCAAGCCTTCATTTAAGTTTTTCATCATTACAGCATAGGAATTACCTAAACCGGATAAAAATGCTTTATCTTCCAGAAAATCTTGATAACGGATAAAACGCAGGCTGCCTTCTTGCTGGTCTAAAAACCAAAACGCATACAGGGTAACTTTAAACTCAACAACATGATCGATGATAGGTAAAAGGTCATGAAAAAATGGTTCCGGGATTGGAACAAGATGGGTTTTTTGATTTGAGAATCCCTGAAACTGTTTCACCGTGCTTATCCTCGGGCCGCGTTTTCAAAACTGGCTAAATTATTACGGAAAACAAGTTCAATACCAGGATGGGTAGGACCATTCCGGTGTTTGGCAACGATGATCTCGGCAAGGTTTTGTTTTGGACTATCCGCGTCCATTGCATCGGGGCGGTGGATAAACATGACAATATCCGCATCCTGCTCTAAAGAACCGGATTCGCGCAAATCAGACAAAACAGGACGTTTATCGGCGCGTTGTTCCACCGCACGAGAAAGCTGAGCACCCACCAAAACCGGCACATTTAATTCACGAGCCAGCACTTTTAAATTTCGGGAGATGTAAGAAACTTCCTGCACACGGTTATCGGTGCGGGTATCACCAGACATCAACTGTAAATAATCAACAACGATCAAATCAAGCTGATGTTCCATGTGCAGCCGGCGGCATTTGGTGCGCAAGGATAGTGGGGTAATGGCGGGCGTATCATCCAGCCAAACTCTGGTATTGCCCAAAACTTCAATGGCCTGGTTAAATTTTGACCATTCATCATCTTGGAGCTTTCCAGTTCGCAATCGTTGAGTATCAATGGCGGTTTCTTGGGCAATCAACCGCTGCACCAACTGCTCATTCGCCATTTCCAATGAAAATACGGCCACATGCTTTTTGTGTTTTTGGGCAGCATTTTTTGCCACCGAAAGCATAAATCCGGTTTTACCCATACCAGGACGGCCCGCAATAATTAAAAGATCCGACTTCTGTAAACCACCCAATAATTTATCCAGATCAAACAATCCGGTCGGAACCCCCATGATCTCGTCAGTACGTTGTGAAAGTTGATCAACCCGTTCGTAATAATTACTTAACACGGTTTGTATGGGTTGAAGATCATTCGTAATTCGACGTTCGCTTAAACCAAATACCGATTTTTCCGCTTCATCCAACAGAGAGTCTACACTTTTGGAACGGTCGAAAGCCTGTTTTGCAAGATTATTGGCTGCTTCCAACATTCTGCGGCGCATGGCGTTTTCTTCCACAATTTCGGAATACGCCTGAGCATGCAGGGAAGTTGGCGTTTGATTAATCAGGGTTGTAATGTAGGGCGGACCGCCAACTTCGTCCAAGTGACCGCGTTCAATTAAGGTATCACAAACTGTCAGAAAGTCGATCGGGGTCCGTTGTTCACTAAGGGTCGTAAATACTTCCCAGATCCACCGATTTCGGACGATATAAAAATCATCAGCTCTTAATTTTTGTGCCAGATCAAAATAACTATCCGGATTAATTAAAACAGCACCCAAAACCGCTTCTTCAGCTTCTCGGCTGTGCGGCTGCTGGGTGTCGATGGTTGAAGTTGTTTCTTCTGGCTCGTAATATTCTTCGCTCATGGTTTATTCCAACGTCTTGATTTTTGATGGCGTAATTGTATCGTAATTATTTACAACCATGCCTTAAAATAATTATAGCTGGTTAATATGAAAAAAATTATCCTATCAGCAGATGATTTTCATCTTCTGCTGCCTGGAAGGTCTTCACAGAGGAAGGTCTTGCTCGATTATCGTTTTGTTTTTGGGTAAAAAATTTAAAAAGAAACATTCACAAGGGTTTAAATTATTATCTTCCACCCCAAGGTATCTATTTACCAGTCTAACTCGCCCTATTCATCTTGAGACGGGGAATCTTCTTCATCGGAATCGTCAAGAGAGTCCACATCCAATTTACCAAGAAAATCTTTAAAAATGGACAAACGTTCCTCACTCTCTTCATCAACCGTCTCTTTTTCCTTATTAAACGGTTGTGTTTGGCTCTGATCAACTTCGGTCTGATCTTGAATATCCGTTTCAGGAATAATACCAGCGGAATCCATAACCTCTTCCGAAACCAAAATTTTTGAATGGGTACGAGCAGCTAATGCCAAAGCATCCGATGGGCGGGAATCAATTTCAATAGTCATATCATTAATTTCCACGACCAGATTGCCATAAAAGACGTCGTCTCTTAAAGATAAAACTTCCACCCGCAGCAGTCGAGCATTCAGGCTGTTAATGATGTTTTTTAATAAATCATGCGTTTGTGGTCTGGATACTTCAATCTCTTGCAGCGCGATTGTGATCGATTCGGCTTCATATGGCCCAATCCAGATCGGCAAATAACGTTCCGCGTTGATATCACGCAATACGACAATTCTTTGTTGATTCGTTAAACTTACGCGTACGCTATCTATGATGACTTCGATCATCTTACCATTCGACATTAAAACCTCCCGCGCAAAGGTGCGGCATAGTATATTCTGATTTATTCTAACATGTGCAGGTATGGCTTGCAAATTACCGTACACAAAAAGATGATTTATTTTGGAAATTTATTCTGGAAAGCGGGTAGTGTTTTCAATAACTAAGTAGCATTTGTTTTTTGGTCACTTCCTTGTAATATTAAACAAACAACGTTGTATGTCTTGAATTGGAGTTATATGGAAAATATTTTTAATGTGTTTCCTTGGATGAAAGATATAGCTGATTTTTTAGTTGATTATCCGTTAGTAAAGGATTTAATCCGCATCGGAATCTATTTTTTAGTGGCCTGGGTTTTTCAGCGATTTTCAAGAATAATGATTAAGCCATTTTTGAATATCATGCGCCTGAAACCAGGGTATAAAATGAATCCGGAAAGAAAACAAACCCTTGAAAGTTTACTTTCCAGCGGATTCACTGGGGTAGCCTATTTTATTGCTCTTTTAGCCAGCATCGGTTTGTTTGTGGATGTTTCTACCCTGGCATGGACAGTAGGTTTGTTTAGTGCAGCTTTTGGTTTGGGAGCTCGCCCTATTATCAGTGATATTTTAACCGGCATCGGTTTTATTTTTGAAGATACCTTTTCCGTAGGCGAAAAAGTGGAAGTATTGGAAATTGAAGGGGTGATCGAAGAAATTAATCTGCGGACAACATTAATCCGTGCACCTTCCGGAGAACTGTACGTTATCCCCAATGGGGAGATTCGCACCATTCGCAATTTCAGCCGCGGCAGATTTTCCATGGCACGGGTTCATATCAAAATAAATGCTGTTGACCTGACGCCAGTATTGGATTTATTGGAAAAAATCGAAGACGAAGCCGTATTAATGCTGCCAAATATGTTAGAAACCTGGAAAGTTTTATCAGAAGAAGGCAGCATTGGGCAGCATACCCAGTTAACACTGCTGGTAAAAACACGCTATGGCCGGGCTGCTGAACTGCAGCCGAGGTTATTATCTTTTTTACACGAAAAATTTTCGGAAAACGACATCGTACTGATGGATTAACAAATCAATTAACAATTCCCTAACAAGTTATGTTAAAAAAACTTGACCGCTATGTTTTTTTAAGGTTTAAGGTATAATACGATTACGAAGCGTTTTCTGGTGCTAAAACATACATGTAAACACTACAACTGAATCAATTGGTATCATCAATTTTATTAAGGGGGCACCTATATCGCATTCGTTCAATTACCGGTAATGATATGCAAATATTCCTGAAGGGAATGAAAATCACTCACAAACAATTTAAAAAAGTGAGTCGATATTTATGTTCTAAAAATAAAATTTTTATTATAAAATAATAATTACTTTAGATTGAGGTGTTATTCTTGGCAGCAAAAATACTGGTCATTGAAGGAAAACGAGCAGAACGCTCTTCATTTGTTGGGGGTTTGACCAAAAAATCATATCAAGTGGTCAGCGTACCCAGTGGAAATGCTGCTTCTACCCGTTTAACAAAAGAAGTTTTTGATTTAATTATTGTTGATGCCGATTCGATGCGTACCAGCGGGAAACGAATCTGCCAATCTTTAAGGACAAAAATCGACCTCCCCATTATCTTAATTATTGGACCCGACATTAAGAATCAAGAGGATTTTGAAGCGGATGTTGTTCTCGTACTCCCCTTCACATTACAAAAATTATTAAACCGCATTAAGATGCTTTTACCTGTCAAACCCAGTAATGAATTGATCAAAGCAGGCCCATTAGAATTGGATTTGGCACAACGTTGGGTTCAAATTGGGGATAAACACGTTGGACTTACACCACGTCTGGTACGTCTGATGCAGGCGTTAATGGAACACCCCGGTGAAGTATTTGAACGAGAAGACTTATTTAAATTTGTTTGGGAAACTGAATATACAGGCGATACCCGCACCCTTGATGTCCATGTCAGCTGGTTACGCCAGGCAATTGAAGAAGATCCCCGTCATCCCGACTATATTAAAACCGTGCGCGGCGTTGGTTATCGTTTGGATTTAAGTAAAAAATAAAGATTTTTTTGGTGTGATTAAGAATTAAAAACTGACCATTGAGGTCGGTTTTTTTATTAAGTGACTTGCTCGGATCGAAACTTATTCGAAGGTGTTCTCTTTTATGCGATATAATTTTTCTTTCAATCAGGAGATAATCACCCATGCCGCAACGTGTATTAATCATACTTAACCCCATTGCCAATCATGACCGCTCCGTTCAGGTCGCCGAAAGCCTAAAAACGAAGTTAGCACAAACTTCCCCGCTGTCTGATGCCCCACAAATTGATTGGGTTGTTTCCCAACGCGCCAAAGAGACAATATGGCTAGCTCAGGAATCCGGAACACATGGTTACAATCTGGTCATTGCCGCTGGTGGTGATGGAACCGTTCATGAGGTCATTAATGGCCTGATGCAGATCCCGCCGGAAAAACGTCCCTTGTTAGGAATCCTTCCCCTTGGTTCCGGAAACGATTTTGCCCACATTTTAGGGCTGCCCATCGATCCATGGTCAGCTATTCAAACTTGTTTAAATGGGCAGCCAAAAGCTTTGGATATTGGGCTGGTTAGCGATGAATCGAACCGCAGGGAATATTTTAATAACACACTCGGCATTGGTTTTGATGCTGTGGTCACCATCCATACCAAACGGATCAAACGAATTCACGGCTTTATGATGTACCTGATCGCCACTTTAAAAACGATTTTTATGGATTTTCCCCAGATGGATTTAACTGTGGAAAGTGATGAAAAAAGCTGGCAGCAGCCCACCATCATGTTAACCATTGGAAATGGCCCTCGGGAAGGTGGTGGTTTTTTGGTAACACCCGAGGCCAAAGTAGACGATGGAATATTCCATTATGCAGCCATCGGAAAAGTTTCTCGTTTCATGATGCTGCGTCTGGTGCCCGAAGTGATGAAGGGAACCCATGGTCGTTTCCAACAAATTCAAATGGGTACCTGCCGAAAAATGACCATCCACAGCAAGCAGCCTTTATATGCTCATTGTGACGGGGAGGTTTTTTCCGGCTTTGGTGATACTTTCTATCAATTCACAATTGAGATTCAACCAGGCGCGATCCGAGTCATGAAATGAATTTAACTGTTTTTCTTTACGCAATAGGCTTTGCATTCTTAGGTTACCTGAGCGGATCGTTACCTTTTTCCATTTGGGTCACACGACTAATTAAAGGAGTCGATGTTCGTGACAGCGGTTCCGGGCATGCGACCACAACCAATACCTTTCGGCAAGCTGGTTTTCTACCGGGGGCCCTGGTGTTGATTCTGGATATTACCAAAGGCTTTTTACCCACCTGGCTGGCTTTACGGTATGCCCCCACAGGATGGATCATCCCCCTCACCGCTTTTTTAACCGTGGTAGGGCACTGTTGGCCTGTATTTGCCGGATTTCGCGGCGGTATGGGGATGGCCTCTGCGCAAGGCGCACTGCTGGCCGCGGCACCCTTGGCGGTACCGGTTTGTGTTGGTTTTGTCGTTTTACTGATGTTGATCTTAAAACACAGCGCCCGTGCCAGTATTTTCGCTGGTCTCAGTTTTGCACCATTGGTATGGCTGGTGGGTCTGCGGGGTATCGTAATTTGGGTAGCACTGGCTGTTGGCTTGGTAATCGCCATCCGTTATCTGATCGATTGGAACCGGGAATATAAAGAACTTTGGCTGGATCGGGATAAAAAAACAACCGATTGATCTGAGTGGACAGTTGGTTTTTTGGTGTACCAAAAACTTTAATTTAAATACCACCCAAAAAGTCATAACTGATCTTCTTTTGCACAGCGGAAATTTGGGAGAAGGCCTGTTTTAACAATTCTTGTTGAATATAACCCAGTTTGGCTGGATGGATAATATTTTGTGGCGAAAGCCCCGCCTGGATTGCACTCATCTGATTCTGAAGACGGAGCTGCATTAATACATCATACGCGGCGATCATCTCGTCTCGATTGGCTGGAAGAATGATGTTTCTTTCGCACAGGGCTTTAATCCGTTCCACAGTGTGGGTCTGGTTAAGTTGATGCTTTAACGCATATAAGCGGGCATAACTCACAATCGGCATCATCGCGTCTTTCAGGTTAATTTCTCCGGCGTGTTCGGTGGCTCCTCCACTCAGATAAATATTTCCCAAAAGGCGAACCGGCGGTTTAAATTGGATCGCGTTTTGGGCAAAATAATGGAAAAAGGCAGTTTCATCTTTTAATACGCCGTGAATAAAATGACGTAAATCCAAAGCCAGGTCCGTATCTCCATAAACCGGGCGAAAGTCAAAAAAGATACTCAAATTGATGATTTCTTGCGGTTCAGGATTTTGGATCCAATCCACAAATGCTGCTTCCCAATCCGATAAGGAACGACACCAACGCGGATTATTTGCCATTACCTGTCCTGCACACAAGGTATACCCTGCTTTGTCCAACCCCCGACAAACGATGGCCCCCAACTTTAGGAAATACGCCTGTACCTGATCAGGTGCCATGTGTTCGGAAGGAGAATAAATAATGCCATTGTCCTGATCTGTTAATAAGGTCTGTTCCTGGCGTCCCTGGCTGCCCATGCTGATAAATACAAATGGGGCTGGCGGCGGACCCAATTCTGCCACTGCCAATTGAATTAACCGCTCCGTGACGGCATCACAAATCCCTGCTAACATATTGGTAACATGCTGGGGGCGCAGGCTGCTGTCTAAAAGTGTTTTGGCTAAAGCCGGTGCCAGGGCAGCATGGCGAGCCACCACTTCTGCCGTCTCCGCACGAGATATTTCACGCGATAAAACAATCGGGCCGTACCGGTGAAATTGGATCAGTGATTTATTGTCAATCACATTGACAATTTTTCCATTCTGATCTTCCACCGCCAAATGGCGGACCCCTCTTTCTTCCATTCGATTTAACGCTTCATAAATCAAGGCGTTTTCTGATATTTTGGTCAGGGGAGAACTCATGATGGTGTGAATCGGCGAATCAAGGGGTATATTTTCAGCCAGCACCCTGGCACGCAAATCGTGGTCGGTAATAATGCCAATAATGGCCGAGTTTTCGCTTGCTACAAGCGAAGCCGTAACGTTTTGTTCTGTCATTAACCGGGTTAACTCTTGAATAGTGGTGAACATATTACAAACCACCACATTCCTGCCCAGGCGGTTAATCGGTTCATGTAAAAACAACAAGGATGCCTGCAATTTTTCAATCAGCGCTTCTCGTGCCGTTTTTTGTTTCCACGCCGCCGTCACATCTTCCAACACACCATCAATATATCGAGCATGGGATTTTTCATCCGTCACCAAACGAGCGGAAAGAGAAATATACCGAACGGTTGAGGTTTCAGTGATCCAATAAATCAGGTGATTCCGGATTTCGCCTTTGTTAATTAATGTTTCCATCACGGAATCAAATTCTGCGGCATCCGAAAACAACTGTGCCAAAGTGGGTTGGGATTCATGGTACTGCGAAAAAAAGACCTCAGTGGCAGGGTTCATTTCTAATAAAGCCCCTTGACGGGCAGCACTGGCCCGGAATAACCCGATTGGAACAGTTTGGGCTGCATGGAAAATAGATTGTTCTGCCAATAGACCGGATTGCGCACTTACATCTTTGGTTAATAAAATAAATCCTCGTTGGCCTGCAAAATTAATTGGATTCACAGTAATCACCGTTTCCAACTGCTGTCCACCCGCTTGTTTTAAGAAGCCATGAAAAACTTTACCGGTTTGGATTTTATCATTGGAAATCAAATTCAAATGTTCCCAGATAGGCAAGTTATCCGCCTCTCGGGGCAGCAAATCACTCAATTCCAAAAATTCCAATTGCTGGGATGTATACCCAGTCATTTGTAAAAATACCGGGTTCACGTACTGGAAGCGGTCGTCCACGATCAAAACAGTACCTTCTGTGGTGGATTCAATTAAGGCATGGTATCGCTCGGTGGATTCCCCAAGATCATCCACTACTTCCTGGCGTTCATGTTCAACACGCAAACTCTGCTGCAAAACGAAGATCAATAAAATCACCACCGCACCTGAAATAATGAATGAGGTATTGATCAGGCTCTGTTCGAGGCGGGTTATCTCCTGATGAACATCATCAATATAAATACCCGTACCGATCACCCAGCCCCAAGGTTCAAATCCTTTCACATAAGACTCTTTCGGTTCCAAGCGCTGGGGATCATCATTCCACTGCCAGACGTAATCAATATAACCTTCCCCTTCCCGCCGCACCATATCTGCAAATTCAACAAAAATCGCAACACCGCGCGGATCCTTGAAGCCGGATAAGTCCTGTCCGTTTAAGTCAGCCCGATAAGGATGCATAATCATTTTTGGCGACAAATCCTGAATCCAAAAATAGTCTTTTCCTTCCGGACCATAACGCAGCGATTCAATCCGGTTAATTGCCAATGCTTGAGCCTCCTCTTTTGTAAACAAACCATTTTCTTCATCCCGCTGGTAAGATGCCAAAATACTATAAGCGGAGTTTGTGAGTTCTCGGATCATTTCATGTTTTCGATCCATTAAGGTTTCTTCAAAGGAAGGTAAAATAATTCCCCAAATCGAAGCCAAAAATAACGTGATGGCAATTAACGTTGGCAAAAAGATGCGTAAAACATAAGAACGGCGCCGAAAGTGTTTTGGTTTTGAGGGTTTGTTTACCCCATTGGTTTTACTTTCAACTGCCCTCTTTTGTAAAGCGGAAGCGTTGATTGAAAAGTTTGCCGTGTTAAAAAGCGCCTGTCGAAAAAGGCTCCATTTTTCATACGGCATTTGAATGGCAAATGAATTGACTGAGAGTCCATTCATCGCATGGAAATCCGTGCCCGCACTCACCAGCAGGTCATATTTTTCCGCTAGTTGGGTTAACATGGCGGTTTCTTCTTCCGTATAAGCACTGTAAATTGCTTCGATCCCATCCAGGCCTCGTTCTTTTAATTCCGAGATAAGGATTTCCAATTGATCCGGATCCGTTTCATAAAGCAAAGGGTGTGCCAAAAAAGCCAGACCTTTGGCATTGTGCAGCAGGGTTATCCCATCTTCCAGATCAAGAACACCATCCTGCGCTCGGCTGACAGCCTCTATTTCATTTACATATCCGGCATGGTTGGCACCTAATTTCCGTAAGGAACCGGCAATGCTGTGAACTTCCAAATCATGCACCTGGCGCAAAGAGAGTAAAGTGGCTAACAATTCAGGGGTTTCGGGATCAAATCCATAACCCAGGATGTGAATTTCTCGCCCCCGGTACTGAGTGGATAATTCAAGTCCAGAAATACAGACCACATTCCTTTTTTTTAATGCTTCCTGAAAACGAGGCAAACCTTCCAGACTGTTATGATCTGTCAGCGCAGTATAACGCACCCCGGCGGCTGCCAGATGGCCTGCCAAAACCTCAGGGGTTAATTCGCCATCACTAAACATCGTGTGGCTGTGAAAATTCACTGGAATCGTATTTTTCATAAGAATTTATGGCGGGATGATTTTATTGTACATCCCGCCATAAAAAATTGGTAGTTAAGCTTTGATAATACCTTTCTTGGGAGTCAAAAGTGAAACAACCACCAGGGTGATAAAACTTAATGGAATCGAGACAATCCCAGGGTTGGATAACGGAATGGGTGCATCCAAAGGACTTAAACCATATAGAGAGAATAATTCTGGTGAAAGGGCAATCATGCCAAGGGAAACCACAATACCCACAATGATTGACGCTGCAATCCCCTTGGCCGTGGTTTTTTTCCAGAACAGGAGCATGATGATCGCCGGCAAATTAGCTGAAGCTGCCACGGCAAAAGCCAAGCCCACCAGGAAGGACACATTCATACCCTTAAACAGGATACCAAGCAAGATAGCAATTCCACCAACCACAAAGGCCGAAATTTTCCCCGCATTCACTTTTTGGCGGTCATCCATCTTAATCTTAAAATAACGATCAAACAAGTCGTGGGCAATTGCACCGGAAGCAGCAACAATCAAACCGCTGACTGTGCCCAGAATGGTAGCAAACGCTATTGCCGAAATGATCGCGAATAACATTTCTCCAAAAGAGCGGGCCAATAATGGAGCAGACATATTGTTATCCGCTGGGTTAATAACACCATTTGTCATAGCGCCCAAACCCATAAATAAGGTCAGAATATAAAAGAAACCAATAGCTGCGATGGCAACAATGGTTGATTTACGGGCGCTGGCCGGGTTTGGTACGGTGTAATAACGAATCAAAATATGGGGTAAAGCAGCCGTTCCCAGGAAAAGCGCCAACATTAAGGAAAGAAAGTCAATCCGCTCTAGTGGGGTTCCTTCGACCTTAAATTTCAAACCGGGACGCATTATTTTGTCACCGCTGACTTCTTTTGGATAATAAACCGTAACCTTATCCCCGCCTTCGCTGACAAAACTGGCGTTTTTCCAGGTTCGTACAATGGTATCTTTATCGGTCAATGTCGCTAGAAACTCAAAAATACCCAATCGCCCCGTATTGACATTTTCTTCTCCGCGGATTTGTTCCAAATTACTCACCTGACGTAATT
This sequence comes from Anaerolineaceae bacterium, assembly GCA_002702705.1. Taxonomy (GTDB): domain Bacteria; phylum Chloroflexota; class Anaerolineae; order Anaerolineales; family Anaerolineaceae; genus UBA6170. The sequence continues at coordinate 61,019 of PABH01000010.1, forward strand.
CGTTATCCACAGATTCCGGCGCGCCATTAATCCATTTTTCATTACCTTTAAATACAACCGATTGGGTTTCTTTTAAGGTCAGGACACCATCATGTTCATAAAGGTACCACCAGCCTTCCAATCCTTCGTGTTCCATTTTTACAAATTCCAAACCACTCTTAAGGGAGGCTTGTTCCAATACGGTCCAACCAGGTTCAGAAACCTGAAACTGATCACCAGACATTGTAGCTTCCAGATTAGTGTATTGATAAAATGGCACCTTGCCGCCCTGATCCGGCTGTGTGGACAAACCCCGGATTAAAACGGCACCCACCAAAACGGATGAGAAAATAATTAACAACGTTCCTTTTAAAAATTGAACATAGGTTGTGGATGCCATTCCGGCTGTAGCAACAATCGTAATAACGATTGCACCGACCATAATAACACCCCATGCGTGCGGAATCCCCAGCAAGGGTTCTACCAACACGCCCGCACCTACCATTTGCGGGATGAGATAACAAATAGAAACAATCAGGGTGCTGATTGCAGCAAAAAGTTTAATGCCGCGCGAGTTATAGTTGGCATCCAACGCATCGGTGAACGTATATTTTCCCAAACGTTTCATCGGTTCTGCGACCACAAATAAGGCCACAATCCAACCAGCCAGATACCCAATCGAATACAAAAAACCGTCATAACCGACGGTTGCAATCATGCCGCAGATTCCCAAAAATGAAGCCGCAGAAAGATAGTCGCCTGCAAATGCAATCCCATTGACGCTCCAATGGATTTTCCCACCAGCAGCATAATATCCGCTGGATGTTTTTGCTCGATTACCCAAATAAAGGGAAAGCCCTATCACAAAAACTACAAAGATGAAAAAGATGATCACTGCCATGAGATTATGATTTCCCCTTCTTTTTGGTATTGGATTTTAAATGTTTCTTTTTACCCTTTTTCTCCAATTCCGCTTCTTTTTTACGGCACATGGCATCATAAACCAGCGCCTCCAAGAGCGCTACAATGATGAGCGCAAAGCCATACACAGTCGCCAGGTTGAGCCCAAAAAAAATGATGACACCCATCGTTTGTGGACTGATCAAATTGATGGCTACAAATCCGGCATAAAACAATGCGTAAAAACTAAACATCCAGATGCCAAGACGCACCTTGTATAACCTCGCAGGATCTTTTCCTGAAGGTGTTGCGGGTTCATGCAACATATATTAACTCCTTGTTTATCTGTTGGGGGGATTGGTAAATTTTATTATAGCGAAATCAATAAAAAAACACCATTAAAAATGGAATTAAATAGTTAATATATTCACAATCTGAAGTTTGTGAATATATTTTTTAGTTATAAAAACTACCGCTCAAACTATTAATTTTCAGGAAATATCAAATCCTGAATAAATCCCACCTGTTTTTCATTTTCTAACGCGTTAGGCACAAATTGCCGAACCCAAAATATCGCTTGGTCAGTAGGCCAGCCAAAATGCAGTCGTGCCAAACCAGCCAAAAACGTACCGGTGCGTCCGATGCCAGCGAAACAATGCACCGCAATATGATTACCCTGTTTAATCAGATCAAGCGCATCCTTAACAGCCGACAAATATGCCTGTGTATCTGAGGGAGCTTCAAAATCTTCAATGGGGAGATGAATCATCCGAATGCCTGCTTTCTGATAACAAACACGCAAATCACAATTGGCATGGGTACACCATTCAAATTCCTCCACCAATGTAAAAACATGGTTTACTTTCGCCCGGCTCATTTCATTTAAAGTGCTCACCCCGGCATCAAAAGGGCCAAATGGCATTGGGGCTCGGTAAACCTTACCTGGTAAATCAAATGGTATCAATGTCAAATTGGTTTTCATATGTCTACTTAGCGTTAACTTTTTTCTTTAACGGCTGCGGTTTGCGAAAACCATCCATCAAATGCAGTACAGCTAACCAGGGGTGTTCCTTTAACATACGTGGACCTGCATACCGCATCACCTGTCGAATTTCTTCCCGCCTGGTTTTAAGATAACAATGCGTTAAGCAGTTGGCACAGGTTGTCTTTTTTTCCTGATAGGGACACTTCTCCAAACGTTTTTGGGCATACTGCTGCAGTTGATCACAAGAATCACACAATCCATCACCAGTAGAACCATGTTTATCCCGGCAATATAATTTAATCATCAAGTCAACGGTCTTCTGTTCCCGTATCAAACGTGGATGGTTAATCGTCATGCTTTACCCTTTAATATTTTTATGAATTTCGCAAGTGGTAATAAATAGACAAATATTATCCTTAAACGATATAAGGATTATACCCATTTATTCCCACCGAGAGATTAATATAAATTAAAAAATGGATGGTTTAACTTAAATATTTTTTAATGGTTCTTCTCATTAAATGTACAACATAAGTATAAATCCGCTCACCCCTCTTTTTTTAATTTTACAAATTTTTTCGTGTAAAAAATTAACTCTTTGGTGATTCTTCCGGACCTGAACCACGCGGAAAAGTCAATAATGATTTGATTTTTTGTTTGGTTTCGCTTTGTTCGTCAATTGCCATTTTCCAAAATGCTACCTGAGCAGATGTCGAAGGCAAACGACGATGCTGTCCTAAGTAAATATCTTGAGCAAGATCAAGCCCATTAATTTTCACTGCAGCCACCTGATCACACACAATTCGGCGAGCAACCAGCATCGAAACAAAACCAACCCCAACTCCTTCTTGCACCGCAAACGCAATAGCTTCCGAGTTTCCCAATGTTAATACGCGCCGTAATTCTCCTACATCAAAACCATGCTGTGCCAACCCATCCCGAACGACGGAATAGGTTCCGGAGCTTTCTTCACGCATGATCATGTTTACCTTACGTAACTCATCTAATTCGATCGAGCCCCGTTTCGCCCAGGGGTGATTTCGGGGAACAATCAAAACAATCGGTTCAGAAATAAATTTATGAAACTCAACATCGTTATGATAAGTATATATGCTGGATAACATAATTTGCGCTTTGCCTTCATTTAACCAGTTCATCGCCGTGCTCCGGCTGGTAACAGAAATGGTGGCATTCACTTTCGGATGGCGTTTTAAGAACTCAGCCATCAATGAAGGTAATATATATTTTCCGGGTGTGGTGGAACAGGCAATCCACAGATGTCCATGAACCTCTTCCTTTAAGGTGTCCATGACTTCATCTGCCCGCACAGCTGTGTGCACTAAATCGCGTGCTAAAGGTAACAAGGTCAGCCCCGCTTCCGTTAAAGACAACTTACGACCTGTGCGTAAAAATAACTGCATTCCAAAATGTGATTCAAGATTTCGAATATGCTGAGTAACACTTGGCTGTGACATATGTAGACGCCTGGCTGCCTGTGAAAAATTTAATGTCTCAGCCGCAGCTAAAAAAACGCGTAATTGATGTGAATCCAGCATGTTTATACTCCAAAAAATAAATCGTTAACCTTACCCATTTTATCATATTCGCTCCAATAGATAAGTTTTTCTTATAAACCAAACCAAATATTTCCTATACCCATTTGTGATGTTTGTCACTATCAGTTAAAATTTAGATTAATTATGATTCAGTTTGTACAATTCTGCCAAAGTTGATTTTAAAGGGAATATTCATGAAACGTTTCAGCATAATTTTATTCGTAGGTATTGGTTTGCTGCTTTTAGGCGGTTGTTCTGCGAAATCCGTAGTGGATAACGCACCCACAGAAGCCGCTATAGAAGCAACAGCCCAAGTCACAGCGGTTGCGGAAGAACCCATTCTAACGGAAACCGACACCTGTGTGGACTGCCACACAGACAAACAAAGATTAATTGATACTGCCGATCCGGTGGAAGAAGAAGCCGGTGAAGGAGAATCCGAAGGCGTTGGTTGAGGTGGCTCAGTGGCTCCGTTGGAGCCTTGGGAAAAAGTAATGGTTAACGAAGATTTTATGGATGACGTTCACGGTCAGGCATCCTGTACTTCCTGTCACGCTGGTGATCGTTTCGCTGAAGAAAAAGAAGCAGCTCATATTGGTATCATCGGCAGTCCGGACCAGAACGCACAAACAACCTGCGGTAACTGCCATAACGAAATCGTAACGACAGCTGCCGACAGCCTGCATTCCAGCCAGGCTGGTTATTTCAAAGCCATGTATTCTCGCAGTGTGCCGGAAAATCATCCCGCCTTAGATGAAGCATTTGGCAACCATTGTGCTTCCTGCCATACGACCTGTGGTGATTGTCACATCAGCCAACCCAACAGCGTAGGCGGAGGCTTCCTGGATGGACATATGGTTGAGAAGACTCCACCCATGACCCGGACCTGTACCGCCTGTCATGGTTCCCGCGTTGGTAATGAATATACAGGGAAAAACGAAGGATTTCCTGGTGATGTTCACTTCCGCCAGGGCCGTATGAATTGTGTCGCTTGCCACGATGGCGAAAGTATGCACGATTCCAAAGGTGATGTTGATCGTTATGACGGAGAACAGGGACCAAGTTGTGAATCCTGCCATGATACTGTAGGAAAAGCCAATGATGAGATCGTACAGCACCAGATTCATGAGGACAAACTTTCCTGCCAAACCTGTCACTCCATAGCGTACACCAGTTGTGATAGCTGCCATGTAGCCGTCAGTGAAACATCTGGAAAACCATTCTTCAAGACTTCCGCCACGTATATGACCTTCTTTATTGGCCGCAATCCCCGCCAAAATGACGAACGGCCCTATGAATACGTGCCTGTCCGTCACATTCCAGTCGACCCGGAAAGTTACGCTTACTATGGGGAAGATCTTCTGACGAATTTTGACCTGCTGCCAACCTGGGCATACAGCACCCCGCACAATATTCAACGCAACACCCCACAGAACGAAAGCTGTAACTCCTGTCACGGCAATGCAGATATTTTCCTGACCGCTGATAAAGTTCGCGCCGAAGAATTAGAAGCCAATAAAGACATCATCGTAGAAAACGTCCCGGCACCAATTCCCGGTCAATAAATCATTAATTACCCGCAGGCCGCCTGATGGCCTGCGGATAATACTAACCATTCAAATGAACAATTTGAAAAAGTAAGAAGGAAAAAGTATGTCTAAGAAAATTTATTTACCCGTAATGTTACTTGTATTGTTCACGATGGCGTTGGGTGCCTGTGCCCCCGCAGCCCCGGCAACAGTAGAAGCCCCTGTCGTGGAAGAAGCCCCGGCAGCTACCGCAGTACCAACCGAAGCCCCCGTAGTTGAAGTTGAAGAACCGGTTGTTGTTGAAGCGCCTGATTTTCAGGCTGTTTTTGCTGATGTAATAACCAATAATGGCAAAGACAAAGCCTACGGCACCATGAACGCCGAAGCGCTCAACACCGAAATGATCGAAAACTCCGATCTATTCGTGATTGATGTCCGCGAACCTTCCGAATTAGAAGAAGTTGGTCATATCCCCGGTGCAGTCAATATTCCTGTCAAAACCATTGCCAATAACCCGGCACTTTTACCCGCTGACCTGGATACCCCCATTGTGGTTTACTGCAAAAGCGGTACCCGCTCCACATTCGCCTGGACAGCCCTTGAACTGTTAGGTTACACCAATGTTCGCAATTTAGCTGGTGGTTTTGATGGTTGGGCAAAAGCCGAATATGCTGTCGAAGAAGGTTTAGCCCCCGCTGAAGAAATCAGCACCGCTATCATCGCTGACGAAGCCCTCTACACCGCAGTGAATGAATATTTCAGCAATCCGCCCGAAGGTTGGGCTTCCATTAAAAACGTTGATGTCAACGAATTGTTAATCAACGGTGAAGAGTTTGTGCTGGTTGATGTCCGTCGTGCAGATGAATACGAAGCTGGTTACATTGATCCTGCCGTCAATATTCCTTTGGAAGAACTGATGAGCCGCATGAGTGAAATTGATCCCGCCTCCAAAGTGGTTGTTTACTGCAAAAGCGGTATCCGCAGCCTGATCGGTACCCTCGCCCTGCGTATGAACGGATACGAAAGCGTCCTCAGCATGAGCGGTGGTTACTTGGGCTGGCAGGCAGCTGAATTACCAGTTGTCACCCCCTAACCTATCTCATATATAAATACAAAATCACCCCGGAATGAATAAATCCGGGGTGATTTATTTAATACTAGATTTTTTTTAAAAACAGCCTATTGTTGAACTTAATCGTGATATGGAAATACCAGTTTTAGTGATATTAAATCTCTTAATGGATCATTAGTGTTCAACGACTTATTTATTACCGGCGGCGATCTTCGTTTCGTACCGGAATGGGCACTGGCGTCGGGCGAGGTTCCATTAGCGAAAGAACCATGTCCACCAATTTTGAAATGATACTTTTAATGGAATTCATGGACTACTCCTTTTCTCTACATTACCATTATTTAGTCCATTATAGTCAAATTTTCCGGAATTATTCCGATAAAACCCTTTACAAACAGGATTTCTTATATATTTCTTACAGATTCATACGGTTCCAATCTTGAGGAATATTGTTTTTACTCTTCTACCAAACATTGGGGCTTATTTATTTTTAAGATAACCATTTATTTTTTTATAACCGGAATCCATATTTCACTGCGAAAATTTGGCTGGGTGATGTCTTTATGCTCATTCCAAAGAATTTCTGGCCCCTGAGCAAGCTCATATCCAGATATGGCAAACCATTCAGAATAGATTCTTCCCCAAATGTTTTGGAGTGCTTCCGGAAAAGAGCCAATCGCTGAAAACACCGCCCAGGTTGTTGCTGGTACAGCAAGCACTTCCCATTCATCGAAATATCCTGCTTTGGTTGCCACACCAATATATTGATCGAGTTTTCCCCCTTCCTCTCTACCTTCCGTGAAATTTACAGAAGCGCTTATCAGTCCCATAGGTTCCACGTTAGATAGTTGTTTTAATTTCTTGATATTCTCTTCCGTGAGGCTCGCCCACATCGCTGCGATCTCCGGGTTGATCCCATTGTAACGTAACGAAACCCTTTTTTTAATCCCAACAATGGAAAATGCTTCTTTTTCCACAATACGATAATCCATTTCAAAACCTCCTTGAATGGTTAATTGAAAAGCCATAGGAGGAAATGCTTTAAGAGCCGTTCCTCTTTTTCTTGCAGTCGTTGGTGTCACACCATGCAGACCTTGAAATGCTCTAGAAAAAGAATCCGACGAATCATACCCGTACCGGATCGCCAAATCAATTATTTTGATATCACTGATTTGCAATTCCAAAGCAGCCTGTGCTAATCGCCTGCGGCGAATATACTCACCAAGCGATAACCCGCTAAGTAATGAAAACATGCGCCTGAAATGATATTCCGAATACCCTGCCAACCCGGATAATTGTTCAAAATCAATTACCCCTGCCAGATTATCTTCAATATAACGCATCGCTAAATTTAATTGTTTTAACGGTTCCAAATCTGTAATCTCCTTTCTGTTCCATCTTATCAGAATCATCAGGGCATTACCCGACATTACCCATATGGATATTGTAGGTTGTGTTTTTTTCTGCCAGCTTCCTGGTGAATAGTTCTTGATCTCGCCAGAATTGAATATCGGACCTTGCTCATTTCCTAAAAGGGCTTGTAATAATGGTAAGGGGCCGGAAAAAACTTAATGACACGATCTTCTTTTTGCTTTATCCATCATCTGGTTTGATCAGGTTTGGAAATGCACAACATCTCGGATGGGTGATCGATCGAAACATTTTTATGTTTATTTTATGCCTTTTGTTTTCTTTTTCTTTTATGATGTAAACGAATTAATTCTGAAAAAATCAAATTTTTTCATCTACCCACCTTTTAGGAGAATTCTAATGAGTAGTTTTATTGGTTCGTTTTTTAACAAAACAATCCTTTTTTTGGGCGTGCTGTTTGTGCTTCTCACGCTGAGCATTGTGATGGGGAATATGGGTCAGGCTGATACCTTTTTTTCCGTTAGCAATCTGTTTATCATGGGTTCTTTGGTTTGGTTAATCATTGGCGGTCTCTATTTGTTATTAACTTTTAAGAAATCAATTAACCAATTAAAAATGATTTTCAGAGATGAGAAAACTGAAATCGGCCAAATTAATCAGTCTGAGTTTTTTGATATCGCTCATTTATTTAAAACTTTTCAGGCGGAAGCAGTAGAAAAAGCACATTGGTATACATCCGTATTAGATGCGATTCCCTTCCCGTTATCTGTGACGGATATGGAAATGAATTGGACCTTTATTAATCGCCCCGTGGAGCAGTTCTTAAAAGTAAAACGAGAAGATGTAGTCGGGCATCAATGTAATGAATGGAATGCCAATATCTGTAATACGGAAAACTGCGGCATTGCCCGCTTGCGTAAAAATTTCTTAACAACATTTTTTGACCAAATGGGGGGGCATTTCCGGGTCGATACATCCTATCTGTATAACACCGCTGGTGAAAAAATTGGTCATGTCGAAGCTGTGCAAGATATCTCCACTTTGGTTGCAGGCCAACGATATCAGGCAGCTGCGGTTGATCAATTATCCATATATCTGGAGAATCTGGCAAACGGGAAACTGGGATTTACCGTTGAAGCGTTACCACCAGCAGATGAGAATACTGAAGAGGTCCGAAAGGTTTTTGAAAAAATTACACTTCATCTGGTACAGGCGCAACAGATGTTATCCGAAGCCATTGGTTCTGTTTTACATAATGCAAACCAGGTCAGCGAAGCCTCAAAACAGTTGGCACTTGCAGCTGCGCAATCCGGCCAGGCAACCTCACAAATTTCAACTACAATGCAGCAGGTAGCACGAGGAACTTCTCAACAAAGTGAGTCCATCGGTCAGACAGCACAAATTATGCAGCAAGTTTCCAGCGTAGTAAGTGGTGTTTCCAAAGGTGTAAAGGATCAAAAATCGGCTATTAATGAAGTTAGTGATATATCCAGACTAATTTCGTCTGAAGATGGCATAACAGCGCGTGTTAACCAATCCGCTCAAAAAGTACAGGAATTGGGCGTGCGTTCAGAAAAAATTGGGGAAATTGTTTCCACCATAGAAGATATTGCCTCCCAAACCAACTTATTGGCCTTAAATGCAGCGATTGAAGCAGCCCGTGCAGGCGAACACGGCAAAGGGTTTGCCGTTGTTGCTGATGAGGTTCGAAAATTGGCGGAAGGTGCAAGTAATGCATCGAAAGAAATTAGCGAATTAATTAAAGGCATTCAGGTTATGGTCGGTGAAGCCGTTGAGATTTCAACCACAGTATCAGTGGATGTGTCCGGAGTCTCAGAAAACTTAAACCAGGCCATTATGGGTGTTTTAAAAGTTGCAGACCAAAATGACAACGCGGCAGTTTCCCTGGGTGATGGTACAAATGGTGTTATGGATGCCATTGAAAATATCGCCAGTGTCAGCGAGGAAAACAGTGCCTCAGTGGAAGAAGTATCCGCATCTGCGGAGGAAATGAGTGCTCAGGTAGAAGAAGTAACGGCGGCTGCCCAATCCCTGGAAGAAATGGCGAATGCATTACAAAGAGCAATAACCCAATTTCAATTAAATTAAATTTGCACATATAAAAAAACAACCAATTCCTTAAGAGCGAATTGGTTGTTTTTTTTGATTACTGCAAAATCTGATTAATTTCCTGCATTTGTAGTTCGGTTAACGGACCTTTTTCCAATGCACCACAGTTATCCTCCACCTGGTTGACGGTACGAAAACCGGGGATAGGAATATGCTGGGAGCTGCGAGCCCAACATCCCAAACCCATTGCACCAATTGTGATACCGGAACGACCGAGCGTACGTGTCAAAACCATATATCGCTCCTAATTAACTGTCACTGGGCATACAAAGACCCGCTGATTTAAGGGCAAGGTAACATTATCCTGAATCTCAAACTTGCCTCGTAAGCGAATATCCTCACTGGAACTGCCCACCATAACATTGATTGTTCCGGATTCTAATACCAGCGCTAAATCCTTGTTAATAAAGGCAAGTTGATTCACCGGCAAGTGGAAGGTAATTTCCTTTTCTTCACCAGGTTTCAAATTTACGCTCACAAATCCTTTCAGTTCCTTCACCGGTCGGGGAGAACTGGCAAATTCATCACGCACATATAACTGAACAACCTCATCGCCAACCCGGCCACCCGTGTTTTTCACCATCAGGCTGATCTCCACGGTTTCACCCGCCCCAGCCATCGGCAGGTTAATCCGCAAGTTACTGTAGTCAAAGGTGGTGTAACTTAAGCCAAAACCAAACGGGTACAGGGGACCGATTTTTTCCTTGACATAATCACCATAAATATGTGATTTCATACCGGATGGTTTGTGGTTGTAATAAATGGGCAGCTGCCCTACCGAAGGAGCCACCGAGAGGGGCAGTTTACCACTGGGGTTCACATCACCAAATAAGACTGCCGCTACGGCTGACCCACCTTCTTCGCCAGGGATCCAGGCTTCCAAGATGCTGTTGGCTTTTTCTTCCAACCAGGGTGCTGCATAGGGGCGTCCATTGATCAACACCACTACTACCGGTTTTCCAAGAGCCATCACGGCTTCAGCCAGTTCACGCTGCACACCGGGAAGTTGTAAATCAGCATCATCGCGGAATTCACCAGTGGTGGAACCAGGGGTTAAACCGGAAAGGTCACCCAATACCAATACAACCGCATCAGCCTCTTCTGCCAAAGATACCGCTGTTTTGATTTCACTGGTGTCTTCGTTGTTCACCGAACAGCCCGGTGTATATAAAATTTCTGTTTCCTCTGAAACCAGGTTTCGGATACCTTCCAGCACTGTGGTGACTTCAACATCAAATTCTTTCAGGCTAGATTTATCCAATCCTTCAAATTCGGACCCGGGTGGTATTTGGTGAAGCATCAAATCCAGGGTAGCATGGTAGGAATAATCCCCCATTTGAGCCCGTGCGGAATCCGCATTGGGTCCAATCACGGCTAGCTTTTTAATAAATTTGGAAAGGGGCAAACTGCCATCGTTTTTGAGGAGAACCAAACTTTTATTTGCGATCTCCAACGCCAATTCACGATCGGTTTTGGTTTCAAAAGAATCTAATACAATTTCTTCATTCACATAGGGATTATCAAACAAACCCAAGGCTTGTTTTTTATCCAAATGGCGCTCTACAGCCAGATCTACTGTTTCAATTGAGAGAGTACCGGATTCCAACGCCTCTTTAAGCGGGTCACCATAACACACCACAGTGGGAAGTTCCACGTCGATGCCCGCATTTAAAGCCAAACGCCCGGCAGTTGAAAGATCTTTTGCCATATAGTGAAAATTATGGATCATGATTACCGCTTCGTAATCGGAAACCACGACTCCGTCAAATCCCAGTTTTTCTCTTAACAGTTCGGTTAAAATTTCAGCGGAGGCAGCCACAACTTCACCATCCAATTCAGGATAGGCATTCATCATTGATGCCAAACCGGCATCACGAATGGCTGCTTGAAAGGGTTGTAAATAAGTATCATAAATTTCGTGTTTACCAAGCAGCACAGGGTTACAGTTTAAGCCACCCAAGGAATAACTATGCCCAATAAAATGTTTTGCGGTTGCCATCACACCCTGACGCAGGTCTTCACCCTGCAAACCTTGAATATACGCTACACCAAATTGGCTGACGAGGGTTGGGTCTTCCCCAAAGGTCTCTTCGATACGTCCCCAACGTGGCTCACGGCCAATATCCAAAACGGGTGCCAGAGCCTGACGGGCACCAATCGCCATAAGCTGTTTCCGAATCTGCTCTGTCATTCGTTTCGCCAGCTCCGGTTGAAAGGTGCTTGCCAGGCCAATCATTTGCGGAAAAACGCTGCCACCTAAAATCATCGGTCCGGCACAGCTTTCTTCATGCAAAATAGCGGGAATTCCCAATCGGGTTTGTTCCACAAGGAATTTCTGAATCTGGTTACCCATTTGGGCTGCACGCTGCGGTGGACTGGCTGAAGCCCCTGCTACCCTGGTGATTTGTCCGATCCCGCTTCCAAGTTTTTGGCTGATCAACGTTTCGTCCAGTTTGCCTCCCCGCTGAAGATCATAAAGCCAATAGCTGCCCAATTGGGCCAATTTTTCGTCCAGATTCATTTCTTGAATTAATTGTTTTATGGTTGTTTTTTGTTTTGTTAACATATTATTTCCTTCAGTAGGGGGCAACGTTGTTTTTTTCCTTTAGAGAAAACATAACCCATACATAATTGTGAGATTCATCGTACCTACTCTTTCACGGCACCCATAGCGATACCGGAGACAATATATTTCGAAAAAATGGCATAAATAATGATGATGGGCACCACCGTAATCGCCAGACCCAGGTAAATACTGCCATATTCAGTGCGGTAGACATCTCCCTGCAGGGTCTTCACCAGCATGGGCAGGGTATATTTACTGCGGGAGGTGATCAGGATAAAGGCATTAAAGAAGTTATTCCACGAAGCCACAAAGGCAAAAATAGCCATCGTAAAAGCACCAGGGGCAGCAATCGGCAGCATGATACGGTGGAAGATACCCAGTTCACTGGAACCATCAATCCGTCCTGCATCAATCAACTCCTGAATCACGATCGATTCCAGATACTGTTTGGCAAAAAAGACGGTGCCTGCTGATGCAATGGTCGGTAAGATCAAGGAGGCATAATTATCCGTCAGTCCCAGTTTGGACATGTACTGGTAAAAACCAATGATCGATAATTGCATCGGGATCATCACCAATACCAGGATGAAGTTGTAGAGTGCCTTTTTGCCCGGAAAGTCATAGACCACAATCCCATAGGCTGTCAGCAGTCCAAAATAAACTGAGATGATGGTGGATGTGACCGACACAAACAGGCTGTTGGAAAATCCCTGCCACAGGTTGAGTCCCCGTCCCAGCAAGATATTGTAGTTTTCAATGACGTGGGTGCTGGGTAAGATGCTGACACCCTGTTGAATTTCAAAGGTGGAGCGGGTGGCGTTTACCAACAGGATCCAGATCGGAATGATGGTGATCACCAGCAGGAAGATGAGGACAATATAAACCAGCGTACGCAACACATTGGTGCGAAAATGATAACTTTGTAACATGGTTAGATTCTCCTTAGTCTGGTTAATTTCCGTTTGGGTTTTTGGATCACGGCATCTTTATCCCTGAGTA
>PABH01000011.1 GCA_002702705.1 Anaerolineaceae bacterium
GTAAAAATGTCGGTTATGGGTATACTTGTCTCACGCCTGTGCACCCTTGGTGTAGGGAATGCTCCTTTTTGATTTGGTTCGTACCTTAATCTTGAGGACATTCCCTCTTTCTGTCAACCCGTTTTGATTTCACATCAGCCGTATTATAGAAGAATTGAGATTTCTTTTGAAGAATTATACAAATTTCATGAATGAGATAATAAATAAATTAGTGATGTATCAAAACAAAATTTATCTTTCAATTGAAAGACCTAACTGTTCCCATGCAGCCATCCCACCATCTAAATTTAATATATTGGTATATCCAAGCTTTACTAATTCCTTAGAAGCTGTTGTACTCATATTTCCACTCCGGCAGTAAAGAACAATATCAGCACTTTTATCACCCGGAAGCAAATCGGTTTTTTCTGAGATTATGTCATAGGGAATAGAAAGATCAGTATCTGGAAGATTGCCGTCAAAAGGGACATGAACGTTTACCAAAACGACATCTTTCGTGTCAAGAAGCGCCTGTAATTCAGGAACAGAAATATCTTTATAACTGCCATTATCTACTTTGACTTCCTTGCCAATTTCCGAAACATTCACAATATCCGTGGCATTCGCTTGCGATTGACAGCCAGCTAGCAATAATGGCGTTGCGAACATTAGAAATAGCAACCAAACCTTATTTTTGATCATTGGAAACACCTTTCCTTTTAACACGGGAGCTTTCTTCATTTGTAATTTAATTAATAAGAATTGCAACCCGTGTATTGTCTTAATAGAGGCCGTGAGGGCTCGCAAAGAACCCTCACCTTGATAACATCCCTATCAATGATTATTTTCTAAACAATTTACCTGGCTGCCAGGGTGTACCCAATGCAGGCAGGACCCAACGGTCCAATCCCCACCATCCTGCCACTTTCCAAGCCAATATCAGGAAGATTGCGATTATAAAGAGGAGTGGATTGGTGCTGGCGGAACCAGCCATCATAAAATTCCAGTTCATAAATCCACCAAAGAATGCGGCAATCCCGGTAAACAAACCCAAAACCAGGGCAATGCCAATCAGCAATTCACCGGCCACCACTAGCTTTGCAAACCAGGTATAACTTCCACTATCTAACAAGGATTGAAGAAATCCCCGATACCAGTCAAAAGCAATCGCTGGCCGTGCCGGAGGATCGGGGATCAGAACAGCCCGTTCCCAAAAACCTTTCAGGGCTTCGCCTGTTTTGACCCAGGCTGGGTTATTTACTTTTCTGATGCCGGAATTTAACCAAGTGTATCCTAAGTACCCTCGTAAAATTAACCATAACCAACTCCAGCGCGTATTACTGAATAATGCTCTGGCAATTGGAGGATCGTTAAATGTCGTGTTTGTTACTTCGGTATTCATGTTTTCTCCTTTAAGTTAACCCTTTCGTAAAAAAAGGTTATTTATGATTTAAATAACTCTATCACTACGGTAAACGCCTTTGACAGATTAATCAATCCGAACTTTCCCTAAAATATATACGGATATTCCCCTATCAACTGGCGTAATAAACTAGTCCTCTACTACCTCTACCAGGGTACCACCAGGCATGCCGACGGTTATATCACCTGGATCATAGGAAACTAATGGATTTGTCCATCGAAAAATCCATTTCGCATCCTCTGGCGTCGCATTTACACACCCGTGAGACATCTCTTCACCAAAATTATTGTGCCAAAATGTGGAATGAATCGCCACTCCGTTTCCTTCAAACAAAGAAGTCCAACTCACAGCCGGTAAATCATAACCGCCACCTGTTGTTCCTCCTGACATGTGGACCGAAATCAGTTTTCTCCAAATTGGACGCAGGCCCAAGGGGGTTTCCCATTGTTCAGTCCGATTTCCATACATATCGGAACGGATCCCCGTGGATATGGGTGCAAAAAAGACTTCACTGTTTCCCTCAAAACAAGATAAGGTCTGGTATCCGATATGAACGACAATTTTTTTATTTTCTACATCGGGGGTGATTGGGGAA
Source organism: Anaerolineaceae bacterium (assembly GCA_002702705.1). Lineage (GTDB taxonomy): Bacteria > Chloroflexota > Anaerolineae > Anaerolineales > Anaerolineaceae > UBA6170. The sequence continues at coordinate 1,998 of PABH01000011.1, forward strand.
ATTTCTTCCGCTGTTAAAGGGCGAAACGCTTCAGCCTTCGCCCAAAATACATCGCCATATCCATACCGTTCATTTACCTGATACCAAACCTGTCCTTGTTCATCGATTTTAATATGATCAATCCAAACGACTTGGGTATAGTAAAGGCGGGGGGTGAGGTCTTCTTGTAACCAAGGTGAGCGGGCTGGCGGGTTGTTTAATAATAGGTCAACATAAGGCACGGTCACCTCTGCCCACATTCCTTCCCCCAAACTCGTTTGCGGCAAATAATCTAAAGCAGAATTGGATTTATTGCGAACGGGTTGGAGATAGGGTGCCCAGATGTACCCTTCCGGGGTTTCCACCCATCGCTGATTATGCCGATAGGGACGATTGCCAACAACTTCTTTTAACCAGGGCATAACAGCATCCTCATAGACTTTATTAACGGTTCTACTCTCTTCATCCGGTTTTATTTTGACTTCTGCCATACCCACTGTTACCCTTCCCAAACGTTCGTTTTCAGAAAACTGAATTTCGGGCAACAAAAGGCCGAGAGGGATTGTTGCTAAACTTGACAAACCAATCACGGAGTTCTTAACAAACTTTCTGCGGGAAAGTTTGTATTCATCAGTATAGATTGATTTAATTGCATTTAAAAGATTCATAATTACCTTACCTTCACCTGAATCCATATCTCCTGAGTAGGTTGTTGCGGATCATTTGTTTCAAGTATGACACCCCTTCGAATCGTTGTATTTCGCATATTATGAAACTCTGGATTAAACTGGAGAGTCATTAAAACAACTTTACCAGGGGGGATTTTAGCTGCCGTAAAAACTGCACTCGTGCAGCTGCATGTCGTATATGCACGAAAAATAACCAGCGTTGATTTTCCAATATTCGCGATGACAAACGTCCTGTTTACAACCTGATTCGCATCAATCTCACCAAAATCATAGTATTTTTCTGATAAAGAAAGCTTAGCATTTTGAGTAAAATCTATTGAATCTTCAATAGATTTTGGGGAAATAACGCTTTCCCCAATCTCATGGACAGCATAAATTATTTCGCCATAGACAATATCTTCCGGTCTGTAACGAAATTCAACGTTGGTGTTCTTTTTGTAAATTATTAAGATAGAGATAATGCTTATTAAAACAACTGCTATAGATGCTATGGACAACATATTAAATTTCCCGAAAGTAACCCTGTTATTTCCGTGAAAAAGATTTTTTTTATGATTGTCCTTCATCAATTTCTTTTCTTTCATTAGCATCTTCTTAAGTTTCTGATTTGTAATTAGTTAATCATTAATCTGCCAGGTAAAAATTCGCAAAGGCGCATCTACCTCGCTAATTTTGAGAATTATGCTGTTTGCACCATCAACAATATTTTTCCCATCTTTTGTTTTCACAAAAATCAATTTTCCCTCCACATGATGACCACCCTGCGGCCCATCCCACTTAATAGCCTGTAATGAACTCCCCAAATCAGTTTCAAGTACAGAAAATTGAGCCAAATCCATACTGAGATCAATTGAGTGGGTATTCATAGAGATATCGAAGACCAATGTGTCATCAGATTGATCCAGATTTAACGGTGTAACTGTTACTGTGACCGCTCCCTGGTCATCTGTGCGCGTTAATTCAAGCTCTGTTGTGTTGGTTGAAGGAGGAAGGCTAGAATTATTTAGTGAAGTATCTCCTGTGAGAGACAGCTTTTCGATTTCTTGTTCTTCTGGGATGTTGACCGCAAAAGAATTGCCCGAATCGTTTAACGGCAACTTTATGACAGAACAACCCGTTACTATAAACATAGTTATAATAGACGCAATACCTAATATTTTTTTCATTCATTCTCCATAGAAAGGATCGGAATTCTACTTAAAATAATTGCTTTCTGTTTTTCCCGATGAAGAACATACAGCATATATCCAATACCAATAAACGTCATTCCTAACCCAACAAACATAAACACTATTCGATATTCTGCCAAAAAAGTGGACGCAACAGTCAACCCCAGGATAGGTAAAACATCTGATACGTGGTGAGCACAACAGGCTACCATCGCAACTGTAGAAGTTGTTCCGCTCGCTCCAACGCTCGCCGTTGAAGCTTGGCTTACACCATGATTATTTCCTTTCACAGTATCGGTTACTGGTAAAAACAACTTCAATTTTAAAGTTATATATAGAGCAACTTGAACGCCAAATCCAATAATCATTGGACCAACAATCCAGCGATCTTCCAGGAAAAACGCTATAGCATGTTGAGGACTCTCTGCCCAAGATACGATCGCAAAGTAGACAGCCATTAAAAATATAGCTGCAACTAAGCCACCCATTACTGGCAAAATAAATTTGTTTTTGTTTTTTATTGATGAGGATCTTTTCATATTTTTTCCAACAATGAAATGTTTGATTGTCTCAATCATACGAAAGAACTGTAAATAGAACATGCGCTAAAGTACGTAAGAACCCATAAGCAATAACGCCCATATTGCGAAAGCCAAACAGCGCATTCCCTAATTTTCGATTAGCATTATACTGAAATAGAATAATTCTTCTCCTCATTTGAAACGAGCACCGTCTATTAAAAATAAAAATTAATAGACGGTGCCCCAAGGAGATATAAAGTTACATAGAACTTTTATCCCTTCATTCCATGATATTTATTGATGGCCATCAGGGAATTTTTAAAAAGTGACCTTCAAAATCTTGAAATTAAGTAAGGATGCCCTAAAACAACTTTCTTTACAAAAACTTTAGAAAACTTTTATAAACGCTTCATGCTGGTACAGTAAACTATATTTAAAATAAAAAATACTTTGATAGGAGTAAAAAATTAAATGAAAAAAATATTAACGGTTTTAGTTATTATCATCAGCGGGCTGGTTATTAGTGCGCTCCTTTTTGGTGCTGGCGTGATGTTTGGGCGGACTAGCGGCTATGGTATGATGGGCAACGACGGTTACGGCATGATGGGTAACAGCGGCTACGGCATGATGGGTAACGGCAGCTACGGCATGATGGGCAACGGCGGTTACGGCATGATGGGTAACGGCAGCTATGGTATGATGGGTAACGGCAGCTACGGCATGATGGGTAACGGCAGCTATGGTATGATGGGCGGAAATTGGTCAGAAAACAACTTGGATGTTGAACCTATTACAATGGAACAGGCAGAGCAAGCTGTAGAAAAATACCTATCAACTTACTTTGACTCAGATTTAGAGGTCGCGGAAATCATGATCTTTAATAACAATGGATATGCAATTGTTGTTGAGAAAAGCACGGGGATCGGTGCAATGGAGTTATTGATCGACCCTACTAATCTGGATGTCTTTCCGGAGTTTGGGCCAAATATGATGTGGAATTTAAAATATGGCGCAATGGGAACGCGCGGCATGATGGGAAATTCGTTTAATAGAACGTATGATAATGAAATAAATATGTCCATATCCAAAGAAGAGGCTAGTGATATTGCCCAAAGTTATTTGAATGAGCAATTTCCTGGATACCAGGTCTCGGAAGAGATTACACCTTTTTATGGTTACTATACGATTGATATCCTGAAAGATGGATCACCAACAGGAATGCTCAGCATTAATGGTTTTAATGGTCAAGTTTTCTTACACACCTGGCATGGCACATTTGTAGAAATGTCCGAGTAATCGCCTATGCTCTCCAGGTTGTATAGGGATCGGTTTTTTAGCCGATCCCTTATTTTATAAACTATATGTAAAGATATTAATCATTTGGAACAGGAGGACAGAAATTTGACAAAGGCAAAGATACTTTTAATTGACGATGAACCTTCAGTTCATAATGTAGTCACCGCCTATTTAAAAGCAGAGGGTTATGCGTTTAAATCAGCGATGGATGGCAATGAGGGGCTTAAACTTGCAAAATCATTCAAACCGGATTTAATTTTGCTTGATGTGATGCTGCCTGGTATGGATGGTATTCAATTATTATCCACCCTGCGCCGTGATTCCTCTGTTTATGTCATCATGCTAACAGCCCGATCAGAAGAAACCGATAAAATTGTTGGTCTTTCGATAGGAGCAGACGACTATCTTACAAAACCATTCAGCCCGCGTGAACTGATGGCAAGGATAAAGGCAGGGCTAAGACGAATCCAAAACATCACTTCAAACTCGGATGTAGATTCTCCGCTGCTATTTCCTCATATTCGTATTGAGCCGGCAGAACGCAGAGTTTGGGTAGAAGATGAACTGATTGATCTTACAACCACAGAATTTGAGATCTTGCTTATTTTGGCACAACATCAAAGAAATGTTTTATCCAGAGAGCAATTGCTTGAAAAGGCCTGGGGATTTGATTATTACGGAGATACACGGGTTGTGGATGTCCACGTCGGACATATCAGACAAAAATTAGGTGATGATCGGTTCATTGAAACCATCCGAGGTGTTGGCTATCGATTTGAAGATAAATAGGTGGTGAAATGTTAAAATTTATTCGCAGTCGGCTTTCATGGAAAGTTTTCCTTTCTTATCTTGTTGTCATTTTCGTAGGCGCGATTGTGCTTGCAACTGCCACAAATTTATCTATTCCTTCCACATTTGATCGCCACATGGCTTGGATGAGTGCTGTAATGTCATCAAATTCTATGGAAGGAAATGTACGTGCTATGGAACAAGAATTATTTTCAAGTTATCGGGCTGCGGTTTTTGAAGCACTTTCGTTAGCGACCATTGCCGCGTCGATTGCAGGTTTGATTGCCAGTTACTTTATCAGCCGGCAAGTGGTAAGCCCTATTCAAAGGATGATGGCGATTAGTCTCCAGGTTACGGAAGGTCAATATGAACAAAGGTTAAATGTTTCGGGAAGGCTGGAAGATGACCAATTAGATGAGTTAGGTCGATTGGCTTTAGCCTTTAATCAAATGACCGACAAATTGGAAAAAACAGAAATCATGCGTGGTCAATTAATTGGAGATGTAACGCATGAGTTGCGCACCCCTCTAACGGCTATAAAAGGATACATGGAGGGAATGCGCGATGGGGTTATTCCAACCACGCCAGATACATTCCAACAAATTTATCTGGAAGCTGAGCGTTTACAAGGATTGGTGAATGACCTCCAGGAACTAAGTCGCGTAGAAGCGGGGGCATACCAGTTAAACTTTGAATTAATTTCTCCCCTCACGTTAGTAAATTCAGTTATTCCCCAATTCCAACAGCAGTTTACCAATAAGGGAGTACACCTGGAAATAAATGTGGAGGATAACCTGCCCGACATCTCCGTTGATAAAGACCGCATCCAGCAAGTCTTTACCAATCTCTTAGGAAACGCATTACAGTATACGCCCGTCGGGGGTATCGTCACCATAACGACCTTGTTAGACAAAGACCAAATCGTTTTCAGCATCGCAGATACAGGAATTGGAATTTCAGCGAAACACCTTCCTTACGTATTTAATCGTTTTTATCGAACCGATAAATCTCGTGCTCGTGCAAGCGGTGGCACAGGGATCGGATTAACGATAGCGCAAGCTTTAGTAAAAGCACATCAGGGGCGTATCTGGGTCAAAAGCCCTGGTGATGAAAAAGGAAGCACGTTCTTTTTTTCACTACCCACCGAAGTCAAACAATAAAATTGTTCGTTGCTTTCTTTATCATATCTTTACAAACCTTTTAATTTGACTTCATACTCATTTGTTATGATTTAAACAACAAGAAAATAAACTTTATACGAAAGGATGTATTTTATTATGATGTACGGATATGGCAATGGCTGGATTGGAATGATCGTAGGGTTGATCATAACACTACTGATTATCGGTGGCTTAATCATTTTTGCAGTATGGGCAGTTCGTCGAATGAATGGAAGCTCGGAAACGGCAACTCAATCACGAAGACCAGGTGAATCGGCTCGTGAAATAGCGCAAGCACGGTACGCCAAGGGTGAGATCACGCGGGAAGAATATCAAATGATTTTATCAGACCTGGATAAATGAGGCAGGTAAATTATGACTGGGATTGGTATGATGAGCGGAATGATCATTTTTTGGATCATTACAATTGTTCTGGCAGTACTTCTTGTGCATCGTTTGTTTCAACAACGTAATCAGTCGGCAGACAAACGTTCACCCGGCAGCAAGCCAACTGCACAACAAATCCTTGAGGAACGTTATGCCAGAGGTGAAATAAACCAGGAACAATTTCGCTTAATGCAGGAAGATATTAAACAAAGTTGACGGAAGGAGGTGTCTCGGCAAAGCCGGTGACACCTTCATTTTTCATTTAAATATCCCAATACTTCCAAATTCCACAATTTACTAATCTTTTACAACCCATCTGAAAGTAACTTACCCTATCAATTAACAAGCAATTATGCTTATATCTTTTAATTACCATAGGGGCTTAGAATAAGTAAAAGTATAGGAACCTGAACGATGAAGATAAACTCGAGTAACCACCAGCGTTTTCACCTTTTGCCTATTGTTATATTTGCAGGGTTAATCATAGGCATCGTATTTAGTTGGAGTAGATTAACTAAACAAGATTCCTCACAACCGTCACCTATTCCAACGGAAATCACATTATATGAGACGTTTCCCATAAGTACACAGACAGCAACGATCGACCAAAGCATAACTAGCAGTCTTGATGAGCAAAGCTATTCCGTTCCCAGCATCGGAAAAGCAGTTCCAAATTTTTCCTTGATAACATTGGACGGAAACCAAGTCTCTCTATCTGACTTTAAGGGAAAAGTGGTGTTTATCAACCTGTGGGCAAGTTGGTGCCCGCCTTGTCGATTGGAAATGCCTGATATTCAAGCGGCGTATGAAAAATATCAAACACAGGATCTGGTTGTATTAGGTATAAATATTACCAATCAGGATAATTTGGCTGATGCCAGAGCATTTGTTGAAGAATTTAAACTTACTTTCCCCATACTTTTGGATGAAAGCGGAGAAGTTAGCGCGGGATTATTCCTACTGCTTGCCTTGCCTACCAGCTTTTTCATTGATAGTGAAGGCATTCTCCAACGGATTCAAATTGGAGCAATTCCAACAAAAAACCTGGACACGTATATTTCCGAAATCCTTCCGGAATAAGGTCAGGTTTCAGTGAGATAGTTTATTTTTTGACTCTGAACGGTATTTTGGTCAAGACATTTGCTTAATTCTTGCGCCAGGGTCACTACAGTTGGTTTTACGAGAAAGGCCACGTGATTGGCTTGAATCGGATGAACAGTAATTTGACCCTCGGCAAGCTTCTGCCAGCCCAAAGCTGAAACTTGTTTGTCATTTCCATCCGAATCAAAATCTACAGCGCGAAACAACGTGATATTACCGCGATATGGCTGGGCAGCGTATTGTTGGACCATTTGCTGGTGGGTGCGGATCAGTTTTAGAATTCGCCGGACAGCGGGCATTTTTATGAGCAGTAAGCTCTCTTCCTGTGATACGGTTTGCGCTATTTCTGCTTCCTGAAGCAGCCGCGTTCGCCATGTATCCAATACAGCCCAACCCAGCAAATCTTTTAATTTGGGTTTCCGCTGTCCTGATCCATTCTTACGATTGCCATAACTTGATAACAAAAATAGGCCGCTGCGCACGTAGTTTAAAATGGGATCAATTGCAAACCATTTTTTTTGAATCTGGTTGGGTATAGATAAGCCCCATTCTTTAACCTGTTTGAGATTTTCGACAATGGACGTCTCTGAATGATGACCATTGGAAAGGTGGGGTGCATTTGTGTCCAGCATGATCAAATTGTTAACCAACTGACCCTGTTTGGTTAATTGTTGTGCTATCTCGTAAGCCACTACGCCACCAACCGACCACCCCAAGAGGTTATAAGGGCCTTCCGGCTGAATGGTTTTGAGTACTTCCACATACTGTGCGGCCATTGTTTCAATGCTCTTTGATCCTTGCTCTGGATCGTAAAGCTGCGGATCCTGAATTCCATAAACAGGCTGTTCCTTTCCCAGATAAGCTGCAAGTGTATAGTATGGAAAAACAACCCCTCCCGCCGGATGAATACAAAACAGAGGTGTTTTATTTCCTTTGGGTTGAATCGGTACGAGTGAGGTGGGAAGCTTAGGCCGCTCCGCCTTTTCCGAATAGTTTATTTCGATACCAAGGAATGCGGAGACCCCTTTGGGATGGTGCTGGATCAGATAGTTGGATAAAGCAAAAACCGTAGGTGCTTCAAATATTGCGGTAAGAGAGACCGGCTCATTCAGTGCATCTTGAAGCTGGGAAACACAGATCGCCCCACTTAAAGAATCGCCACCAAGCTCAAAAAAGTTATCGTATCGTTTCACATCTTTTATGTTTAACAATTCACCCCACAGTTGGGAAAGATAGCGTTCAAGTGATTTATTAGTTTTATCAAAGCGTGTATTTTGGTGAGTTATTTCTTTTTCTGCCACGCCGCCCGTTTGATTTTTTAATTGAACCTCATTTGGTGGTGCTCCATCCCTTAACTGCGGGTGAAAATCCGGTTCATTAAACGAGAGGATATTTAAAAGTGGTTGGTTTGATCCGGTTGCTATGATTTCCAGTATCTGAATCAATTCATCGATTAATTGCTGGGCAAAGTTCGCTTTAAACCTTCCCAGATCGTAGAGGATTCGCAGATTGATCTTTTCACCTGGCGTAATGGCAACGGTTAAAGGAAAAGTCGTTTTTTCAAGGGATCGAATATCTCGAATCGCTAACCTATCAAAAGATTCCAGCATTTCATGAAAAGCAGGATAATTTTCAAAAACCAGAATACTATCGAAGAGGAATGTGTTGTGAGGCATGCCTATCCAACCAGGAATTTTCGAGAGGGGCGTATAACCGTACTGTTGTATATTAAGTGCTGTTTTTTGAATCTGTGGCAGCCATTCAAATAATAAAATATTAGGGGGTACCGTTATTTTTAAGGGAAGGGTGTTAATGAACAATCCCACCATGGATTCAACACCTTTGAGTTCGTATGGGCGTCCGGCGATGGTAATACCGAATAAAATTTCATCCCGTTGAAAGGTACGACTCAAGAGAATTGCCCAAGCACATTGCATGATTGTCCCCAGCGTAAGCTGTTGTTTCCTTGCAAATGTCTTTAATTTTGAAGTGGTGTGAACAGAGAGGTTTTTCTTCAATTCAGCAGTTCTTAATTTGTCCACCCCAGGGGAAGAAGTTTCGCGAACGGGTAACCACGTCGTCTTTGAAATTCCGGATAAAGCATTTTGCCAAAAAGCTTCTGCTTTGGAAAGGTCTTGCGATTGAAGCCAAGAAATATACTCCCGATAGGGCTTAACAGGGGGTAAGGAGATTTCTTTGTGTTGGGTAAAGCCTTCATAGGCGGTAAACAATTCTTTAAAAAGAATCGGCAAAGACCATCCATCCAGCAGGGCGTGGTGATGCGTAAACAAGATGCGGTAGACCCCTTCAGATAATCTAAGAACGAATAATCGAAACAAAGGGGGAGAAGACAGGTCAAAACCGCGTTTTCGTTCGACTTGTATTCGTTTATCAAACCGTTCAGTTTGTTTTAATGGCGGGATGTTTTCCCAATCTTGCAATTCTATTTCAAGGGGAAGGTGTTTATGCACCACTTGAACGAGATCCTTTGCTCCTTTCCAAATAAAGGAAGTTCGTAGGATGGCATGGCGATTGAGCATAAATTGCCATGCTTTTTGGAAAGCAGGCATATCCAGCGTACCGAGAAATGTAAAAATAATCTGTTGAACATAGACATCCGATTCGGGTGTAAACAAGGTTGGCAAGACCATACTTCGCTGCATGGATGAAAGCGGATAGATTGCTTCCAGATTTCTTTTGTGAGGAGAAGTTTGGACGAAGCTCGCGGCATCTACCAGGATATCTAAATCAGACTGCGTTCGTTTAATATCCGGGAAATCCGAAGGCGTATACCCCCATATTTTTGGATTCTGAGCATAAGTGATCAAAGAGCGTAATTCGTTAAGAAAGAAGGTTGCAAAGCGGTCAATGGTAATTTTTTTATGCAGCCGGTCACTATAAGTCCAATTTACTTGAAGTTTTCCCTGATGAATCAAGGCATCTATTTCGATCAGATGGGACCGATGGTTAGCAGCACTGCGCTGGAATTCGGCTGCTTCTGATGCGAATCCCAGAAGATTACTTTCCGAATCGTTTTCAGGGAGTTGTCCTAAATAGTTAAAACGAATACCCGGCGTAGCCAGCTGTTCCAAGCGGTCATCTTTTTTTGCAATTGGGCTGAGATATCGAAAAATGCCATAGCCCACACCATGAAGAGGAATAAGACGTAGTTGCTCTTTAATCAGCTTGATTGCCTCTCCCTGATCCGGGTTCCCCGGAAGTGATAAATAAATTGGATAAAGCGCAGTAAACCAACCCACGCTGTGGGTTAGCTGAATGCCTTTAACCATATTTTCCCGCCCGTGAGCTTCCAAATCAATAGCCAGCGTGTCCTCTCCCGTACAATTTTTAAAAGCACGTGCCATTGCTGTAAGTAAAAAATCTAAAATATCCGCTCCAAAGGCGGCAGGGGCTTCCCTAAGCAGTACCCGGGTCTCTTCTTCTGTGAAAGACCGGGTCACCTGCCGAGCTGTTGATTCTTTATTAAGATCGGATAAGGACTGGTCTGTAAGATCAAAATCAATTGGCAATGAAGGTGTATCCATGGCCAGTGTTTTTTTCCAAAAGTTCGTTTCCTTTAAAAATTGTGGAGAATTTGCATATGTTTTTAATTGCTGGCCCCAAGCCTTATAAGATGTAGTGGTGGGGGAGCCAGTAACCGGGTTGCCTTTTTCAGATTGCAGGTATGCCTTTTGAAGATCGGGCAGCAAAATATGCCAGGAAACTGTGTCTATGGCAAGATGGTGAACGATAATCAGAAGGCGGCCTGGCCGGTCTTTTCCTACATTAAAATACACCAAACGAATGAGAGGGCCTGTAGTTATATTAAGACTTTGCTGCTGAATTTCGATTTGTTTTTTAAGCGCATCCTCTTGTTGTAAAGGGGGTAAATTTGAAAAATCAAATACATCACAGGGTACTTCTACTTTATCGAGAATTTCTGATCGCCAACCGGATTTTCCCGGATAGTAACGCATCCGAAACACATCGTGTTGATTGATAACGACTGCGGCCGCCGCACGCAAATGGTACATCTGGAGCGATTTCTCCGTCACGAACAGAATCGATTGGTTCCAATGATGTGGATTCGTAAAATCTTGTTCAAAGAACCAGTGTTGAATCGGCGTGAAATAAAGCTGCCCTGAATCTTCTTTTAGCTGCGGTGGATTGTGTGATGGCTCCACTCGTTCAGCTAAGGCTGCCAATTGTTTGATCGTTGACGCTTGAAAAATATGCTGCGGATTGATTTTTAATCCGGCTTCTTCAGCATGGATGACAACCAATATACTCATGATCGAATCGCCCCCCAGTTCAAAAAAATTATCTTCGACTTGTACCTTGTCGATCCCCAAAACTTTTTGCCAAATTGAAACGAAAATTTGCTCCTTTTCACTAAGGGGAGCATCGAGTGACACATTTTGTGTGGGCAATACGTAATCCATGTTAAGAAGTGCCTGGCGATCGACCTTCGCAGAAGGAGTAAGTGGAAATGATTCCAACGGTACAAATGCGGTCGGCACCATGCTGCGTGGTAATTGCTGGCTCATAAATTGAGCAAGTGTTGTGGGTAGAATCGATTTTTCTATTTTTGGAACGATAAAAGCCACCAGTTGTTTTGCATGGGATTGAGGATGATTTAACAACAAAACCGCGGCTTGTTTGACCTCAGGGTGTTGGGATAAAACCATCTCAATCTCACCCAATTCAATCCGCATGCCATGAAATTTCACCTGAGAATCGGCTCTACCCATAAACAGTAAGTTGCCATCAGGGAGGTATCGGGCGACATCGCCGGTTCGGTATAAAGTCTCTCCTTTTATAAAGGGAGATGGAATAAAACGTTCACCAGTTAGTTCAGGTTGGTGGATATACCCGCTCGATACACCAGCCCCCCCAATAAATAGTTCACCCGGCATTCCCTGCGGTACCACTTGCAAGTTTTCGTTTAATAAATATATTTTTGTATTGGCAACGGGTTTCCCAATGGGTGTGTTTCCACTGTGAGGGGCAGCGGGATCAACCTGATAAAGCGTGCTGCAAATGGTCGTTTCGGTCGGCCCATACCCATTCAGCAAACACAAACCAGGAATCTGGTTGCAAATAGTCCTTAGCAGACGGTCAGAGATTGGCTCTACGCCCACCAGCAGCCGACGGAGATACGGTGTTTTAGGATTGCTTTTTATCCATTTCGCAAAATCTTCCAATAAAAAAGGAGGTAAATAGGCACTATGAATTTGATTCTCGACCATCCAGGTAAAAAGCTTGGAAGCCATTAAACGAATTTTTTCAGGGATAATATGCAGGATCCCGCCCACCAACAAAGGGGAAAATATTTCGTAAACAGAAACATCAAAACTGGGACTGGTCCACCAACTACATTGCTCGCCCGGTTGGATCGGTTGTCGCCGCTGAAAATCCGCCAATAGATTAACGACACCTCGGTGAGACAGCAGCACCCCTTTTGGACGACCACTGGAGCCCGAAGTGTAAATTACATACGCTAATTGATCGGGGTCATTGATAAGTATAAGGTTGGAGTGCTTTTTACTATTTTGTTTGTTAAGCTCTGAATCCAAACAAATCACAGTGTCTTGGAAGTCTGGCATTGTTGTGTGTAGTTTCTGCGATGTAATCATTAAAATAGGTTTGGTTTCCTCGATGACGAAGTCCAGCCGTTGGTTCGGAAAGCCCGGGTCCAGGGGCAAATAAGCGCCTCCAGCTTTTAAGACACCTAAGATGGCTACAACCATTAAAACGGAAGATTCTAAGTAGATCCCCGCGATGCCATTCTTGCCAACGCCCTTTTCCCGAAGCAAATAGGCCAACTGATTGGCCTTCTCATTCAGTTCTTTGTACGTTAATATCTCTTTACCAAGCACCACAGCGAGCGCATGGGGTGATCTTTGCACTTGTTTTTCAAAGAGTTCATGCAGACAAAGTGAGTCAGGATAGTCGGATTCCGTATCATTCCACTGATTAATTAGTAATTCCTGCTCGGATTCCGGTAGGGTTTGGAGAAGAGAGACTGGTTTTTGCGGGTCGTGTGTTATATCCTCTAGCAGCGTGCAATAACTTTGTGCCAATCGAGTGATTGTATCTCTGTCATAAAGGTCTGTCGCATACTCCAGGGAGATGATTATTTCATCATCTGTCTCAGCAGCCATCATCATTAATTCAAATGGCGCAACGCGGTGGGCAATGTGCACAGAACGGATCGAGAGACCTTCCAGATCAATTTGCTGGCTGCCTTGCCCTAACATAAATGGACCAGCATTTTTTTTGGGAATGATAGGGGGTGCTTGTTGCCATGAAAAAACCGTCTGAATCAACGGAGAACGACTGAGTTCCCGGTTTGGCTGAAGGTTTTGTACCAACTCGGCAAAAGGATACCAATCATAATGACTGCCTTCTTCAATGGATTGGTGTACTTTGTTTAATAATTCCAGAAAGTTCATCTCATCCGAAAAAGCAGTTCGGACGATCATTTGATTCACAAAATACCCGACAACCCGAATGGTAGAAAGGTTCCTGCCAGCTTTTGGAAAACCCACCAAGATATCCTTCTGACCCGTGTAACGATATAAAAGGGCTTGGTAGGCGGCGAATAGAACAGTATAGAAGGGTACTTTTTGTTGTTCTGCCAAGTTGCGGAGTTTGTGTGTTCGTTCCCTATTAAGATGGAAAAAATGAACAGCACCTTGTCCGGTTAATTCAGTTGGGCGAGGCAGGCTGGTGGAGAGGTTAAGGGTGGGGAGTTCACCCGATAAATTTTTTCGCCAATAATTCCAGGCAGCTTCCCCTTGTTTGCCCTCTAATTTCTCTTTTTCTTGGATTACATGATCTTGATAGGTTTTGTGGAGAGTTCGCAAGGAGGCTGGAATCCCGTCTGTCTCCTCCCGATAAATAGCGGCCACTTCCGACATAATGATCGCACTAGACCATAGGTCAGCTACTATATGATGAAATATAAAAAGAATTAAAGGCTGCCTTATAATTTCTTTCTTCTCATCATCAACAAAAAGAGGGGCGTTCAAAATCACCGTCACGCGCCAGGTTGGCCCCTTCTCTAAATCGAAGGGATGGTATGTTTTTTCCTTTATAAACTCGTCCATTTGATCTGGCTGCCACATAGATGCATCTTGAAGGTGGTATGAGATCTCTATGGCAGGTTGTACACGTTGAACCGGTTCTCCCTGTTCGATTGTAAACAAGGTTCGCAGCATAGGATGCCGATCTGCGAGTTTTTGTAGGGATTGTTTTAAAGCTTCCAGATTTGTATCATCTGGCACCGCAACCGCCGCGGCAAGATGATAGGCAACATTGGTAGGGGCCAATTTATAATGAAACCATAGTGCGGATTGTCCGCGTGAAAGCGGATAACTTTGAAGTTGAGTTGTTTTATTGTTTTGCATGACTTGTTTTAACAATTACGATATTCCTCCACGCTCTTTCATATCACCGGTTCGTTTTGATCTATTCTATTTGGATGTGGAGAAAAAACAGACTCATTTGACCTATACTTGTTTATTAATCCAAATTAATACGATTGATACCAATTTGGGTTAACTTCAGCCAAATTTACCAGGGAGTCTGACCATTTTTTCCACCACGGTTTTCCATATTCTGCTGCAATATCATGCAAAATTCGCAATCGTTCGCGACCAACGCTAGATAACCATTCACGTCGTTCTCTTAAATCCGGTTTGTACATTGCCTCTTCCCATATAGCTCTACCGCCAAGAAAACCGGATGCACCTGCCTGGCAGGCGATTTTAACCTGCTTGGCAAAGGTTTCAAAATCGACACCCGCGCTGAGTAATATCCAAGGAGATAACGAAGCTGCATCAAGTCGTGCACATGCTTCTCGGATCACTCCTTCGTCCTGCTCGAACGCCATATCCACAGGAAATTCTGCCTTTAACACATCAATACCCAACGGCGTGAGATCTCGTGCGGATTGAA
The DNA here is from genome assembly GCA_002702705.1 of Anaerolineaceae bacterium. Taxonomy (GTDB): domain Bacteria; phylum Chloroflexota; class Anaerolineae; order Anaerolineales; family Anaerolineaceae; genus UBA6170. Next base: position 17,051 of record PABH01000011.1, read on the forward strand.
CAACCAAGTCTGGTTTTTTCATTGCAAAACGAGCAGCATCATTTCTTTCTACTGAAAGGGGGTAGGCGATGGGTTCGATTAAGAAGGGGATATCGGCACGAACACAATCTTCGCCTACTTGTTGTGTAACCGCTCTTTGTTTAGCAGCATTTTCCTCCAGATCTGGGCGATAATAAAGCAAAATTTTTACCGCGGAAGCACCCATTCGTTTTATTTTTTCGACGCTCCAATCCTGCAGCAAGGTGGTAGTCCTCCCTTGCGCATCTACTTCATACCCGGATTCCTCCAGACTTACCAGCAAACCAACATTTCCGGGTAAAACCCCAGCCATGATCGATTGAGCGGCACCGTATACAGGATCGAGAAGAACCGCTGTTGATTCCGGAGCAAGTTCTTCTGTAAGATCCGTCTTATATTCCACCAATGTGCGGGCAGGCACTTGTTCAGGTTCGGTTATGTCAATCATGCGCTGCATCGAACCGCGATGATCCATCGCGCACATCGCAAAGATGCCGGCTTGGTCGGCGATTTGTTGTAACCCGCGTATCTTTCCCATCGTAAATTGTTTCGCCATTAAATTACCCAAGATCTTTCTTTATATTTTGTTCTCCCACAAAATCACTCATAATTCCAAATGCCTTGTTTGTCTTGGCAATCGATTTTTTTCCGTCTTGCTCAATACCAGTTAAGGCACGGATGGCGTCAATCGTTTCAGGCACAACAATGGCTTGGTTATAAACCTGGTAATTGTAGAACAACTCGTTTCCTTTCACCGTAAGACTATCTTCCCACAGACCTACTTCCCACATATCCCCCCGGGAGCGTCCGAGGTCAGTCATCAATTCTATGGTGCTGTTAAGTGCCACCAGACCGTCGGAGGCATTTAAGAAAGCGATACGGGAATCGTTTCGGAAAGCCTTTAAAATCTCTTCTTTTGTGGCTTCACGGGTAAGTTCCACACTCCAGGCGTGGAGATGGCTGTTGGTATGGGCTGCTTTCACTGCAATCGTCACGACATCCAAATCGGGGTCTACTTTTTGCGCATCCGGTCCTTGATGAGAGGGAATCTCTTTTTCGGGGACAACTGTATTCATAATGCCGGAATGATCTGATTCCCACGGGTCAGTCGCCCGGCGAACGAGTACCCCGCGTGCTTTCTTGAGCAAGCCTGCTCTTTTTAGGGCACCTAACGTACGGACAATACTGGTGGTATTACATGAAACCACACGGGTTGTATCTCTGCCTAACGCGGAAGCATAGTTCGATGCTGCCACAAAGGAGTGCCCGGTGAGTTCGTGTTTTTCTCCTCCCTGAAAAATGGATTTTACGCCGTGTTTTTGATACAACGCCAGATTCTTGGCTCCAATGCCTTTTGGGGTAGCATCTGCAACAATATCAATTTGATCCAATAATTCTTCCATTATCCCCTGCAAAGGAATACCACCTTGGCGCATTTCATCAACTGCTTCCTTGGTGGATGCGTAAATTGGGTATCCTTTCTCCACCGCTACTTTAATGCGCCAATCGTTAACGACATCGGCCACACCGACCAATTCCATATCTTCTTGAAGGGACACAGCATCGGCGATCCGTTTTCCGATGACGCCATAACCATTTACCAATACTTTTACTTTTTTAGCTGACATTTTTTCTCCTTTCATCTATATTAGTAAAGTAACCTTATCTGGCACTACCATCGAAAAATAACGCAGTGCCGGGGTAAGCACCTTGTTTCGTTTGACCAGCCAGACCGTTAAGTCAGTCTCGAAAGGGAAAACAAAACCAAGGGGGGTAACCGCAGAGTTACAGGGTTATTCACCCTCATTTTCCGCTGAAGAAGGCACTCTCACTGGCAAACCCAAGGTCAGCCAATCATGCATACCTCCCCGGTAGTACATTAACTTTTCTGCCGGGTAACCCGCTTCCAATAACGCCCGAATCGCCCAGGGAGACTGCGGGCACTGCGGGCCGTTACAAAATAAGATCGTCATTTGATCCCTATTTAGCTCACTTATTCTTTCCCCTGCTTCCGTAAAGGGGATATTTTTTGCGCCAGGCAAAGTCGCTTCCTGGAAAAAGTTTTCGGTTCGCCCATCAATAACGGGCAGCCCGTTTTCGATATGCTCGATTACTTCTAACTCACCCACCGTTTGCACCCCTTCGGCTGCCTGAATCGGTTGAATTTCGCCCCAGGTGCTGTCTACCAAAACCATGCCGTCTTGTTGAGGCGCTGGCTGTGGAATACTGGGAGAGCGTTTGCCAAAATCTTTACGTTTAATTTCTTTTTGCATATTTTGTTTTTTCATTATATTTTTTCCTCCAAAGATCATCCATCTCATTCTGAGAGAAGGAAATGGACGTATCATTAATCTATCAACCAGTCTTACGATAAATTATCAAATTTGATAATTTAATAGTACCCGGTTAAATTAAAGTTTATTTGAATTATTCTTAAAGATTGTGTAAAGATTTATCTATGCGACCAAAAACGTTTTCATGGTTACTACGGTATTGTCTTTAAGAAAGCTAAAAGGTCTTCCAGGTCTTGATCGCTAATCTGCCACCGCGGCATATCCGTGTTGAGTGTGTCACCATCCGGGTGTTTACCCTCAACAACTGCGCTGCGAAAGCTATCAATGCTATAGCCACCAGGCTGGGGTGTTTCCCCAGATTCTTCGTTCATCATCTCGATGAGTGCATCACCGTTAATCGGTGGTGCATACATAACCTGCATAGGCATCGTATGCTGACCTCCGCTGCCTGTAGGACCATGACAAGTTGCGCAAGTCAGATAAGAGCCCATCATCATGCCACTAAAATCCGGGCCATCGGAATAGGAAATTTGTTCTCCCCTTCCATCCAATCCGGTAAAATAAATTCGTTCGCCGTTCGCCGCACCAGAAAGTTCAGTTCCGGTCTGATCAGCTGTTTGGCGTGATAAACCAGTACAACCGGTAATGACAATACTGATCAAAACCAGCATTGCTCCCAGGGTAATCATTTTTACTTTCATTCGTTTTCTCCTAATTTATTAACAAAAATTCGTGAATTCCCCCTATCATTATTTATAATTTCCTCCTTCTTAACTATCTACCGAATTACGATCAAACAATAGTAGGGAATTTCCCTATATAAAATAAGGGCTTTCCCTTAACACGTTCTTTATCCTTTTTATAAATCAGATATTTTCTTGCATAAGAATGAGTACACATTAAAATATAAAGAGCATTACGGTTGAGCTTACTTATTTTCAGTTACGGTTATCCACCATTGATATTCACGTTCGTCCTTTCCCCATTGACTCTTAAAATAATCAAGGATCATTGCCGCTTGTTCCTGAGTCAATTGACCATCAAATGCCGGCATCGTTCCACCATACATTTTAGCACCACCTTCTAAAATAATTCTTTGGAGAATTGCATCTGAATGATGCCACGTATGACCGCTGTTATCTTGCGGCGGCGGGGGAAGTGTACCGTCTTCTAAGGGGGTCTTCCAATTTGCTGCACCTTCCAGGCTACTACCGTGGCAGCTAGCGCAGTACTCCATGTAAAGCTGCTCTCCTGAGCCTATATTTTCTGGCAAGAGATCTGCCACAGGAGGAACTTCGGTACCATTAATAATCACGCCTTTGTTATTTACAGTTTTATTGCCGAGAGAATCCGGTACACAGGCATTAAGCAACAACACCAGAACGCCAATGGAAATAGTGTTTAATTTTAACTTTCCAAAAAATCGTTTCATAATATCTACTTCCAATTCTACAAAATTGCTTTTAAGAAAAAAGAGGGATTAAGAACTCCAATTGATACGAGAAGACAATAAACAGTCTTCACTTTATAAAGAAACTCCTTTTTTTTCTTCATCAGTAGAATCAATCCAGGTATACAACATCCAGAGTGAAGCAGCTAAAACAATTAGCGCAAAAATCTGAGATACCCGAAACCCGTTCCAAATTGTGCTGTCACCTCTAAAGGCTTCTATGAATAAACGCGCAGCGGATGAGAGGGCAATTACCAGCCAGAAACTACGTCCGCTGCCCAGTTTCAAAGGATATTTCAAAATAATGAACAAAATAATTATCGCAAGCAGGGTTTCATAGATTTGAGTAGGATGACGATATTCGTTCCAGAGATAAATTGACCACAGTGTATCGGATGGTGTCCCAAAAGCATCTCCGCTTAGTAAATGAGCGAGTCCCTGAAACACCAAAAAGACTGCCAGAGCTGGTGCAAGGGCATCCAAAGCGAGGCGAATACCTAGTTTTTTGCGTTGCCCATAGAGGAATGCAGCAAACAATCCAATCATCAATCCTTCAGGGATAGAGAGTGTATCCGGGGTAAGTGCAAAAAGACTTAATGGATTAGAGATGTAAGCGTTTATATACCTGGCAGCATAAGCTACCCTTGCCCCGATCAGACCAGCGATTAAACCGATAAAGATCAGATTGGAAATTAGATCGGATTTGATGCCTATTCTCAACGCCCGTTTTTCCGCAATCCAAGAACCCAACCACACTCCTATTAATAAGGATAGACTGGCCAGTGGTAATAAGAACGGTCCTAAACGTAGATAAGGTAACATATCACTCAGACTCTTTTAATAAGTTTTCGATTTTAGATTGGATCAGTGCTTCAGCCATTGGACCTCCCACCACTACAGAACGGATCGTGCCGTTCCGGTCAATAAAATATGAATTGGGTAAACCACGCAATTGATAACGCGCGCCGACATCTCCCTTACGATCTAAAGGAATAGGAAAGGTTAAGCCAAATTCTTTGGCAAATGCGATTGCGGCTGCTTCGCTATCCTGATTGGTCACATTAACTGCTAGGACAACCAACCCCAATGGTTCAAAAGCGTTGTAAATTTTTTCGATGGCTGGCATCTCTTCTCGGCACGGTGGACACCAACTGGCCCAAAAATTCACTAATACCACCTTGCCGCGTAACTCAGATAAAGTAACATCCCCCCCTCCAGCCAGATCTAACGTGAAATCAGGAGCAATAAATCCTTCCCGAGGAGCCGAAGGCGGAACTGCTTCTACAGAATTTCCAACAGGAACACGTGAAACGAAAATCCACATAATTCCAACCACCAATATGATCACTGAATAGACGATCCAGCGGCGGCTATCTCGCGATAAATTAATTGTGGCCATTATGATATTCTCCAAAAGCATGACCGCTAAGATAACCAACATAAGCTGGCACAAGCGGCAGAACACACGGTGAAAGGAAAGAGATTAAACCAGCCACAACAGCAATAAGGTATGTAGGAGCAGCTGCTCCAAACGGCAGGTCAAGAAACAATCCATTCTTCTGCGCCCAAATCGCAAGAAAGCTAATTTGATTTGTGAGTAACATAGCCCCAATTAAAAGTAAGAATATCCCACTAGCGATTTGTATACTGCGCATATGCCGTTGAAATCTACGCACGAAACCGGTCGCGCGTTCCATGCCCCAGCCAATTGCCAAAAAAGGTAAACCCAGTCCCAGTGAGTAACCAGACGACAAAATCATCCCTTGTCCAACAGTTTCCTGAGAAAAACCAAGCGTGAGTATTGTACCCAAGGTAGTGCCTACGCAAGGAGTCCAACCTGCTGCGAAAAACACGCCAATCAATCCGGATGCAAACAGCCCGCCTCTCGCTTGGTTTTTCCATTGCGGGCGGGTATCGTAATAAAGCCAGGGAATTTTAACAACACCTAAAGTGGAAAGCCCAAACAAAATCACAACAGCACCACCTACCCTGCCAAGAAAAGATTTATACTCACCGAAAACCTGTCCCAATAAAGTTGCAGCCCCGCCCCACCCAACGATAAAAACCAAAGAAAATCCCAATACAAATGCCAGGGCATGTGTAAAAACGATGAGCCTTCGGCTTAAAACGTTTGGAATTGGATTATCTGACCGCTTCTCCATATCGTTAATTCCTTTTATTTGGTGGTAATTTAAAATCAATTATTTTCGATAAAATTTACCTTAATATATAATAATACCTCCTTAACACACCAGAAATGGGCAAAAATGCCTGTATTATTGGATCTATAAAATCTTTTATTCAAAATCTTCAGGTTACATCCGGAATAAAATGGGTAAAGTCCAGTTCATTTTCATCTCGATTTCTTTTTTATTGGAACACCCATCTCAGGTCTCGCAAAGTGTTTAGGGTCTTGTTCAAATTGTGCCTGGCAGATGGGACAGCATAAAAAATATTGGATACGTTCATATTCAACAACTGCGAATGCTTTACCACGATTTATTTTTTTTCCACACACGGGATCTTTTATCATAAAAACCTCCTGAATTAAAAATTTTCCGACATCCTAGATCGAAGATATGTCACAATAGGTTAATATGATAAATTAAAATTCTAATCATCTAAAGCGCCATTACACCCAAAGGAAGATAAGCATAATGGCTACTTACCCTCCAAAAATATATTAGTCTATAAAGATTAAATGAGGTTTAACGTGTTCTATCTATAAAAGAATGTCGAATCAACCACGTAACAACAGACAATTATGCCTATTGTGAAATATTTTCTTCCTGTTTTCACTTTGAGCAATTTGAAATTTCATTCACTGGAGGAATAACTTATGCCTTAAAATAACTGTCAAAACGAAACCTTAAGCGAACAAATAAAGTTAATAAAACCATCTTTTGATGATCGATGGTGCGACAATCGTTCTTACACCTTTTTATTTGCTTTTCAAAATAAGTCAGCTTCTTATGCTGCTCTGTGGATTTAATAATTTTTCCTCCTGTTGGACTGACTTTTACTGGTGATTTCGGTGAACTTCACCAACGGGAGGTGTTTTTCTAATGATTAAATTACTCAATCAGAACATCGGGCGGTGTGGCCGCCATCCCGATCAATCCGCCGGTGATCAGCCCCAACGCTAAACCCACCACACCCCAAAAGACGTGGAAGGTAAATGGAGTCATCGAGAATAACCCCTCCCAACCGGGAATTATGATGATCCCTTGGAACATCAACACCCCAAAAATAAGACCGATCCCAGTGCCGATCAATATCCCTAACCAGGTTGCAGACCAAATTCCATCCGGAAAGGATTGAAAGTGAATTGCCTCGGGTCTGGGTTTATCATAATAGAGGACTTCTTGTTGGCTGATCTTTTGCATTTCAGAAATTTGCATGTTTTTTTGTGATGTCCATCATTTTCTTTCTCCTTATTCTTCGAATGGATAGGCTTCTAAGAGATTATCCAATTCGACCTGAGTTTGCCAACTGATCGTTTCTTCACCACCGATGATCCAGCCGTGATTTAATAACTGTTGCTGAGCATCGGTCGGGTAGGGTTTCAGCACCATTAGATAATTCTTTACGCTGTCAGGCACACCATCTCCATTTAATATCAATACCGGGGCGTGTTTCCCCATGTGGCTTAAGGTGGTGGCGGTGACTGCGTTTTGCCAGCCCGCCGGGCCATCGAGGTTTACAAAGACTGCATTATGACCTGCTTCCGAAATCCCCCAACCAAAATCACGCGCTTTTTGCCAGAACCAGGCACCCCAGTCGGCGCCAATATCTTTAAACCCGGAAAAATAAGCACTAATAGCGGATGGATCATTGCGCGGCATACGGGTCACCTGCCCATATTGGGCTAATTCCCGTACCACATGCTCTGGCATGATGCTTTCGTCACCAAAAACATAAATCCAGGCTCCATTGGCACGTCGTTTTAAGATTTCTTTGGTGGCTTCCGGCACACCCTCGGAAGTGACGTAGGCAAAACCTTGCCCCATGTGGGCATTCCAATAGGCTGCTGGGATTGCCATTTCGGGATGTTCGATATTGGCTATCGCGACTTCGTTGGGGTGATCCCCATGTTGGGTAGATGTCCAATTATCCACCACTTCTGCCAGTTGAATGGGATCCGGGGCGTTGAGTACGCGCGTTTTAAAGCCCAGTTCATTCACCGCATCGTTCACGGAAGCATCAATGGTGCCTACAATATAAACCTGCACATTCCCATCGGCGGGTACACCCTCCGGATTTAGCCGCAGCAATTCGTTGCGGGTGATTTGCGGCAGGTCGGACTGTTCCACATACAACAACGGTGCGTTGACCGGAAAATGTTGGATGCGGTTTGCAGCCACCAGTAACTCCGGCAGGCTGTTGATGTTTACCAAAATGACAGCACCGGGTGTATTTTCCTCTTCTGTGGCCGGATAAATGATCTGTGCCACGGCGACCGCTGTTTCAAAGGCATCATCAGAGCCAATGCGGGTGGTATTAACCGTCAGTAGTTCACTGTTGGATGGCAAGGAAGCGATATCCGCCGGTTTTTGATTGGCAAGATAGGCGTTGGCAATTAAGTTCGTGCCCGTGAAAATTAAAATCGTTGTAACAAGAACGATGAGTATACTTATAAATCCTTTTTTCATTAAAATAGCCTCCTACATCAATCCGCTTTTATTTTGTTTGCGGATCAAAACATAATTAAGCGGCCAGGCCGCCAACAAAGCGGTAAAGGCGGTGAAAAACATCACCCCAAACCAAAGGATAGATTCTTCGGTAGGCATCATGGGGATCTTCGACATCATCAAGTACCACATGAGGGGGTTCATGCCGACAGCAGCAAAGGTCATCGAAATCAACACTATCGGCAGTGATTTTCCCAGCGTTTGCTTATATGGTTTGTTGGTAAACATCACCATCATTGGGGTTTGAAAAACTAGCCAGGAGACCAATACCGCGACCACAAAGTTAATGATCATCAGTAAGATCATCGGCGTGCCTAATAAAAAAGCACCGGTTAACCGGTTGGGAATCAGCGGCATGCCAAAAAATGTTGTCAGATAACCGCTGGTGATCATGATCGAGGCCCCAAACCCAACCGCAGAAACGGTTGCGGCCAACCCTTGCAGCCACAATGGGCGATCCCAGACGATCATTCCGTTTGGTAAACGGATAATGGGACGCCGATATGCGAGATAATAAAACAATAAACCAAAGGGGCCGATCAACAGGGCTAATAAAGGCCAGGCCAGGCTCATTACCCAGTTTTGTTTTGGCAGGAATTTGAACTGGTGGAGCAAGATCCATATTGCGGAAGCCATGCCCATCAATACCCAAAAAACGGCAATCAGGTCGATGCCGCTCAAACCAACGCCTTTCCCAAAGTAAGGTCCAATCTCAACGGCGTAATCAGCCTGTCCCTGGGCTTTAAAAGAAATTTGGTTTTCGTCTCCAATGATCCAAAAATGATGGAATGGGCCTTCTGCGGGCGTAACCCAAAAAGCTGCTCGTTGTGACCAGAAATAATTATTCACCCCCGCTGGCAACTTTTCGGTTTCAGACCACATCAGGGGGCCTGGTTTGCCGTGGATCGCAAGGTTGGCAGCGGCTAATGCCATCGCCGGGTTGTTCGGATTTGCGACAATATAGGCGCGGTACCCCGTGAGGGTATTGGCATTAAAAGCCCAACCAAACAATGTGTTTTGGGGGTCCTCATATTTGGCAAAGGTGACTGCCAGCGCCTCCGGGGTTTTAGCGGTGATGCTGGTAAAACCATCGACCTGAACCCCCAGACTGTAGCGGTTCAACCCTGTGGGGGCATCGGCTGCATCAAAAATGATCAGGTCTCCGCTGTACGCTGCCCAGGGAGCAGCCAACAAGGCCGTTTCAGGAGTGTCTTTATCTACCAGAATGACATTCTGGGGAGCGAGGCCATATTGTTGGCGCAAGCCTAGAATATCATCCAGCATCAGGTTTTCACCCGTTAGCCCATCAGCCTGTACCCCGTCTAACAGGACCACTCCATTATTGGTAAAGTCATTCCGGGTGGGATTTAACCGCGCTACCTCTTCCCGCACGTTTTCGGTCATAGGCAGCAGTACACCTTTCATGGGACGTAACAAAGTGGTGGCTGCCAATCCAGCCTGCCAGTTTTGCGGGTCAAATAAAAAAACGGTTTCCGGTTGAATGTCCGGGTAAACAGCCGTGCTGATTCTCGTACTGACATCTTCCAAGGATGCTCCCCCAAAGCGGGTTGAGTTTTTGGTGTTTAAGTGGAGCCGCGCTTCACTCTTGGTAGGTGGCTGCATGGATCGATACGGGACACCAATTATTCCGCTGATCAAAATCGCCGCAAGTAGGATGGCAACTACCACCGCCAGCGGTTGTAAGGTTTTGGAATTTGATTGCATTTTTCCTCCTGGAGTTAATTTTGAGAGGGTATCTTCGTTAAGAAAAAGTACCCCTTCATTAATGTACCGCAAGAAAGAGAGAGATACAATGCGGATTTTACCCGATGGCTATAAGGGAATTCCCTAGCGTAAAAAATACAGGCTTTTTTAAAGCTGTGTGAAGAAATTAACAGGAATATATGCCTATTGTGGAAAAAAATCCTGCCCTTTACAATTACTATAATTTATCCTATTTGAAGGAGGCTATAATGGCTGCCCCAAAAAAATATTCGTCAAAATCAAAAAAGATGCAAAAAAAAGAAGTAATAAAAACCCCGCTATTTCTTATCGGGGGTGGGGTTATTATTTTACTAATTGCTTCGTTCTTTGTTTTCGGAAAAAAACCGGAACCATTTACGCCCGAGGTTGTTGGCTCCCCTAAATTACAGGTCGATGAAGCGCTTGTAGATTTAGGGGATGTTCAGTTGGGGAAAACTGTCCAGACTTCGTTTGAGGTGCACAATGTGGGTGATCAGGTTCTGCGCTTCACCCAGAAGCCTTATGTGGAAGTTAAGGAGGGCTGTTGACCCCCCACCCCCGTCATCGGTTCGATGACCCTCAAACCCGGTGAATCCACCACCATTTCTATGCAATTTATGATGCATGGGGATATGGGCGGACCCCATGACTTCCGGCTTCATTTGCCAAACAATGATCCTACTAAACAAGATCTATTCCTAACCGTGCTTTCCAACTGGGTGCCCTAACAATCGGGAAAATAAACCCAATTGGATGGATGAAAAAAACCTTCCTTTTTATCACAGGTAAATATGAAAAATAACCAAGTAATAAAATTCTCTTTCCGGGCTCGTTTTTCTCTCTTGTTTTTATTTATACTGCTGATCAGTCTACTTTCCGCTTGCAGCACGAATAACCCGACCAGAGAAAGTATATTGGATTTAGCCCCGCTTTCCGTCTTACCCATGGATATGCAACAATCCCCTGTTACGGTGCGGGAATCGTATCAATTTGCAGTTGCCAACCCGGATGCGTTAAAAAACGTGCCATGTTACTGTGGCTGCAATACAATGGGGCATGCCTCTAATTATGATTGTTATATTCAGGAAATCGAACCCTCCGGGGATATTGTCTTTGATGAGCATGCCTTGGGTTGTTCGATTTGTGTTGATATTTCTCAGGATGTGATGAAGCTGACGCGGGAGGGAAAATCTGCGCCGGAGATCCGGGCATTCATTGATCTGACCTATGCCCAATATGGTCCATCCAATATGCCGCCGGTGGAATAGGTTTATGAAATTTCAGGTTGCAGACAGTGATTTGATAAACCGTATTAAAAACGATTGGTGGTTCTTTGTGCTCCTTATTCTGGGACTGCTGATCATTTTTGTTCCGTTACCACAAGCACAAGCCGCCCCGATAGACCGGCATCTTCGTATCGAAGCCAGCATGTACCAGTTTACGCCAGGGGTAATCAAGGTCAATAAGGGAGACAAAATCACGCTTGATCTGGTTGCTATGGATGTGGTGCATGGACTTTCATTGGATGGATATGATTTTGAATTGACAGCCGATCCGGGTCAAACGAAAACGGCTGCTTTTATTGCTGAAAAAACGGGTGTGTTCCGTTTTCGGTGTTCGGTGGCATGTGGCAATTTACATCCCTTTATGATCGGTAAATTGCAAGTCGGTCCGAATTTGATGTTTATCCGTGCTATGCTGCTCGGAATACTAGCTATGGGGGCAGCGTTTTGGTCTCTGCGTAAACCATTCTCCAATCTGAAAGAGGTCAACAATTGAATCGGATTGATCTGACCCGTTTTCCAACGATAAATTTATTATTACGCAGCCGTTGGCCTCAATTTCTTATCCGCGCCATCACCCTGGCAGGATTTGTTTTCACAATTTTGGCTGGCTTGTTTGGCCCCGTGGTGGGCAGCCATAATTTTGCAATTATTTTTGTGTGGATCGCCTGGTGGAGTGCGCTTAAATTGTTTTTCATTCCCTTTGGCGGGCGTTCCTGGTGTAGTATTTGCCCAATTCCCATGCCCGGCGAATGGATGCAACAGCGAGGGGTCTTTTCTCCAACGGGAAAAGGTTTTGGTCTTGGCAAACGGTGGCCTAAAAAATTACGCGGTAATTGGCTGCAGGCTGGTGGTTTTCTTCTGATCGGGTTATTTGGGGCTGTCACGCTCACTTCCGCAAAAGTCACAGCAATCATCTTATTTTCTATTATTGCATTGGCTTTTATCTTAAGTCTTATTTTTGAACGGCGCTCCTTCTGTAACTACTTGTGCCCAATTGGCGGCTTTACCGGATTATATGCCCAAGCCAGCCCGGTGGAGGTGCGGGTGAAGGAGAAGCAAATATGTGCAGAACACAGCGAAAAAACCTGTTATACAGCTTGCCCCTGGGGGCAGTATCCGTTGGCGTTAAAATCTAGTGCAGATTGTGGATTATGTATGGAATGCTTGCGGGTTTGCCCGTCCGATAATATCATGGTTAATTTGCGTCCTTGGGGAAGTGACCTAGGGCAAAAAGCAAAACACAACCTGGGAGATGTTTTCCTGGGCTTGGTGATGCTTGCGAGCGTGCTGGTTGATTCGGCGGTCTTTTTAGGCACATGGGGGCAGCTCAAGAGCGCGGCTTATGAAGTTGGCAGCCTGCCTTGGTTAATTTTTGCTGGTGTGTTTTTAATAATTTCTTTGGGTGTTCTGCCGGGACTCTATTCAGCCGCTATATGGGGCGCAGTTAGGGTAGGTTCTGCAAAGACTACCTTCCGGAAAACTTTATCAAAGTACGGGCAAGTTTTGGTGCCGTTGGGGCTGATGTCATGGATTGCCTTTACGGTTTCGTTCGCATTTGTAAAATTTTCGTATGTCTTGCCCGTTATTTCCGATCCCTTTGGGTGGGGGTGGAATCTGATCGGTATGTCTGGTACGGCAAGTATTGGGCAATCCACTTCATGGAGTGGATGGATTCAAATTCTTCTTTTGGTCATTGGGTTGTTTTGGTCCAGCAAGGTAACACAGCAGATCAGCGAGAGCAAAAAACAAGCGCTGCCCATTGTTGCTTTTTCCGGTCTTTTTACTGTGAGCATGTTATGGTTATTGATTGGCTAATTAGTTTATGAAAAAAGAAGTTTTCGCCCGTATTTTGATTGTTTTATTTATTGGCATGGTGATCCTGATATTTGTACTTGGGTGGCAAAAAAATCGAAATCAACAAACAAATACCATTCAAATCCATGCTCGCATGCCCGAAAATGGGGGATGGAGTATCACTTCAATCGCTGCGGAAACGAATCAACCTATCAATCTGAGATTAACAAGTGATGATGTCGTCCATGGTTTTGCTGTGGGGAAATCGGACCAGCCAACGGTAGAACTTATACCGGGAGAATTTGTGGAAACCACCCTCTTATTTGATGAACCGGGCACGTACACCTATTACTGTACGCGCTGGTGTGGACCAAATCATTGGCGAATGCGCGGCACGATTGAGGTTCAGGGGGAGATGGCAGCCGCTACCAATCCGCCCCCCTTATATCTCCAATTGGGCATTGATATTGATGCCCCACACGAAGCTAAAGTTACACCACGAGAACCGGTGTCACCCCAAAAGGGTGCTTCCTTTGCAGAAGACTTGCCCGCCTATGTATTCGAGCAAGAGACATACTTAGCAAACAGCCCGGCAAGTGTATGGTCACGTTTGCGGGCGGAACCTGACTTGTCCGCGTTAAATGATGGGGATATATGGAATGTGGTCGGCTGGATCTGGCGGGAAAATACTTCACCAACCGCCATTAAAAGCGGTGAGAGCCTGTATGCCGAAAATTGTGCGGCCTGTCATGGTGAAACAGGCGAAGGAGATGGTGTGATGGTGCGTGATCTTCCCATTCCGGAGGCAGAAGCGCATGATATGTATGATTCACATTCAGAATCATCAACAGCCGGTTTAACCCGTCCACACGATCTGACTGATCCGGATCATCTGCTGGGTGCCAGCCCGGCTTTACTGGCCGGAAAGATAATCCGCGGGGGGATGGGCACGGGGATGCCATATTGGGGACCCATTTTTACCAGCCAGCAAATTGATGCTCTGGTGAGTTATTTACACACCTTTGTTTGGTAGTCTTTCTTGGAAGTAGAAAAAGATAACCCAGGCTATAACCTTTTGTTGGTATCCAGTATTAAGGCAGGTATAATAAAGGGCATGAGATCTGAAGATAAAATACGCATTCTCCTGGCCGATGACCATGCTGTTGTCCGAGCCGGCATCCGTCAATTTCTGGAACAGAGTGCTGATATCAAAGTAATCGCTGAAGCATCTAATGGGCAAGAAGCACGCGAATTTCTAGAAAAAAATATTGTTGATGTCGCTGTACTTGATATTCAAATGCCTTTAATGAGTGGAATCGAACTTACCCGTTGGGTTCGTTCAAGTAACCTCTCAATTGGCATATTGATCTTGACTGCTTATGAAGAAGAACCTTACGTTCGTGCAGTTCTCCAAGCAGGAGCAAACGGCTATGTTCTAAAAAGTGCAGATCCCGATGAAATTATTGAGGCTGTCCAGGATGTATTTCAAGGTAAATCTGTATTGGATCCTAATCTGACCCAAAAACTTTTTATACAGCTTGCTACTCCTGATGACCCTCCTATTAGTGAAGCGCTGACCAATCGCGAATTACAGGTTTTAGCCCACACTGCTAAGGGTTATACCAATAAAGCAATAGGGATGCAGTTAGGGATTAGTGATAGAACTGTGCAAAACCATTTGGCAAACATCTTCCAAAAAATGAATGCAGAAAGCAGAACGGAAGCTGTCATGAAGGCTGTTTCTCAAGGATTAATTTCTACAAGCCTTGATGAACCAGCTTTATGATTTTTCGGAAACTAAATCGGCCCAAACAGAGACTGGTCTCATGTTATCAAAACTAAAAAATAAATCCACAAATAAATTCAATTGGAGAGGTTTCACTCTCCAATTGTTTGTAATTACAATAATTCCTTTAGCCGCTCTTCTCTTAATCGTTGCTTTTGGCAGCCAATCTTTACATCGGGAAGCTATGCGCAATCTTGTCGGTGATCGCGATTTGAGAACAGCACGGGCAGCAGCCAGCTCCATAGAACAAGAAATTGATCAATCGATCAACACTATGGATTTACTATCACGTAGCCTGGATATACAATCCGATTTTTCTTCGTTTATTTTCAAACCAGAGGAAATCAATTCGATTTTTGATGGTGGGTTGGCATTGTTTTCACGGGATGGTCAATTTATTAAATCTTCTTCTACCCGAATAGACTGGCAAAAAATCCCTCCGCAAATTCTGAAATCATTTAATTCGCTAAAAAAAGAAATTACACCTTCTGTCGTTTTAGGACAACCTGTTATTTCCAAAAATTCTGAAGCTTACCTTTTAATTGTAACCATTACAGATAATCATGAAATATTAGTTGGCGCATTTTCTGCCAACCGACTGATAAAAAACGCGATCGGTGATTTGGTTCAAATGAGTCAAACAACAACAGTTGTGATTAGTCCTGGTGAAATGGATGAAAAGTATGAAATACTTTTTCAAACAGGTACTCTCTCTTTAGGGAAAGAAGGCGTTTTTCATCCGGGAATTAGAGATTCACTAAATGGAGAAAGTGGAATTAATTATTATCAAGGGGAAGAAGGTGAACATGTTATTGCTTTTGCACCAATTCCATCGGCAGGGTGGGGCTTAGTAAGTGAAGAAGCGTGGGAAAATATTGCCAACCCCTATTTAAATACGACCCAGTATGCCCCATTAACAATTATTCCTGTTTTTTTATTTACATTAATGGCTGTATGGTTTGGGGCCAGGCGAATTGTGCAACCCCTTCAAAAACTGGAAAAACAAGCCGCTAACTTAGCAAATGGTGACTTTGCAGCCATTCAAATACCTGTTGGCGGGATTGCAGAGATCCGGAATCTTCAACTTGAGTTGATCGAAATGGCTGCAAAGTTAAAAGATGCCCAACAAAATTTACATAGTTATATTGGGGCAATTACAGAGGGTATTGAAAACGAACGCCGTAGTCTGGCACGCGATATCCATGACGACACGATACAATCACTTATTGCATTGAATCAGCGTATACAATTGATCATGATGAAAGCTGCTGACCACCAAAAAAAAGATTTGCAGGAATTACTCGCTTTGATGAGGCAGACAATGGAAAATCTACGACGTATGATCCGTGGATTAAGACCTATATACCTTGAAGATTTAGGCTTATCCGCTTCATTAGAAATGTTAGTAAATGAAATGGAGCAAACAGCCAATATACCCATTAAATTTCAGTTACATGGATTGGAATGCCGTCTTGATTCAAATACTGAAATGCTTCTTTATCGAATGGTACAGGAATCGCTAAACAATGTAATTCACCATGCCGAAGCCAGACATTCCTGGGTAGAACTGGGGTTTTCTGAAACGGAAATATTTATTAAAATTTGGGACGATGGAAAGGGATTTGTTGTGCCTGCCAATCCTACAGATTTTACAAAATATGGTCATTTTGGTCTGATAGGGATGCAGGAAAGGGCTGAGATTATTAATGCCGATTTTAAGATTTCGGCGTCCCCAAATAACGGGACGGAGATTACAATTAAGATAATAAAATGACATTCTAGTCATATTAGTTGAGAAGAAGTTTAGATAATCTTAAATGTTATAATCATTGGAACAAAATTCGATATGCAGGTAAAAAATTTATATCCGTATCTTCAAGCAATTTTGGCTGCAATTTTTTTTGGCATAAGTACACCATTATCAAAGTTACTACTTGGCGAGATAGATTCTATTGTTTTAGCTTCGTTGTTATACTTAGGCAGTGGCTTGGGTATAACTATACTATTGTTATTTCAAAAAAAATTCTCGAACACCTTCTCAAATGAAGCAAAAATTGGTCGACCAGATATACCCTGGCTATTTGGAGCCGTTCTTGCAGGGGGTGTAGCTGCTCCAATTCTGTTATTATATAGTTTGAGAAATACGAGTGCGGCGAGCGCATCACTTCTTCTAAACTTCGAAGGTGTTGCGACCACGATAATTGCTGCGCTTATTTTCAAAGAAGAAATTGGTAAACGAGTTTTTTTTGCGATGATTTCGATTACGGTAGGTAGTATCCTGCTTTCATGGATGCCTACTTCAAATTTGCAATTTTCTTTGGCTGCTTCTGGTATTGTAGGAGCTTGTATTTTATGGGGATTCGATAACAATTTTATACAAAAAATATCGGCAAAAAACCCTTTAATTATTGTTGCCATCAAAGGTATTAGCTCAGGCATATTTTCATTAGTATTGGCTTTTTTACTTAAAAAGTCATTACCAGCAAATAATCAAATTATATTTGCTTTATTGCTTGGATTTGTATGCTACGGTGTGAGTATAGCATTATTTATCATGGCTATGCGGAATTTGGGTGCAGTTCGGACAAGTACCATGTTTAGTACAGCACCTTTTGTGGGTATGATTTCCTCAATTGCTATATTTAAGAATATACCTCAAGGTTTATTTTATTATTCGTTACCCTTCATGTTTATTGGAGCATGGCTGATGCTTGGAGAACACCATGAACACACCCATATTCATGGAATAATTGAACATGAACACTCACATTCACATCCAGAAATCCATCATGAGCATACGCATATTGAAGATTTGCACTCAAGTGGCAAACACTCTCATAAACATATTCATGATTTTATCGAGCATAACCACCCGCATACACCCGATATACACCATCGTCATCAACACTAGTTTTTGAATCTTCCTTCACTTTATAGGCAAAAACACTTAGCTTGACGCCGATCATTTGGCGCTATTATTTCCACAACAACTTCAATATACTTGCTTTGTACACAAAAAATATTGATGGAAAAAAAGGAGATAAATCATGCATAAAGATTTAGTATGTGGAATGGACGTAGATCCAGAAACAGCAGCGGGGAAATCTGAATTTCAGGGAGAAACGTATTATTTTTGTTCGCAGGGGTGCAAAAAAGCATTCGACAAAGAACCTGAAAAATATGTTAAACAATCGAAAGACAGTCATTCAGGACATCATCATTAAAATTAATAAATATGCTTTGCCCGTTTACTATAAAGGAAAACGGGCAAAGCAATAGTAGGTATTATGATCACAATTTCAATCGATCCAATATTATTTTCAATTGGTCAGTTCCACATTCGCTGGTACAGTCTAATCGTCACAACTGCGATTATTATTGGCGGATGGTTAGCAATTCAAGAAGCCGGCAGAAAAGGATTTAATAAAGAAAGTGTGACCAATGGCGCTGTATGGATTATTATTGCCGGATTAGTTGGTGCCAGACTTTTTCACGTGATAGACCATTGGTCGGATGTCTTTGCGATGAATCCAATCCGTGCTTTTTATATTTGGGAAGGAGGTCTAGCCATCTGGGGTGGTATCGTCGGTGGGTTAATTGCGGCTGTCATCCTCGCCCGTGTCCAACATTGGAAATTACCACGCTTTTTAGATGCCTTGGTCCCAGGTGTTGTTTTGGGACAGGCTGTTGGAAGGTTAGCCTGTGTAATCACTGGTGATTCAATTGGAAAGTTTACAAGCGGGCCTTTTGGGTTTGCATATACAAGCCCAAATGCCATGGTTCCGCAACTCGGTGTATATTATACCCCTACCCCCGTTTATGAAATATTCATGAACTTGGCAATCTTTTCGCTCTTGTGGAACTTGCGCAAGAAAAACTTACCGGATGGAATTTTAACGCTGATTTATTTGCTTGCGTATGCAGTAATTCGGTTTTTTATTGCTTTTACCAGCGCATACAAAATTATCGCTTTTGGTCTTAATCAAGCCCAACTTATTAGCATTCTTGTTTTTACCATAAGTGCACCATTATTGATTTTCCTAACAACGCAGAAAAGAAAACTTTCTATTAGAAGTAAGTCAATGTCATAAGACACTGATTCAAATCACAGTAAAGAAAATATTACTCACTTTTCTTTTTATTGTTTTTAATTCGTTAGATCCACCGTTTTCCCGCCAAAGCTCAATGAAATCAAAGGAGCGACAAAACGATATGATAAATAAACCAAATAGTCAATCCTCCCCTGATCTTGAATTACTCCTGATCGAAGAAACTATAAATCGTCTTGAAGTAGGTGATTCCGGTTACATACGAAACATGGTTATCAATTTCCTTATTGCCTTAAAATCCAAACCTTTCATCATTTTGACAGGACCTCCTGAGTCAGCAAAAGAGAAATTGGTAGAAGATTTTAATAATATTTTGATCGGTAAAGATACCCATCAGTATCAAACAATGATAGGACACCCTTGGTGGGCAGCAAAAAGTATTAATGTGATAGAGAACATACGATTTCAATCCAGATTCAATACTTTCAAACTGGAATTGTTACTGGAAGAGGCAGTACTATTTCATAATAAAAGTCGGATATTTATTGCAACGATGACTAAAATCAGCCGAGGTGAATTGCTTGAATACTTTACGGAAACAGCGTTTCAATTAAGACATGGGCAAATAATGCGATTGCCTGGTTCACATTTTTTTGAGCCGATTCCTTTTCCGACAAACCTCTCCATCATAGGCACTATGGATTCATCTGATTTTTTTTGGGTTGATTCTGATTTACTGCCACAAACTACAATTTTACCCTGCTTGCTCATTTCTAATTCATCATCTCGTAATTTAAAAGCCACTATGAATCAGATCTCATTTCAAAAAGTCTTACTACAATCCTCTATTCGTTCTCCCCAACAGGCATTTAAAAAAGTTTTAAAGGTAACCAATACACTTTCTCAAGCTCTATTTCCGTTTTTACAGATAACTCAAATATTACGGAAAGAACTTTCCCGATATGCTGGTAATTTTTTGACAGAAGGAATGATTTATTTGGCTAACTCCTGGTCATATACAGGGAATGGTTTATTTTCTAAAAATCCTAGGGAAAACTTACACTTCGCTTTAGATTTAGCGATTACACAATCGCTCTTTTTACCCTGCATGGAAGAAATATCTAAATCGAAAAAACTACAAGACAGTTTGAACAATATTCTTGGAAATAAATTTTCAAATGCAACTGCTTATCTTCGTCAATTGCACCCCATATAAGTTTTTTTGCTTGTAAATAGGCATTATCACTTACCTTATGTTCCGCAATTTAGCGCTTCTCTTAACTCTGTCAATAATCTACTCTTGTAACAATATAGAATTTAGCATACTACAGGAGAGATACTGTTGAGAAAAATTTACGTCATTTTTCCGATTATCATTACAAGTTTATTTCTTTTAACTGCCTGTTCCACCCAAAGTAAATCTGAGATTTTTAACGTTATGGAATCTGAAGATAAATTAAGTGCAACCGTTACACCCGGTACTATGGCACCTTCTTCCGATAGTAACCACATGATGCAACCGATCAGTGGGGAGAATATTCAAAACACCTCAGACGGAATCGGCGGTCAACCTCTTGATTTTCGTTTAGAAGGTAATGTAAAAGTGTTTGAATTAGTTACGAAACCGGTTAAATGGCAGATTATTCAAGATGTTTTCGTAACTGCCTGGACGTATAACGGTACTGTTCCCGGGCCAATGATTCGGGTGACCGAAGGTGATATTGTTCGAATTCTGATTAAGAATGAATTGCCAGAACCAACCACAATCCATTGGCATGGCATAGCTGTACCAAATGCAATGGATGGTATTCCCGATATTACCCAGAAACCAATTCTCCCAGGAGAGACCTTTACTTATGAGTTTATCGCTCAGCTTACGGGAACATACATGTATCATTCACATTACGATGGAGATGTTCAAGTTTCTGCTGGATTATATGCCCCCTTCATCATTGATCCGAAAGAACTTACCTCTCCAGCACCAGATATTGACGTTAATTTGATGATTTCCGAATGGTTACTTAGGGATGGAGAAACCTTTGCTGCCATGCCGATGGCGGGCATGGAACCCAATTATTTCACCATTAATGGCAAAGCCTTTCCGGATACGGAAACAATCAATGTCAAGAAAGGGCAACTCGTTCGCTTACGTCTGGCAGGAATTGGTCAATTTGTTCATCCAATTCATTTGCACGGTGTTCCTTTTACAATTGTGGCAACTGATGGGCATCCTGTTCCAAAAGCAGCCCAACTAACCAAAGACACCGTCTTAGTTTCGCCGGGTGAACGCTATGATATTGAATTTGTAGCTACAGAATCAGGTCAGTGGATATTGCACTGTCATATTCTTCATCACACAACCAACAACAACGTTGAACCAGGTGGTTTGATGTTGATAATTAATGTTACAGATTAAACCAGGAGAAAAAATGAACTACAAATGGAAATTGACAGGAATCTTACTAATTATTGCAGTTCTGCTGGCTGGCTGCAGTAATACCACGGTGCAACCGCAGGAATCAACCTTAAAAACCGTAGAGATTACGATGAGTACCAACCCTCCTATGCCAACAGTTGGAGTAAATGAACTGGTCATTAATCTTAGAAATGAAAAAAATCAACCAATAACAGGCGCCAACGTAGATATTAGCGCGGACCACAGTGAAATGAGCGGCATGACTATGAACGGAGTGGCAACTGAGCAAGAAAATGGCAATTACGCTATTACAGCAGATTTTAGCATGCTCGGATTATGGAAAATAACGATTGTTGTTCAGAAGGAAGAGGTCGAATACAAAAAAGTTTTAGACCTAAAAATTCAATAGCTTCATAATTAATGAATGCTATAGAGCACCCAATATTTGGGTGCTCTATAGCAGAAATTCGAGTAACTCAGTATGGCTTCCCTTATAAATGGTTCTTCATTATCTTTAAAAAAATCCGATCAATTTGTACATTGGTTAGGCCGTCATTGGGTTTTGGTATTTAGTTTGTTATTTGGACTTTACGTTTTGACACCTTTCCTTGCACCAGTGTTTATGGCTGCTGGTTTTCCTATTCCCGCAAAAGCAATCTATTGGTTTTATTCTTTCTTTTGCCATCAATTACCGCAAAGGTCCTATTTTTTATTTGGGAATAAT
This sequence comes from Anaerolineaceae bacterium, assembly GCA_002702705.1. Taxonomy (GTDB): domain Bacteria; phylum Chloroflexota; class Anaerolineae; order Anaerolineales; family Anaerolineaceae; genus UBA6170. Next base: position 39,302 of record PABH01000011.1, read on the forward strand.
ATTTCTTACAGCCTTTCGGAAATACGGACTGTTTGGCAAGATAGCGGTAATATCCTCTTATTGCGACAATTTACAGGCAATTCACAAATGGGTTGGAAAGTGGCTTGGTCGGATCGAATGGTATCAATGTATACCAGTATTTGGATTTTTATCATCGTATGGGGTTTATTAAAGAAAAAAATAAAACCTATACCTTGGTGGGGTCTGGCCTTATTCATATTACCAATGGCGATTGATGGCACATCACACATGATCAGTGATTTTGCGGGTATAGGTCAGGGATTCAGAGATACAAATTCCTGGTTAGCAGCAATAACAAACCATAAATTTGCACTCTCCTTTTATGTAGGTGATGCCTGGGGATCCTTTAATGCCTGGATGAGATTAATCAGTGGTGTTCTGTTCGGTCTGGGAATCGTCTGGTTTAGTTTCCCTTACATTGAAGATTCTTTTATAAATTCAACCAAAATAGTGGAGTATAAAACTCAATATCAGTCTTTACTAAACAAAGAAAAAGAACGCCTGACAGATGGAGCATAAACAATAGCGTTTTCACTGAGACGTAATAAGTTCTACATGGCATTCAGAATTAGAAGGAAAATAATGGATATAGAAAATCGATCATTAAACTCAGTGATTAAAGTTGTTTTAGCAGACGATCATGCTGTTGTGAGGTCAGGAACTCATCAATTTTTAGAACAAGCCAGAGATATCCAGGTTATCGGAGAAGCATCCGATGGCGAAATGGCGTTGACGATGGTTGAACGGATGAAGCCCGATGTCGCTGTTTTGGATATTCAGATGCCCAAAATGAGTGGGATTCAAGTTTCAAGGGAGATTCAAGCCAGGAAGCTGCCGGTTGGTGTGCTAATTCTTACGTCATATGACGATGCCCCATATATATCTGCGGTAATGAAAACCGGTGCGAATGGTTATATTCTTAAAACAGCTTCGCCTGAGGAGATCATCAACGCTGTTCGGAAAGTTTATCGGGGAAAGTCCGTTTTAGATGGTATGATCTTATCCCAAATAGTCGCCAACATCGCAGAAACAAATGAACCTCCACTTTATGAGAAATTGACTGAACGGGAAATAGAAATTTTAGCGTTGGTCGCAAAAGGATTGACCAACCGTTTAATTGGTTTTGAATTAGAGGTCAGTGACCGTACAGTTCAAGGGCATATTTCGCGTATCTTCGCGAAACTGCAAGTTAACAGTCGAACAGAAGCTGTTATGCGTGGTTTATCCCTTGGGTGGATTGAGCTTCCTGAAACATTCAATGAATAAGCCTACAAAATCGGAATTCTTCCCCTTCTTTCATTGCCGAGTTACTTCTATTTCATAATAAGCATAACAGCCTATTTTCAGCAAGCTGATTGACTTAGCGATAACCTCGCATTTTTGCGCTGTTCAATCATCTTTTCATACGCTACGATTAAATAAATATTTTGTACCCTTCCCTTAATTTAGGGACTCCTCGAATTATTAAAATGGTACAAAAAATCTTTTTCATGCAAGAGGTGATTTTATGGTACAAGATCCGGTTTGTGGTATGGAAATTAAACCCGAAGAGGCTATTACAACTCGCAAATTAGACGGTAAGGAGTTTTACTTCTGCTCAGAAAATTGTATAAAGAAATTTGATGCAAATCCGCACCAATACATACAAAATTCAAGCCAACCTGTCGGTTCCGCAAATACTGGCTTTAATCCATACTCTGCTTCACTGCAAATCGAATTGCCCATAATTGGGTTCGCGAAAGAAGGGCAACCGGGCAGGGCTTTGATCCATTCAGCGTTCAACAAAATAGCAGGTATTGAGCGAGTAGTCGCAAACCCCATTGAGGAAGTTGTTATGGTGGAATATGATCCCAAATCTATTCAAATTATGGATATTGTCAATACGATCAAGAAAACCGGATATCAGGTCGGCGGTGCGCAAAAAAGAATTGGCATTGAAAGTATTCGTTGTTCTTCCTGCGTAGGATTTATCGAAAATGAACTTAAGATAACCCCAGGTGTGTTAAATGCCTCAATCAATCTCGCTACTCAGGAAGCGACTGTTGACTACTTGCCCGAACAAACTTCATTGGAAAAGTTAAATTCTGCTATTGAAAGTTGGGGTTATAAAACTCAATCTGCGGTAAGTGATATGCCGGTTGACCAACAAGAAGCCGCTCATGACAAAGAATATCGACGTTTGATGAAGAAATTTTGGTTCGCAGCAATCATTTCCATTCCCGTACTGATCACAGCCTATCCTCAATTCATCCCAATCGTACGAGATTGGTCAATGGCAACACTACGATTAACTTGGTTTGGAACAGCATTGTTGACTTTACCCGTTTTATTCTGGTCAGGCAGCGATTTTTTCAGCGGGGCCTGGGTTGCATTAAAACACAGGGCAGCCAATATGAACACATTGATCGCGTTAGGTACAGGGGCAGCCTGGTTGTACTCAACTTTTGCAATCCTTTTCCCCCAAATTTTTCCTGAAGGTACTTCTGAACCTTTTTTCGATGTGGTTTCAGTTGTTATCGCACTGGTGGTTCTCGGGCAGGCATTGGAGCTGCGTGCAAAAGGTAAAACGAGCGAGGCGATCAAAAAACTGCTGGGTTTACAAGCCAAGACCGCTCGCGTAATACGTAATGACGTAGAAATGGATATTCCGGTAGAAGAAGTGTTAGTTGGGGATATCGTGCAGGTGCGTCCGGGTGAAAAGGTGCCGGTTGACGGAATTATCATAGAAGGTAGTTCAGCAGTAGATGAATCAATGTTAACTGGCGAAAGCTTGCCAGCCTCAAAGAAGAAAGGTGATGAAGTTATCGGGGCTACATTAAATAAAACCGGTGCGTTCAAGTTCCGAACAACCAAGGTTGGAAAAGACACCGCCCTGGCACAAATCGTCAAAATGGTTCAGGACGCCCAAAACAGCAAGGCACCCATAGCGCGTCTGGCAGATACCATATCAGGCTTCTTTGTGCCTATTGTAATGATTTTGGCAATTATTACTTTCGTAATCTGGTTTGATTTTGGACCTCAACCACAACTCGTTTATGCTCTTGTCACCGCTGTATCCGTGCTTATAATCGCCTGTCCTTGCGCACTTGGACTGGCTACTCCAATGAGTCTGATGGTGGGAATAGGAAAGGGTGCTGAAAATGGTATTCTAATTCGTTCCGGGGAGGCATTGCAAACTGCCCAGGCTATCAAGACTGTAGTATTGGATAAAACCGGTACAATCACCAAAGGCAAACCGGAACTGACTGATATTGTAATCGTTCCCCAACAAACCACTATTCAGAAAAATGAACTTCTGAAATTAGCCGCTTCAGTAGAAACTGTGAGTGAGCACCCATTAGCTGAAGCTATTGTGGAAGGAGCAAAAAACGAAGGTATTTCACTTAGCAAGCCGGAAAATTTTGAGGCGATTCCGGGATATGGTGTGATTGCTTCTGTTGATCGACGACAGGTAGCCCTTGGGAACTTAAAAATGATGAACCGCCAGAACGTTGTTTTAGGAGATCTAGAATCTTTATCTGAAATACTTGCCAATAATGGTAAAACTCCTATGTTTGTTGCAATAGACGGGTTGGCTGCCGGCATCATTGCAGTAGCAGATACCGTCAAAGAAGATTCAAAAGAAGCCATAGCTGCTCTGCATCAAATGGGAATTGAAGTTGTGATGATTACTGGTGATAATCGTCGTACTGCAGAAGCCATTGCACGGCAGGTCGGCGTTGATCGGGTACTGGCTGAGGTATTACCAGAGGATAAAGCACAGAATGTCCACCTGTTGCAAGCTGAAGGTAAAAAAGTGGCTATGGTGGGTGATGGAATTAATGATGCTCCTGCTTTGGCAAAGGCGGATGTTGGTCTGGCAATTGGTACAGGAACCGATGTTGCCATTGAGGCATCGGATATTACCCTAATTAAGGGAAGCCTAAAAGGTGTCGCTACTGCCATTGAGGTCAGCCGAGCAACCATGCGAAATATCAAACAAAATCTGGTGGGTGCATTTATTTATAATGCTTTAGGCGTCCCGATTGCAATGGGAGTATTGTTCCCCTTCTTTGGCGTACTGCTTAGCCCTTTACTGGCAGGTGCAGCGATGGCATTTTCATCCGTTACAGTCGTTAGTAACGCCAATAGGCTGCGCAGTTTCCGCCCAAAATTACATACGAAATGAGGTAAAAATGGAAATTCAATTACTTTACTTTGATGACTGTCCTTCATGGCAAAACGCACTATCGAACCTGCGTACAGTGCTGAAAGAAATGGATTTGAATATTGAAATCAATCTACGTGAAGTGAAATCAGATAAAGAAGCGCAGGAGACAAAATTCCTCGGATCGCCCTCTTTCCAATTAAATGGTCAGGATTTCTGGCATGAAGAAAGACCATCTTATTGGATGAACTGCCGGGTTTATATAACTCCTGAGGGCTTGAAAGGTTGGCCTACCATAGAAATGTTTCGTCAAAAATTGGTGGAACTAATCACAGATAAGGAAAATATAAAATGAACACAATTCAAATTGCAGTTAGCCTTGGAGGACTTGTCCTAAGTTTATTTATCGTTTGGTTTTTTTGGTTAGCACCAAAAGGGCAAATGCGGGTTTCAGCCAGTTCCAGCGGTGTTCAGGAAGTAGCAATCACAGTAAAAGGCGGTTATACCCCTGATATTATCGTGGTTAAAGCCGGTCAGCCGCTTCGAATGCGTTTTACGCGTCAAGAGAGTTCTTCCTGTTCTGAAATGGTGCTTTTACCGGACTTTAACCAAAGTGCAAAATTGCCGGAAGGTGAGGAAGTATCAATTGAATTTACCCCAGAAAAACCCGGCGAGTATGGGTTTCAATGCCAAATGGGAATGCTGCCCGGAAAGTTGATCGTAGAGTAAACATATTTAATAAATAATTTGGCATTCATCTTTACAGTAACTTCACATATTCTTTATAAGGTGTTTGAACTTAATGGGTATGATGAAGATGTAACAGGCATCTTTTTAATAAGTGTAGAATTGGGTGTTTTCGGATGGTCACACACCTTAACACACCATCTTTATTGAGAAGATGCGCAAACATTAAAATAATCAAAAAAGGAGAAATTAATAATGAAAAAAACATCAGAAAATTTTGCTTACTACACAGAACTTAATATGGATTACGAACAAGCCGTAGAAAAAGTCACGGCGGCACTTAAAAAAGAAGGCTTTGGTGTATTAACTAATATTGATATGCAAGCAACCCTTAAACAGAAGTTGGATGTCGATTTCAGAAAGTATGCTATTCTAGGCGCCTGTAATCCACCACTGGCTTACCAATCACTCAAAACCCAATTAAACATAGGGCTTCTGCTGCCGTGCAATGTGATCGTATACGAGGAAGATAACGGCAGTGTCGTCGTCGAAATATTAGACCCGATAAGAATGATGGATGTAGTTGAAAACCCGGATTTAGAGCCTGTTGCTCAGGATGCACAGAGCCGGTTACAGCGTGTGATTAATCAATTAGGTACTTAGAAATAATTATACGTAGAATTTTTTTTAAGAAATTCAAATTGTAAAATGAAATCACTACCACGATATTGCGTATTAAGTCAATTTTGTAATTAAACAGGGACAGGAGTAAAAATGGAAGAGTCACATGAACACAAACACCCATCCGAACACAATCAAACAGAAACGGGGACAAATCACTCAGAGAAAATGGGCACTCATCAGATGGAGCACAATGCTCATTCCGAAGGTCATAAAAACCATGATATGAAGAATGAAGACCACAACGGAGAAGATCATAGCGGCCACGTGGATCATAGTGGGCATGAACAAATGTTCCGCAAAAAGTTCTGGGTCTCCCTGATCCTTTCCATCCCCGTATTATTTTTTAGCTCTTCAATCCAGACCTGGTTGGGTTATAACGCACCGGAATTTCCAGGCAGTACCTGGATCACCCCGGTTTTTGCAGTGGTTGTCTTTTTATATGGCGGGATGCCCTTTTTAAAAATGGCAGTCCCCGAAATAAAAAATCGCCAACCGGGCATGATGACCCTGATTTCACTGGCAATAAGCGTGGCTTTCGTTTACAGCTTGGCGGCGCTGTTTCTACCCACCAGTGTCACCTTCTTTTGGGAACTGGTCACCCTGATTGATATCATGCTTTTAGGACACTGGATCGAAATGCGCAGTATACGTCAGGCTTCAGGAGCTTTGAATGAACTAGCACGCTTAATGCCGGACACCGCCGAACGAATCCTGCCAGATGGCAATACGGAAACCGTTAACATACGTCAATTACAGAATGATGATTTGGTTTTAGTACGCCCAGGGACGAATGTGCCGGCGGATGGTGAGGTGCATGGTGGTGAATCGGATGTAAATGAAGCCATGTTGACCGGGGAATCACTGCCGGTAAAAAAGCGGGTGGGGGATAAGGTAATTGCGGGAACAATCAATGGCGATGGAAGCCTGCGGGTAAAAATAACTGCTACTGGCGACCAAACCGCTCTGGCAGGTATTATGCGCCTGGTAGAGCAAGCTCAGCAAAGCAAATCCAAAACCCAGATTCTGGCGGACAAAGCAGCTGGCTGGTTATTTTACGTAGCGTTGGGTGTGGCTGCCATTACGGCAGTGGCATGGACAATCGCAGTTGGGTTTAATGTGGAGGTTATTGCCCGCATTGCCACTGTTCTCGTTATCGCCTGCCCGCATGCCTTGGGGCTTGCTGTGCCTCTGGTAGTAGCTATTACCACGGCGATGGGTGCCAAGAACGGTATTTTGGTGCGCGATCGTTTGGCGCTTGAAAAAGCCCGCCAGATTAATATGATTGTTTTTGATAAAACCGGTACGCTCACCGAAGGCAAGTTTGGTGTTGTAGCTATTCAAACTGTTGAAAATGTAACCGAAGAAGAAGCCTTAGCATTGACTGCCGCTATTGAAGGTGATTCAGAACATACCATTGCGCGTGGGATTCGTAATTCTGCTGAAGAAAGAAAACTTTCTTTACCAGTCATCACGGGTTTTGAAGCGATCAAGGGGCGGGGCGTAAAAGCCATTTATAACGATCATGCTGTCTACGTCGGTGGTCCACGCTTATTGGAAATGCTTAAAATAGATTTGCCCAAAAATATTGCTGAATTTGAACAGCAAACCAGTCAAAAAGGTCAAAGCGTTGTAAACCTGGTGGAAGAAGGTGCACGCGGCACGCGTGTAATTGCTGCTTTCGCATTAGCAGACGTTATCCGAGCAGAAAGTAAGGCTGCCATTCAAAAACTACATGAGATGAAGATTGAAGTAGCCATGCTGACGGGTGACAGCCAGGCAGTAGCGAAAACCGTTGCGGATGAACTGGGGATTGATACCTATTTCGCTGAAGTTTTACCTGAACATAAAGATCAAAAGATCATGGAACTCCAAAAACAGGGAAAAAGTGTTGCGATGGTTGGCGATGGGGTTAACGATGCCCCGGCGCTCACTCGCGCAGACGTGGGTATCGCCATCGGCAGTGGCACTGACGTTGCTATTGAATCAGCTGGAATTATTCTGGTGAAAAGCAATCCGATGGATGTAGTTAAAATTTTCGACCTGAGCCGAGCTAGTTACAGAAAAATGATTCAGAATCTTATCTGGGCTGCGGGGTACAACATTGTTGCTTTACCGTTAGCAGCCGGCGTATTAGCACCAATTGGCATTTTGCTTTCTCCAGCTATGGGTGCTGTACTTATGTCGCTCAGCACGGTGATCGTTGCAATCAATGCCCAATTGCTGCGCGGGCACAAATTGGCAGCATAAGAAATCTATTATGAGGAATTTGATTTGAGAAATTTTGGATGGAATCAAAATGGAGATAAATCAAGTTTTCATTGTGGTTACCTATTACCAATTTCTTTACAAATTCTTTAACCAGACTTTAAATCAACTTTATGTTGGTTTTATATAATGAATTTACAAATAAAGACTTAAAAAGGAGAAATACCATGATGGGATTTGGTTTAATTTTTACTCTACTAATTTTTGGATTGATTGCCTATGCAATTGGTTGGAGACCGGAGATTCTATTTCGAGAGAAGTCTAGCGAATATTCTTTAACGCCCCTAGAAATAATAAAAGCTCGTTACGCACGGGGTGAAATTAGTAAAGAAGAATTTCAACTCTTGTTAAGGGATCTGAATTAACAATGTGCTTCATATATCCGATTTAAATATAGTCGGAATGGATGGAAACGCTAATCCAAAAAATGAAATTTCAGATAATAGCACTCATCAGATCGATTAGCGTTTCCTCCACAATTTTTTATTCCATTTGATATGGCAAAGGGAATTTATACAAATGAAATTCTAGTTCTCCATATAAAAACCTTAAATTATGCCTTTTTTGCCATAAGAACTTAATCCAATGTTTTGAGTCATATAAATAGTCTGCCAGTTTTTTTTGACTTCTAGTCCGGGTTAAAAGCTTTGAAGTGTATGAAAATTCTGGTGTACGAAAAACTAATATTTGAGAGGATTTATTCTCCAGTGAATAAAAAACACATTAAAACATTCGAACCAAATCCTGAAAATATCAACAGAAAAGTTAACCCAACGGAACGTCGTTATAACCGGATTGCACCATTTTACGATCTAATGGAATGGGTTACCGAGCGATCAGTATTTCAGACATGGCGCAATGACCTTTGGTCACGCGTACCCCCCGGAAAAGTCTTGGAAGTAGGTGTTGGGACAGGAAAGAATATCCCATATTATCCAAAAGGCGCTGACGTTACGGCAATCGACCTTAGTGAAGGAATGCTCACAAAGGCTAAAGAAAGGGAAAAATCATTGGAAGTAAAGGTGGATCTGAAACATATGGATGTTCAAAGCCTTTCATTTCCTGATAATACTTTTGATACTGCCGTTGCAACATTTGTGTTCTGTTCCGTACCGCTTCCTGTAAGAGGACTGCAGGAACTAAACAGAGTAGTAAAATCGAGCGGCGATATATGGCTTTTAGAACATGTGCGGATTAATAAACCCTTGATTGGTTCCTTAATGGATGCTGCAAATCCGCTGATTGTACGCATGATGGGTGCGAACATTAACCGTCGGACCGTAGAAAACATAAAAAATTCCGGTTTGCAAATTGTGAATGTGGAAAGTCTGAAAGGTGACCTGGTTAAATTGATCCATATCCGCGCGTAGTTTGAAATTTATTTACTATTCAATTGTTTTGTTACTACCTTTGCTGCATAACGATCAGAATCATTTGTTTTTTTAGCCTAAATTCATACAGCCCATTCATTAAATGTTCCTGAGGGGTATGTTGAGTAATTCCATTTCTGGAAAAGGAGGCAAAACTGCCCATGCCTTTACCCGCAGTTTTGCTCTTTCAGACTTAGCTGAAATAAATCATAATTTATTTAATACAAGTTGTAGTCAGGATTCCAGTATGGAAAATACACCAGACAAGGATTTCTTATCAGTGAAACTCAAGACAAAATACATTTTGTGAGGTGATAATAATGTATAAAAAAATAACGCGATGGCTAGGATTGGTTTTTCTTTTGGATGGCGTGTTTACCCTTTTTTTTGGACGTAAATATATACGACTCTTCAATTCAGATGATAAGGGTGGCCTATTTCATAGAATAATCTCCAGGTTGCTTGACCTGCCTGCCTGGCAATTGCGCGGCGGAGGTGCCATCGAAGCTGGCATGGGCGTGGCTTTACTAGGAAAATCGTCACTGGATGTTCCAACTTTTTATCGTCTTGTCGCCCGCGGATATGCTACCATTGATCCTGGCTGGCGAAATTGGTTTTATAAGGAAGCTCACCAGGAATTTGACCAGATGATATCTCAAGGTTTCCCGCGTGATGGAAAAATTTTGGATCTTGGATGCGGCGTCGGAGCGAATGTCGCAAGAATAATCGATCTGCAGGTTCCTTTCAGTTCTTATACTGGCGTGGACCTTACCCCAGAAATGCTTGCTCAAGCAAAGATCAGATATGGTAAACTCCAAAATGTGCATTTCCAACAATTGAATCTCATCAGTGATCCGCTTCCTGAAGGTCCTTATGATATGGTCATTTCTACATGGGTTTTCGAACACCTGCCAGACCCTGTTAAGGTTGCAAATAAGGCCTGGGAACAACTTAAACCAGGTGGACGCATGGTGCTTTTATTTGAAGCCAAGGCTGATTCGATGTTGAGCCGGATAATAAACCGCATTTATCCCTTCTTTAGCGCTCATCTGGTTGAAAAGAAAGTGTATCGTTGTTTCCCGGGAGAGGTTATTTTAGAAAATCATTTTTCAGGCCCGCTCGGCGACTTAGCACTCCTGGTTATCAAAAAAGCTGAAACCCCTAGCCGGTAAACAGGTGAGCAGAAAATTAATGGTGCAAAACCGGTATCGATCAACTATAAGCGCGTATAACTTAGTTTTGATTGGATCAACATGAGCCGACCTATTTTTCCGGCGGATATTCTGATTAAAGGAGCGACTACTCGAATTCTTGTTGAGAGTATTTTGGCAGTCGGTTTTGATTCCCCATATGTTACAGTGCTTTTTATTGGTATTTTTATTCATCGCTTATAATGCTGACTTCTGAAAAAAATTAAGTAGATTGGAATGCGAAAAATACTGCCTGTACTGGGAATAAGTCTGATCTATGCCCTTTGTTATACTGCTATCAAGTTAGGTTTGAAATATTCACCCCCATTGATTTTTGGTGGATTACGGGCATTAATCGGAGGTCTCGCCTTACTTGGCATTTTACTGACCCTTAGACAACCGATTTTGCTGGACAGGCGGGATTTGGGAATAGTTTTCTTGATAGGGTTGATCTCGACAACTATTAATTTTGGAGCTATGTTTCTCAGCCCAGGTTTTACCAATGCGGGAATTGCATCTGTATTAGGGAATCTACAGCCGCTAGCAGCGTTGCTTTTGGCTGCCATTTTTCTCGGTGAGCGTCTGATAATCTCGAAAATTGCAGCACTGCTTTTCGGTACTGCAGGAGTTATCCTGATCGCTTTTCCTGCTTTTTCCGGTCGTTCCGTGTATGGAATTAATGGAAGTCTGCTGGCATTATCTGCCTCAATTAGTTCCGCCATTGGAAGTATCCTGGTCAAAAAATATATTCTGAAAACCAACCTACTGCGCTTTGCAGCTTGGCAGCTTATCTTCGGGAGCATGCCTCTTCTTGCAGTTTCTGTTATATTTGAGCCGGTGAGGATAATTGAATGGACACCGGTTTTTCTCGGATTACTGCTCTTTTTAGCAATCGTGGGAACAACTGTGGTGACGGCAGTTTGGTATTGGCTGCTTAGAAAACAAGAGGTGGGATATTTAACCCAATTCCTTTTCTTAACACCTTTGTTCGGATTAGGGATCGCAGCATTGGTTTTCAATGAACGATTGAGTTTGTTGGCAAGTACGGGGGTTATCTTTATCCTGGTTGGAATTACGATTGTCGCAAGAAATCCTAAAAAGCATTCTCAGGCTGATCAGATGAAGCATTTTTGACAATTGAGGATCATTTACGTTTCTCAGCTCAGCGCGTGTTGGAAGGACCTTCGAACAAAAACCAACAACAATATTTCGGAAGGACAATCAATCGGGTTGTTTTTTTCATAAACTACAAAACATCACCTTTCAATCGGTACCATAACCATCCAATCAAACAACTAATTCCACTTTTTGTTAAGGTCCTATTTTTGGCGTTCCAACTCTAAAATCAAGTTAATTACCCTAAGTATTGAGTAAATTGCCCCCAAAGTCTATTTAAAAGTCAATCTACTGAGGCGGATTGTTGTGGTTTGGTCTACAGAATGTTTGTATGCAGTTACTCTATTGTAATAATCGGCCATTGTGGTTCTCAAAAACCTACAAGATATTTATAATTATTTTTAGAGGAAGCTCATGAATTTCGATCAAATTCGACAATTTGCCCCACAATTATTCAAGATCGCTCAAAAACACGGCATTTCAAAGATCTATGTGTTTGGGTCGATTGCTCGTGGGAATAGCACGACTGAAAGTGACGTAGATTTTCTGGTCGAAATGCAAGAGGGGGGATCCCTGTTTGGCATTGCCGGGTTTGGTTATGAAGCTGAAAAATTATTGGGAATTCGAGTAGACGTCGTGCCGCTGTCAACCCTTTCCCTTGTTAGCGACCGGGAGTTTGTTACCAATATTCAAAAAGAAGCCATTGCCTTATGAAAAGCACAACAAAGCTTCTTCATGATATGCTACAGGGAATCGAAGCGATAGAGACCTATGCGGTTCCATCGTATGATGCATTCCTGACAGATGAAAAAACGCAGGATGCGTTCATGTATAACCTCATTATTCTGGGGGAAGCGGCAAATCAAATTCCTGATGATTTTCAAACAAAATACCCTGAAATTCCATGGTCATCTGCCATTGGAACAAGAAATGTCATTGTACATGGCTATGATCAGGTAAAGCTGCAGATTGTTTGGGACATTATCGAGAAAAATCTAAAACTGTTGAAGGTCGATCTGCTTAAGATCATCCATAGCAATGAATAGACTTTGCTTCGATCGTTCTTCCCACCATTAAATCGAGAATTTACAGCTAAAAAGATTCTTCCAGAGACCCGTTGAATTTCGACATGATAATTGATCGACGTTGAGGTTCTAAGAATTCCAATTTCGCCAGATCAGGCGCAATAAAATATCATTCGGGTGTTGTTGATTGTTTACAACCATGCTTATATCACGCGGTAAATCAGCATGGTTGTAATAGAATCCTCGCCAAGTTATTTCAACTCACCTAATTTCTCCCAATGGGGTTCTCCTGCTAACGATTCTTCCAAATAGCGATAAATAGGTTCGAAGAACACATTTCCGTTTTTCAGATCCTTGGCCACGTTCGAGATGGCTACTACCCGCCGGACTTCATGTCGGATTCCGATCTGCACCAACACATCCACCGCATCAGAGATCATCTTATTGGCTTCGTGTGGTTTTACTCCGGCATCAGCTCCCATCACGGTTGCCAACCTGCTTACAGCTTCGCGAGGGCTATCGGCGTGGAACGTACAAGCTCCACTGTGACCAGTCATCAATGCCCGGAAAAGGCTCATAGCAGCAATCCCATCGCGCACTTCACCGATCACCAGGTAATCGGGGGACATACGCATGGCGTCATCCACGCCATCTGCCAGGGTATAGGGTTTCACAACGGTGCCAACCGCCTGTGGGCGAGCTTCTACCGTCTGAACTGTCGGTCGGTCTACCCAGATTTCTTCCGGATCTTCAATTTTCACGATACGCCAGCCTTGCGGCAGGAAGTTGCACAAAGCGCTGAGCAGGGTAGTCTTTCCGGTGCGAGTTCCTCCGGAAATTAGAATGCGGTATCCCTTCTCCATCGCCTGCTGAAGGATATCCATCATTTCAGGGTTCATTACCTCCCGCTCCAATAACCACTCCGGCCTGACCGGTCTCTGTTCGTACAGACGGATATTGATCGATGGATTGCGCCCCGGCGGAGCAATGACCGGATGTAGCGCCTTGATCCGTCCTCCACCCGGATTATGTGGCGTGGCCGGCAGCTTGGCGTTAATACTTGGATTGGTTTCGTTCAAAGTTTTGTTTTGCGGACCGACCAAGCGATCCAATACTCGCCAGATTTCCCCTGGTTCAGGCCTCAGCTCGATGGTCTCCCAACGAACGGACCCTTTACGCATGATTTGAAGAAGTCCGCTGGAGTAAATGGTGATTTCAGAGATATCTGTGCGAGCCGGCGGCAAGAGCAAATCTAAAAAACCCAATCCCAATATCCGCCGAGTGAGTTCCTCAGCAATAGCAGCTTCCTGAAGGGCACCAGGGCGGCAGTTGCGTTTTCTTAGCGCCGCAGCAATCTGTGCCTCAACCCGCTCCCGAATGCGTTGTCGGTCGGTTTCATTTGGACTCTGAAGAACAGAAGTTGGAAAATCATGGTTGATCTGATCGATCACCTCGTTGAAAACTTCAGACCGGATAGATTCGTCCAGGTTATTCCCGTTCGTGGCAGTGTCGTACAAACCTAATATTCCCGGCATAGGTAACCTCCAACATTAGAAACTTTTCCTACTTGTCAATGACCGGGTTAGACTTTACCAGTGATAGTCGGGCGAAGTTTACCAGAGATCGCCGCCCGGTGTTTACCAGGTATAGTCGGAGGATGTTTACCA
>PABH01000012.1 GCA_002702705.1 Anaerolineaceae bacterium
GCAAAAACAAAGCTTTTAGACCCATTCGGAGCATGGGTTTGGTTTTGTCCATTGGGGTTATACTTCATTGCCAATTTTAGTTTACCAACAGTATCTTTGCGAATTATCGTATATCAGGAACTTTTTGTATGCTCAAACCGTCTTAAAAGCGTAAGAAAAAAGAAAGAGGTTTAAAGTGAAAAAATTACTTGGTATTTTGTTTTTATTGGTAAGCATCATCTTAACTGCCTGTCAGCCAGACCAGACTACTCCCCCGGCAGTGGAATCCCCGCCAGCTGCGGATGAACAAACACTCTATATTGCGCCATTTTGGCAGCCCTGTGTGGGTGTGGCACCCATGTTATGTATGCAGGTTAAGGAATCGCAGGGAGCTGACTGGACTTATTTTTATGACCGGATTGAAGGCTTTACTTATGAACCGGGTTTCAGTTATGAGTTACTCGTAAAAAAAGAAGATGTGAAGAATCCACCCGCGGATGGATCCAGCTTAAAATGGACTTTGGTGGAAGAAGTTTCCAAAAGCCCGGTTGAGATGCCGCAGATGGACTTAACCGGAACCGAATGGAATTTGGTATCCAATCAAGAGAACGCCCCGCTAATGGATACACAAATCACCCTGTCATTTGAGGAAGAAGGACAGTTAGGCGGAAGCGCTGGCTGTAACAGTTATTTTGGCGGTTACGAACACAACGGTTTTGCGTTTTCCATCTCCAGCCCGCTTGGTTCCACACTGATGGCTTGTGAAGAACCGATTATGAATCAGGAGACGGAATACCTGAACAAATTAAATCAAATGGAATTTATACAGGTAGAAGGTGAAACCCTCTTGCTTGTCAGTTCGGATGGTTTGTTCCTGGAATACGAAAAAGCACAATAATGGATTTGTTAAAAACCTCCGGCATTTGCCGGAGGTTTTTTGATGGACCGGATTTCCAACTGGTCCAATTGATGTGTCTAATTGGCATCAAGCGTTTTTTCTTAATCGATAAAATAAAACAAGAAGGGTTATCAAACCGAGGACTGAGCCCACAATGGTCAGCGGTCTCAACCAGGCCGGTCGGCTTGGGGACATTTCGCCGGCATCCGCCTGCGCCGGATTAATTTCCGGGGTATGGATGGGCGTTTTTTCCTCTGCCATAACCTCTGGTATTGTTTCCGTTACCGCAGTTGTTGGCTCGGCGGTTGGAATGGGCAGGACAAAGGCTTCACCGTTTTGCGGACCAAGTTCCTCTGGTGGGGAAAACCCATTTAATTCAAGCACATAAGCCGTCACCGCCCAGGCCTGGTATTCCGGTAAGGTACCCGGATCTTGCCAGGGCATGGTGCGGAGAATGTAATCGTACATATCCATCGCGGTTGGGAAAAGGTAAGGCACAAAGGAACCCACCACAGGCGGGCTGTCCGGCAGGTAAAAGCCATCTTCCGGGTGGTTATAACCATGGCATTTCGACTGCCAGCAGTTTTGATCTGCGGGGTTCCAGGTGGCGATCCATTCTTCGGTTAACCCCGAGCCATCATAGGCATGGCAGGCACTGCAAATTAACCGATAAATTTCTTTACCCACTTCGAGTTGGGTGGCATCTTCGGGTAAGTCTAATAAGGCGCCTTGCCCGGTAGAAAACGGTTCGGGGGTTGGATCTTGCAGCTTTATCCCATTTTCAGGGGAACTCCATGCGGCCAAAGCCAAAACGGAAACCAAACTGATCATGAATAAAACAAGTATTTGGTGATGGTTTGTTTTCATTAAACAGCCCTTTATTATTTTTACGGGAAAATCAATGTGATTTACTGAAACTAAATAATAGCACAATGTTTATGATTTAAGTGAATATTTTGTCTAAAACGATCGAACTCTTTTAAATTTTTGTTGATTAAAATTGGCCTCCGAAATCGGACAATTTGGTACAATTTGACTACCCATCTGTTTGCAGGAGTTTTTATGGAAACTAAAGGCGCTTCCCCCGATCAACGTATCCCAAAATATATTCAAATTACCGAGGAATTAAGTAAGGGTAATTTTAATATTGAGATCCCCTTGTCGGATCAGGATGATGTGGGCCGCTTGGGTGCGGCGTTAAGAGCGCTGGCAAAAAGCCTGGAAACACGTTACCGTGAGTTACAAAAATTAAATCAACTAACTTCGATCATTAATTCCGGCTTACTGCTGGAAGAGATTTTAGAACAGGTCTATGCCGATTTTCAAGCCTTTATTCCCTATGACCGCATCGGGTTTGCTTTGTTGGAAAATGATGGTGAGGTGCTAACGGCACGCTGGGCAAAAACAGAATATAAAAACCCTCTCTTAGGACGCGGGTATATGGGTTTGATGGAAGGCAGCAGCCTGGCAGATATTTTGGCATCCGGGCAGCCGCGTATTATTAATGATCTGGAACTGTATTTACAAAACAAACCGGAATCAGAATCAACACAGCTGGTTGTGAAGGAAGGTATTCGTTCATCCCTGACCTGTCCGCTGATCGCCAATGGGGTACCGGTTGGTTTCATGTTTTTTTCCAGCCGGTTAAAAAACACCTATGAAACACAGCATATTGATGTGTATTTACAAATTGCGGGGCAGCTTTCCGTTATTGTGGAAAAAGGACGGTTGGTCAGTGAACTGGCTTCTCAAAAAATGGAAATTGAGCAGCACTATAACGAAGTGCGTCGTTTGAATGAATTACAAAATACCTTTATGGGCATCGCCGCCCATGACCTGCGGAACCCAATCGCTTCCATCCAAAGTGTGGCCGATTTATTACTAATGCCTGATTTAGAAATTGACCCGGTGGAGCAGCGTGATTTCCTTTTGGATATTCGGGACCAAACCCAGCACATGTTAAGTTTGTTAAACGACCTTTTGGATGTAACCCGCATTGAATCCGGAAAATTTAATTTGGATTTGATTTATACCGATATGTATAAAATGTTGGATGAAGCGGTGCGCCGCAACAGCCGCCTGGCGGAACCAAAGGGTACCCAGGTCATTTTGGAATATGTACCTGAGGGGAAGGTCCTGGCAGATCCCTCCCGGGTGCGGCAGGTATTGGATAATCTCATCTCCAATGCGGTTAAATATTCCCCACCCAACAGCACGGTGCGGGTGCGTTCCCAAATGGGGGAATACTGCTGGCGAGTGGAGGTTCAGGATGAAGGACCGGGCATCCAGCCAAAAGACAGGGAACGATTATTCCAGGATTTTGCCCGTCTTTCAGCCCGTCCAACCGGCGGTGAAAAAAGCACCGGATTGGGTTTGTCGATCACCCGCAGGGTGATTGAAGCCCACGGTGGTGAAATTGGCGTGGATTCGGAACCCGGTTCGGGCTCAACCTTCTGGTTTACCCTGCCGAACACCAATTCCGATATGGGGTTGTGCGGTGAGTAACGGAAACCGTTCCGGTGTTTCCCGCGACCTGCTGGTGCGCGGAATTGCCGCTGCCAAAGTGGGCGAAGCCAAAGAAGCACGGTTTTACCTGGAATGGTATTTAAACTTTGAACCACCCATTAAAGAACGGGTGGACGCCTATTATTACCTGGCAAAAATCAGTGAAACGGCGGAGCAAAAACGGCATTATATTGAATTAATGATTGCCCTCGACCCGATTGATGCGCGTGCCCGGCGGGAACTGGTCATATTAAACGGGGAATTAACCGAAGAAGAAATTGTAAACCCTGACCAATTACCGGCGATTTCGGAAAAACAACAACCCGGCAGGGGAGACCGTTTTACCTGCCCTTCCTGCGGTGGACGCATGGTGTTTGCGCCGGATGGACAGACCTTAACTTGTGAATACTGCGAGGTAAACGCGCGGTTAGAGCAGCAACAATCCGGCGTGCAGGATGCTGATTTTTTCCTGGCGCTGGCGACCACCAAAGGCCACCTGGCTGCCCAAAACACCAGGGTGGTTTTTTGCGAAGGCTGCGGGGTGCAGTTTATCGTGCCCCCCAAAGAAATGACCTGGACCTGCCCCTACTGCGAATCCAACTACGTTCAGTCCCGCTCCGCGGACCGTGAATTAACCCAGCCATCGGCTATCCTGCCGTTTGAAGTTTCCAAACGGACCGCGCTGCAGCGGTTTAACCTGTGGCGAAAAAATCAAACCCTGACCGACCAGGGCCGGTTGGACAGCCTGCAGGGCATGTACCTGCCGATGTGGACCTTTGATATCGGCGGCTTTTTATCGTGGTGGGTCGAAATTTACAAACACCGCGATTGGGAAGATGAGCAGGGTGACAAAGGGGTTTATTACGATGATCTGCGTATCCCCGCTACCCGCAAATACCACACTTTGCTGCCGGAACTGCTGGCTGGATACAATTTTAATCAACTGGTGCCCTTTAAAAATGATTATCTCGTCTCCTGGATGGCGGAATCGTACGAAATCACGGCCGGGGACGCCGCCCTTTTGGCGCGGGAAGCCGCGTTAAAGCAGGAACGCGGTAAGGTGGAAGCCTTACAGCAGTACCGTTATAAAAACCTGCGCCTGAACACCGCCCGTATGACAGTGGAACAGTACAAATTGGTGCTGGTGCCGGTGTGGGTAATCCATTTTTCCCTGGCGGAACAGCATCTGGTGTTGTTAATGAACGGTCAGAGTGGGGTGGTTGTTTGGGATTCCAAGCAGCTGCCGGGTGAAGAAAAAGACGGCCTCTTTTCGCGCTTTATGGATTGGCTGGATTGAGGGGTCGGTGGTGCGAGACACTTGTTGGTTTCAACTGTTTTTTCAAAAAAGCAGACCTCGAGATGAAACGTCGCCAAAGTGTTGTTTTCAAACCACCAAGTCAAACCAAACATCTAACCTGTTATGACCAAAATCTCGAGGTCGGGGTTCACCCAAAACCGGGATTTTTGGGTTCAAGACATGTGTTAAGGGAACAAGCTAGCAGATCGGGAAGTTTTTTTATTTAAGGATCATCCCGGTTTTTGCTCTTTAAAAAGCAGACCACAAGCCGGAGTGTAGGCCCAAGATGCGATGCACCTTTTAATAGACTTGGTTGGATGAGGGGAGAGAAAAGGGGAAAGTTGAAAGTTTGGACTTTTTGAAAATTAAGGCAACACCCGCATTTGTCTGGATCACGCGGTGATGGATTGCTGCTGGGTTTTTACTCAATTACAGCTTTTTTGTGAATTTTCGCTATCTTGAATGGAAGAAAAAGTTCAGTATGATTTCCTTGTATCCAGTTTTTTTGGTCTTCACTTAATCTGTCATTCGATGATTTAACTTCAACAAAGAAGAATTCATCTTGGCGGTATATCAATAAATCCGGCCATCCGCAATATCTGCGCCAATAATCCCCTAATAAGTATCTTAAGATTTTTAAAGTTATCTTAAGTGGCAAGATCGATACTATTTCACGTGCTTTGGCTACATCTTCAGGGCGATGTGCCCAAAGATATTGCCTTAAATTAGCACTTGGCTCAATCCAATAGTCAAATGTCCATAATAATTCATCTTTGGATTTTGGAAACTTGGTAAAATATTGCTCTATGGCGTCAGCTCGTCTTAATGCGTAACCCGAAGTTCCAAAATCTGTTGGCAAAAGAGTCGTGATTGTTTTGCCCTTTTCTTTGGCTTCAAAGGCAACTCGGTCTCCGAAGCCGCACATTTGGAGATTTGGATCACTTGACTCCTGAATGAGAAGCCAAAGTAGAATGCCAAACATAGCATGAAATGGGATACTTTCCGTGAATAATACTTTATACTCCAATCTTTCGAAATAGTGGGCGACAAATTCTTCTGGGGAACAGAGTGTTTCTCCATCTAAAATTTTTATACCATTACCCACCTTTTTGTAGGTTCCATCAAATTTAATAGTCTCTATTTTATTCTTTATAAGAATTTGCTCGGCGGATTCTTCATGGTAAACATATTTGGGCGAGCGTTCGTGTACTTCTTTGAGTTCATCAACTACTTCTCGCTCAATAGCGTCATAAACATTTTGCTGTTCAGTAAGAGCTTTGAGCCAATCTGGATAACCCTGCTCTTCAGTCCATTTACTGAATCTTGGAATAGTCATAAATGCAATTTCACGCCAATAATATCGGTATATCTTGGATGTTCTGCCATAAAGTGGGGCTTTAGGATGCGCTTTTTCGGGGAGACCACGACAGATATTACATATTTCTTTTTGAAAACCAATTGTGACAGAAATTACATTTTGCGTATGGAGTTCGGTTCCATGATTAAGCTGGTGAGGTAGATATTGACGCGCGAAATCTTCTTCACATGCGCACATCATAACTTCTTTGCAAGAATTACACTGGTATTTACGAATAATTTCATATGGATTTATACAATATATGGATGAATGTGAGCATGGATTCAATGTTTTCACCTGTATTTCAAAAAGTCCAACCTAACGATTTGTATTATTGGCAATGGGAGCAGGAAAAATTTGGAACCAGAAAAGTTCTTAAAAATGTCATGTGCACGCAGTACAGTACCCAGCGTCTGGTTTACGTTTGGTTGGTAGTTGTTTTTGTGCTTGACCTGTATACTGAAGAATGACACATTTATTTCTTCTGTGGTATCTGAGTATTTAGTCTGTTAAATAATTCCAAAAATTTATCAATTTTTTGTGACTTGTTGTCGCTAAACGATTGAAGACTACCGCTAGGATTTATTGCTAAATCCGTTAGTCCTTTATATACCGAATAAAGTTCAGTTACCGTATCGTAACAATTTTCCAGCCCCTCTGGAGGATTTTGCAAAACCTTCATCGTGGATTCTACTAAATCTTGATCTTCTTCAATTGTTGAGATGGTGGACTGAGTAGAGCTGGCATAAAAAAGAGCGCTTAGCGAAATATTAAAATCTTCATTGAAATCCTTCCCACTCATTGTATATTTATCAGTTTCAGAATCCCTTTCCTCGAAAATAGTGTTATACCATACTCTAGCCGTCAGGTTTAATAACGACTCCGCTTTACTTCCACTATCTATCATTTTCTCCCTAACAAGATTTAGATTGTCAATATAAACGTTATATTCCTTTTTTTCATTATTATTTTTTACGGCAATCAATATTGCAAAGACTATTGCGAGAGTGACAACAATTGCAATTACTCCAGTTGTTATTTTTTTTATTTTAGAAGGGTCTTTTGGCGCAATATTTACTGACGCAATTTCGACTTGTTGAACGTCATTTTTTAAGTCTACAATGGGTTCAAAAGGAAACCCGCAAAATGGACAATCTTTTACTTTGTCAGAAATTTCTTTATTGCATTCAGGGCATTGAATTAGAGCCATAGTAAATCCTCCTATTTGGTTTTTGGTTAGAATATCCTTTTCAAGGAAAGTTGTAAGTTGTGAACTTTATGGATTTTATTAGGTTACATTTTCGCCGTATATCTATCAGATAGAGGGTTAATGTATTGAGAATTTGCGGTGTTATCCACCCATGTTGTGCAAAATTCTTTGATGTGTTAAGTATAGCATCGGTTATTTATAAAAAATGAATATTTTAGCAAGAAATTTTTGGATGTTGGGGATGAATATATCTTCATCAGAATTAAGCAGCACCTGAGGCTATTGTCGTTAAGATCATATAGGTTGCCACACTGGTTACCGTCATCACGCACACAAAAAACATCATTACTACTAATGTCTTTTGTAATTTAGACATACTCCTCCACCAGGGTTTAGGAATGATATCTGTGTTGATTCGGTTTTCAACCCGGTTGCGTAACTCACCTAATTTTTCTCCAGACACCAGTACGATTTCCGCGCTGCTTTTTTTAGCCGCGCTGATTGCTGCTTGTGTAAATTCTCCGGTTGTCACAAAAAAACCTTTTGAAAATCCTGCCCCATCTAATGCCCCTGCAAATTCACGGATGTATGCCGGCCCTACCGAATTTTGATACCGCTTGCATTGGATACCTGATCGTATGCCATCTTTTTCTAAAATAACATCGATACCTTCATCACCAGAACTACGGGTTACCTTTGCTTTATATCCCAATTGCCGAAAAATTTCCGCAGTTAGATGCTCAAATTCAATAGGTGAATAGTCTTGGTATAAAGATTTCCTCGCCAACAAATTCGCTTTTCGCACTCTTTTAGCCCTAACAATTAACAAGATTGCTATAACGATAAGCGTGGTAATAAAACCAACCAAGATACTCCCCTCAATTGGATATTCAAGCAACCATTGTGAGGTCCAATACAGCAACAATAAAATTCCGACAAATAATGATTCCCCATCTTTTCTCGATGATCTGCGACGTTTAGCCATTTTTATTCTTAATTCCTTATTTACTCGACAAGTAAACTTTCTCGATATTGTTCGGCAGGAGCTTCTTTTACTACATCAACAACTTTGTCATAGTTTTCTTTTATAATTTTTTCAATTTCGTGGATATCGGCTCTGAAAAATTCTTTTCGGTTATTCAACTTATTAATTCTATTCTTGTAAAAATGTTCATGTAATTTTGCTTCAAGAGCGGGTGCATTTTCAGAAAAAATTAATGCATGTACATCAAACGAAAAAGGAACTGATGCATCCCCTAATTCATCAACGCGATCCAATGGTTCTAATCGCCTGGTCATTCCTATTTTATAAACATTGTTTCCAAAAGCACCAATATTTGAGATGATATATACGTACCCAGCTTTAGCATTTTGCTCTCTGTAATCAATTATTTTTTCTTCTTTTTCAAGTTCAGAATACTGTTCCTTTACTTCTTCTAGTTTTTTTAACACTAATTCACGTTCAGCTTCGTTTGTAGATTCATTAAGCTTTACCTCTAATTCATTAATTGCATGAATATAGTGCTTTTTTTCTTTTGCAATTTTTTCTCTGGCTTGGCGGATTTCTTGTTCTAGTTTTTGTTGTTCACGTAATTCTTCTCGGGCTCGTTTTAATTCTTCCTTTTCTTCTTGTTTCTTTTGTTGATACTCAAATGCAAGATAAAGTTCTTCATATTTTAAATTCTTATAAGAATCTGAAATGTTAGCTTGCATTATGCGTCCCAACTTGTTTAGTTGTTCATAGGATTTTTCAATTCTTTTTTTATTAACTTCCATATTGTTGAACTTAACATTGTCTACACAATAATCACACTCATTGTTAAATGATCTTAACAACAGTTTCTTCATGTCGTTAACCATTTTTTTGCCTTCAGACTTGCTGTTGTTAACCGTCCAGTTTTCATTTGCCTGTACAGCAATACCATTCTTTATTAGTTGTTTTTGTTTATCCCTGCACGTTACCAAACGAAGTTTATACTCCTCACTTGTTTGAAACTTGAATTGTGGTTTGTATAGAGCAAAACTTTCTAATAAAATTTCATCATCAAGAACAATAATTTCTTTCTTACGTAATTCTATTTGTTTTGTTAATTCTGCTAAAACTTGGTCAAATGCTAGCTTGCGTTTCTCAAACTCCGCTAGGGCTGCATGTGTTTCATTTTTTGTTTTTTCTTTTTGAATTTCCAAATCCTTAATAGCTTGTTTCAGTTGGTAATATTCCATTTTGTCAATATCAGCTAACACGATTTTAAGTTCGTCGCGTTCTTTTGTCGTTTGTGCCAGCTCTGCTTTAATAGCATTTACCCGAAAAAAATCTAAAATTGACATGTTTTTCCTCCCGTATTTTTAACGTGATAAGTCCACTATCACCATCCTAAATCAAGAACTGTTGATTTCTTGCCATTTAGTTACTTATTATAGGACTGGGTTAATTAGAATTTGCGGGATTATTCCCCCATAGTATGCAAAGTCTTTGATGTGTTAAGTATAGCATCGGTTGAAATTATACAAGAAATGTTTTGATGGGGAATTTTGGTGTGCCTAAAAATACCGCATACGAAGCGCAGTCTCCAGCGTTCAGTCTACGCTTTGTTGGACCGTGCGCTTGTTCTCGCGACATACTTCCATAAACCTCTTGAAATCATCATTGCCTATTCGGGCTTTGGGCACGATGATCGTTGGAATATTCTGGACATAAATAAATGCATGCGTTGGTGTGACGGCCAGGTCTGTAATTACATCCCACTTCAGTTTCGTTCCCCCCATGCTGGAAATTTCTTCGATCCCTTCATTATTTGCGCGTAGGATCCTAGTGGCAAGGGAAGCTTTTTTCACGGGATCGCGATAAGTAATCTGTATTTTCCTCTTGATGAGAAAATTGAATAATGATGGATAAAAAAGAAAGGATGAGACTGCTAAAACAAGAAAAATGACAAGCAGAAAAACTTGGTTTGTCACCAACCAGGTACCAAAAGCCGATAGAGAAAAACCAACCAGGTAAGCGAGGCGGCGAAAAATAATTGGATTGCGTAAACCGCGCCTTTGTTTTAATCGAAATTGCATCAATGCAAGGATATCGGCTTCGCTTAACTCATATTCAACTTCCATAAAAAATCCTTTTACATTGTTTAACTACCGTATAACAATTTGATTAAGAGTATTCGCGGTGTTGTCCACCCTTTTCTGCAAACTTCTTGATACGTTAAGTATAGCATCGGTTGGTTTTAAACAAGGAATATTTTGAAGCGGGATTTTTGGTGTGCCTAAAAATACCGCAAAAACGTGAGGCGTAGTTCCCACCATCAGATATCCGCTTTTTTGGGCGGTGTTCTTTTACTACCTTACCCTTATTAGAAAAGGCAATTTTACATTACTGTATTTTAAGTACGCTGAAACATAAATGGATGCTCTTAACGGTGTAAAGATAATTTGACCAATTCCATTTATTAATACAAAAAGCAGGTTTTTATTTAATAATGCAGTAGGATTAAAGATATTGAAATTGTTAATTGTTGTTATGTCAAAACCAGATTGAATCAGTACCGTCAATATGTCTGACAGTATAGAAAACGCATAAAAAATTATTTCTAACATTAACCCAAGTACTGCAAGCACGCTGAAGTGACTTTTGAAAAGTTTCCACGCTTTATCCAAGCTTTTTCGAATACCCCAATCATTTTCAAAAAATGCAGCAAAAGTAAATGTCCATAAACTAGAAAATATCGAAAGAGGTAAAAACACTAAATTTATATAGTCTGAATATTCAAGACCACGGATCGATCTATCTATGGAAGTAGCCAGAACCCACAAGAATATTGGTGAAAGTACAAGGACGCCAAGACAAGTACACCCGAGTGCCCTGCCAAAAAATTTCTTAACCGCAGATAGGGTTTCTTGAATAGTTGCTGATTCACCAATTAAAAAGCGGTATGCAAGATATGGTACGCCAATGATACTTACAAAATATAGAATGGAGAGAAAAAAACCGAATATTGACGCAATTAATTGCGGGAGTAAATCTGCGTCTCTTCCAACTTGAAAATCAATAAAAACTAAATTAAGAAAAGGTAGTACACTGAAAAGCCAAATAGTTTTTTGCTTCCAAATACTTTTCCAGCCATGTCTCACAAACAAAAACACATCTGCCATTATTTACTTTCCCTTTATTTTTGGCAAGGCCAACTAATGGTTTGCATTACTGGTTCTAAGGCTGGCATTAGGAGTAGGAAAAACTCGAAGACCGAAAAATGGTTGAAATTGCGGTAGAAATCCAGCATCCTGCGCGTGTTT
Source organism: Anaerolineaceae bacterium (assembly GCA_002702705.1). GTDB lineage: Bacteria > Chloroflexota > Anaerolineae > Anaerolineales > Anaerolineaceae > UBA6170. The sequence continues at coordinate 11,537 of PABH01000012.1, forward strand.
TGTTAGGCGATTGCTTTTCACTTTGAGTTAAATAAGAGCATAACAAACATGAAAGCTAAGAGCAAAAAAAATGGAATACCGATAATCAAAAAAAAGCGAATTATGTTTTTTTGATATGTAGCCTTATCTACAGGAGGCTTTTCGGCAATGAGTTTTTGCATGGATACCAGGTCGCCAGTTGATAGGCTGTTTTCTAAAAGAATCAACTCTTTTATTGCATTTTGCCCTTTCCATAATCCGAATAATGCAATAACATGGAAAATTGTTGATAACCAATCTCCAAATGCGAGAGCAAACAATCCATCAAGACCATATAACACCATGCCAGTAATTACAGCCCACCGTAATCTTTTTCTTCCCAATATTCCACAAATTGCAAACACACCTGCGAAAAGAAAATCCAGCCCGAAACCAATAACTCGAATGATGGATCCTGCTCCAGAACTAACATCTTTGACGAGAGCGGAAACGAAACCATCAATAAATTGGGTTGCGCCTAACCCAATCATAAAAGTTACGGACCCGCCTGTGAAAAAGATTATGGAATTCAATATGGACATGCCTGCAACCCAGAAAAACCAACTTGTTCCACCCTTTATCTGATTTTCCAACGTAAGCAATTTTTTTGATACGGAAATTTGAGTCATGTCTGCGGTGTTTATAATTTGTTCCATGGTACCTTCCATATTTGTTTGAATGATTTTTGTTTTTAGCGTCAATGTTAAGCAATTAAATATACGGAATTCTGGTAGGCTGCATTTTTGCAGTGTATTCACTTAATAAATAGTTGATTGGAAGAGATTGCGGTGTTTTCCACCCTTGTTGTGCAAACTTCTTGATGTGTTAAGTATAGCATTGGTTGGTTTTAAAAAAGCAGTATTTTGATGTTGGATTTTAGTAATTAATCAGGTGCAACGCACTATTTTCTTTCGGGGTTGCATGTGTAAATGCCTACATTTCTGACGAGGTGCGTTGGGCAAACCAAGTACGTCGCACCTTTTGTCCTGTTGTTATATGCGCCTGTCGAGGCGGAATGAAGACAACCTTGTTTTGTTATCCCCTGTTGAATTCAAGAAGAAACCAGAGATGTTGGTGAGGATCATAGACCAGCCGGGCATATCCCGTATCTCCAAAACCAAAAACAATGCCTTGTTGGTTAATAGAGGGCGGCGCGCCAACGATGGTTCTTAAGGCGTCGTTCAGAATGCCACCGTGGGCAACAACCAAATAGTTTCCGGCACCGCGCCGGATGATTTTTTCTACCGCTCTTGCGCCGCGGCAGTACATCTCCCAGCTGCTTTCACCGGTGCCGCAGCATGGTTCGTATGGATTTCGGAAAGCCGGTTTGGGGTACTGCACTGCTGCAACATCACGCGGCATACCCGCAAGCGGGCCGTTATCCATTTCCATCCAATCCGGATCGGTTTCAATCGGCACATTGAGCAATTGGCCAATGATTCTTGCTGTTTCATGGGTGCGTTGGAGTGTGCTGGAAATAATTGTGTCAAAGTGAAAATTGCGAGAAAGAAATTCTTGTGCCCGGGCTTGAACCTGGGCTCGTCCAACATCCGTCAGTGGAGAATCGTATCTGCCTTCGTGGACTTCTTCATCATCAGCGCGAGAACGTCCGTGTCGTAAGAATGTTATGTAAATTTCTTTGTTCATTGGAGCCACTCCTGATTTTTCATTCCGGAGCAAATCGCTCCTGGTGTTTGTTGTAAATAGTTGGTTTGACTTTATAAGAAGGTATTATTTTTCAACAAATCGGTCATTTCTGTACTTAATTCTTTCAGCAAAGCCACAGATCGACTGATCGTTTCAGGTTTGGCACTTAACGATGTAAAAATTTCCTCTACCCGGCTTTGAAAAAAATCAGGTTTAATTTTGAAATGATTTGCACTGGCAACAGCTCCCTTTTCGTTTAACCAATGTTCTTTATTTATGGCAAATAAAACCTGGAGAATACACATTACACTCCGAAAACAACAACCTGCTGCGTAAGTGACATCAGCCTTTGCAATACTTTTTTTGGCAATTTCTATCGAAAAATCGATCTCCCACCAAAAATTTTGAATAACCGCCTTTTGTAAGGCAAGGGGGTAGGGGGTAACTTTGCTTTTTAATTTTTTTATTAATCCTTCAGGGTCCCAAAGCGGTTGGCAGATTGCTGTTTCTCCAAGGTAAATTGATGAGATGAATCCATGAGGGTGTCCGGGTTGGTAAAAAGTTTCTATTTTGCCCTCAAGACAAGTGTTAATTACGGTGTTTACCTTATCTAAATCCCGGTATAAAAAATCTACAGGGACGGATTGAATACGTAACCAACCGCCGCCATTAATCCAGGGTCCCCAGCCACCGATTGGCGTAATGAGGTCGGTTCGATTTCCATCGTCCAGTTTTGCTGCCACTTTTGCCAATTCATTCAGATTTAAAGGTTGGCGTGTGTCATAATAAATTCCCAAATCAATATCGGACGCTGCATGGTGGGTTCCCCTTGCGCGGGAACCGCCGAGCACAACAGCCTTAACCCCCGATACATTTTTAACTTCATTAACAATGTTTTGAATGAGTGATTCTATATCCATAACTACCTGAGGGAAACTTTTAATAATCTAGCCAACGGTTAATTATACATAAGCTGATACATTGTACTTTTGCCATATATCTACCTGATTGAGTATTGGTATCTAAGAATTTTCAGTTTTACCCACCCTTATTGTGCAAACTTTTTGACGTGTCAAGTATAGCATCGGTTGATATTAATCCGGGATTATTCAAATGGGAATTTTTGTAGACACCCGAAAATGTTGTACACGGGTGGTGAAGTTCCATGGTCGGGTGCATGCTGTGTTAGACAACGTTTTGTTGGTCCAGTTGAATCGTCTAAAACTCAATGTTATCTGCCTTTACGATTTTTGCTATGGCTTTTATCTCACGATTTACTCTACTAATTTCATTTTCGGCATTCAAATCATCAAAGTTAAAAGTACTATGTCCATCTTCCACTAGGATTACATCGTATCCAAGTTCAACTGCACGACGAGAACTTGTTTCCACGCACATTTCCGTTTGCATTCCTGCAATTACGAGATCAGTAATTCCTTGTTTTTTAAGTACCTTTGCTAAATCCGTATTATGGAATGCGTCAGGGCCTTGTTTGTCAATAACAATATCATCGACCTGTGGTTTTATGGATGGGTGAATTTCCCAGCCAGGCGTTCCTGGCTGATCCGGCTCGCCATCGTCCCCATTATTCCGCACATAAATTACAGGGACATTCTTCTCATGAGCCTTATCAATCAAGCTGGACAATACATTAATGATTCGGTCACTGTCAAAAATTGAAAAATTTTCATCAAACATGTTTACTTGAGCGTCAATTATTATCAAAACTTGCCTTGGATTCATTTGAAAACTCCTAAGAACAGTTAATTAATAAAGATACCTTTCCATTTTACCGATTAATTGCCATCCCAACAATTAATGATCCAGACTCTTGATGCATTTACGTGAGATGCAAGACCACGATCTCAAAAAGTCTCACCTACGGGAGGCAGTCTTTTAATCTAAACCTCCCGTTGGGCGGGTTTTTAACAGGGTTAATTCAAATTTCATCAACGGGAGGGCGTGTTGCGCTGAGCAGTTACGATTGTAGTTTATCTCACCAAAGACCATAGATTGGTCCTGTAAAAAAGAAAACGATCATACCGATGGAATTATAAAAACCATGCGCCAGAATAGCGGCCCATAAATTATTATCAAATTTCAGTTTTAACCAACTGAAGAACAGAGCATCGACGGTCGTTACGACTACACCGATGAGACCCTGCTCGGTATGAGCCAGACCGAATAACAGGCTTGAAATCCCGACCGTGAGCAACACGCCGGGTAAATTGCTCCCAAATAGATCAGTGAGCAATTTCTGAAAATAGCCGCGATAAACAATTTCTTCGCCCAAAGCAGCCAGCGTCCAGGAAAGCACCAAAAGAAGAACCAATTGCCCTGTATTGCCTTTGAGATTGGCAAACCCGCTGTAATCAATGGTCGTGCCAGTCAGGCGGTTCATGATCGGTAAAACCACGCCGACATCAAATAATTGCAAAAAAACAACGCTGATGAAGGCAAAAACAATCATACGTTTCCAAGATTGGGGACGTTTAAATCCTAACAAACGGATGTGCTCGCGGCGGATGAGTAATGACACAAAAAGCATCCCCAAAATGACCAGGGTTGGGAGGAAAAGATCGAGCAGGATCACTACTGCTGCGGCTACAAGCTCAATAATCGTGATGATTTTCCAGAAGGTTTTGTTGTTCATTTTTTCTCTTTATCCTAATCATAGTATCTGCTTTTGTAGAAGGTCGGTTGAACGGAGCCACCAATGATTTTAATAATACGGATTCTTAATGCTGCTACTGGGGTTTACAGCAAAATTTGCCAAAATCCTACATCGATCCACTGGTCAAATTTATTTCCTACTTCATAAAAGTGGGCAGTTTTTTTGAACCCTAAAGACTCGTGTAATCGCACACTGGATTCATTCGGCAGCGCTATTCCCCCAATAGCCGTATGAAAACCTGACGCGGTGAGTTCAGTGAGGAGTTTGGTGTAGAGTAATTTACCAAACCCTTTCCCTGAATGATTTTTTGACAGGTAGACTGTCGTTTCAACGGTGTGTTTGTACGCTGGTCTCGCGCGCCATTTGCTTGCATAGGTGTAACCAATGACTTCACCATCAATTTCCAGGACAAGCCACGGCAGTGAGGAACCAACAATATCCGAAATGCGGCTGTTAATATCATCTGTACGGACTGGTTCTTTTTCGAAGGTTATGATTGTATTTAAAATATAGTAATTGTAGATTTCTACAATCTTTGCAGCATCGTCTTTTGTTACAGTACGAATAATCATATTCTCCTTAATTAACAATGATTAATGATTCAAATTTTTGAAAGGTAATATTTTTTAATCTGTTTGGTAAAGGTTTGATATGTTGAAAAATAGCTGTTTACTCTATCTGTGTAGGCAAGTTTCTTGATGGATAAAGTATAGCAGTGGTTGGTTTTTAACAAGGAAGATTTTGACGGGGAAATTCAAAAAACAAAATACGCGAGAAAAACTCATTCAGACAGCCTTTTGAAAATGCGGCAAATCGCCAGGGTTATCCATAACTGCATTTCTCTGTTTTTTGCGGTATCTTTTTCTTGTGCCTTGGCATAGGTTACTTTCCATAAACCATTTGGTTCTTGATGATCGATTAACCATTTTAAAGCTTGTTGAATTTGTTGGTCATCCTGTGAGACCCCTATCAAGGAGATCGAATCAAGGGCAGCTACCAGGTTGTTCCACCAAAATGGATATTCAAATCTTACCCAGTAACTGGCAGCCTGGTAAGATGAATAAAAATCCTTTTGAAAGAATCTTGATTTTAACAAATTTGCTGCTTTTATTGCTGCTTCGGACTTCCGGTATATTTCATGAGCAGCAAAAGCTCGGAGTACCATACCTGTCCAATTGTGTGAAAAGGGTTTGGTGCGATCGGGCTCAACCGGTTTTGCGAATTCGCTGGTTAAGCGATATTGGGTCTCTCGATCAAATTTATGGGTGATGAGTGGAACCGTCCAGCCAAAATCATCTTGCCGCATGGTCAGTAACCAGTCGAAGCCTTTCCGGATACGAAAATCGTTAGCATAACCTGCCTTGATAAGAAGTGCCATGATCGCACCGGTATAGTATGTTGCATATTGGTTTGCCAAAAAGCCGCGTATATCCCCGGCATCCGTCTGGCACGATAATAAATACTCTGCTGCTTTTTCCGCCTGGGGATGCTCCCTTGTGAATTCATATTTTTCAACTAAAAAACGGAAAAACCGCCATGTTTCAATCAGGCTGTAGTTGATGGCTGTATGTTTTTGCTCACCTGATCTCGGCCAGGAACCATCCGATTTCTGTTTTTTGAGGATTTTTTGTGCTGCTGGCAAGTCCCATAATGAATGAACAGAACCAACTTGTTTCTCTAATAAATCACGTTTGGTTAAATATTGTACGGCTGCATCTTCTGAAGAAAGAAGTTTGGGCAGTGGATCATACTTTAATTGTTTTTGCCAATTTTCCATTTTTTACCATCGATATTTATTAGCAGCCCAACGGTTTGCGTTACCTGCGGGTGGGTGGGCGTGGATAAAACATCAAGAGGAGGATTCTTTTCGGGCGTAGATAAAGCCCGAAAATGCGGCAGAATCCCACCCGTCAAGTGCACGCTTTGTTGGGCGGTTTTTTTAGAGCTGTTCCAAAACAGGATGGCTTTTATGCCTGTGTACCGATTCTTGTAATTCGTTTTGAAACGATTGTGGTAATTTCCAAACCAGATAAGCGCCATAGATTACTAACGGGATGAAAAAAATCGTGCGCCCTACATGCATAGTAAAAGTTTCTTGAAAATTATCTATTCCGATCAACTTCAGGTTTACAGCTGCGTTGGTCAACCAGTGAAGGATAATTGCAATCCACAGGCTCCTAGTAGCCAACGTAATCGCAGCCCAGAAAAATCCCAACAAGGCGGCAACCAAAACTTCCAGGAATAAAACCTCGATTGGAAGTTCAACTACATTGAGTAAGTGAATTAAACCAAACAAAAGGGACGAAAGGAGAGCCGCTTTTACGAGTCCTTTTTTAGAATGACCCCAGGCAAATACCATTACTAGAAGCGCCAATCCCCGAAACATGACCTCTTCCATCAGGCTTGCTGGAAAATAGTAAACCAGATTTGCAATCGCCAGCGGCGAATCTGGAAAGACGATGGCAAAATTCCCGGTCATTAAACGCAAATTTACCAGCAGATGGTAAACCAGTATGATTGAGGCTACTAGCCAAACCTTGACATTGCCAAAACGAGTCAAGCCTGAGGCTTGAACCCAACCAAAGCGCCATAAAAGCGCTATGAAAATCAAGGAGATGGTGAATTTGATTGCTGTATTACTAAAGAGTTGACCTATTTCAGTTTCTGGAAACAGAAAATTAATAGGATAGGTTAGGTATCCAAAAATCACATACATGAATATCAGCACAAGCCCAAAAAGGAAGGGACGTCTCAGAGCGAAATTCTTGAATTTGTTCATCTTTCTTCTCACTCTCTATAACTTTTATCGACCGCATAACTATTAATTATACGAAATTCTGATATGCTGCATTTTTGCCGTATATCTGCCTGGTAAAGGGTTGATGTATTGAGAATTTGCGGCGTTATCCACCCGTTGTGTGCAAAGTTCTTGATGTGTTAAGTATAACATTGGTTGATTTTAAGCATGGAAGATTTTGACGGGAAAATTAAAAAAACAAATCTGGTGCAACATTTTTTTGCTCTCCAGACACCTCTTTTTTTGTTGGGCATTGGGCTAGCGTTTGGCTGTAAAGTTAAACCTCAACTTGCAAACAGGTTATTGAAAGTTCAAACCATGCCCAACCTACTTTTCCTGATTTTTGTGCCGCCTTTGGTTGGTGGGATGGGAAGGCCCTTGGTGCGATGCGCTCTTTTTTAAAAAAGGCTTTGTGGGTAGACAAAACAATTTCCGTTGGAGGTGGTTGGGGAAAAGCGCCCACACTTGTCCTGTATTGGTTGGGTCAGGTGAGTTTTCCTTGTTTTGTTTGATACCGGAGGTAAACGGTACCATTGGTAAAGCGGTGTTCTTCCAACAACTCAAGTTCCAAACACAGGTTATCCGGCAGGGCTGGTTTCCCGCCGCCTACCAGAATCGGGATAATAAATAACTGGCATTCGTCGATCAGCCCGGCCCGAAAGGCGTGCGCGGCAATTTCGGGACCGCCGATGAGGATGTCAAGCTGGGCGGTCTTTTTCAGGTGCTGAATGGCTTCCGGATTGAAGTCTCGTTTTATCTGGGTATTCCGGGTGGGTGCCGCTGCCAGTGTTTTGGAATACACAATTTTGTCGGCAGCCTGCCAGATCTGCGCAAAGTCTCGCGTGAGTGGGGAGTCTGCTGCTAAGTTCGGGTCTGTCTCCCAGACCATCATGGTCTCATACATGCGCCGTCCGTAAAGATAGGTGTGAGCGCTGCGCTCGAGGTCGTTAATGAATGTGTGCACCTCTTCATCGGGCATGGCCCAATCAAAGCCGCCCTGTTTGTCTTCAATGTATCCGTCGAGGGATAAAATCGCCGAATAGATTAAATGCGCCATATGGAATCTCCTTTTGTGAGTAGAACCCCTAAGTTAATCCTTCCACAAACCGGACACAAATTGCAGTTTCCGTTGTTCAGTACGTTTTATTTGTTGGGGAAAGTGGTTTGTTACCGTACTTCACTCATCAAGGCAAGCAGATTTTCATCCGGGTCGTGGAAAAAAGCCATCCAGAGTTCGTGGTCGGGCATTTTTGCTACCAGTTCAGGTTTTTGTTCAAAATGAACACCGCGTGCCAATAAGGTTTCGTAAGCGGATTGAATGTCCGGCACTTTGTAATAAATGATGGAACTATGATTCTTTTCCTGTTTTTGGGCTGGGGTCTCTAATAATAAACGAACGCCATTACAATCAAAAAAAACAAGTCCGGGCGGTGCTTTAAAAAGAAAACGCATCCCAAGCGTGTCACGATAAAAGGTGATGGCCCGGTCAATATCGTTTACCGGAACAGCGATTTGCCCTATCTCTTTTAATCCAAAGTTTTCATTCGGTTGATCACTCATATTGTTTTCTCCTAAAAAAGTAAATTCAACCTGGACGGGTCTGTTTCAAAAAAACAGTATTTTGTCGGATTAATACTATACCGTTCTTTTGTTTTTATACCGCAGTACTGCATAAGAATTCACCAAACGAGTCGATTTGTCATTTCAGATGGGCCGCAGTAACAATAAGAAAAGTCGTTGCAATATCAACAATGGGCGGGGCTAGCCCCCCAAAAGGGGACTAGTCCGGTTTTGTTTGGGGCATAAAACCTGTTAGGAGGCCATATTCCCAGTCAGGACGTCCATTTTTTCTTGCCTGTTCAGCTGCTTGTTGGTAATCATAAGATACGGCGATGATTTCAGCCTGCCAATTACCATTTTTATTCTCCAGAATGGCATAACGAGCATGGTGTGAACCGGTTTCCATCACATGGTATTCCGGAATTACGTCATCGTATGCCGGCAGACCCACACTGCCAGGATTAATAATCAGATCCTTTTGATGTGTTTCAATGATTCTTGGAATGTGTGTATGCCCGCAGAGCATAATGGGGGATCTTGTTTTACCGAGTCTTTTAGTGATTTCTTCCGGTGCTGCCAGTCTTGCCCTGCCACATGCAACGGTTTCCAAAAGATAGGTGGTGTCATCGGAAGGTGTGCCATGAAATAAAAGGAACTGATTTTCCACCAAACTGCTGGCGGGTAAAACTCTTAACCAATTCAAATCCGAATCACTTAAACAACGGAACGCATATTGATCGGAAAGGCCAAGCTGCTGAGGGTTTTGGTTTATTAACTGCCGATCATGATTACCCAGGATGTGAACCCAATCTTGTTTCATCAAAAAGTGGAGTGTTTCTTTTGGATATAAGGGCCCGGAAATATGGTCGCCGAGATTAAAGACGGTATCAACCGCTCTCGTTTTCATATCAGCGACAACCTTTTCAAGGGCTAAAATATTTCCGTGGATATCAGAAAGGATGGCTATTTTTTGCATATTGTCTTAGCACAAGTGCGGAAAGGGTTTGCATTCACGAAATGCTGTCCTCAATACTCCGTGTACGCTATATAAGTATAATTTCTGCTTTAAGATTGTCGCATTCTCTCGTCTAAAAAGTTATGATTTAAGCTCGTCTAACTTCCGGATTTGATCTCGATGACTTTTCCATAACAACACATTTGAAATAAGACTTATGAAAAGCCAGATTAAAAATATTGTCCAAAAACCTGCGCTTTTGAGGTCTTCTTGTTGCGCGTAAATGAAAGCTGCTGCAGCAACAATGATGAAGGTTGTAAAAAGTGTAGTAGCGAGTTGCGCCAATTTATCACGATATTGAGTGGAAAAATGTTCCCAAGATTTTTCAATATCTGATGTTTCCGATGTTGAATGAGTTCTTAGGAATGCTCCAATTTTTTTGATACTTAAGTCTGAGGCTCGTATATATAAATCATATCCAATAGCTACCAATGGAATGAAATATAAAAGCCAGCCGAAGTTTATCTCGCCAATTTTCAGTGCGCCAAGTCCAAACAATCCTGTAATAAAAGCAAATTTGCTGGTTGTGTAGGCAGCCCTCTCAGATTGAGTCTTTATCTTTTCGTCATGCAGGGCTTTCAGAAACTCTATCTGAAGTTCATGTTGGAAGTTACTGTCATTTGTGACCATTGTATTTCCTTGTTGTGTTTATAGGGCACGCTAACGATTGATTAAATGTAATTATGATTGACTATATTTTTGTCATTTATTTACTTGGAAGAGGAGTGATGTATTGAGAATTTGCGGTGTTGTCCACCCATTTTGTGCAAAGTTCTTGATACGTTAAGTATAGCAATTGGGTTGGTTGTAAACAAGAAATATTTCTTATTCAATTTCACCAAAATGTTTTAATACTCTCAACGCTCTCAGTGTATTCCAACGGCTTGCTTCTCCGGTTTTTTCCATATCAAAATGGGTTTGCCCCGGATGTTTTGCCTGAAGAGGCCATTTATGATCTTTCCGCTGTTTTTTTATTAAGACATCAAGCGCATCCTGCATTCTTGGATCGTAGTTATCGCCAGCAGCGTAAAAATAATCAAGCGCACGTAATATATCATATCGCCAGCGGGAAGGATAAGAGAGCATGAGAAATCTTTTATCAATGATCTCACCTGTGTGATCGGATCGAAACAGCTTGTGTTCTAATAAAAATGTTTTTGATCTGTTTTCCGCTTTTTTCAGTTCTTCCAACCGGTACTGGTAACCATTTTTTGTGTACTCTAAAAACCCTTCCAGTACGGAAATTGTTGTATGCATTGAGCTGTGTTTTGCTCCAAGGGTATTGGAATAACAGTTAAAACCGCCATCCCCCATATGTTCTGAAAGCAGGAAATCGATAATTGACTTTAAATCGTCTTCATTTGTCTTGAAATAGGAAGCATAGTTAAGAAACATGCCATTGATACATACGTCACTATTTTGTTTTGTGCCGATGGGTAAAATTCCTCCATCCGGACCTTTGTGTTTTTTTATTACCTGAGATATTGATTGCCTGATTTGATGGTTCGTTGGTGCAATGGTTAGGTTTTTTAAATCCAGAATCGTGTAATGGGTTGATATCCACTTCGGTTGGTAAAATCGCTGTCCCCAATGCCCCTCTTTTTTTCGAAAACTCAGAAATTTGGCTCCCCACCCTTCGGTTGCGATTCGGTCCTGTAAATTCGGTTTTTCAGTTCTCAATAAATCACGAAAAACTTGGTACTGAATCGAAACATCTCCTTCAAGAAGCCAGTCTATCACCTGGTGTTCGTTTATCGCTCTTGCAGAAGTATTCATTTTTCCACCTGCCTGACGTTTATCCAAAATCCTTGATCTGTTTTTAAAAATAGAAGGTTCTGCTGGAAGGTTGAGTGAATTTGTGAGAGAGTTTATCCAGTTAAATCAAATAACTTGTTGTAAATAGTATAACACTGGCTGATTTTATACATGAAATATTTTGATTTGGAAATTTTTCGCGAATGTTTGAAATTGACGCGCGCAGTGTCCAGTGCATGCTGTGTTGGGCATGGGGTTTAACTCATTTCATTTGGAATGCAAAAAACTGATTGCTGTCATCAAGATACACAATCAAAATATTATCTTTGATTAGTAGTTGGGTATCATCTGCATGGAGAGGAAAACCAGTAAATTCGATTTGTGATATAGGATCCTTTGTCTGGCGGTCTACCATGATTAGCTTTGAACCCTCTACAATGAAAGCTGGCTTGTCACTTTCTTTTTTCCATTCCCAATCACGATTGATAGGATAAAAACCCGATGAAAGGATACCCTCATTATTTGAAATACGTGAATAATGGTTAAGATTTTGGCATTCCACACCCAAAATCTGTCCAGAATTTATATCAATTTCAAAAACGGAAATGAATTTTCTTGGTAAACCAATAGTCAACCCTTGAATAAAAGCTGAATTGTCTTTGAAAAAAATCTGGTCAGGATGTACCATTTGGTATGAATACTCCCACTCCTTATTACCGGAATATGGATTGTAGACTCGTAACGTACTCTGGTCATATGAGTTGCATTTTGAAGGAATACGTATGCTTTCGTTCGATGCAAACGGGACTTTGTCATCATACGAATCCAGAGAGAAAATCTTGCCATCATAAAAATGGAACGTAGAATCTTCCGGAATATTGGTTGTCCATAGTGAGGCCCCGGTCGAAAAATCAATAGAATTCATGGAGTTTGGAGTTATATAAATTATGCTCTTACCATCGGGAGCGAAGATTTGGGTGTACACCAAATGTTGAGAACCATCTTTAGTTTTATTACTCCACAAAAGAGGAAAATCTTCGGATATTACATCACGCGCTGGCACTCGTTCCGGGTGAAGTTCCAAAGCCTTTGCAGCCAAACCAAAGAGGAATACATCAATTGCGAATTGAACAAGTACATATGTTCCACAGACCATCAATAATATCCCTACAAATACATAAGTTAACAAATTTTTTTTATTCATGATTTCTCAACACCAATTATTGATTATTAGGAATCTTGATATGAGTTATTCTTACCATATTTATTTCTGCTAAAGGGTTCTTGTATTGGGAAATTTCGATGATGTCCACCCATTTTGTGTAAATTTAAGTATAACATCGGTTGATTTTAATCAAGGATTATTTTGAGCGGGATTTTTAAAGTGTGCCTGAAAAATGCAGCAATAAACCATTTCCTATGCAAGCTGTGTTGGACGTCTGGCCTTAAGTTAAGGAATTAGTTCCATACGTTGCAGAATAGTTTTTGTTATATTTCGGGCTGTTTCGCCGTTGCTTATCCCATTTTGGTCTGTGGTTTCGTAATTGGTTGCAAAAAAATAGACATTCCCGTTTGTTTCGAGATAACCGACAAACCAGCCCGTATGCGGCATCACTCTTTGTACTGATCCTGTTTTTCCACTTAATTGATAGGTTTCGGTTTTTTCTAACACCAATATTTCTTTTACAATCTCCATTGTTTTTTCAGAAAACGGTAACTGATTGGCATAAAGCCGCTTTAATATCTCAACCTGCTCATCCGCAGAAATCCTTAACCCCCCCTCCAGCCAAAACGTGTCGATTGAACCGGATAGGTCCCGATTTCCATAATCGATCGCATTGATGCTTTCCTGCATTTGTTCCTTTCCCACCCGTCTGGCGAGCTCCTGATAATACCATATTACAGAATTCCGTATGGCTGTTTTTAGGGTATGATCCTGATTCCAGGACGGGACATCATAAGGCGTACCATCCCATTGGATAACATAGTTTTCATCCGGGATGACGCCTGTTTCCAGCCCGATCAACGAATTGATGATCTTAAAAGTTGACGCCGGTAAAAATCTTTCAGCACTTCGTATTGGGTTATATCGAATATAGGTGTTCTGATTCAGGTCAAATAAAACAAATGTGCCGTTTGCTTCCAGGAAATATTGTTCTAATTCCGGTTTCTCTTCAGCCGTTGTTTGATTTCCATTACATCCAATTAATAAAAACCCTATCAGCAGGATAATGAAGATTAACCCTATGTTATTTTTTTTGTTCATTTTGTTTTCTCTTAGGATGAAATTTTTGTTGTAAAGCCGCCCACCTATTAATGATACGCCATTTTGATAGGCTGCATTATTGCCATGTATCTGTAAGAAGGGGGCGATAAAGAAAATTTGCGGTGGAATCCACCCATATTATGCAAAAATTTTGATGAATTAAGTATAGCACCGGCTGATTTTAATTAAGGAATATCTTGATGAGGGATTTTGAGTACGTCTGAAAAACCAGAGTGTACCCACCCCCAGTACACGCTGTGTTCGGTGACGTAATAAAGGCTATTTGTTATTACGGATAGCATAAAGTGTATTATTCCAACCAACATAAATCATATTTTCTTCAACCATAGGTTGGAACACAAATTCAGCAGTAAAGTTAATGTAACTGGATAAATCTAATAAATTCATATTGTATTTACGAACCCGATGACCTGTTTCAGCATTGACTTCATAAAGATACCCGCTTGAGTCTCCAAAATAAATATTGCCATTTTTTAGTATTGGCGAAAAGAATACTCCCCCTTCAATATCAGCGAATTTCCAAATCGGTTCACCGGTTGTTTTGTCGATAGCGTATATCGCATCCATTGTTGGAGTAATTAAGGAGTTCTCGAACATCAAGGGATTCCCAATAATCGAGTCGAAAGGCGATTGGCTACTAAACTGCCAACGAATGATTCCGGATTGGATATCTAGGGCTACAAGAGATCCATTTACCACATAGATTGTTGTTGAATCTACCAACGGAGTTGCATAAATTCCAGGTTCGTTGTTTTGGTCTAGTGAAGCCGGTATGGAGAAATTATGCAACTCAATCCCTGTTGGCGCATCGATTACATATATTTTTCCATCATTGCTACCCAGGTAAATTTTTCCATCAGATATTGTCGGTGCATTCAGAATGCTATCGTTTGTAAGGAAGCTCCATTTTATGACACCTGTTTGCGCATCTAAAGCATATAGATTGTGATCCAAACTGCCTACATAAATGGTACTGTTATCAAGCACTGGTTGGCTAAACACCAATGAACATTCGTCGCAACTGTTCACATTTCCCCTTCTTTGTTCCGGAATAAATTCCCAGCGTTTATACCCTGTATTTTTATCAACTCCATAAAATAACCCCTCATCAGTACAGAAATATAACATGTCATTGTTGATGATAGGAGAAGTGGTTACAGCCCCTTCTAAAGTTTTTTGCCATTTTTCTTCACCTGTCATTGCGTCAAAAGCATAAAAAACAGATGGCTGGAAATCATTCAGACTTCCAAAATAGATAACCCCTTCAGCGATTGTCGGAGACACCATTACCGTATTCCCAACTGGATATTGCCACCGTATTGAGGGTCGCGAATTAATCAAAATAATTGTGATGAAAATGGGAATTGAAAGACAAAACAAAAGGATAGCGGAAATAGCAGTTATGATTATTCTTTTTGTGTTAAACCATTTTAGTATAGCTGGAATATTTGCCATGATAATTACTCAGTTCAAGGACTTCATTTAGGCTGCATTTTGCAGTATATCTGCCTAGTAGAGTTTTGATGTATTGAAAATTTACAGGGTTATCCCCCATTTTGTGCAAAAAACTTGATAGATTAAGTATAGCATCGGTTGGTTTAATCAAGGAATATTTTGATGCGATGTTATTTGAGATTTTGTTCCATCCACTCTTTGAGTTATCTTTGTTAAAATTGCCAACTTGGCCATTCCATACTATCTTGACTTTTATGTTGTTATTTCCCGAAACAAATTTTCGACCCCACCCTCAAGCCAATGTGTTAAATGAGGTATACGCCAGGATTCAACGGCGCTGCCGTGCCAGATGATCTGTTGGATTTCATGTTCAATTTGATAAATGGTTAAACGTTGTGCCAGGTGAGGAATCTGGCTGCATGCGGGTGCTGCTTCAAATAACGCCCGCAGAAATGGTCTGAAATCGATGCTAGGTTCCGGAGGGTAGACACACCAGTGGATAAAATGACATAATTCGAAATCCGCTTCACCAAACTGAGAACATTCCCAATCGATCACGCCTGAGAATTTGCCCTGCTCAAGCAGGGTGTTTTTGGGATGAAGATCATTATGCAGCAGTTTGGGCCCGGTTTGAAAATCTAACGCCGAAATTGATGCCTGCAAAAATCGAAAAGCGCTTTCAAAAACACGGGTACTTTCCGGCTGTAAGGGTAATTGTTCAGCGCCTTGTTTGAGGATTTCCCAATAGGTTTGATGGCCTTCGCGCCAGGTTCCGGAAAAGGATGGAAGAGCGGGCACATACAGGCCAATGTCATAAGACGTTCCGGAAATTTTCTGCAAGTTATCCAAAAACCTGGCAATATCTTTTCCCAGCTGTTTTTGTTGGGTTAGCGTGGTCTCCGGATAGGTATTTACAAAATCATCACCCGGTAATAAGGTCAAAAAAAGGTAGTAGAGGGGTCCGGTTTCTCTATCCAGCATGCCGGTATGGATGATTTTCGGCACAAAATTTAACGATGAGACCCGGCTGAATTTTTCCTCTTCCTGTGTCATGGGGGTTTCAGATACCCGCAGAAGCAGTTCGTTATTGATCGAAAATACTTTTTTGCTAAAACTTCCGGCCAATGATTGTAAATCTTTGATTTTAATTTGATGTTGGGAGCATATTTGTTGTACTGCTGTGAGGTCGATTTCCTGTTTCAAGTTTCTTCTTCCTGGAGTAAAAGATTGGTTGGTGGATTAACCGTTTCTGGTTTGATCCACCCATATTGGGCAATGTTCCGGATGGATGAAGTATAACATTGGCCGTTTTTTACGAGGGGTTTTGAGTCTACTTAAAAACGGTCATGTCCCTCCCAGGTGGGGGAATCTACTTTCGTTGCTATAGGCTTTTTGTGAAAAAATAACGTTGATGTCCAGCCGGAAAATCCTTTAGTTCGCCAAAAACATGATAACCATGTTGTTTGTAAAAATGCGGGACTTGAAAACTAAAAGTATCCAGGTAGACATTTTTTGCGCCGCGTTTTCTGGCCTCATCTTCCGCCAGCTCCAAAAGTTGATGTCCATATCCAAGGCCACGCAGTTCTTCGATGACAAATAATAAGTCAATGTAAAACCAATTCCAGTATGTTGAACCAATTAAGCCGCCTACGACTTTTTGGTCCGAATCACGTAAAACAAAACATAGTTGTTGGTTTTGAGATTCACCCGCTTGTTGTTCGTTGTATTTGTGAAGTCCCCACCCGATAACATCCCATACCGAATCATCCGGTTTGTCTAAGGAAACAATATCGTATTTTTTATCCATAAGATTTGTCCTTTAACCTTTCATATATCTATGACAGGATCATTTTTTACTCATTCGCTGCTTTGCAGCATCAATAGCCTGTTTTAGTTTTTTTGGCTGGTTCGTCCCAAGTTGAAGAATTCCGCCGTTTTTTAGTTTTATTTCCACTGCGGTTCCCGGTGCGATGGCATAAAACCAACCGCCAGGGATCGACTTTACACCCCAAAAATAATACCAGGGGTTTTGTATTTCCTTCGTAGATTGAACTTCACGTAGCGTAATTGTCTTTCGAATAACCCCGATGCCAAACCAGAAGCGGAGATTTTCTTCGGATACTTCCACTGTGAATGAAGAAAACAAAACAAGTCCCAAGAGATAAACCAATACCATCAAAACCGCGGGCAGCGTGCGGCCCTCGGTTATGACCATCAGAGCCACGGCGGCGATCAGAATTCCTGTTAGCAGGAAAACGATAAACATCAGTGCCCCATATTGTGTATGCCTATAATTTGATTTCATCTTTTTTCCTTTGAATCACATTTATGGGGTGAATACCCAAAACCCGATAATCAATTATACGAAATTATGATCGGTTGTATTTGAACTTTTTATGAACCCATAAGCGCTAATTAGAAGGTGTTCCTGTGATGGTTCACTCGATATTATTGGTAGTAACCTCTTCGGCTTTTTCTCCGCCTGCCCATACCTGCTTGAGCGTGGCGGTGCCAACCACGGTTTCCACCCACTGACCATCAACGGGCTGTGCAGTCAGGGTTCCATTCATAGTATAGGTGAGTGTAATGTTTCCGTATAGCTACTTTAGAAAGGATTGTTGTATTGCGGATGAATGTACATGTAGGAGTTTGGCAAGAGGGTGACTCCTTTATTCGCGAAATGTAGTCCTCAGTGTAAGATAAGCGCTGATTTAGGCTCGGTTTTATTGTAATTTTGATTCTGTTTGTCTTTAAACAACCTGAAGCATTTCGTCAAAGGTCATTTGTACTTCGTTTTCAACGATTGGCTTCATTTCTTCCCACATTTCCATAAACACTCTTTTTCGTCTTTCTAATTCATCCGTTGTACACGCATGGAGAATCATTAAATTTTGGATACGTTCCTGGAAATTATGGGGTAAACGTTCAAGTTGCTCTACACAATAATAACGCCATTTCATATCCGCCACCAACTCATTGTTTAAACCAAATAGCATATCGAAGAAATAATTAATGCCCTGGTTGAACATCTGATGCGCGCTAATAATATTGCCTCGTTCTATCCATAGTTGAGACAAACGATTGATATACCATTCGGAAAGGGTAAACCCTGACATGATCAGCCATCGTTTCTCCTCGGGCTGTAGCGGGACTTTTTCTTGGAGTAATTGGGTTATCTTTCCTTGCGGATCAAAATATACCTTTCCATGCGCATAGGTCCAGCGTTTTGCCATATCCCAGGAATTTGTGATTTCGCTTTCATAGTCAGATAACCAAACTTGCACTTCAATTCCATCGACCATAAAAAACTTGTCATTCAGTTTAATATCAGCCGTCTGTTTTTTAAATAGTGCAATATCAATATCTGCCCAAGGGTCAAAATATCCGCGAGGAATTGCTCCCAAAAAAACAATGCCCACCATATCGTCGGTTTTATATTTTTGTACGAATTCTTCAGCAATCCTGGCAGCTTTTTCCAAAAGTATTTGGTTTGAAGACGGGATCAAAAATTTTGTACTCATCTATTCAAAGTCTTTCTCTACGGCGAAGATTGGAATGGCCGAAAGATTAATTTGCGGCGTTCTAATTAACCTGATTTTTTGACTGGCAGAGTATTGGTGTATTGAGGATTTGCGGTGTAATCTACCAAAATTGGGCAAAGTTACTGAGATGTTAAGTATAGCATCGGCTGATTTAAACCCAGAAGTTTTTGGAATTTGTTATCCACTTGCTGAGCGTGCTGTGTTAACCCGTTTTACCGATCATGACCGCGCCTGAGATTGTACTTAGTATAAACTTTATCTGAAGAGAATAAAACCAAGCAGAGTGGTGATGAAATGAAGGATTTGGTTGGTATGGTGGTGGTCTATAAATTACCTTCGAGCGTCTTCACATAATTATCTTCAACAGCTCCCATCTTGCTTTCATTCAAGAGAGAACTTAATTCGCCAAGATGGTATACGCTGTGCCGCAATAAAAATAAAACAAGACCAGTTTTTGTTTTGCCTGCCCAAGGGAAAGTTTCATTTGTAGCCAGATAGTCAATCTCAGTCAGCCAATCTTTGGTTTTTTTTGAGAAATATGCTATGCTTTCCAGAATATCGTCTTTGGAGGGAAGTTCATTTTCTTTTGCTTGTACACTATCCATATCGAATTTTTTTCCTGAACTGAAATTTGTTACCGATTGATCTTCGATATAGAATTTTGTTGCTTTTAGTATGTGAAAAGACAACCTGGCTGGGGTTGTGGCATCTCGTCCTGTAGTTAACCAGGCTTCGTTATCAAAGTCATTTACCAGGGCAGAAAAAACTCTCCAGGTATGCGCATATTGACTGATAAATTCGTTTTTCATTAATCCTCTTCATACGGTTTGTTGGTACGGGCAGGCAGCTGCCGAATGGTTAATTATACTGAATTCTAATTGCTGCACGGTGTGTTCGGTTTCCAGGTTGAGAAAAACCGTCCTGCTGATTTGTTTTTAATAGTCACCTCGATCAAACGATCTCATTTTACCGTTTTTCGAAAAACAGATCGCGAGATGAAACGGTGCCAACGTGTGGCTTTCAAACCGACTAACCATGCCAAACATCCATTCTGTTTGACCAAAATCTCGAGGTCGAAGCTCACCCAAAACCGGGATTTTTGCTCTTAAAATAGGTCTCGAGCGGCGGGTAGGCTTAAGATGCAACGTACCACCCCTGTTTATTTAATTTTTTCTCTTATTCCTTGATCGAGTTTATAAAAAAGTTGGTTTATTCTTTTTTCTGTTAATGGTTGTTCCGGAAAATTACTTAATAAAATTGCGATTTTATGGTCTGCACTGTTTATCGCGTGTGTTATTTCTTCGTCTGCCAAATTTTTGTCATTGTAAAATAGTTCAATTGCCAGTGCCGCATATACAACGGGCCCAAGAATGTGTTGGGCTTGCCGAATGTCTTTAAATGGATGGGTAAAGGCTGAGGCTGCTGCCAGGCTGGCAGATTTAGCTGCTGCCGATGCTGCTTTATCCTTGGTTTCATTGGATGCGCGATAGGAATCTAACGCCAGTTTTCGTAAGGTGTTATTTCGTTTTCCTGTATTAAAAAATGCTTTCGCCCCTTCGATTGCCCGGCGTGGCCGGTTGTCTTCTTTGTTAATGGTTTCATAGATGAGCAAAGCTTTTTCTGCTGATTGGGCAGCCCAAATTGTTACCTGTTGCAAATCATTGATGGTAATTTCAAAGTACGTTTTCATCGAAACACTTCCGATAAGAACGAAGATCAAAAAAGGATGTTCTTAGACATTTTTTATACATAGAATATGAAGCTGGTGTACATCTGTAAACGCTGAGATGTTCAGGTTATTTTCGGCCCAGCCATCGATGAACCGAAGCCTGGTAATCTTGATATTCTTGCCCGAACTTCTTGGACAAATAGCGCTCTTCAGGAAGGATCAGAATATAAAAGCAGAGAAAGATGGAAATCAGCAGTGTGATGAATGCCCAGAGGTTGTTTAACAGGAATGCAATCCCCAAAAAAACAAGGACAGCGCTAAGATACAATGGGTTTCTGGATTTTGAAAAGACACCAGTCTGTATCACTTTATTTGTTGGCAAACCGGGATCGGTAGGTTGTTCAAAACGAGCAAATTCACGGCGAGCCAAAGCAATAATCCTTATACCTGCGATGATAAAAACAATTCCAACCGGGATAAGGGCTAGTCTAAGGATTCCTTGCGTGATGATAACTGGAACAAAAAATTGGAGGACGAGACTTAATAAAAAAGGAATTCCAAAAACAACTTCTCCAATCACCCAGCGGCTTTTATGTGCGGAATCAATCGACATCTTCAACCTCTGTTTTATTCTTTACATTGTTTATGGTCAAGCATTACTTCACTCTTCAAAAAACACTTCCACAATCGGGCTAAAGCGCACCAGGTCATCAACACTGTTTCCCTGATCGCGATACCATCTTGTTTCCGGTGCACTCATTATATCCCTGCGATCTTGTATATCCACAATTTCTACAGCCCGTGCTTTTAATTCGGCGTTAATTGATTCTTTTAAACAGAAAATAAATGCCGGGTTTTTTTTCAGGTTGGCTAACCAATCGCGGGGTTTTGGGTTACCTTTGCCGCCTGTTGCGCCAGGTGTACCGCAAATGATAATCCGCCCGTTGAGATTGTGGAACCAAATCTCGGTTTTTCTTGGCAAACCGGATTTGGCACCGGTTGTGATGATATCAATGGTGCGATCTTCTTTTAATGCCCTGCTGATTTCTTCTTTCATTTTTTCCTACCTGCCTGCAAAATAGATCGTGGTGAATCGTTGTGAGCATGAGATGTTCCTACCAGTATTTCTCTTTCCAGTGTAGCAGCGGTCACAACAAGAGGCTAGATCAATCAGAAATGTTTCGTTTGCGGGCTTGGTTAAATGCGGTGATTAACGCGACCGTTAGAAGAATGCCCCCAGCAAACTGGAAACCGCTATTATCCGTGTATGTACCCACTGCAAGGATCATCACTGCAGCAACAATAAGAGAAATTGTACTCGGTTTAATTTTCTGTAAATTCATGTTATTTCTCCTTTTAATTATAAAATTAAAAGATGTGTAACGTATAAACGGCTTGACTATTAATTATGGGGAAAGTTCTTTCGTAAACAACTTAATCAAGTCAAAAATTCACCAATCTCCAGCGTAATCGAGGTCAAAAGGTGTTGTGAGATTCTCCAATCTGCTTCGCCTGAGTTCTACCAATTGGCGGATATGGAGAATATCATGCGCGGCCCAACAGGCGAATAGTTCACCCGCGCTGAGGGTGCGGTATGGATTTGGATATGTTTTTTTCCAATCCGGGTTCACTAATTCTTTAAGCCATTTTAATGATTTTTCCCGTTCGGTAAAGAATTTTTCCAACATCTCGGCGAAGTTTTGCTGATTGTAGTTTCGTTGGCTTACCCAGCCTGCGGGGTCAATTGGATGCCATTCTTCATCTTGGCGAAAAAGGATAAAATCGAGGTGTTCTCGAAAATCTTCTCGTTCTTCATCATACAAATGACATAACACTTCAAGGATCGACCACGACTCGGCGCTCGGTTTGAACTGGGCTTCCGCTTGTGTGATTCCCGACAATAAAGCACGGATCACTTCTGTGCTATTTTGAAGTTCTTGAAAAAGCAGATTAAATTCCATCTTCCCTCTTTTATATTTTTATTTGATGACGGACAGGTGTTTTTATTGGACGGAGTATAGGTTGGTGTTGTGGATAATTAACAAGTCACTGAAAGGGACTTGTTGGGGGCTATTGCTTATATAAGAACGTTACCTGAAGGAAATGTTAACCTTTTTGTGAGACCATTTTGCTCAACAGTCACGTTAACAGGCAAGTGTTCTGCAGGAATACCTGTATTTGGAAACCAGGTGCGCCCTTGTTTAACAACGATAAACAGACCTTGCGCATCGCCAACAGGAGTAAACTCCGGATCGACGGATGTTCTATAAGGATTCACGTCAATCTGGGTTTTTAACGCATCAACTTGTTGGGCAACATTGTCAGCGGCAATACCAATTTCGCAAACACTTAAAAGACTATGTGCATTGAATATTTTGTTGCTCTTATTATCCAGGCGATGGTGTGCAATCAGTTCAAGAATGTTGCCAGCAGGGTCGTAGAAATACAAGCTGTCCGCATCCCAGCTTTCTGAATAAAACATGTCTTTGCCTTCATTATTAATGATCAGCTTCACCTGCTGACCCATCCAAGCGTGCGCATTAGTAAATTGGTTTTCGGGAATATGGATTGCAAAATGATAACGTGCAGGTCGGTCTGATTTTTGATGCTTGAAGCTTAGCTGAGTCGTGCCAACTTGTAATCTTAGATATTGGTCTATATATTCAAGTGGACTTTTAGCCAGAAGCTTGGTATAGAAATTGGCCAAATCTTGTAATGAATGGTTTGTTATTAATTCAAGATCAAGGATGTTCATGGGGATTCCTTACTTAAAGCGATTGTTTCAGAAAAAGCACTTGATGCTGAGTATCAGGCTTAAGCCTGAATGTTTGCAAAATGGGTTTGCCGGCCATGCCCGGAATGGATGTACTGCCGACGTGATGGATGGCTAGTATTTGTGTGCCGAATGCCCTGCCAATCACGGCTGCGCGTGCCTCAAATTCCGCAATCCATTCCGGGTTGTATTCAACGCGGAAAACGCTTACACTTTGCGATTAGTCTTCAGCTCACCGCTTTTTTCACGAGCGTTTTGATCTTTGCTTCTATGGTGGGGGTTAATTTCTTCAGTGCAAAACTGGTTGGCCACATATCCCCGTCGTCAAGGTTGGCATCTTGTTGGAAGCCAAAAGTAGCATATCTTGTGTTGAACTTATCAGCAGATTGATAAAAACAAATGATTTTTCCATCCTTATTGGCATAGGCCGGCATTCCGTACCAGGTTTTAGGCATTAGGTCCGGGGCTGTGGTTGTGATAATTTCGTGAAGCTGACTGGCCATGGTATGATCCGGTTCCGGCATTTCTGCGATTTTCTCAAGTAAGTCTTTTTCTCCGGCTGCTCTATTCTTTTTTGCACGCGCTTCTGCCTTGAGCTCTTTGGCGCGTTCCTTCATGGCAGCTTTTTCTTCGGCAGTGAATCCCTCATCAGGCTTTTTAGTATTTTTTTTCGAATCGGTCTTGGTGTTCATATTAATCTCCTTCTCAGGCTTGGTTTTATCTTGAATCCTTGCGCCCGAATAAATTTATCTTTATAATAAAGATACTTTATCATAAAGATAATGTCAAGGAACGATTATGTACAACACAACGAAGACAGACTTGATGAAACGAGCCTTAATGGCGGTGCGGGATTATGGTGTTCATTTGACATTGTTCCGAAACGCCGTAGATGAATGGGCGGGACTCAACACAACCGATATGGAATGTCTCAGGCTTTTGTTCCTCAAGGGCGTTGCCACACCATCTGAACTTTCCAGGCATACTGGCCTCACTTCTGGTGCAACAACCGCCATGCTGGATCGGCTTGAAAAGGCAGGTTTAATTGAGCGGCAGCCCAATCCAAAGGATCGCCGTGGAACGCTGATTATTCCAGCGAAATTGGCTTCACAAAAAGCCGCGTCATGGTTTGAATCAGCACGAGAAGCACAAGCTGAATTGATTTCAAGTTACTCGGAAAGTGAACTGGAAATTATTGCTGATGTTTTTGAACGATTTACAAAATTATGGGATCAGGAACGCGAGAAGATCCAGAAAGACCGATGAAGTAATGCCAAAACTCAAGAATCGCGAGAGATTACGCAGGTTTGGTTGTACAGCGCGTAACTGGCATAGGTTTCCCCCAGCAGCTGCGAGGGTAAGTTTTAACCGTTAAAAAATCCTTTTTAAATTTTTTTGCTCATTTTCCGGCTCACAGATTGAAAACCGGCTTTTTCATAAAAAGCGATGGCCGTTTTGTTAAATTCATATACCGTTAACTCGAGCGATGTTGCTTCATTTGCGATGGCCCAATCTTGTACTACGTCCATCAGCCTTTTTCCAATCCCCTGATTTTGATATCCGGCTTTTACAACAAGATTGTCAACTTTGGTGTACCGGCGCGGAACAATAATCGGGAAAACTGGTGTTTCAATGATTTCTGCATGAATTAAACCCACCAACGTTTGGTCTGCTTCGGCTACAAACAGGCTGATGTTTTCTTCGGCGAGCAGCGCTTCATAATAATCCTTTTCCCGTGCAGCCCCATCCCCTTTTTGGAAGAGGTGAGGGAGGTGGTTCCGGTGTAAAGCGTCTATTTCATCAAATAGAACACATAGGGCATCATAATCATCCTGTCTTGCTTTACGAATGTTTATCTGCATAACAAATCCCTTTTATCTTCAAATACAATTTCAACCGCAAATGGATGGTTAACTATTAATTATACGGTATTCTAGTAGGCGGCGCTTTTTCTGTAGGAAATTAAGAACAAGCAGAGTAAAGCCTTGTTCTATTTTACAACTTCGGCAAAGTATTTTTATTGGATTTTTTGAAACAAATAAACACTCCCTGTTTTTTTGTAAGCAATTCCTTTTTGAAGTTTCTCCAGGTATTCTTTTGTTATTTGCAGTGAGGTTTTTGGCACAAAATACTCGTTTAGGTTTTCCTCGATTAGTTTGTGTTTTCCGTTTCTCAAAGAAAACACCGCAGTCAATTGGTAATCTTCATCAATCGCGGCCAGCCCGGCATCACCGTGGCTGTTGTTGGCTAACAGTAAGCCGCCAACTTTTAGATATTTTTTGCAGTGCTGCCCGACAAATCCGGCGTATTGAGATATGAGTAAATCGAAGCGGTTATCCATGTTTTCGAGATCATTTCTGTAATCTGCAAAATGGAACTGAAGTTGAGCGGGCTGTGGGTATAATTTCTTTTGAGTTATGAATTCATAAATTTCAGGCTTGTTAAAGAACTGCTTTGTTTGTTTGTCATTATCCACATATACGACCTCCGGAAAAACAAAGGAAGGTGTGATGTGGACAAAACTACCTGGATATAAAGCACGTTGAATATTAAATCGAGCAGCGAGGATTTGAAACAAGTCTAGCCGTTCAAACTGCCGGTCTTGAAAGTATTTTTGATATAAAGCAAGCACAGATGTTGGCGTCATTTTTTAGGATTTCCTCCGGGGTTTAAAGGCTGATTTGTTTAAAAGGGACCAAAAAATTATAACAATATTAAGGAGTCAAAACTTTCTTGGGTAAGAAAAGAGGCTGACTTTTTGGGTCAGCCTCTTTGTTTTGACAATTTTTGTTTCCCAAATTACATGGGTTTTACGTCTACTGCCTGTGGGCCTTTGGGGCCTTGTTCGATGGAAAATTCTACTTTTTGTCCTTCATTCAGGGTGCGGTAACCACTGCTCTGAATAGCATTAAAATGTACGAATACATCTGCTCCGCCTTCGCGGGAAATAAAACCATAGCCTTTGTCGCCATTGAACCATTTAACTGTACCGATTATACGATCTTCCATTTGTAAAACTCCTATATCTAAAACTGATCTTGGGTATTGTCTTGTTTCATCGGGAAAATCTAATATAAAGCGACTTCAGGTTTACTTCGGTACACACCATAAAATAATTTTTTCCAACTACACACTTTGACATACTACGTTAAAAAAAGTATAACATGAAAAGTTGAATTAAGTAGTAAATTATGAATGGTTTTGTCATATTTTTTTGATGACAATTTTTAGCCATTCCACTGCGGCAGCCGTATCCGGGAAGGGATTGTTTGCCAGGCGACTTCTTCCTGAAAGGGCGGCAGTAAAATGTGCTGTGTTTGGCTGTTGAGGGCAAAATCAAAAGCTAACTGTATTCCACCTTTTAACCAATCCCGTAGATCTTGTTCGGGCAGACCCAGCGGGTAAAAAACCGAAGCGGCTGCCCGCAGAGCCAGGTCTATATACCGAGCGCGGTCAATGGTTTGCGGATTGGGCGGCTGCGGCAAGTCCCAGGCGCGCACCTGACCGCCGCGCAAATATAATAACCGTACCCGCTGGCCAGGACGCAGTTCTTTGCCAATTTCTGCCAATTGGGAAGCGGCTCTGGCTCCAGCCGTTTTCACCTTATATTCTTGGGGTGGACGGGTTAAGCGATAAGCCATCAGCAGGTCCTCTAAGGGAACCCTTCCCAGGCGCAAATCGGAAAGGTGCTGTCTCAAAATGGCAATTGCGCCGGGCAAATAAAGCGGTAAATCGGCCGCGTCTTCCGCTAATGCCAGATATTCCAATAAATCCATTTGCAGGCGGGTCACCCAGGGTGATGTATCCCGCCGCCGTGCTTCCAGACCGCGCACCTTTAAAGATCTATCCTGAAAGACACCAAAATAACGATTGGGCACGGGTACCCGTTCATCGGCCCGCGAGGGCAAAAAAGCTACCCAGCGGTAAACCCCATCCAATGCAATTGATAATCCCGTTCTGGATGCGATTTCGGATAACAATTCGGTGAAATCTTCCGGTTGGTTTTTGCCGGGCTGCTGTACCCACAGACCATCCACATACATGTGTAACACCTGGAATCCGGCATCCTCAGCGGTTTCTTTGGCCCGTAACAAAGCCTCCCGACCACTGGCGGTGACGGCTTCATGCGCTTCAATGCGGCCAAAGCGGGCATTTTTGTAACCCAGGTATCCAAAACAAGTGACCAGCAGCCATTTATGTGCACTGGAACGGGCTGCATCCAATTTGCGGTTGGGGTGCCAGCGCGGCAGGCTGGCCAGACGCTGTTTGAGGTTCACCCTTTTTTCCAACAGGGGGGCTAATGTTTTTGGAATCAACCCCTGCGGCTCGGGTGAGGTCTCCAGTAAACCCGGTTTACCAGTTTCCGGTGAAATATTGCAGCGCACCATAATGGCCGGATACATGGAAATAAAATCAATGGCACCCACATCGCGGTGCAGGCCAATCCAGGGCTGGTAAACCAGCCCGCCCAAATCGGCCTGAATTAAATCCAAGGCTGTTTTTGGTTGTTCTGCCTGTTGTTTGTGCCAGGGTACCAGAATGTCGTTCCGCAGGGCGGTCAGAATTTGCATGGTGGAAATGCCGGTGCCGGGAGAAGACCGCGCTGCCTGCTGCACCGGCAATGCAGTAACGCGCGCCATTTCCAGGATACCATCCAGTCCAAAATCACGCCAAAACATGGCGTTTTGCCGGTCGATATGCCAGCGGCCAAACAAATGGATTTGCTGCCCGTTATACATGATCTGCCCATACGAAAAATAGGATCGTTCCGGACGCTGGATGTAATGGCGTGTTTTTTCACGGTTCAACCACAGCGGCAGCTGCAAATCTTCCGCCAGATTGGATAACCAGGGTAATAACCACGTGTCTCCCCAGCGGGTTAACAGCAGGTCAGGATCATATTTTTTTAATAGCGCCTGTAATGTGATCAAGAGTGGACGTTTTTTAAATAAACTAAGCCGGTATTGTTTTCCATCAACTTTAACCAATAAAAAACGGGGTTCGGCGCGAAAGGGGTCACAATCCGGCTCCAGTTCGATCACACGCAGGGTAGGATAGACTGGGTCCAAATCCCAGGGTGTGTTTTGGACTTCGATGGTATGTAAAAACCCACTTTCATCATACTGCAGCGCGCAGTAACAGGCAGGAAAGCTATTAAAACGAGCCGCATGCCGGATGGGTAATTTAATATCGGCATCATAATAAGTGAGGTTGGGAAACCGATTTAACATCGAGCGGAACAAGCGGGGAAGTAACCCCGGAGCGTTTACCTCTACAGCCAAAACATCAATTGTTTCGGTTAAAAAAATGTCTTTTTTGGATTGGCGGCTTAGTTTGGGTTGGGCGGGTTGTTCCTTTAAAAACTTCCATGCTTCCCGTAACTGTGCGGATTTTCCTGCCACATAAAAGGTCACCGGAAAGGGTTGGGTTAAGCGCAGCCGCTGACCATCGCTGGTTAAGAACCATAACACCAGGCCCGGGCATTGAAGGTCTTCAAACACATCCAACAGCCAGGCCTCGTTGTTAATCATCTTGTTTGTGCTCCAATCGTTCCAGGCGCTGGCGTAAAGCAATCACGATTTTATGTTCTTCCAGCAGCATCGCCAGAAAAAAGAGCTCCATTGGAAGGACGTGGGTGGCATAGGTCGCTGCGGCCAAATGCTGGCGAGTGTAACTTAACAGTTCATCCAGCACCTGTTGATCGGAACGGCGCAGCGCACGCCGAAAACGATTTAATGCTTGCTCTTCTTGATAAAAAACTTGTGTTACGGATGGAACGGTTCTGCCCATTTTACACCTCCTTTGGCAGTAGACTTAACTGTACGGCGGAGGGAATAACCTCGCCGTGCAGTTCATAACGGATTTCCCCGGCATGTTCTTTTAACAAATCAAACAAAACCATCCGTTCTGCGCAGATGGTAGCGGGCAAACGGGTGCTGACAATCACCGGCATGGTTTGGCTTAAGCGGTTTAACCGCGCCAAAACCAGCAGCAGTAAACGTTGGCTTTCCGCCAAATCCACACTCTCATCATAAAATGTTGCTAGCAGATCAAACACCAGTAAAATGGGGTCTGTTCCCTGCCATTCTTTTAATAAGGTATCTACCTGGTAACAGGTAAAGGCACGGGAAAGACGAATACGCTGCAAGGCTGCATAGGGGTTGTGGTGTTGAAGCCGGATCGCACGCGCTACGGGGTAGACGTTAAATCGATTGCCCGCATCCAAAACACGCACCGAGTGATGCAGGCTGAGGCGGGCAGCCAGTGTTAACATCCAGGGTGTGGCAGCGTGTTCTCCCATAACCAAGAGAATTTGATTGGGCAAATCAATCGGAAATAAATCACTCATGCCCCCATCTTAACGAAAATAGAAACTATTTCCTATCCCTTTTCCGGGTGAGATAGGGAGGATTTTAGGGGTTACCCCCTGGGGGGATTTTTATTTCCATTGGCTGAAATCCCATCTGCGTAAACGGTCTCTTAATATTTGGCGGTTGGCTGTACCGAATTTGGATAAAACTTTACGGGCGTGGGTCCGCACCGTTTCATTGGCTATATTTAGTTTTTCGGCAATCTGGCGAGAAGTATAACCTTGGCAGATATAGGCGGCGACTTCTTGTTCACGCGGGGTTAAGGTTAACCAACAATCCCAGGCGGCAGAATCATCTTGAACGGTTTGCAAGGCTTGCTGTACCAAATCTTCCGCCACTGCCTGCGGGGTGCTTTGGCGGTGTTCAGCTAAGGTCTCCAGCGATACCCATACATTTTCATCCAAATCAAAGCGGCGGGGCTGGGCGGGTGTGGAAAATATTTTTTTAAACAAACGCCTTAAGGTCATACTTTCATTTTATAGAACATTCGTTCTTTCGTCAAGCCATTCCGCGAAAATAATCAGGGCTATTCGCAAAGCAGCGATACCCCCATATGATCTCTTTGCGCCATGAATAAAAATTCTTGTCAATCTACTTACAAATTGCGCGGGCAAACGATTTGTTTTTCTATTTTTTATGCTTTATTTACCCATGTGGTCAATTTTGTGCTAAACTATAAACCAATCAATTCCGCTTAATCATTCATTAAGAGGCTGCATAATTTGCGTCGTGTCCTAATTTTATTTCTCGTTTTAGCACTAACAGGGGGACTGCTGAGTCAATTGGTACAGTGGTCTTCGATTGTACGCGCCGAAGAACAAGATCCGGAAGAAGAGTACATTCGCAAGACGATCATTAATGTCGAGTATACAGCGCATGAATGGTGGTTGGTACGCTGGGCGAATAATGACATTGCCTGCCGCTTTTTATCGGACCACGAAGGTTGGCCCACCAATGACGAGGTGGAAACCTGGTGCGGTAAGGATTTATATAAAGAATGGCTGGCTACCGATCCGTGTGAGGTGGCCGAAGAAGGGGGCGATGTCAGCCAATGCCCTGGTTTGTACATGAATTATTTTCAGGCATTTCCTAAAGAAAAAGAGCTGGAAGTGGAATTACCGCTGCCCGATGTGTGGCTGGCTATTTCCGGCTGTGAATTAAACCCGCCGGAAAACACCTGTAACAGTTTGCCTAATTTGATGTTTATTGCTGAAGAGCCTTTGGCAAATGAGGCCATCATCCGTATTCAAGGTTTTATCGACGGTGAGCCATTTAGCTGTCCAGGTGAGGTGTGTACCATCCCGCTCAAACCCACCGGTACCAATGGTGTACAGGTGGAGTTTTGGGCTGATTCGTCGTTTGGGGATTCCAGTGAGCATTTTACCGGTCTGGTGCGGGTGCAGCCCTGGGGTGATTTCATGTCTCCGGAAGCGGCTTTTGACAGCCAGCCCTTATATTATGTAGATGTTTTATCCAGCCAATGGCGTGGTGCCCAAACCGCCAGTTGTACGGAAACCTGGCAGGTATTTCCTGAAGTGGGTGGCCCACCGCCCTGGCTGCTGACACCACAGTATCCCGAAGAGTTATATACCACCGTTTCGTTTTATTATTTAGCCGGGATGTTAATTAACGAAGGCCAGGTGGATGCGGGGTTATGCCCGGATGAAGGTCTGCAGGACGATTTGGTCGCAAATGCTTGTGGGGTACAGACCGCCTATGATCAGGTGGTGGAATGGCAAAACTTATTTGATGAAGAGATTTTTAAAGCCGCCATTGAAACCGGTGTACCAGCCCAGTTATTAAAGAATGTATTCAGCCGTGAGAGTCAATTTTGGCCTGGTTTTTATCAGACTTACCGGGAAGCGGGTTTTGGTCAACTGACCGAAAATGGTGCCGATACGGTTTTGTTATGGAACCCCAGCTTCTTTAGCCAGTTTTGTCCCCTGGTTTTGGGGCAAGATCGTTGTGACCTGGGTTTTGGCAATATCAGTGAAGATGAACAAGCCATGCTGCGGGGCGCTCTGGTACGTAAGGTCAATTCGAGCTGTCCGGAATGCCCGATAGGGATTGATCTTTCGCAGGCCAATTTTAGTGTGCATATTTTTGCTGAAGGGATGCTGGCGAATTGTGAACAGGTTGGGCGGATCTTGACCAATGTAACCAACAAAACGCCGGGTGAAGTCAGTAATTTTGAAGATTTGTGGCGTTTTACGCTAGTCAATTATAATGCCGGGCCAGGCTGTTTGATTGATGCCGTGCGCACAGCCTACAGCCGGGATCGTAAACTGAACTGGGAAACAGTCTCCAGTCGATTAACCGAAGGCTGTCAGGGAGCGATTAGTTATGTGGAAGATATCAGCATGACCCTCTCCGGCGTCACGCCGACGCCGACTTCCTGGGTACAGTTTGGCACGCCCTCTTCCGAACAGTTAACCGCCATTGCCACTGAAAATACACCGGAACCATTATTCACGAACACACCCAACTCCGTTCAGCCCACCCCAACCCCCTCTGGATTTATTCCGGGCGGAACGGCTGTGCCAACCCAATCGGGTTATCCTGCGCCACAACCCACCGTAACCACGCAGCCATATCCGTAGGTTGGGCAAGGTTTGAATATCAGGCCGGGTTTTATGGAGTGTGAGGTTATGGATTCAAGGTACATCATTACCCACATGCCCAACAAAAAATAATACCCCGTTGGGGCACAGGCAATTAACCACGATGTCCTACGGGCACAGGGAAAACCTAAGCACACGAAAGGTATATAAAAGTCGGGTTAAAAAAACCGGCCTTTATCCCGAACTCGGGCTTTTGTCGAGAGAGATGTTGGCAGGAATTAAAACGCTGTAAGTTTACCCGGAACGCGCCTGGCGAAACCAAAGCGCGAGTTCTGCTCTGTCTCGGTAAGGTAGTAAGGTAGGTTGGGCAATGTCTGATCACACTTTTCTCACATTGGCAGTAAACAAGGCAAACATTGGTTATCATTTGCCAAATGCCCAACAATGAAAGCAAGGTAGGTTGAATACCGGATCAGGTTTTATACGATGGCAGGTGTGGGAATAAGGCACATGGTTCCCCACAAGCCCAACAAAAAACAACACCCCATCAGGGTACAAGTTTACGCAATCTTAAAAAAACCGGCTTTTCGTACGCTGTTCTTTCCAGATATCGGCTTGGTTATGATATCCGGCCTGTTCCCAAAAACCTTCCTGGTCTTGAGTCAGAAATTCCACGCCGCGAATCCATTTCGCGCCTTTCCACAAATAGGGGGTTTTTAATTCTTCCTGACCTTTAATGGCGCCAATCACACCCCTTAATGGATAACCATGCTCAGGGGTAAGCGGTTTGCCGTCGTAGTGGGTGGCAAACAAAAAATTCTCTTGCAGCATCACCTCTAAAGGCAGATTGGTGGTGTAGCCATGTTCCGCATGCTGCAAAACATATTTGGCTTCCGGTTTGATCTTTAACAAGCCTTCATCCAGAATGGTTTGTAAGGTGACTCCTTCCCATTCTGAATCAAACATACTCCAGCGGGTGACACAGTGTAAATCCATGTTGAGTTTGGTGCGCGGCAGTTGGTTAAATTGTTCCCAGTTCAGGGTGAGCGGAGATTCTACCTCACCAAAAAATTTCAAATCCCAGGTGGAAAGATCAACGCTGGGTACGGGACCATAATGTAAAACCGGGAATTTTTGGGTCAGGGATTGCCCTGGGGGTAAGCGCCCTTCGGCGCGTTTTTGTTTTTCTTCTTCTCTACGTTTGGATGCACTAAACATATAAGCCCTCCTGAGGGTGGGTTTGGTTTTATTCTGGCATTATTATACTGGAAAGTAGGTGGGTGTTTAAAACGGCGTAGAATATGGTGCGGCCTAACTTCTTATAGTTTTCGGGTGCGCATGGCATACACAGCTGCGCCAATGCCAACCACCAAAACCAGTGCGCCCAAGATGCCCAGGAAAGGTGATTTCCGTTCTGCCGGGTCTTCACCGGGAATCTCCTGCACAGCCGAACTGATCTGTGCACCAAAATCAACCACAATTGTGTTCCCCGCTGTTAGTTCAACGGTGGCGTTGGTGCGCATGGTGGGATTGTATAATTCGGGTACAGCGATGCTGATATTGTAGGTGCCTTCCGGTTGATCTGTAAAACAAACCGCTTCTTCCGTGTTGGTCGTTCCGGTCAGCGCGACTTTTCCATTCAAGTCATTGATGCTGATTGCACCGCCCAGTAAGGGCAGTTCCCCGGAATCATCATCCAGCAGGGCGTTGCCGTTAATATCATTAAATAAAAGCACACAAATATCACCGGTTCCATTAAATGGGGTTGGACTGGGCAAGATTGAGGTAGGTGTGGGAGAGGGTCCGGCGGTGGGTTGTTGTTCCACCACATCTAATAAAAGCTGCTGTCCGGGGATCAGGAATAAACAATCATCACCGGCCAGGTTATTTAAGGAACGTAATTGTTCCTCTGTAATATTATTTAACAGGGCAATACTGATGCAGGAATCCCCTTCTTTAACGGTGTATAACACGCGTCCATCCGGCTGCGGTGTGGGTGTGTAATAATAGACCTGGCTCTGTGGTGCAGCCGAAGCGGGTTGGATTAACATAAAACCCAACGCAAAAATAAATAGGACCAATATAACAATCAGGGAACGAATTTTACTTCTCATTTGAGAGGGATTATATCATTTTTTCGGGTTAACCACGAAAATTATATGGGGCGTACGCTGCTAATGTCCTCACCCTACCCCTTTTTCCCAAAAAGCGGTCTCAACATTACCTCCATTTCCTGTTTTATAAAAATATTGAATTGAATACAAGTAGGGTGGGTTGGTTTGCCGATTAAAATCGATGAAAGGTATTAAAAATTTACTTTGTACTTTATCGAAGTGCAAACAACCCACCATTTAAATAAATACAAAAAAAGAATTATTAAGCAGTAAATAAGGCAAGAGATTTCAGAATCAATCTGAATTTTGTATCATAAAAAAAATCCCTCTGTTTTTATGGTGGGTTGTTTGCAGCTTATTTCAATGCAGGCTTTTTTGTCCTTATTCAGTATCCTCTTTTTCGCAAACCAACCCACCCTACTATGCTCTTAATCGTGGATCAGTTAATTTCATTCGGGAAAAATTTGGATGGGTAACTTTTCACTTTCAAGTCTTGTTCAGACCATTATCGGTCGGTATAATATCCTTGTTCGGAAAACACTGGCAAAAAAGGAGTTTTGCATGCCGCTTAATATATTGGTCGGTACACAATGGGGAGACGAAGGCAAAGGGCGGATTGTCGACTTATTATCCGCAGAATCCGATTATGTGGTGCGTTACAATGGCGGCGATAATGCCGGCCATACGGTCACCGTTGGGGATGAGACCTTTAAATTACATCTAATCCCTTCCGGTATTGTGCACAAACATACTATCGGTGCGCTGGGGAATGGCCTGGTGATTAATCCAAAATCACTATTAGCGGAAATGGAAATGTTAAAAGAGGCGGGGATTGATATCTCCCCGCAGCGATTGCAGATCAGTTATGCAGCTCATTTGATCACCCCTGGTCATATTGCCCTGGATCGGGCTCGTGAAGCGGCGCGCGGTACAGGTCAAATTGGCACCACCGGGCGCGGCATTGGCCCAGCCTATACCGATAAGGCCAGCCGCAATGGCTTGCGGGTATTCGACTTGTTGGATGAAAAAAACCTCGCTGAAAAATTAAAAACCCATCTGGATCAGGTTAATCACCGATTAAGCAGCATCTACCAGACCGGTACACTCGATGAAAAGGAAATCATTCAAGAGTTCATGGAATATGCCCGGGTTTTAAAGCCTTATATTGTGGATGTAGCCGCAACGTTAACCGAAGCCTTATCAGCCCAAAAAATGGTGCTGGCTGAAGGGGCGCAGGGCATCTTGTTGGATATTGATCACGGTAGTTACCCTTATGTTACCAGTTCAAATGTCACCGCTACCGGCGTTTTCACCGGATTGGGGATTGGTATTTGTCCGGTGGAACGAGTGATTGGTGCCACCAAAGCATTTCAATCCCGGGTAGGAGCGGGTCCTTTCCCGACGGAATTGGAGGGAGAACAAGCCAACCGTTTACGCGGTACGGGCAGTAACCCTTGGGATGAATTTGGTACCACTACCGGCCGTCCGCGGCGCGTGGGCTGGCTGGATGGTGTGTTATTAAGATATGCTGTGCGATTAAACGGCCTGACCGAATTGGTACTTACCAAGATGGACGTATTAAGCGGGCTGCCTGAGATCCAGGTTTGTACAGCCTACCGGGCAGTGGATGGAAAAACGTACGAAATTCCGCCGATGGGTGTAACGACCCTGGAAACCTACCAACCGATTTACGAAACCTTACCCGGCTGGCAAGAAGATTTAATGCGTGTGCGCCGGTGGGAAGATTTACCCCAGGCAGCGCAGGCTTATATTCGTTTTGTGGAAAAAATGAGCGGCGTTCCGGTGTGTCTGGCATCGGTAGGGCCGGAGCGCAGCCAGGTGGTGGAAGTGCCGCGTGACGCTTAACTGGAAACGTTGGCTGAGTTTGGTTTTTATAGGTGTTCTGACCGCGTGTAGTGGTTTGGCACCCAGTCCAACACCGCAGCCGCCGACACCCACCATTACCCAAACGCCAACCATTACCCCGACCATAATTTGGTTTCCGCCAACAGAAACGCCGCAGCCCCTTCCAACCCGTGTACTGGAACCAACTCCCAATTTGCGCCCTGCACAGGGGAATATTTTATTGGAAGATGCCTTTTCCAAAGCGGAACAGTGGATTACAGGAACGCTGGCAGCGGGAAATATGGCCGTCAGTAACCAATCGCTCACCCTGGCGGTTCAGCAGTCAAAGGCATCGCTGCAAACCTACCGCTTAACAAATGAAGTCTATGGTGATTTTTACCTTTCGGTTGATGCATCTCCCAGTTTGTGCCGGGGAGAAGATACGTATGGGATTTTGTTCCGGCTGAATTCCCAATGGGATTATTATCGTTTTTTGATACGTTGTGACGGATACGCCCGGGTAGAACGCGTTCGGAACAGCCAGACCGTGTTAATGGAGGATTGGGTATTTGTAGGGGGCAACACGGGTGCTTTGGCAAACGTTAATTTAGGGGTCTGGGCGTATGGCAGTGAGATGCGTTTTTTTGTAAATGATTTTTATTTATTCACGACCAACGATCCGGTGTTTATTAATGGCCAGGTTGGCTTTTTTGCACGGTCGATTGGGGAAGATGCGTTAACCGTTACATATAAAAACCTGACTATTCGCGCCTTGAATCCATCAGAAATTCCGCCCACACCGACCTGGACGCCGCTGCCTTAAAAGGTGAGAGATTGATCACCAGTAAGGTGTCATGAGAGCAGAAACATGGCTTTACGAATGATCCGATTGGGTTATTTTTGTTGTGCCCGCGGCATGGTAGGATGGTTTTTATCGGGCGTATTTGTTAACAAATCAGCTTTTTATGGATTTTTGCCTAACCTCACTTATGGACAGGATGAAAGTCATTAGTTTGTTAAATAAATCACAAATGGGTCTTGAAATCAAAGTTGGTTTGATGTAGACTATACAATGACGGAGATTGTTCGATTTTTAAACGGAACTTAAGAACAAATCCGGTGTTTTTATAAAAAACGTTCTGAAACAATTCAGAACTTTATGTTTTGCCCAGACATCTACCCATATCTGTTTGCTCATGCCCCCCGCAAAATTGCATGTGCCGGGGTTTCTTTTTGCATGTCTTAAGGAGGATGCTGTGAAAAATACCATTCATTTCCACGATGTAACCTTACGCGACGGTCAACAAAGTCTGGCAGCCACACGAATGACAACCGAACAAACTTTACGCGTTTTACCCTTGATTGACCAGGCTGGGTTTGACTCGATTGAATTATGGGGAGGCGCCACCCTGGATGCCTGTTTACGTTTTTTAGATGAAGATCCCTGGGAACGTTTAGAAAGTTATGCAACCCAATTACGGAATCCGAAAAAGATTCAAGCCCTGCTGCGTGGGCAAAACTTATTCGCCTACCAGCCATTTCCCGATGATCTGGTGGTTTCGTTTGTAAAACAAGCCATCTTCAGCGGCGTGGGCACGATGCGTATCTTTGACGCATTAAACGATGGCCGTAATTTGCAAACGGCCATGTTGGCAGCGAAAGCGTATGGTGGCACGGTAGAAGCAGCCATTTCTTTCACCACCAGCCCGGTGCATACCGAAGATTATTTCATCCAGTACGCCACCCAATTGGTGCAGGATGGCGCTGACCGCATTTGTTTAAAAGATATGGCTGGTTTGTTACATCCCAAGGCTGCCCTGCATCTTTTACCCGCCCTGCGAAAAGCCGTCTCTGTGCCGATCACATTACACACCCACAGCACGACAGGGGTTAGTTTATTAAATGGCATTATCGCCATGTTATCCGGAATCGACGCGATAGACACCGGTATCACCCCCTTTGCCGGGGGTAGTGCATTGCCGCCGGTTGAAATTTTAATGGTGTTCGCAGAAGCGATAGGTTTGGAGCACGGCCTGGATAAGGATTCCATTCTGTTGGCGCAGAAAGAATTATTTAAGATTGGGTTTGAACTGGAAGCCGTTAACCCCTATATCGGAAAGTATTACCAACCCTTATCCTTTGAACAAATAAACCGCGGATTGGTTGAAAAGATTTTACAGCTGGTGACCAGCCATGATGAAGTCGCGGTTGAAGAAGCGCTTACCCTGTGCCGCCAATTGACGGCTTCATTGGGTTTTCCGCCCTATGATGACCGCATTTTTTCGGCACAGATTCCCGGCGGGATGTTAACCAATTTACAATCCCAGTTAAAACAAATGGGTTCTGCAAATGTTATGGAAGCTGTCATGTTAGAAATTCCGCGTGTCCGGGCTGATGTGGGTTATGTGCCTTTGGTGACCCCTACCAGCCAAATCGTTGGTTCTCAGGCAGCCTATAACGTCATCAATGGATCTCGTTACAGTTTTGTTTCCAATGAATTCCGTATGTTGTTACGCGGCGAGTTTGGCCGCACCCCTGTTTCCCCCAACCCGGATTTTGTGCGCAGTATTTTGGGAAACACTGATGAACCCTTAAAATACCGCCCTGCGACTTACCTAAAACCGGTCTTGGAAGATTCTTATCATCTGCCTTATGTTCAGAGCCATAAAGACTTGCTGCTGCACCTTATGTTAGGTCCCGCTGCGGATGAATACCTGAAACGGCATCGTAAATCCAAAAAAGACCAGTATGCTTTTTTGCAAGATATGGATGAAGAAGCCATTGCGTATGTAAGTGGATAAACCGATAAAAAAGGCACGGATCCAATTTAAAAAAGGGAATAAAACTTTTTTGTAGGGTTGGATTAACCTGTGACCCAATCCGCCAGGAAAGGTTGGTGTTTGACCGGTTCAAATTCTACAAAGGTATATTCGGCAACCTTGTTTAAGAGATAAGGATCATTGGCGAAAAATGACTGGAGTGTTTCCAATGACTCTGCTCTTGCAACTACCAGACCGCCGGTTTTGGGGTTCTTTGGGCCGGAGCATAATAAGTATCCAGCCTCATAACCGGTTTGTAAAAAGGCTCGGTGGAGGGGCAGAATTTCCGCCAGTTGTTCAACGGGGAGCAGGTAGTCGATATTTACTAAAAAATGTTTCATTTTTCACCTTTGTACGTGAAAAGGGTTAACTGAGCGCGATTTTAAAGGCTTCGTTTGCAAAATCGCTGAGTTGTTGTTTTTTGTCATCTTCCAGCGTGATTAAAACTTCTTGGAAGGGTGCGTTTTGCTGAAAAACATAATTTGTCAATTGGCTGTTGACGTTATCCAGCAGGGATAAAGCCAGGCCAACCCCAGCCAGGTTGGTCAGGCCGCTTGCGCTGCTGATCCCAATTTTGTTAAATAATTCGACCAGTTTCTTTTTACCAACGGTTTCTTTTAAAGAAGCCAGGCTGACCACGATTGCGGTTACCATTTTGGTTGCATAAATAAAGGGTTTGTTATTGTGTGAAAACTGTTCAGCCAGGTCGCTGATCCATTTTCGATAATCCTGGTTGCGGTAGGTGCTGAGTTTTTCAAGAATGGCGGTGGTTAATAGATCCCATTCTTTTTGGATTAAATTCTGTTCGGGGGTGGATAAAAACTGGGACAGGGTTTGTTCGGTCGGTAAAAAATAAACCGTTGCTCTTCCAGGACCGTGGTGATTATCCGGCAGTTGGAATTTGCGATACAACAACCCTAGTTTTTCAAGGTGGCGCAGCATTTCGTAGGCACTGCCTTTTTGCACATTTAATTCTTCCGCAATGGTGGAATAGTGCAGCGGTTTTTCTTGTTTTTGATAAAGTTCAAGAAATTGTTGTAAAAATTCGGTCTGTCGTTGGGTTAGTTTGATCATTTTAATTCCTTAAATATCGAAAAAATTGTAACAAAGCCCGAGGGCCGTGTCAACGGTGGGCGATTTCCATCCCACCTTTTCTTTGTTAAAAAATTCACTTGACACTCACCGCATCTGAATATATAATACGCTATGCTATACTCCTGTATAGTATATTTTAAACTTGAGGTGAATTGTATGCCCATGTATGAATACGTTTGCAGCGAATGTGGTCAATCATTTGATAAAATGATGCGTTTTAGCGAACTTGACCAACAACCTGCTTGCCCAACCTGCGGTAGTCAGAATACCAGAAAACAGATCTCCTTGTTTGCTTCGAGCGGTAGTACCAGTCAGGTTTCATCGGGAAGCTGCGGATCATCATCCGGTAGTCGTTTTCGTTGAGGGTAAAATATTAACCTGCGTGTCAGGTAACGAGGATAAAGGTTCAGGAGTTTTTATGGACGTAAAGACACATATGAATTTGCAAGATGGGGAAGCAAAAGATAAACTCATTTCGCGCTTAAAACGAATTGAAGGCCAGGTACGCGGTATTCAGACCATGGTCAGTGAGGAACGTAATTGCCAGGACATTTTACAGCAATTAACGGCCGTACGTTCTGCCGTTCAAAGTGCAAGTTTAATCTTGTTAGAGGAATATATGTCTGATTGTGTCCTGAACCTGGATGATAAGGCACCACATGAAAGAGAAGCGTTGATCAAAGATATGGTCAAACTTTTGGGGCGCGTTCCGTAAGGAGGGAATTCATATGTCAAAAGCAACCATTAAATGGTTAAGTGATAGTAAAACATTTATCGGGATCGATTCAACCAACCATTCAGTCGTTTTATCCACACCGGATGAAGGGGTAGGGATGAAACCTTCAGAACTGCTGTTGGTTGCGGTTGGGGCTTGTACTGCGGTGGATGTTGTGAATATTTTGGAGAAAAAACGAATGCCATTATCCGGCTTAGAAATCCAGGTCGAAGGTGAGCAGGAGCCAGATCCCCCGTGGACTTTCCGCAAGGTACATGTGCATTATAAACTTTGGGGTGAGGGTTTGATGGAAAAGGCTGTTGAACAGGCCATCGAACTTTCAGAACAAAAATATTGCTCCGTTTCCGCCACCGTGCGGGGTTCTGCCGAAGTTACGACTTCTTTTGAAATTATCGGAAAATAATTTTTCTAGAAATACTTTTAAACAAAAAAAGACCATCAGGCGGTCTTTTTTTGTTTAATCATCTCCGGGGTCCAGCGCCAAGTCCGATTCGGAAAACTGAAATGAACTGAGCTGGGCGAAAGAGAGATGGGTACCTTCCAGTTCCGGCCGATGTTTTTTTAATTGTTCAAACAGGTAAAGGTAACTGGCCGGAATGCGATTTTCCCAATGCAAACCCAATAGTTCAGTCATGATGTGGATGGCGGAAACATGCGGGCCCTCGATTTCAATAAAATTGCCAATCGGCAGTTCGTCCACCACGATAAGGACATCTTGATAAGCGTAGGTAGTGCGGTATTTTTCATATTCCATATACACTTCATAACCGAGGGCTTCCAACAGGTGTTTTGCCCGTTCAAAATCGTCTACCTCAATTTCAATTTCTTCCCGCACACTGACCGGTTGATTGATTTGGGCAGGTCCCTTGTAGGTGATGGTGTTCTCCGTATCACGGCGTAACCGCAAAACTTGTTTATTGGCGCTTAAAATGCCATCCGGGTAGTCAAACCGTAAATTGGATTCAAACACCCGCGGTTTTTCCAAGACGGCACCAATCGTTTCGAGCTTTTTTTTGATTTGGTCAATATGGCGGATATAAAATTTAACTTCAATTTCTTCTTCTTTTAGATTGGGAGACATAAAGACCTCTTTAATCTTGGATATGTTTTGAAAACCTTAAATATAAGTATACAAAACTCAGATAGATTAAGGTTAACACAATTCGAAATGGCAAATCCGTAAAAGCCAGGGCTGTTTTACTAAAGACCAGATAATCGAACCACCACCAAAAGAAAACAACGGTTATAAATATCTGTGTAAACCGCTTGGTTAATTTGTGTTTTATCCAAAACAAAATGGCATTTAATAAACCCGCACTTCCGATCATAAACCCATAGATGGCTGTATACAAGGGGCCTGGTCGAATTTCGTAACGGATTAACCATTCCCATTGATAAAAACTTTGATACAACCGCAGCCAACCAGTGATGGAAATAAAAACCAGACTGGCAAACAAAAGTTTAAACAAAAATGGGCGTCCGGGGAGGATTGTTTTATTGTTCATGTTGGTTTTGATCCATTAAAAATTCTACTTCCCATAAGTGCACGTGGGCAAATTCATCATTTTCCGTATTTTTAATTTGAATTTCTGCGAATAAAATATTTTCCAGTGTCGGCAGTTCAATGATAACGGTGCGAGGTTCCGGGTTTTCGGGAAAAGTATCTTCCACAAAAACCGGCTCTTCTTGACCTTCGACCAAAAGTTGAAGTTGAATGGAAGAGGCTTCTCCTCCAATGCGGAATTTGACGGCGCCAGCAGGATAAGCTTCTTGAAAATCTAATTTTAGGATGAACGGGTTGGATTCCCAGGTGCGCCCCAGCGTAAAATCATCTCCATCAAAAACGTGTTTGATCTCTCCCATGTCGAGTGGTGAATATTCGACCGACACTGTGGTTTGGTCTTGTAACATAACCGTACTTTGAATCAGCTGACGCCGTGTTTTTAATTCTTCCGCAAAAACCTCTTGGATATTGTCAACATACTCCAAATGTGTGAAATAAAAGCCAGGCTGCCCGTTGGGATAAGGCAGAATTTGTTCGTAATAAATGTTCTTAAACTTCCCGCTTTCTTTCATTTGTTGGTTTTCTTCCGGGGTCATAATTAACAAATCTTGCCGGGTAAGCGGTCTTTCTTTTGCGATAAAACTATCAATGCTGCCAAATTCAAACGGCAGGGGATCATCAAAAAAATAGCGGGAAAGCGTATCCGTACCATTCGCCCAATTTGGACTGAGGAAAATTTTAATATCGGGGTTTTGATCCAGCGTTTCTTTTACGGCGTTAAAAACAATCTTGGGACTGTACTGCAGACCAAACAGGCCGTATTGCGTAAACCAAACCGGACCATTCCGGAGGGAATCTTGTAAAATATAAAAATTAAAAAAGGATAAAACAAGAAACACCAATCCATAGAGGGCAGTGGAAAATGGTTTGTCTGGAACAGAACTGATCTTTTCAGCCAGCCAGGGAATGGTTTTCCAGACGCCAATTGCCGCCAGAATGGCAGCGGGGATGACCATAAATAAAGCCCTTGTAATGCTCATCTCTGCTACGGCTGCGCCGCTGGGGGCGGCTAAAATCGCCACAAGTAGGATGCGGTAAGGGCTTTTTTGTATGTTTTTCAGGGTATAACCCAAACCCAACAGAATGAAGGGAAAAGCCGGACGCCACAAATGCCCGTAATCTTTCATGACGTGCCGGATCAGTTCTTTACCCGGTAAAAACCAATAGATTGGGTTTAAGCCGGAAAAATAGGATTTAAAATAAAAACCAAGTTTTTCAAAAATGGAAATATCCTGCACCCAGTAAGAGCTTAAAATTCGTAGATGTTCAACGTTTTCATTGGGGTGATTGATTAAAAAACGAAAATACGGAACCAGGCAAATTAACCCAAGCCCGAGCGCCCACAGAATGGTTTTTCGC
The DNA here is from genome assembly GCA_002702705.1 of Anaerolineaceae bacterium. GTDB lineage: Bacteria > Chloroflexota > Anaerolineae > Anaerolineales > Anaerolineaceae > UBA6170. The sequence goes on from PABH01000012.1 coordinate 55,193, forward strand.
TGTTTCCAGTGATAATTGGCATCAGAAAAAGCCAGACCAGCCACACTGACAGCGATAACCACCTGGGCTGGGCTGTAGCTGTAAAAACTTAACGCAGCAAAAATTACCGCTCCGTAGAGATAGTTTGGATTTCGCGTCCGGTAAAGGGCGTACGTTAGCAAAAAACAGGCAAAAAAGGTAACCGCCAAGACGGTTTCAAACGCGGTTCGGGAATGTAAAAACCAGCCTGGCATAATGGATAAAAAAAGAATACCCATCCAGCCCTGTTTGATATTTAAAATCAATTTACAAAACAAACCCACGCTGATGGCGGCCAGCAGTGTGACCAAAACCGAGACACCACGGGTAACCCAGATTTGTTTGCCAAAAAGCAGCACCGGCAGCACTTGAAGATAAACGGAAGTGCTCAGGTTATATTGGTTGCCATTTACGAGAAAGGTGGGCAGGAATTCATCCTCTTCGCTGTAAAATCCGTCCCGAATCAGGTCGGCGGCGTGCACACTTTGAATTGCCTCGTCTGTAAAAAAATAGATTGGAAAATCCTCAATCGCCACCAGCCGCACCGTGAGATAGATCACCAGCGAAACAAAAAACAACCAGTACTCTCGGTATTTTTTGGAGAAGAGGATCACGGATACCCCCCCGTTGTAGCGGTTGGCTGGGCGGGGTAGCCCTGCACGGTGTTGGTCGGGGTGAGGGTGGGGCCGCCAGGTGTGATGGTAGCGGTTGGTTGGGTAGTGGTAGTACGTGTCAAGGTAGGTGTGAAGGTCAGGGTAGGTGTGTGGGTTGGGGTATTGGTCGGCGTGGGTGATACCGTCAATTCGTATTCGAGGGTCAGAATCAAATCAGTGGTTTGTACCGGAATGAGGGTGAAATCAATGGCTTCTTGCACCAACTTACGAATCAAGTCTTCGTGCGGCAGCAAAACCTGTGCTTTAACGGCTCCGGGTAATTCCCAGATCTGAAACGCATTTAAGCCGTACTGGAAAAAGCCAAATCGATCCGGCTGCCCCAGGCGCAGTCCCAGTGCAATATTCTGAACAAGGTACTCCAGGCTGAGATTGCTCTGAACCGTATTGCGGTATGTATTGTAGATGGTATTCAGTTCAATTAATTTACCGCCCTGTACCAATCGTTGAAAAACGGAATAGACGATTTGCTGCTGACGAATGGCCTGATCCCGAATATCCAAGCCTTCCCGGAACTGCAAATAACACAGCGCTTCCCCACCATCCATGTGAATATCACCCGCGGGAATATCATCACACACATCGTAATAATAACGCAGCACATCCACATTAATGCCGTTCAGTTCTTCAATAAACCAGGCGAAATCATCCTTATGTACCAAGGCGTATTCATCCGGACGGATACCGATGTTGTATTGAATGGTATCTGCCAGCATATCAAAACCACCAATGGCATAGGCGACATTAATGCGCTGCATGGTATAACCGGGAATATAAACAAACATTTCCGGCGGCAGAGAAAGCAAGGCCACTTTGGCGAGGCGTGGATTATAAAATGCCAGCATGATGGCGTCTGTCCGGCTGGTAAACGGGGCAGGGTTATCGGAACCCAACAAAACCAACAGGCGCACCTCGTCCGGCACCGTTAAACCATGTAAGGGAGAAGGAATCGGTGTAATGGGATCAATTTTCGGGGTTGGGTAGGTTTCCCGGTCGATATGGCGAGGTGTAGCGGTGAACGCTGGTGTTTGGGTTAGAGAAGGTTTTGGACTGGGACTGGGGGTATGGCTGGCTTCAATGGAAAGGGTAGGGGTAGCTTCGCTGTTACCCAGAAAAGCACAACCAGCGGCTGTTACCAGCAAACAGCTAACCAAAAAAAATACGGCGATCATTCGGCGCTGGTTCATCACAAAATGGTTTCCCTATGAAACCGGAATTTCTTTACCGGCTTTTTCCAAAGCGATACGATACGAATTCACCAAACTGCCAACCGGCATTTTATCCACCAATTCCCGGAAATAAACCCCAAATTCTTGCAGGAGGGGTTTGGGGTATAGGTTCAAATAGTCGAGCAGGATGACAGAAAAAACATGTGAGCCGCCATCATGTTTCAGCAGGTACCCGTAAGGATCGGATTCTAAACCAACCTTTTGAGCAATGAATAGTGACATGGCTTCCACCACATTTTCTTCCAGAAAACCGTCCATTTCAGGGTATCCGAATTTGGGGTCTTTTTTCTCAAACGCCAAACGAATAAACGGGTCTGAGGCTAATAAGTCCAAACTTTCCTGCACGGCCTGCTCATTATACGGAGGATGGAACATTTCGTGAATTGCGATTAATAAAATGGATTCGTTCTTAAAGCTGACATCCGCAATATAACGGGGACCAAAAACCTTGATGCCGTGCGGTGCGGCAAAGGTACATAAATAAAGTGTGATTTCTTCCGGTGCTCGTCCGGCTCCTAACATGGATGCAATTTCTTTATCCAGAGAATAGGTTTCCACATAGGGCTGCAGTTGGGCTTTTTTTTCTAAGATGGCTGGTTCTTTTTCACTTGTCCAATATTCTCGGAAACCCATATTTTCCAACTCGGCGATCACCGGGATCAACGCCTGATAGAGGGGTTTCATTTCTTTGGCCTTCTCCAACATGCGTGGGTCGCTTTGTTGAATACCATCCAAGATTCGGTTTTCATCCAACAGTAGTTCGGTCAAATTTTCGTTTTCAAAATCGGGAATAAAGGAAATCATAAAATTGATCAGCGGGCTGATCATGGCGTTCCCTAAACTTTCGGTGATTTTATTTAAAATCTGACGACTTTCATCACTTAACGCCTCTCCAAATTCGGCATAAGCTTCCGCATGATATTTTGTATAAAACGGATCACCGGTTAATACGTTCATCATGTTTAGTAAATCAAAGTTATAACAGGCACGGATTTGAAATTGCATAAATTTTCCTTCAATTAAATATAGTTCTTACTTTGATTATGCCACCAAAACAGCTATTTCGTCAAAATAATTTTAAAAAAAGCTGACGCGCCTTTCCCGAAGCGCGTCAGTCGTTTGTATCAGCGGTATGAGGGCGTACCGCCGGGTTCCCATAATTTAAGGACTTTCTCTTTACAGTAGTAAGTTTACTTTAACACAGAATTGTTCACATCCGACAACAGGCGTATTTTATATTGGTATACTGGCTATAACACGCCCTGTACACTTGACCAGTACAGGAAATTGAACGTGATTAATCCGCTTGCCCGGCAGCCAGTTCCACATTCGCAGGCACCAGCTCAGCTTCTTCTTCCATTTCGTTCTCTGCCGGTGGATACTTCTTTAGATCAAACTTGATCCATACCAGCGGAACACTGATTAACAATGCAAACATGGGCAGGATAAATGGTAAACGCGGGCTAAAGGTTTCGTATAAAAATGCCCCGATAAAGGGTGAGGGTAATGAAACCAGGCCAACGCTGGTTGAGAACAAGCCAAAGGCCATTCCGCGTAGTTTTTCCGGCACCGCTTTTGATATCAACGAATTATAAGCCGGGCTGACCATGCCGCTGCCCATGCCAAATAAGGCCCATGAAAAGATCAGACCGTAGATATTTTGACTGATCAAAAAGATTGCCAACGCTCCGCCAAACAAGAGATTTCCCAACGCAATACCGAGCTTCTCTCCTTTTTTATCCGAGAGCCAGCCTGCTCCGGCCATAACGACCATGGTGGCAATCGCGGAGATGGATTCCAAAAAGCCAATTTGTGTTAAGGAAATGCCAATTTCATTTTGCATGTAGATCGGCAAAAGTTGATTCACCATCCCAAAGGTGACGTCAATCACACCATCATTGATCAAGATCCAGGTCATGATGCCGCCAGAGACCAACATCACGAACAAAGCGGAGAAACTGGATTTCATACCTTTCCAGGAGGGTCTTTCAGTTTTTGGTGTGTTTGTTTCGGTGGCAGGCTGCTTTCTTAAGGAAAATGCCATGCTGATGCGAATCACGGTCGCAACAAAAAAGATGGCACCAGCCACAAAAAACATGACCTGAAAACCATATTGATCGGATATCCAACCACCTAAGGGAGGCCCGATCACACCCACCACAGCAAAGATGGTATCGGCGATACCAAACACCTTGCCGCGGTTATCTTCGGAAGATTGTTCCGCGATAAATGCTCGAAAACTTGGGGCAACAAAGGAGCGTCCAATTGCCATCACTGCCATTGCCAGCAGTGCCCATTCCCAGCTGGGAGCCAGTAAAAAGAAAATAAAGGTTAAAAAACCGGCTACACCACCAATGGCAACAGCCCGCAAGCGTCCGATGGAATCGGATATCCAACCACCAAAGATCTGAAAAAACAAAGGTAAGATGGCGGAGAGGGTAAAAAATAAACCAATTTGACCTACATCGGCGCCCAAATGCTGTAAGTACAAAGGCAGCAGTGGCATGTACATCATTGAAGCCACATTGGCAAATACCATGCCGATCATAAATATTAATAATGTACGAGGAAATAAAGCAAATATTCCGGTCTTTTTCATTTCAACTAAACTCCCAATAAATAAACCATTCTCTCCATGGTTATTTTCTCACCATGAGTGGTTTTGTACATCCGTTCTTTGTCGTATATTTCAGAGCCATTTGGGTGGTTAAGATTCCTAGGCGTATGACCAGGTCGGAGAGTTTCAAAAGAGCAGACCTCGAGCTGTATACTTGTAAAAAATGTTTCACCTTTTCAAATTTCATCCGGCAAATTGTAAACACTTATCACAAAAATCTCGAGGTCGGGCGACTGTTTTACCAGGGTATTCTCCAAAATTTGACACCTTAAAAATGGTTTCTTGGCAACGTATCGGTGCGATCTGTTTACCAAGCGTTTTAGTTACCTGAAGAGACACACTATTGCATCGCTTCGCTCGCTGTAACTATCAAAGAAACCGAATTCCCGCTCGTTAATCAAACGATTTCAATTTGGTAATCAATCCTTAACCTGCTCTTAAATAAAAGGTAAAACAAATCCGGTATAAATAAAGCAGAAAAGGAATGAATATGTCACAAGTAAGTAAACCATTTACCCAACCCTTATTAAAAGAAACACCGGCCACAACTGGTTTTTTAAGTCACCTGGCTGCTAATTTGTTTTTTATTTTATTGTTGTCAGTCAGTCTTGCCTTTACCTTTTGGAGTTTTCAAGTCCTGAATCAGATTGATCCTTCCGCGTTACAAGACGTTGGAATTACCAGCCTGGAAAAAACAATGAACGCGGACGGTGAGGCGTTATATTATGTTGCCTACACCGTCACGATACCGAACAACGAGCAAGGCCAGGCTGTTTCTTATCAAAGAAAACGAATTCCCTCTGCTTTGTTTTTTGAGCTGCAAAACAACAGCAGTTTGGCCGTTCGTATCATTTCAGATAACCCGCTGCAAACTCAAATTGTGCCGCAGGTTACCCAAACACCACCTTCGTTTCGGACTGTTATTCCGATCTGTATGATCGGGATTGGGTTGGCAGCCAGTCTGTTTTCAGCCTTTTTGTTGACACGATCCCTACAGTTTGGTTTTGAAAGTTTAGCCCTAAATCGTTATGGGATAATGACCTATGGTGTCATAACCAGCCGGCAGATCAATAAAATTCATAACCACGAGTCGGAATATAAATTGATATACCAATTCACAACTCAAGACACTACCGATCCTTTGCAAGCGGAACAAACCGTTCCATTTTCCCGCTTTCGAATGATGCAGCCCGGTGAAGTGGTGCAAGTGCGGTATGACCGCACCCAACCCCAGCGATCAAGGATAGAATTTTGAGGGTTTTTGACAGGACCTCTTAACTTTCGCTTCAATTAATTACTTCTCCTTCAGTTGATGAAGCATCAGTCGGTCTCTCCACAGCGCCGGCTGTTTGCGTTAATGGGAAGAACAACTGTATGTGGCCCTAAGTAGATTTACCCGCTTGAAGTTTCACCTTTTTTCCGGTATGGTATAAACAACAAAATAAAAAAAGTGGGAGGGCTGATATGAAAAAAAGGGTTCATTTATTAATTGGATTAATGGTCATTGTATTTATGTCGATGGCTTGTAATTTACCTGGATTTTCATCAGGCCAACCCACGCTGGATATTATTGCCGTACAGCAAAAACAGCTTACCATTATTGCCGAAATGACCCAATCCTCCCCTGATCAACCAACCCAGACTCCCCAACCCACTCCACGGCCAGGCACTCTCTACACGGCAACCCCGCAAGGGGATATTCCCATTACTGGCGTAACGTCACAACCGATGCCAAACCCAACCGATACCGTTGAACCTACCCTCTCCACCGCCATTCCCATGGTTACCGTCAGCGTAGATACAAACTGCCGTTATGGCCCGCATATTGTTTATGATTATTTGGGTGCAGTCATGGTGGATGAAAAAACGGAGATCATTGGCAGACACCCCAATGGCGGATGGCTGCTGGTCAATAACCCGGATAGGGAAGGGCAAACTTGTTGGATTACCATGCAGTATGCTGAAGTAACCGGCAATTTGATTGATGTTCCCATTGCACCTTTGCCTGTTTTTTACGATTGGAATGGTGTGTGGACTTTTGTTGAATTTCAGGTGGTAGTGGACGGGAATTTATCCCTGGTGCAAAATGGCAGAAATGTGAGTGGGGTCGTCAATTTGTCGGGTGGGAATAAAGCAACCTACAGCGGCACCTTAAGTGAGAATGGTCAGATTTTTAGCGGTTCGGTTACGATTGATTTAACGCCAGAGCTTTCCTTCCCCATTTATTTTAAAATGCTGGAAAATCAAAACCAGTTCATTGCCAGCAGCGATAGCCCAGAGAATTTTAGTACCCTGCATGCTTGCGGATACCGGAACAGCGTGGGTTACCCCGCTGGTTGTCCGCTGCCCGCTGCTCCCTGATCAAAACTCAAAAAAAAAGATTGTTTTTTTCCATTTCATGATCAATAAACTGTGCAAAATCCAAAACCAGTTTCGGATCAAACTGTTTTCCGGACAGGTTTTGAAGATGCATTAATGCATCTTCTTTTTTCCAGGAAGAACAATTGGGCTGGTCTGAAGTTAAGCGGTCCCAAACGTCAACAATGGTAAATAATCTTGCCGAAAAGGGGATATCTGTTTTGGATAATCCATAGGGATAACCAGAACCATCCCAGTTTTCGTGATGATAAACCGGTATGGGGGCTGCGTTTTTTAAGTATTCGATCGAAGATAATATTTTTAACGCATAAATTGGGTGCTGGCGCATCAATCTTTTTTCTTCATCTGTGCGGCTTTGTTTCGGTTTGGATAAAATCTTGTCCGGCAGACCTATCTTGCCAATATCATGTAATAATGCACCTCGCTGTAAATCAATCAGCTCATCGTGCGGTACATTTAAATGTTTTGCGAATTGAACGGTCATTTCGGCGACCCGCTCGGCATGTTTGATATTTCCTTTTTCGCGCAGTTCTAAGGTGTTTGCCCATGCCATCATAATCGCTTGTATGGACGTGGTTAAATTTTGATTGTTTTGTTTTAGGTCGTTGATGATTTGATAATTTGCGACTGCGGAGGCGAGGTGATTAACAATTGCCAGGACAAAACTTTTCGTTTCATAATCAATCGTGATTGGTTGAGGATTAAAAAAGCTGATTAATCCAATGATGTTATGGTTTGTGATCAACGGCACCCCAATGTAATGAACAAAACCAGCTTGAGACAATTTTTCCCGCATCGCCTCATTGTTTAAGAAATCAACAGCAGGCCCTTCAATCCAATTTGTATTCCTTAAAAATAGTTTTTCAAAATTTTCAAATTCACCTTTTTTTATCTGATGATTTTTTTTGTATTTTGGGTCAAAGCCAATTTCCGCAAACAGCATCAATTTATCTGAATGATCCGATTCGGTTTCTTTAATCATTAATACGGCTGCCGAAAAATCAAATTCTCGTTTTAAAACATTTAATACCAGGTCCGAAATTAATTCCAGTTCTTCGTGGGTCGTAATATTGATGTGGAGTTGGTGGATTGAAAATAAACGCCTGAGCATCTGTTGTGATTTGAGCTCGGCCGTTTTTCGAGCGCTGATATCATTCACCAGCAGGATAATATAATCTAATTTGTTCTCTTCATCAAAAACAACCTTGGTGGAAATTTCCACCTCAATTTCTGTTCCGGTCCGGTGTGTGATTTTTGTTTGAATTGTTTCTGGCAGATCCTTATTCTCTACAAACGATTCAAATAGTTTGGCTGGCAGCATATTTTTGATGTTTTGTTTTAAGAAAGATTGACGGGAATGGCCTAACAGGTTGATTAAATAATCATTTACATTCATCCATTCGAGATCCGAATCCAAAACAGCGATGCCCACCAATTGTTGTTCAAAATATTTCCGGAACCGTGCTTCACTTTTTTGTAAAGCAACACTGTTTCTTTTTTCTTTTAATAACACCCATAGGTCTTCGGCAAACTTTTCCAGCGTGTTGATATCCTGTTGGTCATACATATATGGTTTATTCCCAACACCTAAAACAGCAGCGGGTTTTTCCCCATCAAACACAGGCAAACTGCAGTGTCGGGTAATTGCAACATGACCGGGCGGGTATCCTTGTTTTGATTTTTCCTGGTGATAATCATTGTGAATGATTGGGTTTAAGGATCGAATGGAATCAACCCAGATGCCGCATTGAGACAAAGCATACTCAGATCCATCACGAATAGAACATTGTTCATATACTTTATCAGACCATACTTCTGTTTTAATCAAGTCCGTTTCATGATCATAAAAATGAAAATATCCGATTTCACTTTCCGTAATCCGGACCGCTTCATTTACTGCCAGCTGTAAAATTTCTTTTTCATTAAGAAAATTGGCTCGTTTTCTGATCATTAAAATTGACTCAAGGCGTTCCGCTTCTATTTTTTGTTGGCTTATATCCCGGTTGATTCCTACCATCCCCAATAACTGACCGTTGGCATCCGTGATTAAGGACATGTTTGAGACCACAAAAAATGTTTGCCCCGATTTTTTCTTGTGTTTTAATTCTCCCTGCCAATTGCCGGTTTTAAATATTTCTTCATAAATTGATTGGTAAAACGTTTCCATATTGGCCGGAAAAATAATATTATTAATTTTTTTGCCAATTACTTCTTCTCTGCTCCAACCGTAAAGTTCTTCAGCCGCCGGGTTCCAGGAGGTAATATTTTGGTCTATATCAATGCTGATCACCACATCGGAGATGTTATTTTGTAAGGTTGCTTGAAAATAATTTTCAGCTTCAACTTTTTTTCGAAGCTGCACTTCTGCTTTTAAGCTTTCATTTTTTTGCTTAAGTTCTGAAAATAACGAATCAAAAGGATGTTTTAATCCATTCTCTACCACACCCCGATATAACAGGTAAAAAGATAAAAATTTTATAAAATGTCCGCTGGCATTGGAAAAGCCAAATAAACCAACATACTTCGTAAATTGTAACTCGGCAAAAGCGGTGAGTAAGATGGACAATACGATCCAGTTTTTATAAAAACGATATGAAATTTGATCTCGTTTCCAATAAATTATGGTGGACAGTAGTAATATTCCGATAATGACATATTCACTGATAATCTTAAACGGTGTAAGTCCTCGTCCTTCGATATAAGCATTTGGGAACCAGCGCAAAAAAATCAACAAACTTAAAGAGAGAAAGACACCACTGTAAACCAACAATACGCGCCGCAATTTTTTTTGATACAAATTAGTGAACGGCGCAGCCAATAAAGAAAAAGCCTGTAGATAACGGGCAGCGATCCAAAATTGGGTTGGTAGATTGGCATCGTAACCAGGCACCAGCCCCATGCCTTTATAAGTGATCATGTGTAAAAAATCTAAAATAGAAATGAATAAAAAAGCAATGGAAATAAATTTTAAGAAATCATTTTGGATAAATTGCCGGGCATTCCAAACAATGATAAATATAGCCAAACCAACTACAATGCTGAAACTTTCCGCAATAACATGAAACAATAAATAATTCACGGAATATAATAAAAACATACCTATTAATCCTAAGATACAAATTAATAGATCGACTTTGTATTTTTTAAAAAACTGAAAGACAGATTGCGTTTGCATTATTTTTATCATAAATGATAACGATTGTTACCCCAATAAATTTTGCATTAAATTTACCCTTTTTATTGATAAAATCGGGTAAATCCATCGATAATAATATATTATATAATGTAAAATTAAAATTATCCCAAATAGACCAAAATTATTTGAATTAACGCTAGGTTTTATTCGTTCATAATGGCATAAGTAAACGATGCAAAAATCTCCCCAATTAAATCAAACGGACAGCGGTTTACCGGCTTTGCTTTATATAATGCACAACAACCCTTTGCCTGCCTTTGTATTTGACCGCGATAAAAATAACCAGATTATTGAGGCAAACCAGAAGGCCGTTTTATTGTATGGTTACACACAAACCGAATTTACTCAAAAACGGTTACAGGAGATCTGTTTAAAAAACAAACTGATTTCTGCCATTAATGCATATTACCAAAACAATCAGCCAATCGAACCCATTCAGACCCAACACATTATGAAAAATGATTCCATTCGTGATGTGGAAGTACTGGTAACTATATTAAACAATTTTGTCCTCCTCCAGGTGAGACCGCTCGAAAAAAAAACAGATTTTCAGGATTCACAACAAAACATTGAACAACGCTATGAGGGCTTATTTAACGCCTTGCTCAGTGGTTTTGCCCTGCATGAAATTATTCAAGATGAAACCGGCACACCGATTGATTACCGCTTTATGGAGGTAAACCCGGCTTTTGAAAAAATGACCGGAAAACGGGCCAGTGAGATCGTTGGCAAAACGGTTTTACAGATCTGGCCCTTAACGGAACCTTACTGGATTGAACATTATGGCGAAGTGGCATTAAGTGGAAAAGAATTTCAATTTGAAAATTTTTCACAATCACATGATAAATACTTTCGTGTTTATGCCTATTCACCCGTAAAAGGCCAGTTTGCGACGTTGTTTTTAGATATTACGGAAACCCAAAAACAGCGGCACTTGCTTGAAGAGCAGCAAGAATTAATCAAAGAACTGGCTGACCATATTTCTGAAATTTTTTGGATGCGGGATAAAGACAGCAAAAAGTTTACGTATGTCACACCCAGTTATGAAAAAATATATAAAGAACCAGTCGAAACAGTTTACAAAGATCATCTTTCATTTCTTAAAAAAGTACACCCGGATGATTTACCGTACGCTAAACAGCAATTTGATAATTTGATATTTAATAATAAATCGTATGATTACGAATATCGTATCCTTCATGAGGATAAAAGTGTTCGCTGGGTTCGCACCCGTGGTTTCCCGATTTATGCAGCCAACTTTGAAGTTAAACGATTTGCCGGGGTTGTTGAAGATATTAACGATCAAAAAATCAATCAACTATCGTTACGCCAACATGCCTTTGAACGAGAACAGGATCTCAGTATTCTTTATCAGGTTTCCAATCTGGCCAACCAGCAAACAGGCCTATTTGAAGAGATGCAAAAATTATTATCAACCATTTGCCAGGCCACCAATTCTTTTGCCGGTATTTTTATCCGCAACAATCAAGAAGCCATTTTTGAACAACCATCCGTAACTCACCCCAAAAAAATGCAAGAAATTTTAGAAATACACTTTGAGCCTGAAAAATTAACACAGATTTTAACCCAATATGACCACCAAAAAATAATTATCGGAAAACAATTACCCCAAATACCCTTTTTGCCGGATGATCAAATTGTCATTACACCCCTCATCTTATCCGGAAAATTGTACGGCCATTTATTATTCATCTTTCATCCCGAAAAAGATATCACCGCTGGTTACACAACCCTGTTATTAGCGATTGCGGACCAGTTATCGATGGTATTTGAAAACTTAAATTTAAGGCAACTGACAAAACTTAATGCAATTTCGGAAGAAAGACAGCGAATTTCCAGGGAATTACACGATTCGGTTACCCAGTCTTTATACAGCCTTAATTTAATTTCACAAGCCGGTTTGGATCGATTGAAAGAACAAGCCATAACCGATGCGGAGGAATGCCTGGTGGAAATTCAAAAAAACGCAATTCAATCCTTAAAGGAAATGCGTTTATTATTATATGAACTGAACCCTCCTGTATTGGAAGAAGCCGGCTTGGTGAAAGCGGTTCAAAACCGGCTCAACTCCGTTGAAAGAAAAACCAATACAAAGGTAAGTTTTGAAACAGAAGTTACCGCGACGCTTTCCAAGTCAGTTCAAGCGGAGTTGTACCGTATCATTATTGAAGCCTTAAACAATACCCTCAAACATGCAAAGGCAGAACATATTGATGTGGACATCTTAATCAATTCGGATGTGTGTGATATTAAGATTAAAGACGATGGGATTGGTTTTGATATCGACTCGGATATGAGTCAGGCCTATGGATTAAAGACCATGCAGCAGCGTGCAAAAAAAATTAAGGCAGAACTTTCGATTCTCACAAAACCCCAACAAGGAACAACGATCCGGATTTACTGCCCCCGGAAAAAGGATACGGCATGATAAAACTATTAATTGTGGATGACCATCTGGTTGTTCGGCGTGGATTGGAATTATTATTAAAACCTAATCACGGCGTGACGATCATATCCGAAGCGTCGAATGGTTTGGAAGCGATTGAAAAAACAAACCAGCACAAACCGGATGTCATCTTGATGGATCTCAAAATGCCAAAAATGGATGGGATTGAAGCAACAAGAGAGATCATTAAACTTCATCCCAATGCCCGCATTTTGGCATTAACCAGTTTTACGGAACCGGATCAGGTCAATGCCGTTATTCAGGCAGGTGCGTTGGGGTATATCTTAAAAGATTCCAGTGCGGAAGAATTGATTAATGCCATTCACCAGGTAGCAGATGGTAATTTATTCGTTCCCAAAGAATTAGCCAATAGTTTTCGCCATTTCCAAAAAAATGTTTCGGTAGACAAAAATAATTATGATTTAACCGAACGGGAAAAAGATGTATTAAACCTTTTGGTTTCCGGCTTAACCAATAAGGAGATTGCAGAGAAATTATTTCTCAGCGATGTAACGGCTCGTTTTCATGTCAGTAATATTATCCACAAACTGGGGGTAAAGAACCGTGGGCAGGTGATAAAAAAGGCCCTGGAAGAAAAATTAATCTAGTTAATTTGTTTTCTATACATGTGTACAGGATAAACCTATACAGTTAACGGTGTTGAAGCCAATTCCACAACCGATATTAACAATATGCCAAACACAGTGGATACGGTTTTATTCGCTCAGCGCAATTATTTTCGTACCAGTTTGATGACGATTTTTGAACAAATCGAAATAATAAATCTGGTAGGAATTTATCCTTTTAAAAATGTTTTTGATTGCCAGCCAAACGTCTTAAAAGCAGATTTAATCGTTTGTATTTTACAAGACACAAAACTTTCGTTTCAGCTTTCAGATTTAATACAAGTATTATCCAACTTTCCAAATCAAAAAAAGATCATCATTGGTTGTCAACCCGACAACGACTACGACCCAAAAAATATCATGTTTTACCCCAATATTACACAACTGTCCAAACAGGTTGTCAAAACATATCTTGACTACCTTTTTATTCGTTAAACCAATCCCATTCGGGAATAAATTAAAGGGAGTATATTATGAAGTGGTTTCGAAATCTAAATGTTGGTACAAAAATCCTTTCAGGATTCATTATTGCCCTCGTCTTAACCGCACTGGTGGGTGTAATCGCTCTACTGCGGACCAATCAGATAAATCGTTCGGTAGATGACCTGGTTAACAATCTTGCCAAAGATCAGATCGTTGCTAATGATATTAACGATCGGATTTTAAGAATCCGTTTCAGGGCCAATAAATACATCACCTCAAGTTCTGAGAGTGAACTCACCAAATATCAGGAGCATATCGCGGCACTTGATAATATCTTACTTGTAGCGGATGCCGAAATTCAAAAGCCGGAACGGGTGGAGATGTTGACGTCCATCAAAACCGATGTGGCAGAATACTACAGTGCCTTTGATGCGATTAAAACCGATATGGCTGATCGAGCCAAAATAACGACGACAATATTGGATGTTTACGGCCCCCAAGGCGAAGAATTATTACGGCAGTTACGTCAAAGTGCTTTTAACGCAGAGGATGCTGTAGCCGCCAATTATGCCGGGGATGCACAGGCAGCCCTTCTATTGATGCGGTTTAATGCCTTTAAATATCTACAATCCGGTGATGCCAGTTATATCACCCTGTTTGATGAGCGTTATGAAGAAGCAAACACCGCCTTTACCGCTCTCAATCGCGAACTGGAAAATGCGAGTCGGAAAAAACTTGCCTCGGATGCCAAATCTGCCGTTGATGCCTATGCCAGCGGTTTTCATGAATTGGAAGATCATTTTCTTGCCCAGGTTAACAGCCAGGCCACGCTCGACCAATTGGGTACGACCATCTCCGAGACGGCTCAATTAATGAGTACCAGCGTTACAGATGACTTCAACTTAACGGCAACCAATACAGAATCTGTTGTTCTTTCAACCCGCTACCTGCTGTTGGGTATTTTGGCTGGTGCCATTGTGTTGGGACTATTTTTAGGAGTCGTGATCTCCCGAGCCATCACCAAACCCCTCGGTTTGGCCACCAAGGCCGCCCAAATTATTGCAGAAACGGATCTACAGACCCTGGTGGTTGAAATGAACGGTCTGGCAGCCGGTGATTTAACCCGAAAATTATCCGTGGTTTCAAAACCGCTTACCATCGATTCCAATGATGAGGTCGGATTAATGGCCCAAGCCTTTAATGACATCATCCAAAAATTAATCGTAACCGGAGAAGCTTTTTCCATTATGACCAGTAATTTGCGGGAGATTGTAGGACAAATCACGGATAATGCCAGCAACGTCAGTTCTGCCTCAGAACAGTTGGCAGGAGCCGCCAAACAATCAGGCGAAGCCACCAACCAGATCGCATCCACCATGCAGCAGGTGGCCCGTGGAACAGCCCAACAGTCTGATAGTATCAACCGCACCGCCAATTCCGTGGATCAAATGAACCGTGCCATCGAA
>PABH01000013.1 GCA_002702705.1 Anaerolineaceae bacterium
CCAAAGCGGAATGTAATCTTTGTGAATTATAAAAGGCTTCGATAAAATAGAAAATATCACGTTTGGCTTGGATACGGTTCGGATAAACCTGGAAACCAACCCACCCTACTTGATCTGAAGCATTATCTCTGTTAATTGTGCAATTAGTTTAATACAATGTGCATTATTTTTGAAAAGTTACACACACTTTATTAAAGAATAAACGGCCTTCAAAAGTATTCCTTTAATAACTATTGACAAAATAGGAATAGCTGCTATAATGGAACCATTGAACAATTAAGTATGTAGTTTTTGGAGGTTTTTATGACAGAAGAATTTACCGGCAGACCAGGTCGTGGTATGGGGCGCGGACATCGCCATCATCAAGAAAGTGGACACGGCAGAGGACGGGGACGAGCCGGACGCAGTGGAAGGCATTCCTTATTAGCAGTACGCCTGGTGGAACCAGCAGTTTTGGTTTTGGTGGCGGAAGAAGCCCGGCATGGGTATACCCTGCTGGAGGAGCTGGAGAAATTGGGGCTGAAAGATTTACACCCGAGTAAGGTTTACCGCACCTTAAGGATGATGGAAGATGATTTATGGATTGTTTCCGATTGGGATGCGGATGAAACCCAGGGTCCGCCGCGGCGTGTGTATCGTTTGACAGAAGAGGGAAAAGACGTGCTTTGTTTTTGGCAAAAACGCCTGGAAGAAAATCAACAGGTGGTTGAAAACATATTAACCCGCTTGCGAGAGCAGCCAGAGCAATAAGTAAAATTGTTGTGCAAGAAAATTTAGATAACTAATAAAAAACTGGTGACCGTTACAGTCACCAGTTTTGTTTTACTTTAGTAAAATCTTGATCCCGGAGGGATCGGTCACTATAGGGCCGGATTCCTCTTCTTGGATGGGGATACCAGCGGCGGTTAAATTTGTTAGTGCTGTTTGTAAATCTTCCGGAGTTTGATATACCAGTTCAAAATACCGTAAACCGGCTGTATCGGGCGGCAAAGGATCGGCTCCGGCTGTGTGCCAGGTATTGAGACCGACATGGTGGTGATAATCTCCGCCTGCAAAAAACAAGGCATTATCTCCGTAGACCTGGGTTAATTCCAGACCAAGGTTGGAATAAAAAGTTTCGCTCAAAACCAGCTCTTTTACTGCGAGATGGATATGCCCGATGGTGGTTCCATTGGGCAGCCCGGTGTATTTTTTCTCTTTATGCTGCAGGCTCATCATGAGATTATCCAGATTGAGTTCTTCGGTGCCCATATCCAGCTGATTTTCTTCATCTACCGGCCAATCTTCTTCAGGGCGGTCACAGGTCAGTTCGATACCAGCACCATCCGGGCCGGTCAGATATAAGGATTCGGACACACCGTGGTCTGCAACACCTTCCAGATCAACACTGTTATTGACCAGGTGATATACCAGGCGGGCTAAATCTTCCCGGCTGGGCAGGCGGATGGCGATGTGAAATAAACCGGTTGTTCTTTTGCGCGGCTGCAGGTTGTTGACCTTGTGTAATACCAAAAGAGCAGTTCCATTACTGGTGCCCAGTGTGGTTTGTAAATCTTGCTGTTTTATAACCTGGAATCCAAACGCCTCCTGATAAAAATAGGTCGCACGTTCCAGATTTGAAACATTTAAATGTACTCGGCCGATCCCGGATACCGCCATTTCACACCTCCATAAAAAGTTTACCTGTTGGCAGGATAACACGCCGGACTTGTTTTTGTCAAATAAATAAAGATCCCTTATGGCAGATGAAAAATAAAAACTCGGCTTTCCAATAGATTTA
This sequence comes from Anaerolineaceae bacterium, assembly GCA_002702705.1. Lineage (GTDB taxonomy): Bacteria > Chloroflexota > Anaerolineae > Anaerolineales > Anaerolineaceae > UBA6170. Next base: position 1,781 of record PABH01000013.1, read on the forward strand.
GAAAGCCGAGTTTTCTATCGAAACAAAACTCTCTTATTGAGCGAAAACGAGGGGCATGTAACTGAAATAACCGAGCGCCCATAATTCGATCCCATAAGGGCCGTCCAGATAGACGTCAGCTAAAATATTGTTGTAAATATCAATGTCCGTTGCGACAAAAAAGAGTTGGCCACCCACATTGGTTAAGGTTGAATAACGATTTATCATTGAACTTCCTGAACCGGGGAGGAGATCTTTCACCATGTGGGTTCCTTCATCCGTACCATCGCTGCGCCACAATTCGTAACCGTAGGCATCCTGGTATGCGATGAAATAAAGTGTGTTATTTACAGCGGTTAGTTCTTCGAGGTCCGTGTTATTTTGGCCTGTAGTAATATCTTTGACCAAAACCGTTCCTTCCTCTGTTCCATCACTGCGCCATAATTCTCTACCATGAATATCATCTTCGGCAGTAAAAAAGAGGGTGTTGTTTACAGCGGTAATATTCTGTGGATATGAACCACCACCACCCGGGTAAATATTTTTAACCAGCACCGTTCCATCCTCTGTTCCATCGCTGCGCCATAATTCTCTACCCGATATCGAATCAGTGGCCTGAAAAAAAAGCATGTCATTGGAGATGACCAATGAACTATTGTAGTAATATTCTATAGAGTTGTTTGCTCCCAGGGAAATGTCTTTAACCATCATGGTTCCATCTGTTGTTCCATCGCTGCGCCAAAGTTCATAACCATGAACACCATCATTTGCAAAGAAAAAAAGATTGTTGTCATAAGCGGTGAAGGAAAACTCGTCATAGTAATTGATTGAATCGGTTTCGCCCGGGTAAATATCTTTAACCAAAACCGTTCCATCCGCGGTACCGTCACTGACCCACAATTCTTCGCCATGGATTCCATCATTTGTGGTGAAGAATAGTTTATCGTTTACAGCCGTAAGATTGGATAGAGGTGTACTACCAGTACCCGGAATAATGTCTTTGACCAAATTGGTTCCTTCATTGGTGCCGTCGCTGGACCACAATGCTTCCCCATGGATGCCATCATTGGCAACAAAAAACAAACGATCCTCAACGACGGTAAGCAACATCGGGTTAGAGTCATACCCGCCCGGGTAAATATCCTTAACAACGAGGGTACCTTCTTCCGTACCGTCACTGCGCCATAATTCGTAACCGTAGGTTTCGTCAAAGGCGGTAAAATAAAGCTCGTTTTGAAAGGCGATAAAATTCCATGCCTCCCAGGTGTAATTCTCTCGACTTAATTCTTTTACAAACACCGTGCCCGATTCTGTTCCATCACTGCGCCAAAGTCCATAAAAAGAGTTTTCACTATTATATGAAACTGCGGTAAAAAACAGGGTGCCGTTCACATCGGTAAGGTTTTCAGGTTGTGAAGGATATCTTCCCTCGCTGATGTTTTTCACCAGGTATGGTTGGGGTTCGGGTGCGTTTGCGAAGACGGGAGCCGGTGTAATACCCAGGAGGCCGATCAATAAAATGATCCGAAAAATGGTTTGAATGAATTTAGAGAAGTTTACGGGACGTAATGTTGATTTTTGGGTATGCATGAAAAAAACTCCTTTTTGATAGGTGAATTGAATAGTTCGGTTTATAAGGAGGGGAAAGAAATTTCAATTGAAGTGAGTTTAATTTTACAGGAGGTACATCAATTAAAGGGTATGAAAAAACTGTTTGGTTTTTACCTAATCCGGAAAGAGCAGACCTCGAGTTATCCTTTAAAAGTCAACGTATCCTTGTGGAATTTGTGATCAAAAGATATTTAAGTAGAGCACATAAGAATGAGTGAGTTAAATCTGGTAACAGAATATAAAGAAGTTGGTTTTATGGTTTTTATAAAAAATTTTTTCGGGTACTATAAAAAACGATTTGTAGACCAATTTCAATCGGTTATCTCAAAAGATCATAACATTTGTTATTTTAAAAATTGTTTATCTTAAGCGTCTTCTAAGATCCCACTTAAGTGTATTTTGTTCTTCATGGATTTTTTTATATAATAACCAGTATTTTTCTGCCCATTCTCTTTGGTCATATCTCTCAGCAAGACGTTTTCCAAACATGAGGAGTTTTTCTGCAATTTTTTTTGATTTTCTTAAATATATTTTATTTGCTGTTTGATCTATTTCGTTGTAAAAATCGTAATTAAATTTCTTTTCCCAACCTAAATCACCATACACCTGTGATCTTTTAAGAACTTCCTGTACATTCTCTTTTAGTAAAAAAGTGGTAAAGATAGCCACCATTTCCCAATGCGAATATATTTCTTCCGGTTGGAGTTCATCTGAAATAAAATATTTTACTTTTTCTAAATTAACCTCAGGATGATCTTTATAAATTTGATTTACAAGATTTTTTGGTTTACCACCGAAAAGAGATTGCAACAAAAAAGTAACAATAAACCTTATCAAATAAGTTGCACCAGTTATAACAAATATAAAAATAATTAAATCAAGCATATAGAAAATTCTCGATGACCATTTAAGTTGAATAAATTATACAATGAGCGCGGTAAAATAAAAGAAGTTAAAAGAACCCAAAAAAACAAAAAATATTACGAATTTATTTGCTCTGATAATCTATATCTATACAATTAATTGTGAAGAAAAATTCCCTTCAGAAGTAGTTAGACACCCTATATGAACTTCAGAAACCTAGTTAAGAAACGAGCCATCGTTATATTTTTTATTCTCACCTATCTCATAACTTGGGGGTTAGGCGCACCCGCAGACTTAATCCCAGGTTGGCCGAAAATATTGGGGTTATTTATGGTAACGGGTCCCGCAATTGGTGCGGTCATTGTTACCGCTGTGGTTAAAGGGAAAGTAGGAGTTGAGCATTTATTATCATCATTAACACGGTGGCGGGTGGGATTGGGTTGGTATGGGATCGTTTTATTGGGACCTGCAATCACAATGGTGGTCTCGATTGGGTTATATGGTTTGTTTGTTAATGATTCTGTTGTTTTGGAGTCTGTTCAATTGATACCGATGATGGGTACTCATCTTTTAACGTTGATTGGAATTTTTGTGTATCAATTGTTAATAGTTTGGGGTGAGGAAATTGGTTGGCGCGGGTATGCCTTACCCAGATTACAAAACAAGATACATCCGCTATTGGCGAGTTTGGTGTTGGGAGTATTGTGGGGCTTTTGGCATTTGCCATTTTTTTTGATTAAAGATTCAGTTCATCAAAAAATGGGTTTACCCTTTTTTATTTTGGCAACAATCGGATATACGGTACTTTACACCTGGATTTATAATGGCACAAAAGGGAGTGTGTTCTTGATCTGTTTGTTACATGCGGCGAATAATACAACTGTTTCGTACACGATGTTATTTTTTCCACCCTTGATTGAGAACCCCTTGTTTTCTCTGGCAGTTTTAGCGTTCTTTAATGGTGTTGTTATTTTGTTTGCCGGTCCAAAATTGCTTTGGCAACCAATGGCGGATGTTTCTTAACGAATCAAAGAGTGAGTTATTTGGGTATTAACGACTCGTTTTCTGGTAAGATTTGAGTATGGTTAAAAATGATCAATCCCCGGGATTGTTACAGCAAGAGTTGGAAGGCGTTCTTGAACGAATTACTTTTCAGAACGAGGAGAATGGCTATACGGTTGCCAAGGTAATTCCGCCCGGCAAATCTCAGCCGGTGACGGTGGTGGGCACGTTAGCTGGCGCGCAGGTGGGGGAATCCTTGCTGCTGCAGGGGACGTGGATCAATCATCAAAAATTTGGACGCCAGTTTGAAGTACGCGGTTTTAAGGTTAAGCTGCCTGCCACGTTGGAGGGCATCCGAAAATATCTAGGCAGCGGCCTCATCAAAGGGGTGGGCCCGGCCACAGCTAAAAAAATCGTGGATTATTTTGGGCTGGACACACTCGAAATGTTGGATAAGTACCCGGAGCGGATCGTGCAGGTGCCCGGCATTGGGGCGCATAAGGTGGAAATTATCTCTGCGGCCTGGCACGAACAGCAGCAGATCAAAGAAGTGATGTTATTTTTACAAAGTAACGGTGTCAGCACCAGCCTGGCGGTTAAGATTTACAAACAATATGGCGATCAATCCATTCGTGTGGTGCGGGAAACACCTTACCAGTTGGCCCGCGATATTTTTGGGATCGGGTTTAAAACAGCCGATCAGGTCGCCCGCAAGATGGGGCTGCCCGAAGATTCTCCGGCTCGGATTCAGACCGGATTGTTGTATGCCCTGGGTCAGCTCAGCAACGAAGGTCATTGTTACGCCACCAAAGAACAGCTGCTGGTTTCTGCCACGGAATTATTGGACCAACCCAAAGAAACCTGTGAGGCGGAAATTGGCACCCTCATTTTGCAGGAAGCCGTGATTGAGGATAAAGAAGTTTATTACCTGCCGCCTTTTTATTATGCCGAAATTGGCGTAGCAAAAAAAATATCAAACATTTTCCGCAGCAGCCGTTCCCGGTTGGGCATGTTTAAAACGATGAATTGGGCGCTGGCGTTTTCCGCTTTGGATCAAACCAGTGGTTTTACCTTAACCGACCAGCAAAAACAAGCAGTGCAAATGGCACTTACCGAAAAAGTGAGTATATTAACCGGCGGTCCCGGCACAGGCAAAAGCACTATTACCGGTTCGATCATTCAGTTGTTAAAGGAAAGACATGCTTCCGTCCTGCTCGCGGCACCTACCGGGCGGGCGGCCAAACGCTTGAGCGAGGCGACAGGCCTGGAAGCAAAAACCATTCACCGTCTGCTGGAATTTTCCCCCGCCGAAAGTGTCTCTTTTGCCCGTGATCGCGAAAATCCGCTGGATGCAGATCTGATCATCATTGACGAAACCTCCATGGTGGATATTTTATTGATGAACCATCTCTTAAACGCGGTTGAGAATGGCTCCCATATTTTGTTTGTAGGGGATATGGACCAACTGCCTTCGGTTGGGCCGGGTAATGTCCTGCGAGATTTAATCGACAGTGGGGTTTTGCCAGTGGTTTGCCTGGATACCATTTTTCGTCAGGCAGAAGACAGTTTTATTATTGTTAACGCCCACCGTATCAATCACGGTGAAATGCCGTTGTTTACCAAAGAAGCCAGTGATTTTTTCTTGTTCTCCGAGCCGGATGCGGAAAAAGCTGCCGATTGGGTGGAAGACGTGGTTTGCAACCGCATCCCGGAAAAATTTGGTTTTAATCCGAACCAGGATATTCAGGTGTTAACCCCCATGCACCGCGGTTCGGCAGGAGTGAGTGCATTAAATGAACGTTTGCAGGAAAAACTCAACCCGCCCAGTCCACGCAAAGCGCAGGTGCAGCATGGTTCCCGCATTTTCCGTGAAGGGGACCGGGTGATGCAGATTCGTAACGATTATGACCGCCATATCTTTAACGGCGATTTGGGTATGATTACCAAAGTGGATACGGAAGAACAGCTGGTGATGGTTAATTTTGATGAACGGATTGTGCCGTGTGAACCGCTGCAGTTGGAAGAACTGGTACACGCCTACGCCATCAGTATTCACAAATCACAGGGTTCCGAGTTTCCGGTGGTGGTGATGCCGCTTTTGATGCAGCACTATATGATGTTACAGCGCAATTTGGTGTACACTGGTGTGACTCGTGCCCGCAAACTGGTGGTGATGGTGGGGGATAAAAAGGCAATTGGTATGGCAGTCCGCAACAACCGCATCAGCGAACGCAACACCATGTTAAAGGAGAGATTACAGGTACCACCGCAGGGGGAAGGCTCCGATTTGACGTTGTGGGGGTGATGGGAAAGTATTTTATCTTTTATTATGTAGGTAAAAATTTATTTTGGAAAAAAGAATCGCTTTTTTGCTTATTTTAATTATTGTTTTCGATTAAAATAATTAAAATCCTTTGTTTAATTTGTGGGGATATTAAAACAAAATATCTTAAAACAATCCAGAAATCTTAAAACCGGATAAGGGGACTCATGATGAATCATCGAAGTCTGAAACAGTTTCTTGCGTTATGTTGGGTCGTTGTCTTAATCAGTGCTTTATTTGTTAAACCAGTAATAGCCAACCAGGTTTTACAAACCAGTAACACCATTTGGTATGTTTCTCCATCTGGCGATGGGACAAATGGCTTAAGTTGGCAAACCGCTTACAACGATCTCCAGGATGCGCTGGCATCCGCCTTGGAGGGGGATGAAATTTGGGTTGCGGCCGGCGTTTACAAACCGGGAATGGACCGAACTGACAGTTTTCACCTTGTGCCTGGTGTGGCTTTGTACGGAGGGTTTGTTGGGAATGAATTAACGCGCGAGGAACGTGATTGGGAAGTTAATCTCACCATTTTAAGTGGAGATATTGACGAGAATGACAGCAATACGGATGGTGATTTTATTGCTGAAACTTCCGCGGACCTTGTAGGTGATAACAGTTATCATGTGGTGTATGTGGATGGCACTATAGCGTCAATCTTTGACACGACTATATTTGATGGATTTATTATTACTGCGGGAATGGCAAACGGCAGTGAGTTTAATGATCGTGGAGGCGGTTTTTACTGTGATGGTTCCGGAGAGGGAAGTGAGTGCAGTCCCAGGTTACAAAATGTCGATTTTTATGGGAATGAAGCTTCCTTATATGGCGGAGCCATGTACAATGATGGTTCATATGGGGGCGTTGGGAATCCTCAAATGGTAAACATGTATTTTGAAGGAAATGTGGCAGGGTATAGCGGTGGAGCGATATTCAATAATGGAGATTCTGGATATAGCAGCCCCAGATTAGAAACTGCAAATTTTATAAAAAACAGTGCTGGTTTTTCCGGTGGTGCGATAAACAATTACGGTCATAACCAGGGAGTTAGTGATCCTGCTATCATAAATACAAATTTTTATAAGAATAGCGCTACTCAAGGAGGGGCGATTATTTCTTCTGGGCATGGGTACAGTTTAACAAACTTTATAAATGTAATCATGTGGGAAAATAGTGCAGTTATTGGAAGTCAACTCTATAACGTGGATGCTTCTATAATATTTGTGAATAGTATTGTGCAAGGAGGGGTGAATGGGGATGGTATATATGGTTGGGTTAATGATTGGGAAGGATCAAATCTAGATGATGACCCCCTTTTTGTTGATGCAGAAAACGGGGATTTCCAATTACAGATAGGAAGCCCTGCTATTGATGCTGGCATAAATGCTAACTTCATATCCGCGGTGGATTTGGCCGGTAACCCTCGTATTGTGGACGGCGATTTTTCCGGTGAAGCTGTGGTGGACATTGGGGCTTATGAGGCATCTATACCCTGTCCATCAGGAAGTATTCTGTATGTGGATACGCACTCACCCCATCCTTTATTAGGAGAGCAATGGCAAACAGCTTTTCATGATCTACAGTATGCTTTCAATGTTGCGAGGTTTTGTGAAAACATTACCGAAGTGTGGGTAAAAGCTGGTGTATACACCCCGGGAACAGAAAAAGAAGATAGTTTTCACCTTGCGCCAGGAGTAGCCGTTTATGGTGGTTTTACTGGGAATGAATTAACACAAGAGGAGCGGAATTGGAAAACGAATTCCACCATTCTTAGTGGTGATGTGGATGGAAATGACGTTAACTCTGATGGGAATTTCATTGCTGAGACAATAGAAGATATTGTTGGGGAGAATAGCTTGCAGGTGGTTGATCTTGATGGTACTGAAACCGAGATTACTGAAACGACCATTCTGGATGGATTTATTATTACTGCCGGATTGGCATATGATTATAGGTGCGGGGCTGGAATGCAAATTGGCGGAACGAAAGATCTGGTTAGTAAACCCATTTTAGAAAATTTGATATTTACCGGAAATTACTCTTCTTCAGCGGGGGGAGCGCTGTGTAATATATCCAGCAGCCCAACGATTGAAAACGTAACATTTATTTCAAACGAAGCCATGTATGGTGGTGCGATTTCTAACAGTGGGGATCGGAGTCTTTCTAGCCCGTATCTGAGTCGAGTTTTATTTATCAATAACGTAGCTGTGTACGGTGGGGCAGTGTACAATGATGGATTTATTGGAATCAGCAGCCCCGTTTTTGAAAATGTTAAATTCTTAAAGAATGTTGCTGATTGGGGTGGGGCGATGTATAACTCAGCCTTTGATGGTGATAGTAGTCCAAGTTTTAAGAATGTTCTGTTTTTTGATAATTCAGCATTTAATGGTGGTGCAGTTTTTAATTTAAGTGGTGATGGGACCTCTAATCCAAATTTTGTAAATGTAACTTTTTCAAAAAATTTCGCAAAATTGAATGGGGGGGCGATATATAGCCAAACTTTGAGGGATGGTATTAGTAATCCGCTTATAACCAATGTAATTTTTTGGGGAAATACAGCGGGAGATGAAGGTAACCAAATTTATAACGATGAAGCTACTTTTGAAATTAAATCAAGTATTTTTGAAGGCGGGCTTACTGAACCAGGAGGCGTAAATGACCCTTCTACCGTGACGGATCTTGGTGGTAATCTGGATATTGATCCATTGTTTGTAGATGCAAATAATGGTAACTACCATTTATTAATCAACAGCCCTGCGATTGATTCCGGTTCTAATGATGCAGTAACTTTGTTGATAGATTTGGATGGAAACACCCGTATTACAGATGGTGATCAAAACGGTACGGATACTGTGGATATGGGTGCTTATGAGTTTCATGGATATACTTTATTTGTTTCTGCAACTGGAAATGGTGCGGGGACTATTTCCAGCAATCCCGGTGATATTGTTTGTGAAGATGAATGTGATCAGGATTTTGAATATAATACGCTTGTTACCCTTACTGCCGTACCAGGTCAAGAGTCAAAATTTTTGGGCTGGCGTGGTGCCTGTACCAACATAACAGGAGATTGTGTGGTTACAATGGATGATTCGAAATCTGTCACCGCATTATTTGGGTTAAATCAATATCCACTTTCTGTTTCCAAGAATGGCACAGGGGTTGGTTCCATTAACAGTTTTCCAGACGGTATTATCTGTGGGGAGGATTGCAGCGAGAATTTTGATTACAATACGGTTGTAACCCTCTCTGTTACACCTGAACAAGGGTCTGTGTTTCAGGGTTGGAGCGGAGCCTGTACTAACACAACGGGAGATTGTGTTGTGACAGTGGATGAAGCCAAATCGGTGACAGTAACCTTTGCATTGAATCAATATGACTTGACTGTAAACCTGAGTGGCACTGGTAGTGGTTTAATTATTAGCAGTCCGGAGGGTATTAATTGCGGTTTAGACTGTCAGGAGAAATACGATTTCAATACAGAAGTGACTCTAACTGCCACCCCGGAAGATGGTTCTACATTTGTGGGCTGGAGCGGAGCCTGTACTAACACAACGGGAGATTGTGTGGTGACAATGGATGAAGCCAAATCGGTGACAGCAAACTTTACATTGAATCAATATGACCTGACTGTAAATCTGAATGGCACTGGCAGTGGTTTAGTTACCAGCGGTCCGGTGGGTATTAATTGCGGTTTAGACTGTCAGGAAGAATACGATTTCAATACGGAAGTGACTCTAACTGCAGCACCGGAAGATGGTTCTATATTCACGGGTTGGAGTGGAGCCTGTACCAACACAACGGGAGATTGTGTGGTGACAGTGGATGAAGCCAAATCGGTGACGGCAACCTTTACATTGAATCAATATGACCTGACTGTGAACCTGGATGGCACTGGCAGCGGCGAGGTTAGCAGTAGTCCGGCGGGTATAAGTTGCGGTGTTGACTGTCAAGAATCCTACAATTATGATACGGAAGTGACTCTAACTGCCACCCCGGAAGATGGTTCTACATTTGTGGGCTGGAGCGGAGCTTGTACAAACACAACGGGAGATTGTGTGGTTATTCTGGATGAAGCCAAATCGGTGACCGCAAACTTTACATTGAATCAATATGATTTGACTGTGAACCTGGATGGCACTGGTAATGGTTTCGTTACCAGCAGCCCCGTGGGTATAAATTGCGGTTTGGACTGTCAGGAAAAATACAATTTCAATACGGAAGTGACTCTAACTGCCACATCGGAAGATGGTTCAACGTTTGCTGGTTGGAACGGAGCATGTACTAACATAACGGGAGATTGTGTGGTTTTTCTGGATGAAGTCAAATCGGTGACAGCAAACTTTACATTGAATCAATATGAATTGATTGTGAACCTGGGTGGTACTGGCAGTGGTTTCGTTACCAGCAGTCCGGAGGGTATAAACTGTGGTGCAAACTGTCAGGAATCCTATGATTACAATACCGAAGTAACCCTAACTGCCGCACCGGAAGATGGTTCAACGTTTGCTGGTTGGAACGGAGCATGTACTAACACAACGGGAGATTGTGTGGTTATTCTGGATGAAGTCAAATCGGTGACGGCTACCTTTACAAAAAAAGAATACCAGGTTTTTCTTCCGATGCTGATTAGATAATCTTGCAATTAAAGCATATCCGTTTTTGTGACAATCGATGTATATAATGTGTAGCGGCGGGAGAAACCAAATCTCACCGCTACCTGGCTTTGTGCTTGCATTGTATAATCGACGTAAGCCTATTGTTAAGGAGCCCTCATGAACAACACCGCCAAACCCACTGGTTTTTCCAGTTTGCTCAACCATGCTTTTGAAGGGGAAAACCCCTCTTTTTCCCACGCCGCGCCGATTTACCAGAGTTCCGCCTTTCGGTTTGATTCAGCGGAAGGGGCCGCCGCTGCTTTTGCGGGAGAAGAATCCGCATTCATTTACACCCGGCTGGATAACCCCAACCATTCCCTGGTGGTGAAAAAGGTGGCTGCACTGGAAGGCTGGGATCTGCTGGGGGGACGGCCCTTAAATGAAATTTATCAGATGGTGGATGGTCAGTTATATGCTTCCGGTATGGCGGCCATTTCCAGCGCGGTTTACTGCTGTATCAATCAGGGCGATACCCTCATTTGCCAGCAAAATATCTATGGGGCCACCAACCAGTTCCTGAAACAATTGGCAGTAAAACTGAACTTAAAGCTGGTATGGGTGCAGGGAGAAGACCTGACAGCCTGGCAGCAGGCTTTTTTGGAAAATCCACAGGCCAAACTGGCCTATGCGGAAACCCCGGCCAACCCCACCCTGAGTATTGTCGATTTGTCGGAGGTGGCGAACCTGGCACACCAATACCAGGCCTGGCTGATGGTGGATAACACCTTTGCCAGCCCTTATAACCAACGTCCGTTTAATCAGGGTGCTGATGTGATCATTCATTCCACCACGAAGTATCTCTCCGGGCATGGGGTCATCATTGGCGGGATTGTCCTCAGCCGGCATCCGGAGTGGGTGAGCGAGGTGTTAAAACCGCATGCCAAACTGTTTGGCGCAACACCATCACCGTTTGATGCCTGGTTAACCAACCTGGGGTTAAAGACCTATGAGATCCGGATGCACCAGCATAACCAAAACGCACAGACTGTGGCGGAGTGGCTGAGCTCGCACCCAAAGATCGAAGCCGTGTATTATCCGGGGTTATCTACCCATCCGGGATATGAAACTGCGAAAAAACAAATGTACGCTTTTGGTGGTATGTTAGCGTTTGAAGTCAAGGGTGGATTATCGTCAGGAAAACATTTGATGGATCATTTAAAAATGATCTCTTTGGTGCCCACCCTTGGCAACTGCGATACGATTGTGCAGCACCCAGCCTCGATGAGCCACGTGGGTGTGCCGCGAGAAGAAAGATTGTTAAGCGGTATTACGGATGGTCTGGTACGTTTTTCAACCGGCATTGAAAACGCGGCTGACCTGATCGCTGACCTCGAACAAGCACTTGGGTAAAGGATTGTATTTTTGAAAAACCAAACCAGCAGTAATCTTTTTTTCGCTGCCATTTTTACAACCCTGGTAATCATCAGCCAAAACTATCTTGTTGGATTGGATTTTAAATTTTTTAGAATGACTGGTTTGGTGATTCTTTTCCTGGCTGTTTGTTTTATCTTTATTCCCTTTTTTAGTTTAAAAAAGGATGGGGTTCCGCATAAAGGTGATACCTATATGCAAACAACAAGAGTTGTTACGAATGGGATTTATGGCATTGTCAGGCACCCGCAATACCTAGGTTATATGTTATTAACCTTGGGATTCACCTTACTTACGGTTCATTGGATTACAATTTTTTTTGCTTTGATTGCTTTCTTTTTTTATAATCGCCAGATTGTTTTTGAAGAAATGGAACTGCAGGAAAAATATGGCCAAACTTATCGAGATTATTGTTTCATGACGCCAAAATTAAATTTTATTTTTGGCTGGGTCGTAAAATTTTTAAACGATAAGTAGTTTTGCTTTATTCTTCCAGTGCCGCAGGGACGGAATAATAATCCAGACCGTATTGGATAGTGGAAAGATAACTATCCTCAAAAAGTTTAACGTACATGCCGTTAAGGATTAAGAGGTTGTTTTTATACACCTGATAAATTACCTTGCCCTCCCAACCGCTTTTTTTTGATTGCCAACTGAGCTGGTATATTCCGGCATCAATCGTTTCCCGGTTGTTAACTTTGATTTCCTGGGTCTGTTTGGGCAGAGAGTTTATTAGTATTTCAATGACCTGTTTTTCCAGGTTGTTTTCCGATAGTTTGGCAGGTACATACATGAGGTGATGGGTCAGCGCTGCATTTTCATCCGGTGCCCAAAATTGATCTTCTACTACATCGCCCACATCCGCTGCTCGATAAGCCCAGCTAATCGGCGTTTCAAAAGAAAACAATTCGAGCGAATCTCTAAAAACCCAAACGTAATTGTAAAGATAAAAATTCTCCACACCTTCACTCTGGAACTTAAAGCCATCCAAGATGGTTTGGTAAAGTGGGGAATATTCCGCAATCCGAGATGTTTCCATCCAGGTATCAATTGTAAAAACGGCGTTGTTGATGCGGTAATAAAAGGTATCTACTGTTTCGGGAATGCCATTAAAATCCACACTTTTACGGAAAACCGCCCGATCCTTGACCGAATTGATTTCATGCTCACCGGGTAGATACTCGTCAAAATAATCAAAAAAATTCTCTTCACGGGCCAGGACATACCGTTCAAAATCTTCCGCGGTTAAAGCATGGCCGGTGTAGTTGACCGTAATATAGATTGCTCCTTCGCCTGCTTGTTCGCTGGCAAACATAGACCCATTTTCATCCGATTCAATGGTCCAGCCGGCGGGGATTGGGATCTCAAAAGTCTGGCTGGGATGGACAAAAAGCTGCTCTCCGGTTTCAGTAATCATTGGTTTTTCAGAGGCCACCTCAGTGGGCAGTCTTCGTTGTGCGGCTGGTGTGGTGGGGCGAATTTCTTGTTCGGTTGTGTTTTTTCCAACCGGAAGCTGGCAGGATAATCCTGAGAGTAACAAGAAAATCAAGCCAAACCAAATGTGATTTTTTTTAGAGAACATATATTCCTCCAATCTTCACTAATTTACTGGAGCTTAAAACAAAACAAAATACCAAAAATTCTTAACATAGGTTCAATTTTAGCAATCTGTATATGACAAAGCAAATCCTCTTACCAGAATTGGAAGGTGCCGGTTCTTAAAATTAAGTTTTTATATATAATGGGTTTAGGTATGTAGAAGGAGGAAGCGGTTATGCAATCTTCTCAGTCAAAAAAGAGTTCAACGCCCCGTTTTTTAATGGGTGTTTTAATTTTATTATTTATTCTGATCGTTTTTGCTGGTTTGTTATATATGTCCGGCATCCTTTTTTTTAATGGTTGGATGCCTTGTTACCCTCCCCCCTGGGTTAGTGTGGATGGGGCTGTTAAAGTGGATGTGTATGCTTTTTATGACGCCAATCAAAACGGCAATCCGGATGAAGGTGAACGATCTTTGCCGAATATTGAAGCCAGCTTAGGGGGGAAAACAAAAATCACCAACCAGGAAGGAATAACAACCCTCTATTTATTTAAAGAAGGTTGTGCCTGTAGGTGCGGAAAAAATGAATCGGTCAGTATTCAGGTACCCTTAAGTTGGGAAGCTACAACGCCAACAACCATTCGATTAAAAGAAAGTGAAACACAGGTAAATTTTGGTTTGATCAAACCTTAACTTTATTCCATTATGATAAAAAACAGTGCAGCCTCAAAAAAACAGCAAATGGATCAGGAAACCAAATGGCTCCCGTGGCTGTTATTGGGTTTTGTGTTGTTTCTGGCAGTTGGTCTGCGTTCTTTTCCATATCCGTTTTTGGCTTCTGAAGCGGCCCCGCTTGTATTTGCGGAAGACTTATTAACGCAAGGTTTTCGTTTTCATAATCGGTTGATTTTTCCGGCTTATTTCCAATTTGAAACCCCAATGGATTTGGGCTCATTGGTGTATCTTTTAATGATTCCGTTGATTAGTTTTGGAAAACAAATCTGGGTGGTGCGTGGTTTCAGTATTGCTGCCAGTTTATTAACCGGTTGGTGGTTAACACAAATCGCAAAAAAACATCTGGGTTTAAAACACCCCTTTTTGATATTTTTTGTAATGGCTTCTGTACCAGCTTGGATTTATTTATCCCGCTTGGGCAGCTCGGATATCCTTCGGGCGGCCGCTTACACCGCTTTTATTTATTATTATCTGGAATATCGGTATATTACCCGAAAAGCAATTGTTAAGTGCCTGATCAGTGCCTTGGTTTTGTTTTATGTTGATTTTAATGGGCAAATTTTAATGCTGGTAAACGGTTTGGTGTTCCTGGTTTTGGATTTTCGTTATCACTGGCAGCGAAAAAAGTATTTTTTGATCACCCTTGGGGGTTTTTTGGTAAGCCTTTTACCTTGGATCTTCTATCTTCAATTTACCCCGCAAGTTATGGTGCAGAAATTAGCAAGTTTGCATCCTGTCTGGAATCAATCGGGTTCCATGTTGGAAACGGTTTGGAAAATCGTGCTGGGATTATTGAATGGTTTGAATCCGTTAAATTGGGCTGCGGTCCAAAACAGCAGTGCACCCGCTTTTCCATTAGGGCCATTTCGAAGTTTGCCTTTGTTCTATTTATTCTTACTTCCGGTTGGGATCTTTTTTTTGCTGACGATGATAAAAAAACCGACCGGGTGGTTTTGGGTCATGTTGTTGTCTCCGGTGGTATATTCACTTTTACAACCCTTTTCACCCTATGAGATGGCGGCTGTACTGCCAGTATATTTCTTGCTGATTGGTATAACATTGAATGCCTTTTTCTTTGTATTATCGAAAAAACTAGCCTACCACACAAACTGGTTGTTTCCATTAATGATGGGTTTAATGCTTGGTTATGGTTTTTTCTTTTTGCAACAGGCGGTGGCGCACCAGCAGGATTGGGTTAATCAATACGAGGCGGAAAAGATTCAGATCGATAGTCAGGATATTTTTGCGTTTATTAAACAGTATGAAACAGCTCACCCCGAAAAAAAATATGCCTTGAACCGCACCTGGAGTGATCATCCCGAAATACTGCACCAGTTTTTTGCGGCCGATATTGATGGGGTGGAATATGATGTCTTAAATGGTTATATTGATTCGGTTCGGGTGGATTTGAAAGATACCCTCTTTTTATTGGATCAAAAAGAGATGGATCAAGTAATGATTTCCGATAAATTTATGAAACCCTTTGTTCTAAAGACGTACCGTTTAAATGATGGCTCTCCGCTCTATTATTTTGTAGAATTAACCTACAAACCGGAAATCAAGTCCATTATTCAGGCAGAATTGGATACCCGCCGTGAACCGCGTAAAGAAACCATCCGCTGGATGGGACAGTCCGTTGATGTCTATTTTCCAGCGCTGGAAATTGGTCCAATTACCAGCCTGGTGGATGGTGATGAAGAATCTCTGATCAAGACCGATCGGGTAAATCCGTTAAACCTGGTTTTTGAATTCAGCGAACCCATTTCTCTTTCCGAAGTTCAGTTTTTGGTGGGTTCAGAAGCGATGGATGTGTTTATCACCATTTATCCCACAGAAAGTCAGGAACCGCTTAATTTCAGCAGGCAAAGCGGCCCTTCACAGGACAAAAAAAACATTTATATTCCCTTAGAGAAGACCTTCACGATATCTCGTTTGGAAGTAGTTGTTCAGGATAAAAAAACAAACGAAAGTGCCCCGATTCACCTTTGGGAGATTGAACTAAACCCCTAATTAACGAAGATTTGGAGAGAGAATGAAAAACCAAAAAGAAATAACCGAAACGAATCCTTTACTTAAACCGGATGGCTCCTTAACCACAGCGGGCTGGTCACCTTTTCCAAAGTTGGATAATAACCTGGAGAACGCCAGTTTTTATGGGCTTAAGTTTTTGCAGCCTTTGCGGATCAAACGGTGGGATTATTATGGGATTACGACCCCCAAATATTATTTCTCTTTTACCATTTCGGATATTGGTTACCTGGGGATGGTGTTTGCCTATGTGGTTGATTTTGAAAAAAAGACCTATCACGAAGAAACGCTAACCTTACCGTTGGGAGGTGGGGTGGAGTTACCGCGGAACAGCGAGAGCGGTGAGACGAAATATCCCGGTTCCAAAGCCAGCCTGTCTTTTTCCGTGGAGAATCAGCAAAGAAAACTTTCTGTTTTGTGGCCGAATTTTGAGCAGAGAGAAGCACTTGGCGCAGAAATTTTCCTGACACAAACACCAGAACACGAATCGATGAACCTGGTGATTCCGATTGAGAAAAAACGATTTTACTTTAATCGAAAAATCAACTGTATGCCTGCCAATGGTTGGATTGATTATCTTGGTAAACGGCATCGCTTAAAACCAAATCACAGCCTGGGCAATTTGGATTGGGGCAGGGGTGTTTGGGCCTACCGCTCATTTTGGGTATGGGCTTCTGCCTCCGGATTTTTGGAGAATGGGCAAACGATTGGATTAAATATGGGGTATGGTTTCGGAGATACCAGCGCTGCTACGGAAAACGCCTTTATTTTGGATGGAAAAATCCACAAATTGGGTGAGATTAAATTTAATTACAATAACAAGAATTTTTATGATCCCTGGACAATGCAGTCCGATGACGGACGGTTAGAGCTGGTTTTCACTCCCTTTTTAGACCGCACCGCCAAAACGGATATAAAACTGCTTACTTCGGAAGTTCACCAGATGTTTGGTTACTATGAAGGTTTTGTAATCACCGATTCAGGTGAAAAGATCATAATCAAAAATTTAATTGGTTTTGCGGAGGAACATTTTGCAAAATGGTAAAAAAATGGGGCTGGTGATCACCAGCCCCATTTGTCGATTCTTATGGTTTCGTCACTTTGAAATTATCAAAATGGATATCCGTTCCAAGCGTATCGTAGGTGCCGGCAATTAATCCGACATCACCTTCGCTAAAACTGCTGTCTTCCACTGTGCTGATCTTTTGCCCATTAATGGTGAGGGAAAGTTGGTTGCCCACACAAGCCGCTTCGATTGTATTGGTGCTGTTCCCTTTCACTATAGCATCTGTAGGGAGCAACTGTTCTTCACCAAGTAATTCCTGTGAACCTTCAATCATTCTACCAATGGCATAAAATCCATCACTAGATGCCAGGAAAAAGTAAAAATTACTTTGATCCTTGTAGCGGCAGATAACGCCAAAATCATTGTCGTCCGGTCCGGCAACCTTGGTGGCTTCCACAGATACGATGGCATCCGTAAAATTAAGGCCGGGGTTTGCCCAATAATCGACCTGCGCGGCGTTTACATAGATGCGATATACACCGTCCGTATAATCCGTGATACCTTCCGTTTGGTTAAAGTGATCCCAGCCGGATGTTGTTTTCGAAAAATCATCCTCAAATAAGATGCTGCTGTCTTTTGTGGTATTGCTGCTGTTGCCAAAAGGCATGGCACAAGCCAAGCTGACCAGGGTAATCAACAGGATCGCCATTAATATTCGTTTGTCTTTTAACATTATTTCTCCTCTACGTAATTTCTAATTAATTATACCTAAAGGTAGGCGATTGTTTGCATTATAAACCGCAACCTTCTTTAGCCTTTCTGCGTATATATAATGAAACTACAAATTTTCAGGAGCGTTTTATGAAAAACAATAAATTTGCATTTTTGGGGTTGGTTCTAATACTGGCCTTAACCACACTAGCCTGTTCATTTAATGGGATCAACATTTCTGTTAACACGGAAACAGTGAAAGGTTCTGGTCAAGTAAAAACCGAAGTTCGTGAGGTGAATAATATTAGCCGAGTATCGTTGTCTAGTATTGGTGATCTAACGATTGTTTACGCGGATCAAGAAAAATTGGAGATCTCGGCGGAAGAAAACCTGTTGTCTTATATTACCAGTGAAGTTCAAAGTGGAAAATTAACCCTGGGAACAGAAAACAATATTAATTTAATGCCGACCGAAACCATTGAATATACCTTGTATGTGACAGAACCGATAGAAGAATTGAGTGTATCCGGTTTAGGCAATATTAAAGCACCTGAACTAACAATGGACAACCTTAGTTTGAATGTTTCCGGCGCTGGTGATGTGAAGGTGGATTCCGTAACGGCCGATCAATTGGAAGTACGTATCAGTGGTTTGGGTTCAATATTTGTAAATGCTGGGCAGGTGGTTCAGCAGAATATTAATATCAGTGGATCTGGTACTTTTCAAGCAGGTGACTTGAGAAGTCAAAAAGCGGATGTCCGAATCAGTGGTCTTGGAAATGCGGAAGTATGGGCAGAGGATGAACTCGACGCAAAAATTTCCGGCTCCGGTGACATTTCTTACTACGGTTCCCCCAGCATCCGTCAGGATATCAGCGGTTTGGGTAATTTACGTAGTAATGGTGAACACTAAAGCGCGTTTATCAATCAATTGAGGAGGTAAATTAATGTTAGATCGTATCATTCGTGCCATTCGATTAGAACCTGGTTTGTATCGTGAAGTTGCTCGATCTGAAAAATTAATGGGAGAAAGCTTAATTATTGTCATTGCCGTTGCCTTCTTAGGTGGTATTGGCAGTATGATCGGTGCAGACAAACCGGTATTTAGTTTTATTGCCGAAATTTTTAATAGTATTTTGTTTGGCTGGTTGTTGTGGTCATTGATTGCTTATTTTGTTGGAAAGTCGTTTTTTAACGGCCAAAGCAGTATTAATGAACTGCTGCGTGCGATTGGTTATGCCAGTGCGCCGCGTTTATTAAGTCTGTTTACAGCCATTCCATGCCTGGGTTGGTTAATCGCCCTGATTGGTGGAATTCTCAGCCTGATCGCTGTTGTGATCGCCATTCGTGAATCAATGATGTTTGATACCGATAAAGCCATTGTTACAGCAATTGTTGGTTTTGTACTTTACTTGATGACAAGTGCTGTGATTACGCTGGTCTTTACCGGATTAAGCCTGCCCTTCCAGGCACTATTTTAGAAAATTCTCTCCCCTATAACAGCCCCGGGTAACTCCGGGGTTTTTATTTTAACTACAGATTTTTGGGGGGTGAAAAAATAATAAAGGGCAATTGCTCCGATTGTAATTTTAGAATTGCACACAGAAAAACAGAAACACAGAAAAAAAGCAGGGAAGAGGTCTGGATTCTGTTTTTTAAGAGCAGACCTCGAGATGGATTCATGCCAACCTTGATTCTTATTTCTCGGTTTGTTTGGCAGATAATTTAATCTTGCATAAAAAAATCTCGAGGTCGGTAAGATCCTCTAAACGAAGAGTTTTTTGGAAAATGAACGCAGGGGGTATTTCCTCCGGTTGTAAATTTAGAATCGCACACAGAAAAACAGAAGTACAGAAATAAAAGAAAGGTGATTTTTTAAGAAGGGAAGAGGTCGGCATTCTGTTTTTTAAGAGCAGACCTCGAGATGGGTACTGGCCAACATTGCTGTGTTTTCCCCTCGTTCGCTTTGCAGATAATTTAATCTTGCATAAAAAAATCTCGAGGTCGGGAAGATTTTCTAAAAGAAGATTTTTTGGAAAATGATAGTAGGAAGAAATCCTTGGATGGTTAAATACGAATAGCACACAGAAAAACAGAAGCACAGAAAAAATACAGGGTGGCCCTATGGCTCTATTTCCTGGAAGTGGAGTTCGTCAGTGGTTAAATCCAACACGGCCACGCTGCGGGACTGGTATCGGGTTCCACCCAACGCACCCGGGTTGATGACACGGGTTTTGCCCACTTTTTCATCTTTCCTGCGGTGGGTGTGTCCGGTAAAAAGGTAATCATATTTTTGGTTACGGATCATTAAATCTAACTCCGCGGGCAGATGACCATGGATGGCCCCGATTTGTTTTCCACTCATTTCACCTGAGAAGGACAAACTACCAAAGTTTTTTGAATCAAAACCCTTCAGTGTAGCTCGAATTTCACCGGATAAAAAATCCCCATTTCCAAAAACATAATATATTTGGAATTCACATAAATATTGGGCGGTCTCAACGGTCGTCATGTCGCCACAATGAATTAAGGTGTGAATTTTGCGTTGTTTAAAATAGGTTAAAGCTGTTTGTAAGGTGGATGTTTGATTGTGGGTGTCGGATAAAATACCAATTTGCATACCGAAATTCCTTATATGGGTGTTCCGCTGTAAGATTTTACCACGACCAGTTTGTAATAAATAAGTAACAATATCAAAAAAATATCAATCATAACAAACACGATAAAATTAGTAATCTTTTTAATATTGTATTAATGTTCATGCCTTGCTATAATTTCACGTAGGGGTATATTAATGTTTTTTTAATGAAAGGAGTCAACAAGCCGAAAAAAAACAACCATTTTTTACCAGAAAGAAAAATATTTAGAGGAGAGTTTTTTATGACGAAAAAAACAATTAAACTATTGACCCTTCTTGCGGTTTTGGTAATGGCTGGAGCACTCTTAGCCGGTTGTGCCCAGACCCCTGAAGCCACAGAAGCGCCCGCACCGGCCCCCACCCAGGCCTGTCCGGAACAGCAGCCGTGTCCGGAACTCCCGGAACAAGTCCCGGCCCCATTTGAAGAAGCCTGGAAAAATTCACCCCACGCAGATGCTTCCGCAGAAGCCTTCCGCCATTGGGATGAAGAAGATCCGGCAGAAGTGCCAGCAAATTGTGCTACCTGCCATAGTTCCGCTGGTTTCTTAGATTTTGTTGGCGCTGATGGCAGTGAAATGTTTGTCACTGATGCTAACGCCCCGATCGATACCGTTATTACCTGTGAAACCTGCCATAATGACGCAACTGCTTCTTTAGATACTGTTAACTTCCCATCCGGCGCAGTATTGACCGGTTTGGGCCGTGAAGCAGTTTGTATGACCTGTCACCAGGGACGTGCTTCCAAAGTACAGGTTGACGAAGCCATCACCACCGCTGGTGTTGAGGATGATGTTGTTTCTGAAGATCTTCGATTCATCAATATCCACTATTATGCCGCAGCGGTCAGCCGTTTTGGTACGGAAGTTATGGGTGGTTATGAATATGAAGGTATGAGTTACGATACCCTGTTCGAGCATGTACCCGGTGTAACCGCTTGCCAGGATTGTCATAACCCGCACTCTCTGGAACTGCAAATCGAAACTTGTGCCAACTGTCATGAAGCGGAAACCGCAGAAGACTTACGCGATGTGCGTGAACCTTCCTCCTTCGTGGACTATGATGGTGACGGTGATGTTGAAGAAGGCGTGTATTACGAAATCGAAGGGCTGCGAACCATGCTGTATGATGCCATGGTTGCCTACAGCACGGAAGTTGCCGGTACCCCCATCTTCTTTGATGCTGGATCCTATCCGTATTACTTCGCTGACGCCAATGGAAATGCTGCCATTGATGAAGGTGAAGGAAGTTATGCTTCCTGGACACCACGCCTCTTAAAAGCTGCCTATAATTTCCAGACAGCAACAAAAGACACCGGTGGTTATGCCCACGGCGGCAAATATATCATCCAATTGTTACACGACTCCATCGCCAGCCTCAATGAACAATTGAGCAGCCCGATTGACCTGAGTATGGCTGCCCGTGATGATGCCGGACACTTTGCCAGTTCCACAGAAGCCTGGCGGCATTGGGATGAAGATGGTGCAGTGCCTGCCAGTTGTGCAAAATGTCACTCTGCTGAAGGTTTACCGCTCTTCATTAAAGAAGGTGTTAATATCAGCACCGACCCAACCAGTGGTTTATGGTGTGAATCCTGCCATAACACAGCTGAATGGCCGGCCGTATACCAGGTTGAAACCGTTGAATTCCCAAGTGGTGCGGAACTCGGTTTTGCAGACAATCTGAACGCAAACCTCTGTCTGAATTGTCACCAGGGCCGCGCTTCCGGCGCTACCGTTGCCAGAGCCGTAAATGGTTTGGGTGATGACGAAGCCAGCGATTCCTTACGCTTCACAAACGTTCACTACTTTGCTGCTGGTGCCACCTTGTTTGGCGCCGATGCCGCCGGTGTTTATGAATATGAAGGCAAAGAATATGCCGGTCAGTTCGTCCACACCAATGGCTTTAGCACTTGTGTTGACTGCCACGATGTTCATGGTTTGGAAGTAAAAGCCGCAACTTGTACTGGCTGTCACCAGGTTGATGATCCCCACATGATCCGCTTGAACCTCACCGCTGATTACGATGGTGACGGTGATACCGCTGAAGGTGTGGCTGGTGAAATCGAGACCATGACGGAAATGGTGTATAACCAGATGGTTGAAGTTACAATCGCTGCCGGAAACCCAATCCTTTACGATGCTCATGCTTACCCGTACTTCTTCGCAGATGCAAACGGTAATGGTGCTGTTGATGAAGGTGAAGGAAGTTACTCCGGATGGACTCCTCGCGTACTCAAAGCTGCTTACAACTACCAATATGTACAAAAGGACCCAGGAGCTTTCGCACATAACGGCCGCTATATCCTGCAAGTTTTGTTCGATACCCTTGAGGATCTTGGCGCTGATGTAACCGGAATGGTTCGCCCATAATCTGGTAATCGAAATACCCGTGACAAAATCTGTCACGGGTATTTTTTTTTCAATAAGATAAGGTGTTCGATTAGTTCCTATCCAATGGCCTATATTAAACAGTAAAAAAATCATCTAGACACCATCGATAAAAATCGTAAAATTACCTGGTTATTTAATTATTCACACAAATTTCATGACATTTATCGCCATTATTTGTAATTTATTAAAATGTTTTCAGTTGTTTTTAATGTATAATTAACAATTAATAATAAAGGTATTTTTAGTCTTTTTTTGTAAAATGATATATCGACATCATATTAATTTCACGAGAAGTTTGGTTTAACAATCACAATATCTGATAGATTTATAAAATTTATTTGTTAATTGGAATTATGAAACAAATTAAAAAAAATTGTGATTTGTTGCCTCAATAAAAAAAACCTTTTTGTTTTACATACACTCATCAGTTTTGGAGGTAAAAATGAAACGTTTTGGACGCTGGATAAAGAAAATTTTCCTTCCACCGCAGGATGCAAGTACGGCCGTACGTTTGTTACCTTATGGAATAATTGTTGTTTTAATTATTGGCGTTATTCTTTTTGCTACCGGTAGTTGGGAATACACCAACACCACGGAATTTTGCGGAACGGCTTGCCATACCATGCCGCCTCAATATGTTACCCACCAACTTTCCGACCATGCTCGCGTCACCTGTGAAGATTGTCATTTGGGTCGGGCTGAGCTGGCAACCCAAATTGTGCGTAAAATTCAATATTCATGGCAAACGGGTTCTGCGATGGTCACGAACAGTTATGAATACCCCATTATTGCCCGGAATATGCGCCCGGCCAATGAGGTTTGTGAAACCTGCCATTATCCTCAGGTTTTTTCTAGTGATCGTTTAATTGAATTAGAACGGTATAAACTGGATGAAAATAATACTTTAAATACCACATACCTCATTATGAAAACAGGTGGCGGTACGGAACGTGAGGGCCTTGGTTTTGGTATTCACTGGCATATCGAAAATCCGGTTTATTTTTACGCAACCGATGAAGAACGTCAAGAAATCCCTTATGTGGTTGTTGAAAATGATGATGGCAGTATGACGGAATATATTGATTCCGAATCAGGGTTTAACCCAGCCATGATTTCAACCGAAGATTTAGAGCCGATGGACTGTATCACCTGCCATAATCGAACTGCGCATGGTATTACCAACCCGGATGATAAGATTGATCAACTGATGTCTCGCGGCGAAATTTCCGCAGATATTCCCTATATCCGCAACCAGGCCAGCCTGGTGCTACGCAGTAATTATGAAGACCAAGAATCTGCCCGCCTGGGGATTGAAAAACTTCTCGATAATTACGAACGAGATTATCCTTTGGCTTATCAAAAATATAAAGCCGAATTGGAAGTTGCTGTAGAAAAATTATGGGCTTATTACGAAAATGCAGTCTTTTTTGATCAGGAAATGAAATGGGACACTCATCCGGATAATGCACAGCACCTGGATTCACCCGGTTGTTTCCGCTGCCATGATGGAAAACACCTTACAGAAGAAAACGAAGCCGTTCGTTTAGAATGTAATATTTGCCATTCAATCCCGGTTGTTTCCGGACCGAATGAATTTGTCACCGATATTGAAGTCAGCAAGGGGATTGAGCCGGAAAACCATAAAAACAGCAATTGGATTGGCTTGCACCGGGAATATTTTGATGATACCTGCGCGAACTGTCACACCGTTGAAGATCCCGGTGGTGCCAGCAATACATCTTTCTGTTCCAACTCCGGTTGCCACGGCCAAAGTTGGGAATATGCCGGCTTTAACGCACCCAAACTGCGTGAGTTATTAGAAGAAATGGTGAAAGTCCAGCCCACGCAGCAGCCGGAAGAACCCCTCCAGCCTGGTGAAACACCGACCTATGAATCAATCGCCGGATTGTTTGATAAATGTACAGTTTGCCATGGGGATGACAGCTTAAAAGGCGTCAACCTTTCCAGTTATGAAACTATCATGGCCGGTGCTGATGATGGTCCGTTGGTTGTTCCTGGCGATGCGGAAAACAGTTTAATCGTGATTGCCCAATCTCAAGATCAAGCGCATTTTGGTCAATTCACTCCGCAGGAATTGGAACGAATCGTTGAATGGATTAATGCAGGCGCTGAGTAATTTAATCTGACTGTAAAATAAAGTTAATGGATAAACCATATATTGTGTTTTGGTTTATCCATTTTTTTATTAAGATAAGTAACACTTATACACCTTGATAAGTTCAAACTTCGTTAATTTGGTCATATTTACACAAAAACTATGACATTCATCATGAAACTAACAAAAGTGAAAAAAAACACAAGTCTTTTTAATGTATAATTAATAATTGAATTAAAGAGATTTCCGGTCAGTTTTCACAACATTGTATTTTCTGATTTTTAAAAACATTTAAGGAGAATTATTTATGAAGGAAAACAAATTCCTTAACGTTAGGTTTTTGCCACTTCTCCTGCTGGTCATGGTCGTTTTGATAGCAGCCAGTTTTTGGTTTGTTTCACCAGTAGCTGCACAAGACGGCACAGGTGATGAACCATCCAATGCGGCTTGTTTATCCTGCCATGCTGAAGCATCCACTCCGATGGAACTACCAAATGGTGAATTGTTATCGATCCAAATTAGCGTTGATAATTTTGGTAAATCCGTACACGGTCGTAATGAGGTGTCTTGTGTAACCTGTCATGTTGATATCAGTGGTTTCCCTCATCCCGAAAATGATGCTGCAACGATTCATGAATACAAAGTTGGTTATTTAGATACCTGTGCAGAATGCCATGAAGAACAGGCTTCCCAAACCCAAGACAGTATTCATGGTATGCTGTTGGCTGAGGGCAATACCAATGCACCAACCTGTATGGACTGTCATAACCCGCACACCCAGCCATTTGTTGATGAAGTCAGTAAAGCGACATTTGCCCAGGTTTGTGCCCAATGCCATAATGGTATTTATGAAGAGTACAGTAATACGGTCCATGGCTCAGCCCTAATCAACGAGGGGAATCAAGATGTTCCTGGCTGTGTGGATTGTCATGGCGTGCATTCAATTGCTGATCCCACAACGGCAGAGTTCCGTAACAGTTCCATTTATATGTGTGCGAACTGTCATACTGATGAAAGTATCATGGGAAAATATGGTATTTCCACTGATGTGTTAGATACCTATGTTGCTGATTTTCATGGCACAACCGTAACCATCTTTGAAGAGACAGAACCCGGTCAGCTTACCAATAAGGCTGTTTGTTACGATTGTCATGGTATTCATGATATTCTAAGTGTTAATGACCCCAACAAGGGCCTGGCTGTGAAAGAAAATATGCTTGCAGCCTGCCAAAAATGTCATCCGGATGCGACCACGAATTTCCCCGATTCATGGCTAAGTCACTATCGACCTGACCGAGAGAAATTCCCGCTGGTTTATTATGTCGATCTGTTTTACAAAATATTAATTCCAACCGTATTAGGCGGTATGGCAATCTTTGTCCTGAGTGATGTCTATTTCCGACTTCGGAAACGCTTTCAGAAACCTGCCGCCGAGTCGGTCAGTGAATCCAAAGACGTGGAAAAGGAGTAAGATGATGAGTAAAGAAACTAAAACCTATCTGCGTTTTGATGTTGCCCGCCGGATTGAGCATCTTTTGATGATCTTGTCATTTACAACCCTTGGCTTGACCGGATTGATTCAAAAATTTGCATTAAATGATATTTCCCTGTGGTTGGTAAAAGTTTTGGGTGGTATCGAAACAGTCCGTATTATCCATCGTGTTGCGGCAACCGTGTTTATTCTGGAGGGAATCTATCATTTGATTCTCTTGGGTTATATTCTTTATGTTCAACGCAAACAAGCCACCATGATGCCCGGTATTAAAGATGCTACCGATGCCCTGCAAGTATTTTTGCACAATCTTGGCCTGGGTAAAAAATATCCAAAAATGCCGCGCTATAACTTCACCGAAAAAGCCGAATACCTGGCGATGGTATGGGGTTTTGTGTTGATGGGATTAACCGGCTTTATGTTGTGGAATCCCATTCTGACAGCAAAACTGCTGCCTGGTGAGTTTATCCCGGCTGCGAAAGCAGCGCATGGCGCAGAAGCCGTCCTGGCGGTTTTGGCGATCATTCTCTGGCATTTTTACAATGTGCATATCAAACATTGGAACTGGTCAATGATCAAAGGACACCTTACCAGACACGAGATGGAAGAAGAACATGGTCAGGAACTGGAACAAATTGAATCCGGTGAAGTTTATGTACCACCCGCACCATCTGTGTACAAAAAACGCATGGCCATTTTTGCCCCCCTGTCAGCGGTTTTGTCCATTGCATTAATTGCTGGTTTGATCTTTTTTATTACCTTTGAAGATTCGGCAATTACCACGGTGCCGCCAGTATATGCTGATGTGGATGTATTTGTGCCGCAAACCCCAACGCCGATGCCAACGCAAGTCCCAACCCCGACCCCTGATCCGGCTATGGCAAACACATGGGATGGTGGTATTAATTCTATTTTTGAACAACAATGTGGTTTGTGCCATGGGAATAATGGCGGTTTGTCAATTGAGACCTATTCGGGTGTCATCCAGGGTGGTGACAGCGGACCCATTATTATCCCCGGTTCACCGGATGCCAGTTCCGTGTTAACAATTGCTGATCCGGCAAATAGCCATCCTGGTCAATTCACGGAAGATCAGCTTGAAAAAATCCGTGTATGGATTTCAAATGGTGCACCGAAATAAGAAATAATTTTCCTAACAAAACACCGCTTTTCGAGGCGGTGTTTTTTGTTTAATACGGTCATTTGAAATGTGGATTGATGGAAATCGCTATTGATGGTGCAAAAAATAACGCTGCAGCTGGGTGAATTGCCCTATATTTTTTATGGACAGGGTTTAATCAAGGGTTTATCATTAAGTAGACAAACAAAATGTAAAAACAACTTTAAATGTCTACGTTTTGTCAACGTCCATCCGGTATAAATAGATATAACATAAACATAAGCACGGGGGCGTATGCAAAACTGGGGGCGATTTACAGGGGACATACGCCAGAGAGGATCGATAGTGTCAAGGGGAAAACATTATCGATCTTTTTTTACCAAGTTGTAGAAGTTGGGTTTGGTTTGCGAAAAAATTGAACTTGTTATGGAAATTTATAACTGACAATATAAGGTGAACAAACAACTCACCATGTCAGACTTTTTCTGAATTTGTTAATCGTTGTTCAAAAAAGCAACGGTGACCCCATCCCCGCCTTCACGTTCCGTTCCGCTTTCCCAGCGGTTAATATATTGGGATTGGGTTAATGCCTGGCGCACTACCTGGCGTAATTTTCCGGTACCTTTGCCGTGAATGATACGGACAAAGGGCATAGCTGCCAGATAAGCGTTTTCCACAAAATTCTCCAAACCTGCCAGAGCATCTTCTGCCATTTGTCCGCGCAGGTCAAGTTCTGAACCCGGTGAAGGATGATTTACGGAAATAATAGCGGGGTTTTCTTGTTTTGCCGATTGTTCCAGCACCTTCCGCACCCGGGAATTTAACTTCGGCTGCTGCTGTACCGCGGCGGATTCACTTTCATCTTGGGCGCCAGGAAGCTGGATATCTTTTAATTCTGCCCGGATGCGCAAATTACCAACCTGCACTTCCACATCGGATTCTGTGATTGCTGTAATGACACCTTTCATGCCAACAGACCGCACCTTTACCTTATCGCCCAATTTGAACGAGCGAGGACTGCTTGATGCTTCCTTACGGATAACTGGTGTTTGGACCTCCGCTTGTATGGCGTCCGCTTTTTCTTCCATTGCCTTTAAGGCTTCCAATGGCTGGCGGGCGCGGGCTAGATCTCGCCGCAGCAGGCGGATTTCTTCTTGTAAGGTTTCCACCGTGTCTTCAGCTTCCTGCCGGGCTTTTTCTAAAATTTCCAGGCGTTGGTCTTCGATTTTTTCGAGTTTTTGATCCAGTTCTTTTTCTTTATCTCGGGCGCGTTTGCGTGCTTTTTCAGCAGAGCGCCTTTCCCGGCGGGCAATTTTGTTTTGGCGGTGAATTTCGTTTAACAAATCTTCCGCATGCAGTTCATTCGGGTCCACCCGGCTGCGGGCATCTTCAATGATTTCTTTTTGCAGACCCAAACGTTCACAAATGGCCAGGGCATTGGAACGCCCTGGTAAACCAATCAGCAGGTGATAGGTGGGTTTTAAGGTGCGCAGGTTAAATTCCATGCTGGCATTAATTACCCCGGGTGTGCTGTGAGCATAGGCTTTTAATTCGGGATAGTGGGTGGCGATGATGCTGGTGATTTGGTGACTCACCAGGAAGGTTAATAATGCTTGAGCCAGGGCAGATCCTTCTTGTGGATCTGTGCCCGAGCCTAATTCATCAAATAATACCAGACAGGTACTGGTGGCTTGTTTTAAAATGCGGGTGATATTGGTGATATGCCCGGAGAATGTTGATAGGGATTGTTCGATTGATTGTTCGTCACCAATGTCGGCGAAAATATCCGAAAAAACGGAAAGCTGGCTGCCGGATTGGGCGGGGATGTGCAGGCCGGATTGCGCCATTAAGGCTAATAAACCGACTGTTTTTAAACTGACGGTTTTTCCACCCGTGTTTGGCCCGGTGATAATCACTCCAAACGTCTCATCATCCAATTCTACATCAATCGCGACCACGGTGTTGGGGTCTAATAAGGGGTGGCGGGCATCCCTTAAACGAATAGTGCTGCCGGGGTGCCCCTCTGCTTTTTCCTGGAAGTTAACCATAATCGGTTCCACCGCATCCAGATCTTCGGCGTATTTGGCTTTCATTAAGATTAGGTCAAATTTGGCCAAAGCGTAAACCAGGTTGCGGATGGTGTAAACTTCTGCGCCAATCTGATCACTTAACTCACTGAGAATACGCCGGATCTCATCCCGTTCTTCGAGTTGTAATTCATGCCAGCGGTTGTTCAGCTCGACGGTGGACAGTGGTTCGATGAACAGTGTTGCGCCGGAAGAGGATTGGTCGTGGATGATGGCTTTGATACGCCCTTTGAACTCAGCCCGCAGCGGGATGACATACCGCCCGTTACGTTGGGTGATAATCGCTTCTTGCAGTAGTTTGATTTTGTTTGGGTCAGAAATCATTTGCTGCAGTTTGCCCAACAGGCGATCATGAGCGATTTTGGTTTCTTTCCGAATGCTGGCGAGTTTGGGTGTGGCATTATCGGCTACTTCGCCGCGATCGGTGATGATTTTGGAGATGGCCTCGATGATGCCGGGAGGGGGAACCATATCCTGCCCTAATTCCGCCAGGTGAGGGGTCTTATCCGCGTTACTTTCCAGAACACGGTGTAGATCACGGCCGGCAATGAGGGTTGTTTTAATCGTTAGTAGTTCGCTGGCTTCTAACACACCGTGCTGTGCGGCGCGGTTTACCCAGGGTCGAATATCGCGGCTGCCGCCGACACTCACTTCGGCTTGCAGGCTGAGTAAATAGCGCGCTTCGGAGGTGGCGGCGAGGCTTGTTTGCACCAGGTCCAGCTTGTTTTCGGGACGCAAATTAAAGGCCAGTTCTTTGGAAGCACTGAAAGCCGCGTATTCTGCCAGTTTTGATTGGATTTTATTAAATTCAAGTGTGTTTAACGTTTTTTGGTCCATAGTATCGATGCGAGTTTACCATAAAATGAGGGGCATATATAGGGGGCAGGATATCCGCTTGTTAAAAACCATTCCAGTGGGGGTGCGGCAGCTGGTCAATTGGGTAGGAAGGGATTATGGTTACCATTTTATTTAGTGTGTACCGCGAAAAATTCCTGGATCAAATCGAGATCCAGGTAACCATGACCGCCTTCATCGAAACGGATATAGGTAACGTCTTTGTTTAAGGTTTCTAGCAGGGATATAAACCGATCCACTGGTTCGATTGGGGCACGATCATCATCTGCAGTGTGGAAGATCAAAAGCGGTACATGGATCTCATCTGCCCATTGAATGGCGGAACGGCGTTCGTATTCCTCCGGCACTTCTTCCGGTGTACCACCCACGCGTTCTATCAGTATAGATTGCATGCTTCCCCCCTCACGGAAATGATATACGGAAGCTAAATCTGGCACACCACCTGCTATGATGGCTGCTCGCACACGATCATCCATCCTGAGGACTTCATAAGTCATAATACTTCCACGTGATCCGCCCAACATGACAATCTTGTTGCTGTCCGCAAAGGTGCAACGTTCGGCGAAATCCAGTAATTTGATCACATCCTGGACATCATCTCCGCCAAATTCGTCTTTTCCGGTGCCATTGAATGTTTCGCGGTACTGGCTGGCGAACACAATCGCTTTTAGTGGGATTGCAAAATAGGACGGGACGAATGGTTGAACTGCGCCCAAATCTGCGTTTCCGCCGCGATTATAGATCAAAATGGGATAGGGGTTTGGCTGTTCAAGATAATCCTTGGGGGCAGCGATGTACCCTTCCACAATGTTCCCCTGGCTGAGATAGGTGAATGCATAGGTATAAGCCGCCTCGTCGTTTTCTGCAACAGTGGAACTGACTTCTTCCAGCGATAAAACATCATCCAGATTGATCAATTCCTCGATGGAGTGGATTAATGGCGGCGGGGTTGCCGTTGGGGTGTTGCTGGCGGTGGGGGTAATAGTCGGCTGCGTTTGGATAACAACCGGTGTACATGAGGCAAGTATAAAGATGAAAGCGGGGAGTATTTTGATAGTGAATTTCATGATTGGAGTAATTCCTTTTCAGAAAAGCAAGCGATCATTAATGTTTTGTAGGTTGGGCAAAGATTGGTTGGGTTTAACTTGATTAGCTCGATAGATTCGTTAAAAATTAATAATGTTTGAGGTGTGCCCAACGTTTTGATGTGGATATGAAAATTATTGGGCACGTACCCATCCAAGTGTTATGAAGGAGGATGAACCCTCGCGTTCAATTATTTTTGATAATAAGTACATGCCCAACCCACCTTATTGGAAACGGCGGATTGTGGAATATTTCCAATCCATCGCGTTTTCGACGTATCCATGTTTTACGGGGTTAAAATGTACATAATTGATATGTTTCTCAAAATCCTTTTCATCGGTTATAAAATGTTCCCAATAACGACGCTGCCATATTGTTCGCTCTCTTTTGTTTTTTCTGGATTCAGAGATCGGTGTATTTAATGATTTTTTCCAATTTTTGCTGAAATATCCTTTGATCAAATTCCATCGTAGAGGATAATTTGCATCTCCCTCCGGTAAAGACCAAATCGAATGGAAGTGGTCTGGCAAAATTACCAATGCTTGAACAAAATAAGGATGTTTCTCCTTTGTCCAGAGGAAAGCATCTTTTAATAATTGAACAGCCTGTGGATTTTCAAAAACAGGTTGGCGTTCATAGGTAACCACCGTGAAAAAATAGGTGCCCCCTGGAATAAACATCCGTCTATATTTCATCTTTTAATTATAGTGAAATCGTTGAACTCGGTAATATAAAAATAGGGGCGAATTTGTAATGGTAGGTTGGGCAAGGATTGTTTTATCTTAAATTTGTTTGCGGATTAAGATGGTTGAAAATTTTGTCTTTTTGCCACGTGCCCAACGTTTTGGTATGTTTATGAAATTTGTTGGGCACGTTTCCATTCGTGTGCCGGGAAGGAAGAGTTAATTTTGCTATCAAGATGCTTGATAACGGGTGCGTGCCCAACCTACCTTGCAAATATATCGCTCGAAAGATCATTATTCTTGATACGGCAACGTTTTGGTAAACCAATGAAATTTGTTGGGCACGTGTGCATTGGTGTGCCGGGAAAGAAGGGGAAATCTTGCCGTCAAGATGCCTGACAACGGGTGCTTGCCCAACCTACATATGTAATCATATATCTCGAAAGGTCATTATTTTCGGTGCACCAACGTTTTGATATGTTTATGAAATTTGTTGGGCATGTGGCCTTCTAAGAATCATGAAGGTGGGAGAAACCTCGCATTCGATGATTTTTGATACCAAGGCCTTGCCCAACCTACATTGGAAAATTTTTATCGAAGACCTTTGTGTGTATTGTGTGTAAAGGGTGCTATAAAGGAACAAACAATTGTTGGGCACATACCTATTTGTGTGCCAGGAAGGAGGGGACAATTTTGCTATCAAGATGCTTGATAATGGGTGCTTGCCCAACCCGCATTTTATCCCTATCCGAAAAGCTGTATTAAATCTGTGAATTTGATACAATACAAATAGGACGTATGAACGACTAGACAATTCGGAGAGGCTTTTATTTATGGCAGAAACGGTGCAACAGCGATTAGATCATCTTACCGCCCCAGGGAAATATTATGAATCCCTGGAAGATGGTGCTGTACGTTGTTATGCCTGTGCCCACCGTTGTTTGATCAAACCCGGCCGCCGCGGGATCTGCCAGGTGCGATTTAACCAGGATGGGGAATTACGTGTGCCTTGGGGTTACGTGGCCGCCATACAGGTTGATCCGATTGAGAAAAAGCCTTTTAATCATTTTTTACCGGGTTCCGATGCCCTTTCGTTTGGGATGTTAGGTTGTGATTTTCACTGTGGTTACTGCCAGAACTGGCTTACCTCTCAAGTGATGCGCGATCCTAAAGCGGATATGGGTGCTTATTATGTGCGCGAAATTACACCGAAAAAAATGGTCAGCATTGCAGATCAACAAAACGCACCCATCCTCGTTTCGACCTATAATGAACCCCTCATTACAACAGAGTGGGCCATTGAGATTTTTAAAAAAGCAAAACAAGCCGGAATGCAGTGCGCTTATGTTTCCAATGGGAATGCCACGCCGGAAGTGTTAGATGCAGTTGCTCCGTATTTAAGTGCGTATAAAATTGACCTGAAAAGTATGCGGGATAAAAATTACCGTCAATTGGGCGGTGTATTACAGCATGTACTCGATAGTATTGCTTATGCCAAAAAAATCGGCTTATGGGTGGAAGTTGTCACCCTGGTGGTGCCAGGATTTAATGATGACCCGGCTGAACTGTGGGATGCAGCCCGTTATTTAAGTTCGGTTTCGGTTGATATTCCCTGGCATGTAACCGCATACCATCCGGATTATAAAATGACGGATAATCCTTACACCGAATCCGGCAGTTTGCAAATTGCTTCTGAAATTGGGCAGGAAGCCGGTCTGAATTTTGTTTATGCCGGGAATTTGCCGGGCCGGGTTGGTTCTTTGGAAAACACCTTTTGTCCGCACTGTAATTTTTTGTTAATTACGCGCAATGGATATATCGTCCGGGATTACCGCATTACGGCCCAGGGTCACTGCCCGCGCTGCGGCAAAAGCATCCCCGGAATATGGACCAACGAACCAAGCAAGGTGCGCTTGGATGGGTGGGGTACGCCACACCGCATTTAATCAGCGGAGACAGGTTTTACCATATATAATTTGCCGCGTAAAAAGCCACGCGACTGGTAATATTTTCGGGTGCCGATGGCAGCAATAACAGCCAGGTTTTGGAAACCGTGTGCCGCTGCAATTTTTTCAGCTGTTTCAATTAACTGCGTCCCCAAACCAATATGTTGGGCTGCCCCTTCTTTTTCCGCACCGACCGCCAGAGATTGCCCGTAAACATGAATTTCACGGATCAGCGCGGCATTTCGCAAATCTTCAAAGTCTAAATCAGCGGTGGGGTGATTTTCTGCTGTATCTTGCGGTAAAGAGAGCCGTAAATAACCAGCGATTTTGCCATCCGGGGTGCGGTAGTGTAAAAAGTGTTCTTCCGCATAGGCCGGAGAGTAGGTGAAATCTTCCAAAGTCAGGTCTTCTACATCCACCTTTTGTTTGCGGACTTCATTACAACGGATGCAGTTACAGCGCTCACCGCGGCGGTGCACTTCGGCCAGCACGTCTTGACGCAGGCTGGTGCGTTTGTTGCCCTGCACGACATGGTGGGAAGGAATATCACGAATGATTCGGTTCACCCGGCAGTAGGGTTGAATGCTGGGTTTTATATCCGCGATCAAATTGACTAATTCTCGTTGGGTGTAAGGGGTGTAATCCCCATTTTGCCAGTAGGTATATAGCTCTGTCCCTTCCAACAGTTGAGTGGGGTAAATTTTCATTTCGTCGGGGGCGTACCCATCTTTCCATAGTTTTTCAAAATCAAGGCGGTCAATTTCTGTGGTGGCGCCCAGCAAATTGGGCATCCAGTGTAATACAATCTTAAATCCGGCGGCTCGCAGTAATGCAGTGGCTCGCAGCGCTTCGGCGGCAGTGTGACCACGTTTATTTAATTCCAAAACACGGTCGTTTAAGGACTGCACACCCATCTGGACTTTGGTAACACCCAGATATCGCAGCCAGGCCAGTTCTTTGGCGTTGATCTCATCCGGGCGGGTTTCGATTACCAGGCCGACGTTGCGGTGGGGAGCACTCTCATTCAATTGGTGTGCTTCCATCAGGTTGGCCGAATCCACCCCATTCATGGCATCATAACAGCGTTTGACAAACTCTTCCTGGTAATCCTTACGGTATGAACTCCATGTGCCGCCCAGAATGAGCAGTTCAATTTTATCGGTGGGGTGTCCAACGGCTTTATAGGAATCCAAACGTGATTTAACCTGTAAATAAGGGTCAAAATTGTTTTGGAATGCACGGGATGCACCGGGTTCGTCCACCAGGTAACTCTTTGGCATGCGCACATCATCTGGGCAAAAAATACATTTTCCCGGACAGGGATAGGGTTTGGTTAAGACAGTGACTGTCGTTACACCGGACAAACTGCGGATCGGTTTCATACGAATCCGTTCCAGCAAACTGTTATCTTTTTCCGTTTCCCCTTCGGCGATCTGGCGGCGATATTCCGCGACGAGAATGGCTTTGGAAATATAACCGCCCTTGGCAAGGGGGTAACTTCGTAGTGATTTAACCACATCCTCACCCTGCCGGACTTCTTCCAGCACAATTCGGGCAATATCTAGTTTTTCTGTTGTTACTTTATGACGCTGCATCCAGCGTTCAAAATCTAAAGGATCTCTCATTTTTTTATTTCTACCTGTTATAATCGGTTCACGATGAAAACGGAAACGATTCAATATTTATTGGACATTAATCGTCAATTTTACCAGAAATTCGGCGATGCGTTTGCAGCCACCCGGCGGCGTATTCAACCCGGCATTTATGAGTTGTTAGAGAAACTTCCAAAACACGGCCATTGGCTGGATTTAGGCTGTGGTTCTGGTGCTTTATCGCAGGTTTGGATTCAACAGGTGCGCTCCGGCAGTTACACGGGGCTTGATTTTTCGGAACCCCTTTTAAAGGAAGCTCGGCGCAGCCTGGCAGAACAAGATTTGCCGCACGACCTGGAGGTTAATTTTTACAAAGCTGATTTATTGGATGCTGGGTGGGTTAAAGCAGCCACGCGTGAACAATACGATGGGGTTTTTTGTTTTGCGGCTATGCATCATTTACCTGATCATCAAAATCACTTAAAGCTGGTGAAGACCGTGCGTTCTTTACTTCCCGAGGGCGGCACCTTCATTCATTCTAACTGGCAGTTTCAAAACAGTCCCAAATTAAAAGCACGGGTACAGCCCTGGTCGGCGGTGGGGATAAAAGAAGCCGATGTGGAAACGGGGGATACCTTGCTCGATTGGCGGTTTGCATTGCCAGGACAAGAAGAGGAGATTGGGTACCGGTATGTTCACTTGTTTTCGGAGGATGAATTAAATCAGTTGGCCTCTGAGAGTAGTTTTGAGGTGGCGGAAACCTTTTATTCGGATGGTACTGGCGGCCGGTTAGGTTTGTATCAAATCTGGCGGGCGAAATAGGTGGTTAACAACCATCTCGGCGACGCATCACCTGTCGGCAGTAACCCAGCGCAGTAGCTCGCCCAACGGATTGGGCGCTGGTTTGAGTTTCTAGTTTTTGTTTGATGGCGGCAATATGTAAATTCACCGTACGCCGCGACAGATTTAGTTTATAGGCGATCTGTTTGCTGGTATACCCCAATGCCAAATAGTTTAACACCTCTCGCTGGCGTGGGCTGAGGATTACACCCGCCGGGTGCTGTTCTTTGTAGGGTGAGGGGGAATCCGGTAGAGATACAACCAACCAAGAACCAAACGGGGTGACTTTCACCGCGGCAGGGTCTTTAGGAAACAGTAGTTCAAACGGTTGGAAGGATTGCCATTCCCCCTGACTGAGTGCCTTAATGATCGCCTGGGTGCTTTGATCCTTTTCCAGAAAGATAATGGTCTGTGCGTTAAGAAAAAATAGAATTTTTGTCATGGGTTTTAGAATTTATGTTCTAAATTATGACAGAAAATAACGGATGAGTCAAGAAAAATATTATCTGACTCCCGCTGCAAAATCAAATCTCCAAGGCCCTTCCAACACGATATGTTCGTAATAATAAATGATTTGGTTTGCAAAAAAATCCGTCATATCTTCTGGCTTATCCAGAACATCAACTGCCATTACACCCGGTGTGGAGAAGTCGCAATTGATCTCGATGCCTTCATTTGCTTTAAGCTTTTCTTTAAAGGCTTTGCAGTCATTTTCTGGACCATACCAGGCTGTCGATGCCACCAGCCGTTCTACGATCAATTGGTAATTTTCCAATCCCCAATCTGATGGGCGGACGGCAAGATATTCACTGCAGACCTGATTTTGAGCTGAGTTATCAATCTGATCAGACCGGATTTGGTTTAAAAAGAGATCATTGCCACGGTAATGCAAAAAGACTTGGTTGCCAGAATAGATAAATGGATCAGCCGGTTTTTCAAAACACAGGGTGAATTTTACAGCCGTATCGGTTAATTTAATATGAGTAATTGTTACCGGAATCTGATTTACAGTTGTTGTTTGATTAACATTAAAATCTCCAGTTACCCATTCACCTTGGAATTTTTGATCGTGATTGGGATTCCAAAAGATGGAATACATATTCTGAAAGTAACTACGTGTTTGTGGCAGATCGGTTACCTTTCTTGATTCAAAAGTCCAGATCACCGGAAAATCAATTGTTTCATTCCACAGAATCACCTGTTTTCCATCCGGAGACCAAACTGGTTTTTTCTCTAATTCCATTTCAGTCGGACGAGACATCAAACGTGTTTCTACCGGCAACAATTGGTTTGTTTTTTGATCACTTGTCAGCCAAACCACACGATCACCGGGGGAATCCATGTTGGTTAACCGCACGGCTGCCAGTAAACTCTCCCCATTTGGTGACCAATATACTTTTTTGATGCCGCCAGCCAATTGCATACTTCCGGTTGGTTTTCCATCCAAATCCCGAAAGGTCAGTTGATCACAACCCGGCAAGGGTTCAACGGTTTGTTCCACAACACATTCATCTGGCCTACTAACTGCCTGCGGTTGTTTTGGGTTTAATTCAACCCACTGACCGGATAAAGTCTCCCAAATTGGTGTGGGTTCTTCATTCAGCGTACTATACCAATAACCCTGAACATCCAATTCGGAAATTCCATTGATCGTTGAAAACACCGTTCCAGCCTGCCAAAGATACCCATTTTCCATTTCTCCCACATAACGCAGTACATTCATCCCTACTGGAGAGAGTGGTTTTGTTTGGTTCATTTCAAGGTCGAAAAGCATTAGACGTTCAATCCCATCGACCTGTTGGATAAAAACAAAGGATTTATTGTCTATCCAGCGGGCTTCCCGTATATATTGAGTGTATTCAGCAACCACTTCTCTGGTTGTGAAGTTATATAGTTTTAAAATCTTTTCACCAAAAAAGTGATCAAGCGGGGTGGAAATTAATAAGCCCAACCGTCCGTCCGGGGAAACAGCTTGTAACACAGTTTGTTCATTACGGCGGTAATAGATTTGTTGGTCTGTTTTCCCTTTATCATCCATTAAATAGATCCCATATCCACCGGCGGCAGGATTTTTACTAATGGCTTCGTGATAAAAATCGATCGATACGATAAACTCGTTATTTGTGAATTGATAAACAGTTTGTGCAGGTAATTCGGTAGGTATTCCAGCCGGCTGAGAGGTGGAATGGGGAGTTAAGGGCAGAAAGTCCTGGAATAACCGAAAAATTAAAGCTGCAGCCCCTACCATAAATAAGATAATTCCGATAAACTGGGCAACCTGAAAAAACCTGACATGATTCTGGGGTCGTTTAAAATCAGACGGGGTTAATTTGTTCCGGAATTGGTCAAACCTGGTTTTTAAAACCTGTTTTTCGCTTTCTGTTGGCATCATGATTTGATTGATCCATTCGGATGTTTCGAGCAATTTATCAAGGTCAGGGTCGTTGTTTGCCTTTCCTGTTGATTGGTTATGAATGATTTGATCCAATTTTTCAGAAAACAAGTCCGCATTTTTATGATTAGTCATGCTTCACCTCGTACTGATTTTCCTTTTCTAACATGTACTCTCTTAATTTGCGAACTGTGCGAAATAAAATCACGGCTACATTTTGTTCGCTAATTGACGTTATCGCTGATATTTTCCGGTTGGTTAATCGTGCTCCAAATTTTAGAGCTAATAATTCATTCTCCCGCGGGGAGAGCCTTTTTATCGCACAATGTAATCGAAGTCGTTCTTCATTTTGAATCACACAGTCTTCGAGCGGTTTCTGACCATTGTCATGTTGCTTAACCCATTCCCAAGGTATCCATTTTTTTCTATTAACTGCCCGCAGCCAATCAATGAATAAATTGCGAGTGATAGCAAATAACCATGCCTCAAAGGGGCTGTTCTGGTTTTTATATCGGTAGTAGTTCTTAAAGATTCGTTCAAAAACTTGAGAAGTCAGGTCTTGGGCTGCATGCGTTTCACCTGTCCTATATAACAGATAAGCAAATACTCGCTCATAGTATGTTTGGTAAAGCTCAATAAAGACGTCCTGATCAGTTTTGGTTTGTTTTTCCCAGACTTCTTTAGGTGGCATGTGGATAGACCCTCTCTCAAAAAAATGAGTTCACTGGTTAAAACGATGGCAATTTGATTCTATTACAAATATGAGAAAGAAAATTTTAAAAAGATTAAAAATGAAGGTTTTGGGACAATAGTAAAATTAACCTTCCTTTCATGATAAGTAAAGAAGACCCATCACTTATTCGATAGTTTGAAGGTACGAATCACCCCTGGAATACATAATATTACTTCGCTGCTTTTTGTAGTGCAACGGAGATAATAATAACGCTGTTATGAAATTAAAGAGATAGATAATGATCAAAAAGATCGGCGCTATTGATCCAATAAATCCTTCAGAATCTGCTGCGCCAATTTTGGATCGGCTTTGCCGCGCATTTCACGCATCACCTGCCCGGTGAACCAGCCTATCAGGGTGGTTTTGCCTTCTTTATAAGCGCTCACTTCGGAGGGGTTGTTTTCCAAGATTTTTTTCACAACATCGCGGATGGCGGAATCGTCACTGACGAGGCCCAACCCTTCGGATTCAACAATTTTCTCCGGAGCCAATCCGGATTCTTCCACCTTTTTTAACAAATTTTTTCCGGTGGAGGTGTTGATCTTACCGGCATCGACCATTTTTAATATATCGGCCATAAACTGCGGGGTTAGTTTCAACTGCTGTGCGGTTTTTCCTTCATCATTTAACATCCGCATGACATCATTTAACAGATAGTTGGATACCCGTTTGGGATCACCACCGTACGCTTTTACCGCACTTTCAAAATAATCGGATAAACCTCGTTCCGTAGTTAAAATATCCGCATCATATAAGGGGAGCTGGTATTCTTCCATAAACCGTTGGCGTCTTGCCAGGGGCAACTCCGGAAAATCTTTAAGGATACTTTCCAGCCAGGCCTCATCCAAACGAACCGGTAGGAGATCGGGTTCACGGAAGTAACGGTAATCGGCCTCAGTTTCTTTGGAACGCATTTTTTTGAGTTCATTTTTATTCTCGTCCCAATCCAGCGTCCAGGCGCGTACTTTGTTTCCGGCTTCTACTTCCCGAACCTGCCGGGCAAATTCATGTTCAATGGCGTTACGCACATTGTCAATCGAGTTGACGTTTTTGATTTCGGTTTTGGTAAATAATTCCGTAGAGCCTTTTGGCCGGATGGAAACATTCCCATCACAGCGTAAATGGCCTTTTTCCATATCCGCTTCCGAAATTCCCAACCAGCGTAATAACTGGCGCAACCGCAAGAGGTATTGGGCAGCTTCATCCGCGCTGCGAATATCAGGGGCTGTTACCATTTCAATTAAAGGCACACCGCAGCGATTAAAGTCGATAAAGCGGCGGTTGCCCACATTTTTTGTTTTTCCGGCATCTTCTTCGAGGTGTAGTTTTTCAATCCGTACCCGGCGTTGGCTGCCATCCGGCATGGGGATATCCAAATAACCGCCTTTTCCCAGAGAAAGATCGTACTGGGAAATTTGATACCCTTTCGGCAGATCGGGGTAAAAATAGTTTTTTCGGTCAAAAAACGATAAGGTGCGAATTTCTGAATGCATGGCTTTTGCCAACAGGACACCTTTTTCCACGACTGCTTTATTTAATACCGGTAAAACACCGGGCAAACCGGTACAAACCGGACAGATATTGGTGTTCGGTTCATCATCCCACGAATCTGCCTTGCAGGAACAAAAGATTTTTGTTGTCGTATTTAACTGGATATGGGTTTCTAAACCAATTACAACCTCGTAGTCTGTCATGTCTGCCTCCTCAATAATTTATGCTGGCTCAACGGGGGATACCAGCGCAAGTTTCATTTGTTTTTTTATTTTTTTCCCAATGATGGGGTAATCATAGGGTTTGTTTTTTAATATTCGAATTACCGCAATGGTAACAAATACTGCGAAGACCGGAATTACCAGAAAGGTAAACGTAAGAAGGAAACCGCTGGTGATCAGGCTTCCGAAAACCAGGATTTTTGATTGAATCATTGTGCCGCTTTGGTTAATCATAGAAATAACCACCATCATTAAAGGAATCGCCACCACCGCTTGTAAGAGCAGTAAAGCATGATACAAAACCATTGTAAAAGCCTGTATTACCAAGGCTTGCAGTGCGTGGTAGGTTAGATACTGCCGCTCTTTTCCCCTGAGAATCCAGGTTAAAAAGGGGACAAATAAACCACTGATTCCATAAAATAAAGCAAAATGGTTCATGGCAGCCACCAGCCTGGTTTCAAAATGCGGATTGACTTGCCCATCCACGATCAATGATTTTTGGATCCGTTTACCAATCCATGGGTAAGACCATTCTTTTCCCATAAAAACCATCACAGCCCCCCAAACGGCAATACCAATATAAACCAGATTCAATCCCAGGAAAATCGCGCCGGATACCGTTAAGGCTTTTAATAAAAGGGCCTGCTGGGTACTTAAATGTGGGTGTAAATTTACATTGATAACCTGTAAAAGAATCAAAATTATGGCCTGCAGCAGTAGAAGTACCTGCCAAAAAAGCACCTGCATCATTTGAAACACAAAAGCTTGAAGAATCTGGAATCGCACATACGGGGTATCTTTCCGGTGGCGGAGCCATAATAATAACGGTACCACAAAGCCAATCCCCGGAATAAGGATTGAGAGGTGTGCCAGACCGGCTGCTCCGGTTTTCTGTTTTGAGTCAGGTGTTAAAGTCATGGGTCGTTTGTTATAGGTTTCTTAATACAGCAGGTTTGACCTGTCGCCAGTCTTCACCAGTGCTGCCATCTTCAAAAGCTTTACCCAGACGGAATAAGATATCCTCACTGAAATCGGGTCCCAATAACTGCACACCCAATGGCAAGCCGTCGGCTGCCAGCCCTGCAGGCAGCGACAAACCCGGAATACCAGCGTGGTTGGCGGGAACGGTGAACTGGTCGGCATACTGCATTAACACGGAATCGCCGTACACATCACCCATTGGAAAAGCTGTGCTGGGGGTGGTGGGGGTGAGTAAGGCGTTCAAACGATACGGGCCTAACGGGTCAAACGCCGTATCAAAATCACTTCGGATTTTACTGCGGACTTTTAAAGCACGCACATAATACTGTTCGGAGTACTGCGCCGCGCTGACGTACATTCCCATCAAGATTCTTAATTTGGGCTGCAAACCAAACCCTTCATTCCGCGATTTTCGATACAGAGTCTGTAAATCCACGTTGCTGGTGTGGGTACGGTAACCATATTTCACCCCATCGTAACGATGCAGGTTAGAAGCGGCTTCAACCCGGCTGATTACAAAGTAGGCAGGAATCCCATAGCGGGTATTTGGCATAGGTACGTCCTCCACAATTTCCGCACCAAGGTCACGCAGGATATCCGCAGCGTGGTAAACGGAATGGCGAATCTCATCACTGACATCCCGCTGCATAAGTTCACCATCTTCATTCATATACGTGATGCGGAAGTAATCCGGTGATAAACCAATGCGTAATCCTTTGATGGATTTTTGAAGGTTGTTTAAGTAATCCGGCACATCCACTGCCGCAGCAGTGCTGTCACGGCGGTCAGGGCCAGCCATACTTTGTAACATTATGGCGGCATCAGTCACGTTGCGTGCTACCGGGCCGGGACAATCCAACGAAGACGCAAAGGCGATCAA
Source organism: Anaerolineaceae bacterium (assembly GCA_002702705.1). GTDB lineage: Bacteria > Chloroflexota > Anaerolineae > Anaerolineales > Anaerolineaceae > UBA6170. The sequence continues at coordinate 45,151 of PABH01000013.1, forward strand.
TCCGTACCGGGAAACCCGGCCATAAGTGGGTTTTACACCCACCACACCGCAAAAAGCGGCGGGTTGGCGAATTGAACCGGCTGTATCAGTGCCTAGGGAAAGCGCTGCTTCCCCGGCTGCTACGGAAGCCGCACTGCCGCCGGATGATCCACCCGGCACACGCTCTGTATTCCAGGGGTTGCGGGTACTGGGTTGAAAGGCAGACGATTCGTTGGATGAGCCATAGGTAAATTCATCCAGATTAACTTTGCCCATCATCACCGCGCCCTGGTTTTCCAGGCGTTCGACTGCGGTGGCTGTGTACGGAGCGCTGTAGTTTGCCAGAATTTTCGAAGCGGCGGTTGAAAGTGTGTTTTTGACACTGAATATATCTTTGGTGGTAAAAGGCACACCGGCCAATAAACCGGGATCTTCCCCTTTGTTTAGTTTTTCATCCACCTGTTGGGCTTGCTGGCGAGCACGTTCGGGGGTGGGGGTAATGAAAGCGTGAACGGTATTTAAGTCCGCGCCGGTTATTTCACCGGGTTCGATAACGCCAGGACGGCCATCCACGGCTTCGATTCGTTTTTGGCTGGATTCCCATACTTCCAGTGCGGAAATCTTCTTCTCACGTAACAACTGGTAAATTTCGTGGGCGGAGCGGTCACAAAGTTCCATAAGTTAATCCAATTTCTGGTGGGGAATATCGGGTACGACAATATGAGATTCTTCCACCTGGGGCGCTTGGGCCAAAATCTCTGCCGGATTTGGGAAAGGAATCCATTCATCCTCCCGCAGTTGGGGACTGGTTGTTTTTGTGTAGGGGACACCGTGTGCTGCTACGGTCACATCCGCTTCCAGTGGGATGGCCGCCAGTTCATGAATGGCTTTTAACTGCTGGTTTAACTCTCTGCGTAAATAAGCGGCCTGTTTTTCGTCCAGTTCCAGGGCTGCCAATGTTACCAGGTGATTAAAAACATCAACACTAATTTCATCGCTCATAAGGTTTCTTCCAATCTGTTATGTTGAATACAACCTTATTTTATCAAGAAGTTAGCAAGCTGGGGGAAATCCGAGCGAGTGAGTTGTATATTTTTTGAAAGGTGGTTTAACTTATCAAAAAAACAAAAATGGCAATTACGGTGATAGGAATTATGGCCAGGGTGATGACCTTACCCATTACGGTGCCTTCTTCATCTCCTAACCCAACAGTGGAACAGCCCACAATAATTTTGGCAGGAGCCATGATAGAGCCGATGGAACCGCCTGCGGTTTGTGCTCCTAAGATGAGCGGCACACTTAAGCCTAATAATTCAGCCGTGTTCATTTGTAAAATGGCAAATAAAACATTTGAATTGTTATTAGAACCTGTAATAAAGGCCCCCAACGCACCAATATAGGTAGATAAGAAGGGATAAGCCCTCGCGCCAAAAGCACGACCGAGCCCCTGTGCCAGCAAATTGGTCATGCCGCTGTGGGACATTAACACGGCCAATCCTACCATTGCCAAAATACCCAGACTGGAATTGATCGCACCTTTTAATACCTTTTCCCCGATTTGTTTTGCAGCTTGGGGAGGATAAAACCCGGCTCGTTTATAAATAAAAAAGGCAATGATGGAGCTGTATAACAAAATTGCACCAGGATGGCTGAGTAATTTTATAACCCGCCCATATTCTGCGGGAGTGACCCATCCGAGGGAAGTTTGAAGTTCCGGAAAGTATAATTTCAGCTGCAGTAAATCACTGAGGAAGGTTTTAAGGGGTGTAATTAAATTAATACTAAAAGCTAAAATAACGAGGATTAAATAAGCAGACACGGCGAAAATTAATGATTTGGGTTTGATTGGAAGCGCTTTTGTTTTTTGTGCGCCGTGTTGGTAAAGGGGCAAACGGGTTAAGGGAATGCCTACTGCCAAGCCCGCCATTGCTCCTCCTGTTGCGCCAAGGGTCCAGATGCCCGTTACGGATAAGAAATACTGGGTCAGGCTCATTACGGAACCAATAATTAAAATGGCAGGTAAACCACGCAGCAGTCCTTTCCATCCTCCCGCTACCAGCGCTACGATAATTCCGCTCACAAAACAGCCAATTCCTAAAAGAAGGGAAGATTCCGGTGCCAAAAATTCGCCGGGCAAATTGGTCACTGCCATCAGGGTCTGAAAAGAGGTTGCCAGGGAACCGTAATTTACCGCCCATCCGTGCCCGATGCTGGCGATGACGACAGCCGTGATGGGTGAAAAGCCCATGCCGACCAACAGTGGCGCGGTGACGGCCACGGGTACGCCAAAACCACCCATGCCCTGCAAAAAGGAAACAAAAACCCATCCGATCAGTAATCCCTGCATGGTGCGGTCCGGCGTTAAGCTGGTGAGCGCGTTCCCAATCATTTGAATGGCTCCGGCTTCATTGGAAACATGGAATAACAACAATGCCATCCAGATCACTAAGATGACATCAATACTCAGAATGGTTGCTTTTACTTGTGAATATGCGATCAGTTTTGCGCCTGCGCCAAAAACAAAAACAGCGGTCAGGATGGTGACAAACCAACTGAAAGCTCCCGCTTTGGAACCACCCCATTTAAACCCAAGCATCAAAATCAATACGGTTAAGACCGGGAGAAATGCTAAAAACCAATTTAGAAAGGTTAACGACATGGTGAATGATCCTTGTTTGATTTGAATGCTTACCGGCGTGATTATAGCATGAGCAATGCAAACCGTGTTTTGAGAAAAATGAGATAACTTAAAAAATTAATCAAATACTCATTTTATTTTAATGTTTTATTAATAAAGCCCGTATATAATTTCACTATTGAACACCTGGGTGTCCCCCTCACCCCGGTGTTCAGTGCTTAAAAAGGGGAAATAAAAAACGTTTTTGATTATTAAAATATTAAATCTACTCATGGTGAGGATAAATTCGATACAAACCTGAATACAAAGATTTATCGCTTGTCTAAGAGTGGTAGAAGCTGGCGCAAATCCTGAATTTGATAGGTTACCGGCAGGTTGAGGGTGTTTGGATTTCCTAACGGATTAAACCAACAGGTATCCAGACCATAATTAATTCCGCCGCGCATATCCGAACTGAGGCTGTCCCCAATGACCAACACAGACTCTTTTTTCGGATGGTATAAGGCATCCATGACCGCGTCAAAATACCCAGCTGCTGGTTTGGAAAATCCGATCTCTTCCGAGATAAACAAACCATCAAACAGAGATTCAATCGGTGAAATCGCAATGCGGGAGCGCTGCACTTTTGAGATGCCGTTGGTGATGATGGCCATGTGGTAATCTTTTTCCAATTGTTGTAACGTTTCTAAAACAAACGGCATCAAATCTGCAGATTGGCCAAGATGGAACAAGTAACGGTCACTAAATTTTTCTGGGTCCGTGTTAAGACCTGTTTGTTGGAATAAATCAAAAAAACGACGCACCCGTAAATCTGCTAAGGCAATCTTACCCTGTTCAAATAATTTCCATAAATTTTTATTGACGGTTTGGTAAATTTCCCCATAATTCGGTAAAAACGGGATTTGAAATTCTTCAAATGTCCCGGTCAGCGCCTTTTCTTCCGCACCATCGTAGTCAAATAAGGTGCCATCCGCATCAAATAACAACCATTCGTAAGGCATGTGAATCTCCTGTTTAATTTATTATTTTTATTGTAATGGAAAAATGAAAATAAGCGGATTATTTTGAAAGGCCTTGCTATTTATCCTTTAATCTTATAAAATAGAACATAAGTTCTTTGTAAATAAAAGAGGTGGTATGAATCAAAAAGTTTTTGAAAAAGCAGCTAATTTTATCTGGCTCAATGCCCGTTTGTTAGAACGATACCGGTTTTCTTATCATTTTCACCATGGCTCTAAATCGGCGGTTTTAACCAGTTTAAAAGCTTACCAAAACCCGGATGGTGGTTTTGGTAATGCGTTGGAGCCTGACAAACGGTATCCAGGCAGCAATGCGATGGATGTGATGACCGCATTTTATATTCTGGATGAGATCAACGCCATGGATGACCCAATGGTACGGGAAGCATGTGATTTTTTGGTATCCGCCTCCACTCCTGAAGGAGGTCTACCGTTTACCATTCCTCAAATCAATTCCTACCCCCACTCACCCTGGATGGGTACGGATGATCCGTATCCTCCCGCGTCCATTAACCCAACTGGTGATTTGGTTGGGTTGTTGTTAAAACATAATGTTGTCCATCCCTGGTTGGAGAAAGCAGTTCCGTTCTGTTGGCAGGCACAAGATTCAACCCGTGACGGGTTCCATGATATTATGCCTGCTATCGAATTTTTGAAATATGCCCCCAATCGTCCGCTTGCGGAAAAAATGATCGGCGAGATAAAACAGAACATTTTAATTAAAAAGCTGGTTAATTTTGACCGTAAAACGGAAGGTTATTTAAAATTTCCACTGGATTGGGCTCCTTCACCAAACCATGTATTTCGTTCGCTTTTCAGTGATCAAAAAATAAAAAATGACCTGGACGCACTGGTTGCCATGCAGCAGGATGATGGCGGCTGGCCCATTAACTGGCCGCCGCTTTCCAAAGCCGTTGAAATGGAATGGCGTGGTATCCGCACCTTGCAAATTTTATTAACTTTACGTGCTTACCAATATTTAAGTTAAGAACTGCTTTCTAAAATTTAAAAAGCAGTTCAAACTGTTTTTATTAACAAACCCTGCTCTCAAAGGCGGGGTTTGTGGTTTAAGATTGAAAAAAATCAGAACAAAAAATTCCAAAAAACTAACGCCCAAAGGATGGATAAGGAAACCAGCGTTAGAAGCGAATATCCCACACGTATGGAAACCTGACCGTCCTTTTTGATCCAGGATACGATCAAAGTGCCTATCATCAATAAACTAACGATAAACATTACAAACGGCAGACTTAATAAAATGTCAAATCCGGCAGGTGTGCCAAAATAAATGTTTGGCACACCATAAGCGGGATTGATATCACCAAAGATTAAGGCTAAGGTAGTTAAAAATACAAATAAGATAACCCCAAATAAACTGGCAAACAAACGGAAAAAGCGCAGCGAGATTGGCTGTTTTTGTGTGTTTTTACCAGTGCGGAATAATCCGATGATCCAGCGAATCATCAAAACCAAAAACAAAATCAGTCCGCCGATAAAAATCAATCCGAATAAAACCTGGTTTCGATACCAGGGTGATTTGATGAAAACAAAAGGCGTATTGGGATGGATCGTAATCTGCCCATCGATAATCTTCATCAAAAGCCGGTCAGCGGGGTTAGCCGGGTTGACTAATAAATTGGGTTCAACTTCCACATACCGGACCGTTTTCCCGCCATAGGTTACCAATACATTATGATCCTCATCAACAACGATATTTACGCCGGAGATTAAAGAAAAGACGATTTTTTCAAAACCGGTGTAATTACTACGTGACATAAAATAGCTGCCGCGATAATCATCTGCTCGTAATTCAAAATCCTCAGTGGGGGTTAAGTTTTCCGGTTCTTGCGGAAAATAATAATCCATAAATCCAGTGATCACCGATTCGACGACTGCACCACCATTCGTACCATTGGTTGAGATGAAGATGCCCATATTTTGTTCCGGCAGTAATCGCAAAAATGAATGGAATAACATGGTATCGCCGCCATGCGATAGGGTAAGCTGTCCGTGATCTGTTTGTTGAAAGAAACCATAGGCCATACCATCAATTCGGGGATCGGCTGTATACAACAGGCTGTGCATCTGCCGGGCGGTTGATTCCTCCAAGATGCGATTTGTTTGGAAAGTGCCATCTTGTAAATGTGCAATCATAAAATTCGCCATATCCAAACCGGATGAACTGAGTCCTCCGGCAGGCGAAGCAACCACAATTTCAAATTTACCTTGTTTATATAAACCCTGAGCATAACCATACCCATTTGCCATATCTCCGGCTAAAGTTGCCGGTAAAGGCTGTTTAAATGTAGCATGCTGCATGGATAACGGCTGCAGAATATTTTGTTGAACATAATCTACAAACGGCAGGCCTGAAATTCGCTGAACGATATATCCGGCGAGCGCGGAACCATAATTCGAATAGGCGCCAATTGTGCCGGGGCGATAAACTCTGGTAGGTACATTCGATTTGACATATTCTTCGAGTGAAACCACCTGGTCTGGGTCCAATTTAAACAAACCATTCGCGACATCTTCAAAACCGGCTGTATGGGACAATAAATGACGTAACGTGATTGGTTCGGGATAGGTATCCGGAATCGTGAAATCCAGGTAAACATTGATGTCTTCGTCTAAAGAAAGCTGACCGGATTCAACCAACTGCATCACTGCAGTCCAGGTGAATAATTTGGATACAGAACCAGGCCGAAACAGGGTGGTTTGCGGATCAACCGGTGTTTGGGCTTCCACATCGGACACGCCGTATCCTTTGGCAAAAAATACCTGCCCGTCTTTTACAACCACAACCACCGCACCAGGGACATGATTGGTTGGTAAAGCCGCGGCCATTAATCCATCCACAAAGGATTCTAACTGTTGAGGGTCGGTGGGACCTGTGTTTGAAGTTTGTGCCAATACAGGCTGATGAACTGTACCAGCCAGCATGCAGATTACCGTTATAAACAATACAATCCAACTTAAGGTTTTGGTCATTATTTGATTATCTGATTTGTTCATGTTTTGTTTCCTTTAATTTTAATAAAACCAATGTGATTTTAACGTCTGGAAGAAAAAACGACCCTAACCACACGACCAGTTTAGAGCGGGATACCAGGTCAGTAAAGAGAATTTCATCGAATCGATTTGGACTGCATAAACAAAAAACCCGCCAAGAATTATGGCGGGTTGTAAAAAAGGGGTGGGGTGTTTATTGGCAAAGTTCAAATTGGGGCAGATGAGATTCTAATGAAGCAGTTTGCAGCCGGCTATAGACCTGGATCAGATCGGTATGGGTAACATCAGCCATCAATTCATCATATAAATCGGCATCGGCAATTTCGGCCGCCACACCCAGTGCACAAGCATCTTGCAAAGTATTAAGTTCTGGTGCAGCAGTGGGAATTAATTCGGGGACAACAACACCGTATTTATCAGCCTGGCGCAGGAGTGCGTTCAGGTGGTTCTGTTCGGAATTGGCGATTTGTACGAAGGGTGTTACAGCACCAAACTGGTCAATCACGGCCTGGTATGTATTTTGTGCGTTAAACTCTTCATAAATTGCTCTGATTAACCCTTCAGCCTCTTCCTCTGAAAGTGGGGTTAAGCCAAAACTGGTTCCGGAAGTTTGTCCCCATGTTTGGGTGTTATCCGTTTGTCCGCCACGCGGGCCTCGTTCTAGCGCATTTGCACTGACTGTGGATGGATTTACAATCCCAGTAATGCCCATAACTGCGGCACTTAAAAAACTAACGATCACTATGGTAAATAAAGATTTTTTTAACATGGTTCCTCCAAATGTTATTTTGTTTATTTGTGATTTCTTATTTATGATCATATCGGAGGAATATGTAGAAATATTGAAGTGAAGATGAAGAAATTGTGAAAAAATAAAATCGCGACCTATACATTTGGCCAGGGAAAACTTACCCCTTGCGTATAAAAGAACACTGTCTCATTATTGGATGTGAATCTCATGAAGAGAAAGTATCCTTATTGTTGCAAGTCGTTAATGAAAAAACGAGTTGTGAGGAGAGAATATCATGATTGATTTCAATTACCAGAATATGGATGCTAAATACCAACTTCGACATGTTGATCCCAAAGACTGGAAGCTTATCGTTTGGAAAAAAGCATATCGTGCTTATCAAAACATGCGCTTTCACGGAGCTTTGTGGCGTTTTTGGCGGCGTTTAAACCGGAAGCCTTTTCAGTTGATGGATTTTTCAGCTGTGCAAAAAAATTGTACTTTAGAGAGCCAATATGAACTGGGTGTTCAAACCATTCCGTTAGATCAAATTATTGGGTCTGTTAGCCGGGTTAAAGATTTTGATGGGAGATTTTGTTTGCGAACAGAAAAAGCCTCCAAAGAACGTTGGATGCGCGTTGCACAGATGATTTTATCCTGTGAAACGATCCCGGCGGTAGATGTGATTCAGATTGGAAATCGTTATTTTGTAAAAGATGGTCATCACCGTGTGTCGGCAGCTCGTGCATTGGGAATGAAATATATTGAAGCGCAAGTATGTGTCTTAAAGGTAAACGGTGATTTACCCTGGTTTACAAATCCGGTAAAAACGGTTCGTCACCAGCAATTGGCACAAAGTAGTTAAGTTAAAAAAGCTTCCAATCGTTGAAATTACCAACGATTGGAAGCTAATTTCCTGATTTTACGGAGGGCATACAATGAAACAGGCAGGTAAAACGCTGTTACGTTATCTTTTATTAGTTTTTATTTGGCTTGCATTAAATTTAATTGATTTTTATCATTTGCAGTTAATATATACGCCCCAGCGTGAATTATTAGGCCGATTTTTAATGGTAATGGTCGATGTGTTTGCTCTGGTACTTTTGTTATCCCGCTGCCGTTTAAGGGGTTGGCGCTTAATCTTTGTTGTATTTTTGGCATTGTTTGGTTTGAAAACCTTCTTAACAGTTATTGAAGCGGTGTATTTGCCTGTTTTGGTACCCCTCACCGGGCCGCTGATGGTGAATGGGTTAATTTCCTCTCTGATTATCGTGGTGGCTTCTATCTTCATCTTGGGATTATATGACCAGGGAGATCAGGTGAATAATCACCCCTCCCGGATTGAAATGAATTGGTATCATTGGTTGTGGAAATTGCCATTAACCAGTTTTTTTTGGATGTTTTTATTTGCCCTATTTGGTGCGTTGGTTTTCTTAAATATTGCCAATTGGTTAGATCCGGTAGGCTTAAGCAATTATAGCAATTTAAATATGCCAACATGGGTTTTACCGTTCCAGGGATTTCGGGCCATGTTATGGTTATTGTTAACCCTGCCGTTATTGGCGCAGTTATCCGGACCGAAAAAACAGTTGGTGTGGTTGATAGGTGTTGTGATGGCTTGTTGGATGGGCAGTAATTTATTAGCAGCCGGCAGTTTTTCACTGGGATTACAAGTGGCTCACTTGGTAGAAGTTACCGGAGAAACCTTTGTTTTTGGCGCCTGGCTGACCCTTTTATTTGTTCGCCCCGAAAGACTTACGCAAAACCAGAACGATCAAATCCAACAATCTGTTCCCATGAACCAATCCATATAAAAAAAGCCGATTTTTCGGCTTTTTTTATTGGTTGTTTTTATAAATTCGTGCATAATTAGGGGGATGAAACGGTACTTGAGGGAGTTTCCGCGTGAATGAATCCAAATCAAAAAATCGGCGTAGCATAAAAACCAAAATTATTACCTGGTCCTTTGTACCAACCATTATTATTCTGATATCAGTCGCTTTGGTAACCTTCTATTCTTATCAAAAAGTTACGGAAGATCTGGTGTTTAGCCAGAGCAATGAAGTTGCAAATTACATGTCTGATAAATCCCGGCAAGTTTTTGCAGAAATATATAATCCGGTTTTGTTGGATTTTATTTTTAATTTGGATTTCGATAAATCTTTGCCGCTGTTAGAACGGGCAGAAAAATTACAATTAAATCCTTTGTTATTGTATGTTTTTGACGGCGGTATGGTTGTATTGGATGAGGAAGGAAAGGTAACGTACACGGTTCCTGAAATACCGGAATTAATTGGTGAGGACTGGTCAGATCGGGATTATTTTGCTGGGGCACGAATTGGCAATGGTGCAAACGCAGCCACGGGACGAATCCGTGAGGATGGCCCTCTTTATCCCGTGGTTTTACCGATCAGCTTAGGGATGTTTGATGAGCATAATGAGTTTATCGGTGTTATTGTCTTTTTTTCCGCGATTAAGCCGGATGGGAATACCCCTTTATATCTCGCAATGAAAGCAAAATTCATGGACGAGAATGTTATCATCATGGATGCCGGACATCGTGCACTCTATCATTATGATCCGACGTATGTGGGTCGTAACTTAAGTGACCAGGATTATTTAGCCCCCGTCATTAATTTTAAACCGGATGCGAATAAAGAAAATCGCCCCGCCAGTTATCGTTCACCGGATGGCAGCACGGTCATCAGCACATCGGTGGAGCCTTTGTTATTAAATAATTATTGGATGGTGATAAAAGAACAGGCTTGGAAAGATTTAATGGCACCCAGTTTATCATACCGGCGTTTGTTAATCATTTTACTGACAGCAGGTGTATTAATTCCAATTGGCGTGGTAACTTATGGTGTGCGTCACCTGACCCAACCGATTGACCAGATGATTAATGCTGCTCGGGAAATCGCGGATGGGCGTTTTGGCCAAAAAATTGATGCGAACAGCGGGGATGAATTGGAAGATTTGGCTGTTCAATTTAATAAAATGTCTACCCAATTAGCACAATCCTATGCCACCCTGGAACAGCGGGTAGAGGATAGAACCCGTGAATTAGCTACGATTAATGAAATTACAAAGGTGGTCAGCCGCACTTTAAATATTGAAGAGGTTTTACAACGAGCCTTGGAAAAAACAGTAGAAATCACCAATATGGATGCGGGTAATGCATATCGCCTTAACCCGGATTCCAAAATGATGGTTTTACTGGCACATACCGGATTTTCTGAAGAATATGTTAATAAATATCGTTATCTGCCCTTAGATATGACCAATTACCAGGAAGATGGAAAGATGCCGGAAGTTTTTGTGAATTATGTTGACGCGCATTCCATACCGGTTATTCGGGAATCGTTGAAAAAAGAAGGCGTGCATGTTATTGTACGTTTATTGTTGTGGTTCAAAAACCGTCCTGTTGGTTTTATTGGTTTGGCGAAACGCACCCCAGAATTATTAACAGAAAATGAGATCGATGTGTTTAAAACCATTGGACGCCAAATTAGTGTGGCTATTGAAAATTCAATTTTGTATGAACAGGCTGAAGAAACGGCTGCTTTGGCGGAACGAAATCGTTTGGCACGGGAGTTACATGATGCGGTTTCCCAAACCTTGTTTTCAGCCAGTTTAATTGCAGAGGTTTTGCCCCAGCTGTATGAGTTTAATCCGGAAGAAGGACAAAAACGCACCCAAGAGTTAAGGCGGTTAGCGCGGGGTGCTTTGGCTGAGATGCGTACTTTGTTGATGGAACTGCGCCCGGCTGCTTTAACCCAGGTTAGTTTGGCGGAGCTTTTGCAGCAGTTATGTGAAGCAGCGGTTGGCAGGTCACAACTGCCGATAAAATTAAGTATTGAGGGTGATCGAGACTACCCGCCGGATGTTCAAGTAGCTTTGTACCGCATTACCCAGGAAGCCTTAAATAATGTCATCAAGTATGCACATGCTAAAGAAGTGCGGTTAGAATTATTACAAACGGATTCTTTTGTGGAAATTGCGGTACGTGATGATGGGATTGGTTTTGATCGATCCAGTGTACCGGCTAATCACTTTGGATTAAAAATTATGCAAGAACGTGCCGAGGCGATTGGCGCCGAGTTACAAATAGTTTCAACACCAGGAAGTGGCTCTCACGTTACTGTAACCTGGTGTGATAACCCCGATTGTTTGGAGGATGAAGAAGATGAGTAAAACCATTCGCGTTATGTTGGTGGATGATCATGCTGTGGTTCGCAGTGGTTTGGGTGCGTTTTTATTGGTAAACAAAGATATGAATCTGGTTGGCGAAGCAGAAAGCGGTGAAGATGCCATTGAAAAAACGAGTTTATTAAATCCGGATGTAATCTTAATGGATTTAAAGATGCCAGGTATGGGTGGGGTAGCAGCCATTCGTGCGATTCGTCAAAAATATCCGGAGATACGTATTATCGCCTTAACCAGTTATGCGGATGAAGGTTTGGTTCAGGGGGCCCTTCAAGCAGGAGCCATTGGTTATTTAATGAAAAATGTGCAGGCTTTTGAACTTGCCAATGCGATTCGGTCCGTGGCTGTTGGACGTTTAACACTTTCACCAGAGGCCACCGAGGTGCTGGTTCAATCTGCAACTCAACCTGTGATTCCGGGACATGATCTAACGGAGAGGGAACGAGATGTATTAAAGTTAATGGTTGACGGGAAACAAAACGCGGAAATTGCCCAAGAATTAATTATCAGTCCTTCGACCGTCAAATATCACATCGGAAATATTTATTCCAAATTAGGCGTAGATAGCCGTGTAGCTGCTGTATCATTGGCAATTCAACGCCAATTGGTTTAAATTGGTTTACAATTAGGCCTGCAAAAATCATTTAACCGGAGAAATCATGTCAAAACGTCAACGAAAATTGGAACAAAAACGAAAACATGCCATCTGGAATTATTTTGATGACGGTATCTGGGAACTATACGTTGGATTGTCCGCGCTTTGGTTAGGGTTGATTGTTCGTTTTTATTGGCCTGTTTGGTATGTTTTTCTCATTATCCCATTGCTTTTTGTGCCATTATGGTTAAAAGAAAAAATAACTTTGCCACGGCTCTCAAAATTAAAATTTTCAATTCAAAAACGAAAAGGCATATTGGCGATTGGTTTGATTTTATTGTTCGCAAATATGGTTGTCCTGCTTGTGATGAAGGATGAACCCGGATTAACCGGATTAAATGTGTTTTTGGAAAAGAATGATTTGGTCATTGCATCCATGGTAACCGGCTCGGTAAGTTTGTATTTAGCCTATGCATTTGGTTTTCAGCGATTATATTCGTATGCTTTGTTGTTATTTATTGGTTTTTTTGCGGAAGCCTGGTTATTTCCGGGGCAGCGTTTGGGAATTGTATCGTTCGCCGGTTTTATTATTGTGGCTGCCGGGGTGAGTTTGCTGCTGAAGTTTTTGCGAATGAACCATCCATTAAGCGTCTAACTCATCAAAACCACAAAGATTTTGGTGCAGTTAAGGTTATCAGGTTGATCTCTGGGGATTAAATAGTCTGAATTTAAGCAGCCTGATACTGCTATTCGCACCCAGACCTTTTGAAATATATTGTTGAAACGGTCCCCAATCTTTTAACCCGCTGACTCTGTCTTGTGGTGAAAAAAAACCGCCGGTTTCAGAAGCGCCATCGGGGATATAAAGTGCGCCAATGAAGGGTATTCGGTTTGTACCCGTCAGACATATCACCAGTAAAAGCCACCATGTCATAATTTAATCCATTCATTTTGGAAAGAAGGCGTTGTTGGTTTCCTCCAAAATTTTTTCCATGTAAATCACTGATTTGTAAGATTGTATAACCATCAAATGTTTTTGGGAGATCTTTAATTTCCACCTGCTGTCGAACAACACTGATTTGTTGATTTATGATCACATTGTAAATGGTAATCATAAAAATTGATCATAAATCAACCAGAAGAAAGTGAGAAAGAATTTTTTATTTTCTTTATATTGGTTTCTCGTTACCGTTCCTGATGGTTTATTGTGGGCGTTGTTGTTTGGGACTCAGTATACAAACAAAGGGACCAAAATAGGGTATACATAAAACGAACAGTACCCAGGCAATCGTATCAAACCGGGGCAGACGACGCTGTTTGAGGTGATAAAATGCCATGAGCACGAGGAATAAATCGGTGAGAATCAACAGTATACGAAGGATTAGTCGCGTTTGCATAGTTTATTCTTTATTAGGACAAGTGTCCTTATTATACATGATGGTTTTCTATCTGTTAAGAAATAAAAATTTTTATAAGGGGACAAGTAAATAGGTATAAAAAACGCGGGCAAATTTTGCCCGCGTTTTGGTACTTTGTAAAAAATTCGTCAAACGGATCTTTTTTCCCGGTCGTAGTTTTTGCCAAGGAAAGAAGGCACACGAGATTTGCCAAAGGTGAAGATCATCACCAAAATGGTGGCAATGTAAGGCAGCATGATCAAGAATTGATAAGGAACGATCGATCCAATCACCTGAACACGGAATGCTAACACTTCGACACCGGAGAAGAACAGAGACCCAAACAAAATCGGGAGGGGGCTCCAGCCGCCAAAGAAGGTTAGTGCAATTGCCAACCAACCACGTCCCATAACCATCAATTCAGTGAAGGTACCTGTATAAACCATAGGCAGGTAAGCACCAGCCAAACCGATCAAGGCACCTCCGACGATGGTGGTCCAATATCGGCTGCTTGTGGTATTGATACCCAGGCTGTCTGCAGTCATTGGGTGTTCACCAACGGCACGAATTTCCAATCCTTTTTGGGTGCGGAATAAGAAATACCACAGTCCAATTGAGACCAAAATGGAAACATACACCAGGATGTTTTGTTGGAAAAAGATGGGGCCGATGACGGGGATCTGGCTTAATAATGGGATTGAAATGTCTTTCAGGGTTGGAATCAACGGTGGTGATAAGGTGATCCCAATCACCAATTTTGGCAGCAAAGTCGAAAGCCCGATACCAATAAAGAACAACGCCAGACCAATTACAAATTGATCCATCTTTAAGTTGGTTGTAAAGTAGGCTAAGGCCAGGCCGAATAAAGCCCCAGAAGCCATTGCGGCGACCATGCCTAAAAAGATGCTTCCGGTCATGTAACTAACCAAAAAACCTAAGGAAGCACCAACCAACATGATCCCTTCCTGAGCGACGTTAAAGACGCCCGTTCGGCCGCCAAGCATGGTGCCTTGTCCAGCCAGGACAAACGGTACCATGGAAAGGAGTACAAGTCTTAAGAAATTAACAAGAATATCCATTAGGATTTCCTCCTGCTGGCGACAACGTCCGATAAGAGGACGAAGAGTAAGATCAGGGCTTCAACGATGAAGACCATTTGCACCGGAATCATCAGTGTACGCTGCATAGCACTGGCGCCCACTTCCAAAACGGCGATGAAAAAGGCAACAAACGGAACCGCGAGATTGTTTCCACGGGAAATCAAACCAATGATTAGCCCTAAAACCAGGAAGTTAGACTGCATGCCTTCGATCAGGCGATGCTGCACACCGGCTACTTCCAATGCACCGGAAAGGCCAGCTACGGCACCGGCTAAAACGAGTGAAAACACGAACATACGGCGGACTTTAATACCGTAAATTCCAGCTGCTTGCGGATTTGCGCCGGTTGCAATCAATTCATAACCACCCGTGGTGCGGGAAGTATAAATGTAAATGCCTGCGGCAACGGCAATCGCTAACAACAAACCCGTATGTAGGGGTGGATTGTTTATCAACAAAGGCAAAAAGCCATTAGAGCCAATGGTGATGGTTGTTGGGTGTCCGGCTGTGGGATCACGCCAGGGACCGGTAGCTACATAATCAATCAATGCAAATGAAACGAAGTTTAATAAAACCGTCGTCAAAATTTCATTGATTTTAAATTTATACAGCAAATAAGCCGGGATAAATCCCCAAATTGCACCGGTTAACACACCGGCCAGGATCACAATCGGAATTAACAAAATGGGAGGCAGGTTAGCAAACATGATACCGGCTGCTGTGGCACCAATGGCACCTACGATCATTTGTCCTTCACCCCCGATATTAAATTTGCCGGCAGTTAAGGGAATTGTAAAAGCCAGTGCCTGTAAAACAAGGGGGATAAACTTTAATAAGGTTTGGATGAAACCGTTCGGCGTCCGGAACGAAGTAAACAGAATGGTGGAATACGCCCGGAAGACATCAAAACCCATCAAAGCAATGAAGATACCTGCCGCCACAAAAGAAGCGAGTACAGCGATCAGGTATGGTAATATTTTTTTAACAATTGTCATTTCGTTGCTCTTTCTTTAAAGGATTCACGAATCTTTGATACCGCTCATTAAGCGGCCAATCGCGTATTTATCAAACTGGTCTCGTTCTAAAACGCCCAGAATTTCTCCACGATAGATAACAGCAATTCGGTCTGCCATACGAAGCAATTCATCAAGATCTTCTGAAATAAGCAGTGTTGCGAAGCCATCTTCACGGCGTTTGAGCATTTTTTGGTATACAAAATCCATAGAGGGAATGTCTAATCCACGGGTGGGATTATGCGCAATCATCAAATCGGACGGCATTGAAAATGCTCGGGCAATCATAACACGTTGGATATTTCCACCAGAGAGATTCCCACCGATATCATCAGGGCCGCTGGTCTTAATGTTATATTCCTTGATTTGAGAACGGGTTTCTTTAAAAACGGTTTTCCAGTTAATAAAAGTGCCGTCACTGTAGGGTTTGTTCCTGTGATAACCTAAAATTAAGTTCTGAGCGACATTTGCTTTTGGCAAAAAGCCATCGTGCAAACGGTCTTCCGGAATGTAAGAAATACCCATCTTAAATAAATCTTCGTTGGTTTTTTCGGTGATTTCTTCACCGCGCAGGGTGATTTTCCCCTGATTGGGTTGTTTTACACCGATGACCGTTTCAGCTAATTCGCGTTGACCATTTCCTGCAACGCCTGAAATACCCAAAATTTCACCGGGGTGGAGGGTTAAGGAAATATTTTTTAATAAAGTAACCTGGTCTTTGTTAACGAGACTAATATCTTCCATTTGGAAAATGGGCTGGTTCGTTTCACCTCTTTCAACAGGTTTTCGTTCTCCTTGAGAGAAGTAAATACTGTTTTTAATATCCATACTTTCACCCACCATTGCCCGTACAAAAATCTCTTCCGAGGCATTTTCACGAACCAATGAGGTGATGTTGCGGCCTTCCCGTAATACGGTAATGCGATCACATACGCTTAATACTTCACGTAGTTTATGGGTGATAAAAACAATACTGAGCCCATCGTTTACCATGACCCGCAGAGATACAAACAAGGCGTCCACTTCTTGGGGGGTCAGGTTGGTGGTAGGTTCATCCAAAATCAGAATATCCACACCCCGGTAGAGTGCTTTTAGGATTTCCACTTTTTGGCGAGTTCCTACGGGTAAGGTGTCCATGGTCGCATTCAGGTCTACATCCAAACCAAAATGTTTACATAAGTCTTCCACCTTTTTTGCTTCGTCTTCTAACTTCATCGTATAACGATTGTTTACATCGGTGCCTAAGACGATGTTTTCGAGCACCGTAAAATTGCTAATTTGTAAAAAGTGCTGGTGAACCATGCCGATACCTAATTTGATGGCATCACGTGGACCTTGAACATTCACCTTCTCGCCTTTAAGAATGATGTCTCCATCATCTTTGCGGTAAAGGCCGTATAAAACGTTCATCAAGGTGGTTTTACCAGCCCCATTGCCTCCTAACAAACCGTGAATTTCCCCCGGATAGAGCGTAAATGATACGCTGTCTAATGCTACTGTTTGTCCAAAGACCTTACGAACATTTTTAAGTTCGAGTAGATTTTCTTTTTCCATAAATCCGAACCACCTTTAAAGCCTGGTACCAATAATATCTCGGATAGAATGCCTGATGGATTCCCAGGCTGTTTGATTTTAAGAAAAGATTTCCGGAGGCTCGATAACCAGAGTCCCCCGGAAATTTAGGTCAGTACATTACAAACAAAATTTGTTATTTCTCACAGATGTTTATTGAATTTCCGAAGAATCTTTAACGACTGTGATTTTTCCATCGATTAGATCTTGAATGATGGGTTCCATTTCTGTTTGAACGGTCTCCGATGTGTTTTGTAATGGGGTTTGAATGGCAACACCCGTTGCAAAACCTAAGGGATAATAACCACCGGTTTCGCCAGCTTCAATTTTGCCGTAAATATCTTTTAATGGGCCGGCAAAATCGTAAATCAAGGAAGTTAAGTAGTTTTCCGGGGCGTAGGATGCTTTGTCGGTGTATTTTGCGGTGACCAGAACTGGTTCCGGATTGGCTTTAACTGCTTCAAAGACACCAAACATACCTAAGTTCAAGGAACCCATTAATACATCACAACCTTCGGCGATTAAGGCATCTGCAACCTGACGGGCTTTGGTGGGGTCGTTGAAGTTACCAGTCCAGACCATTTTTAATTCAACGTCTTTGCCGGAATCAGCAAGTGCTTGTTGAATGGCATGTACTTCGGCGTAGGAGAACGGCAGGCTTAATCCACCGATATAACCGATTTTTCCGGTTTGGGTGGCTTTTGCAGCTACTGCACCGATGGCATAATAACCAACGTGGAAGTTGCGGTCAATGAACCATAAGTTAGCGGGAGCATCGGCAACAGCGTCATCACCTTCGGCGATGAAGATAACATCCGGGAATAAACGAGCCAGATCAACGGTTTGTGTTACAAATTGGCCACCATGGGTCCAGATGATATTGTAACCGGCATCGATATATTCACGCATTACACGGTCCACATCCGGCACGGCGACGCTTTCGGAGTAGGTTGTTTCCACACCGGTAGCTTTTTGCAGTTCACTGATTCCCACATAAGCCAGGGTGTTGTAATCAGCATCTGTGATGACACCAGGGAAAATGGCTGCTAACTTATAGGTTGTGCCACTATCAGCGGCTGGGGCTTCTTCGGCTGGTGCTGCGGCGGGGGCACATTGTGTAGCCAGAACAGACAACAGAACCATTAAGGCGATCAATACATACTTTTTGGACTTACCCATTTCTCACTCCTTACAGTAAATAGATTAAAAACGGTAATTGGGGATGTGTAAAGCCAGACTTACCAGCATTACACATATATATTACTTTATTTGGACGGAGAGTCAAATAGTATTTTGGAAAATTGGTCATATTTTAGTAAAAAATCCATAAAAATGGCGAAATAAAAATCAAATATTTTCGGTGAATTTGGTCACGAATCAGTCAGAAAATAAAATTTTATGATCAAATCAAAGAATCTTTCCCGAAATACTTAACCTTAATTTCAAGATTGTCTATAATAAAATCAAAACATTGAACCCAAACAACCCAATCTGAAGGAGCGCCTGTTATGATCGTCATAAAACAACCAAAAACAAGAGATGAATTTAAAGCCTATTATGATTTGCGGTATCGCATTTTGCGAAAGCCGTGGGGGCAGGTGCGGGATACGGAAAAGGATGATTACGAACCGATCAGCCAGCATTTTATGGCAGTCGATGAAGAAACGGGGGAAATTGTAGGGGTAGTGAAATTATTTGAAAAAGAGCCGGAGGTTGGTTGGTTTTCTCATCTCGCAGTTGACCGAGCCTATCAAAAAGTGGGCGTTGGACGGATGTTAATCAATGCGGTGGAAGAGCAAGCCAAAGAAATGGGTTTTAAACGCTTAGGATGTATGTCTCGTTTAAATACCACGAAATACTTTGAAAAATATGGATTTCATGTAGAGGGATTACCCACCCAGTATTTTGGTACGACCCAGGTATTATGGATGGAAAAAGAACTGGATTAGTTCAAAAAGAGAGGCTGACAAGTTTACGTCAGCCTCTCTTTTTGATTATAAAAAGTTGTTAACTCTGTGTAACCGCCGGGCGTTTAAACAAACCTACAATGAGGCTGAAGAGACCTTTAAAGGGTGCCAGCAACCAGTTGATGATTGAATTAATGATTGCTAATCCCTGGCTGATCCAGATTAGTAAGGGACGGAAGACCCGCATAAATGGGAAATGGGCATATGCCAGGGCCAGGGCCAGGGTGGCAATTGATATACCAAAACGGGCCCAATCGGAAAAATGAATATGTGCGAGTTCTTCTAAAACGATTTCAACCCCGATATTAAAAACCAAAATATAGGCGGCTTGTTTTAATATGGGTTCTTTCTCAACAACATAACTGAAAATGCCGGCAGCAAATCGCATCACCAAAATACCGATAGCAACCCCGGCCATGACGACCAAGATGTGATCGGATAAGGAGATGGCTGCTACTACATTATCCAAACTGAAGGCCAAATCCATTAGTTCGACGTTTAATACGGTTAACCAAAAACCTTGCTGCTCTAATGGTTTGGTGGAATCTTCTTCACTGCCTTCATGGCCTGGTGCCCCCAAATCATCCAGAGCCAGGCGGATCAGGTACGCGGCCCCGACCAGTTTTAACCACGGGTTTTGAATGATGACACTGGCCAACAGGAGCATAATACCGCGCCCGGCATAGGCGCCTATTAATCCGACCCGTAAAGCAGCAATACGCTGGTAACCGAGTAGTTTATCCAGGCGGTGTCCAAATCGAGCCATCCATGAAGGCCATGGAATGGGTTCGTGTTCGGGAAGTTTTGAAACCATTGCTCCCAAAATAGCGGCATTATCGATGGATAAAATGCCTTCCAAAAATATAAGTTGAATGATAATTACGATCACCGTCCAATCCACGGCAACCTCCTTTTTCTTGCTCCAATAATATTGTGAATACCAATAAGCCTGTTAACGACAGAAAACAGGTGTTCTATGGGTAGTTAAAAGATGGGTACAAAACAGAAATATTGACACATTAAATTCCCCGGGGAATTTAATGTCTTATGTTATACCACAAATTGAACACCCAAGGAACATGGTTATTCAATTTATTAAATTGGTTATGGTGGGATTTCTCTCTAACCCATATCTTACGCCTCACTGTATCGTGTGTATAGTTGATACACGTAATTGAACTGGCAGTATTAAATAACACAATAACTATGTAGGATTACATATCCAATGATCGTTCGATGGTTATAAGGTATTAAGATCGGGAAATAGTTTTGAAGTGAGTCCGGTTTTTTGAGCATACAGAAGATCTATCCGAAGATGTTTTGTGGGGATGAAAATGCATCATTCAAGCTGGGGAAGTTGGTCTCAGCTTTTACGATCAACGATAAAATTGTGATCAGCCCGCCTGCGAAATCCGTTATGGTGGAGATGATTGATGAAATTTTAGCGGAGAAGTAGACAAAAATCATTTAATTTGTGAAATAAGGCACTTTTTCATTACTTGTCGGACAAATCCTATTGACTTGGGATTTTCGGTTTGCTATACTGTTATATGTGCTTACGAAGTATATTATTTGTATAGATTTGAAGAAACATAATATCTGATTATTGGTTTTTCCCCGCCCCTGAATTCTGGTGTCGGGCATTTTGGTTTATGTCAGCTTACCAGGAGTTTTGCAAGAAGCTCTGGTTATCCAAAAATATTACCGTCTAATTTTATTATAGGAGCCCAAAAAAATGAAAGTTACCCCCCCAGTACCAGTATCTGTCGATAAAATGTCGATCGATGTATCAGAAATTGAAGGTTTGTTACAGGCCCCCCCAATGGATCTGCCCAAATGGCAGGATGCCTCTTTCTTATTGAAAGATGGCCGCACCATTTATATCCGCGAAATGCGAGATGATGATATTCCACAGTTGTTAGACTTCATGAAACTTGTCATGGAAGAAGAAAAAGACTTCTATGATATCGTTGGTGCTCGTGTATACTCCGAAATTTTGGGTGTAAAACGAAAACGCCTCAAAGACCCGTTCACCCTGTTAGGTTTAATTGATGGTGAATTTGTTGGTTTTGCCAATGGCCGTTTCATGAATAAAGACATCGCTCTTTCACTGCATACCATGGCCTTTTCACGACGCGGTCGTGTGGGTTGGGCAATGTATTACGCAAAAACCTATTATGCTTTGGAAGTTTGTAAAGCCCAACAGTGGTGGTCAACTTTCGAAAGTTATAATGGTTGGCGTATGGCTGGTTTGGCAATGGCGCAACCGACCCTGCCGTGGCCAGAATATCAACATGAATTGGGCGGCGCCAAAATTTATTATGTAAACCAGGATTCCTGGAATGCAAGTTTAAAACACTGGTTGCCTAACTACATTGGCAACGACATGAACTTCAATGTGACTGATGAAGTCCTCAAAGCCAACGAAGTGATGCGCATGCCCGAGTTAGATCTCTAAATTTGTTTAATATGGATGAGCCAATCAAAATTGGCTCATCCTGATTATTGGTGTATACATTATTGGTTGTAAAAAAAGAAACGATCACAAAAACCATCTTTGAAAAAAATCGTTCTTGCGGTATCTTGGTTAGCTGAAACTTTATTGGTAGTTTTTTAATTTTTTATTGTAAAGAAAATGTGGATGGCGGAAATTAACCGTAGTTTAATAACCGCCTGGACCTATCGGTAAATTAGTGAGATTTTGAAATTATTGGTTTTTCACTTTTTTGTTGGAGTTCCCTGGTTTGGTTTATACGTTTGAGTTTTATAAAAATTAACCAAAATCCATCCGCCGTCCACCATCTTTCATCTTTTGATGTTTTTTATCACAAAATCAGATAAGTGCTGCTTTTCAGCAGCTTCGATTAATTTTGAACCGAAAAAAACTATGTTTAATGTGAAGTTGAAAAACATTTATTGTGGTGACAGAGACAAACATGTCTCATGTCCTTTACCGTCTGCATATTCCAGGAGGTAGGAAAATGGCAGTTATTAAAGCAGAAATTAGATCAGGTTCGTATTTTGATTCTGCTGTGCTCATGCAGCTCCAGCGTTCTTTAGGCCAGCTCGAAGGCATTCAGGATGCAGGTGTTGTGATGGGAACAGAAGAAAACAAAGAAATCCTGGCGCATATTGATCTGCTCAGCCCGGAAGTTCAAGCATCCAAACCAGATGACATGGTTGTGGTTGTGCGCGCTGAAAATGAAGAAGCAGCTAACAATGCGTTAGGCAGTGTAGATGAATTATTATCCCGTAAAAAATCAAATGTTGATCAGGAATATCGCCCCAAGAGTTTGGAAGGTGCGGCAGAAATGCTGCCGGATGCCAGCTGGGTGCTTATTTCCGTTGCTGGCCGTTTTGCGGCACGCGTAGCTCATCAGGCTTTGGATCTTGGTAAACATGTGTTCCTCTTCAGTGATAATGTATCGGTTGAAGAGGAAATTTCTTTAAAAAACAAAGCAGCAGAAAAAGGCTTGTTAGTAATGGGCCCGGACTGCGGTACCGCTATGATCAGCGGGATTGGGCTGGGTTTTGCTAATAAAATCCGAAAAGGCCCGATTGGTGTGGTGGCAGCAGCTGGTACTGGTTTACAGCAAGTTACCACACGTATTCACCAATTAGGCAGTGGTATCACCCACGGTATTGGTACCGGTGGGCGTGACCTGAAAGAGCCGATTGGTGCAGCCACATTCTTAATGGCATTGGATGTTTTAGCCCGTGACCCGGAAACAAAGGTGATCACGTTGGTTTCCAAACCACCTGCGCCAAAAGTGGCTGAAAAAGTGATCCGCCAGGCAAGAAAAATTAACAAGCCGGTTGTGATCAATTTTATTGCCCGTAAACCAACCACCCGCCAGGATGGCAACCTGTATTTTGCGACCGGCATGGATGACGCAGCTGCATTATCCGTTCAGTTAGCGGAAAACACACCGGATGTCACCAGTGGTCCCGAACTACCGCTTGATAAATTTGCTGAAGGGCAGCGTTATTTCCGTGGTTTGTTCTCTGGTGGTACCCTGGCTTATGAAGCACAGTTTTTATTAGAAGAATTTGTTCCCCGTGTTTGGGCGAATGCACCAATTAAAAAAGAAAATCAATTAAAAGATTCCTTAAGTAGTGAAGAACATACCATCGTTGATCTTGGTGAGGATGAATTCACCGTGGGTCGTTTACACCCAATGATGGATAACGAAATGCGTATTCGCCGCTTGATGGAAGAAGCACGTGATCCGGAAGTTGCCGTGATTATGTTGGATGTTGTCATTGGTTATGGCTCACATCCTGATCCAGCCAGTGAACTGGCACCTGCTATTAAAAACGCAAAGACTCTGGCAGAAAAAGCCGGAAGATATTTGGAAGTCGTAGTCGTTGCGACAGGTACGGATGAAGATCCACAGGTTTTGGATACACAGGTTGAGCAACTGCGCGATGCAGGCGCCTGGGTTTCTTCCAGCAATGAAGAAGTTGTGAAATATGCTGGCAGCATCTTACAAGCGCTGAATCAAGAAGCAGAAAAAGAATATGTATTTACACCAATTGATCTGAGTACTTTAAAGAAGGATTTGGAGGCGATTAATGTAGGCCTTGAATCTTTTGCTGAAAACTTGGTTGATCAGGAAACCCCAGTTATCCATGTTGAATGGAAACCCCCAGCGGGTGGTAATGATAAATTGATGTCCATTTTGGACCGGATGAAAAAATTTAGTTAAAAACGATTGATTGTAATTGAAGTGATCCTTAAAAGGAGTATGAAATGACCATTAATATTGATCAGGCGAATCAAAAAGTAATTGATGCCTTTATGGATGCCCGCCCCATGGTTACCGGTGTGGCCCCCGCAAGAGATGTTATCCCCGGAATGCATGATAATTTACTGCTGCATGCTGGCCCCCCTGCTACATGGGAAAATATGTCCGGCCCGGTACGCGGTGCCATGATTGGTGCACTGTTGTTTGAAGGCCGTGCCAAATCTGCTGAAGAAGCGGAAGAAATGTTAAGCAGTGGTAAGTTTGAATTTGCCCCTTGCCACCATTACGATTCCACCGGTCCGATGGCGGGTGTGATGTCTCCTTCCATGCTGGTATATATTGTGGAAAACACAACCACCGGCTACAAAGCTTTTTCTGGTTTGAACGAAGGCCGCGGTAAAGTTTTACGGATGGGTGCTTACAGCGAAGAAGTCATTAACCGCATGCAGTGGTTAAATGATGTTTTGGGTCCGGCAGTGGATGCCGCATTAAAAGAAATGGGCGGCCTGGACATTCGAACCTTATTGGCAAAAGCATTACATATGGGTGATGATGGCCACAACCGATTGGATGCAGCTTCTTTACTGTATACCAATTTATTAGCGCCATATATTACCAAAACTGCCAAAGATGCAGATACCGCTTCTGAAATTATTAAATTCTTGGGCGAAAACGCTTTATCTGTTCTGAACCCGGTGATGGCTGGCTGTAAAACCATGACACAAGCCGGACATAACGTGGAAGGTTCCACGATTGTGACCGTGATGGCAAGAAATGGTACGGATATTGGTATTCGTGTCAGTGGTTTGGGTGACCAATGGTTTACCGCACCCGCTCCCGTTGTGGATGCTTTATACTTCCCCGGATTCACGGAAAAAGATGCCAGCCGTGACATTGGCGACAGCACCATTACAGAAACCGCCGGTATTGGTGGTTTTGCAATGGCTTCCGCCCCGGCTTTGGTTACCTTTATTGGTGGTACACCACGTGATGCAATTAACACTACATTGGATATGTATGAAATTACTTTTGGTGAACACAAAC
Organism: Anaerolineaceae bacterium; assembly: GCA_002702705.1. GTDB lineage: Bacteria > Chloroflexota > Anaerolineae > Anaerolineales > Anaerolineaceae > UBA6170. Next base: position 70,171 of record PABH01000013.1, read on the forward strand.
ACTTCTCCATTCCCTTCTTGGATTTCCGCGGCACCCCAACCGGTGTAGATATCCGAAAAGTTGTGGAAAAGAATATGCCACCTCGCGTAAACACGGGTGTTGCACATAAAGACCCAGGTGTTGGCCAGGTAGGTGCTGGGGTGGTTAGCGTACCCATGTCCGTGTTTGAAGATGCATTGGTTGCATTTGCTGAAAAATACGGCATTTAATGTCGATAAAACTTTAATGGAGGAATGTAATGGATCGAGAACGTTTTGTTAAGATGATGGCCGAAGCCAAGACGTATGACTTGACACAAGGCTGCAGTATTTTTACTCCCCCCGTTCCCGGGGATAAAGCATTAGAAGTCCACTTTTTCAAACGTGTTACCGGTGCTTATGGCGGCGGACAGGGTGCAAATGGTCAGATTTTAAACTGGAGCAACACGGTTGGTACTCACCTGGTGGGTGAAACCGCTTTCCATTCCGGTGGACGTCCGATTGCTGATGTTCCTTTAACCGATCTGAGTGGCGAAGGTGTTGTCGTTGATCTTTCTGATGAATTAGGCGATTACGACCTTTACACTCCTGAAATGGTAATGAAAAAAGTGGATGTCAAAAAAGGTGATATCCTGATTATTAACACCGGCTACAACCGCTATTCTTGGGATCAACCCGATGTATTTAACAAAGACGCCCAGGGTGGTGTGGAATCGAAAGAATTTGGTTTCCTGGTTCGCCATCCAGGCCCATCACCAGAATTTTTTGATTGGGCAATGGATATGGAATTGAAGTGGATTGGTGTGGATTGCGGCAGCGCAGAACACCCCATGAATACTCCCATTCGCCGTATGCACGAAAACCACTTCCAAAAAGCAGAAGAAAAATTAAAAGAAAAATATGGCAAAACCTGGGATGAAATGTACCCCCAAGATTGGTACTATGAATTAACCCATATTAAGATGCCAAAAGCTCATTTACTGTTGGTTGAGTCCATTGTTGGACAGATCAACGAACTCAAGAATCAACGTGCCTGGATTACCGTTCAACCCATTCCGTTTGTGGAAGTTGAAACTGCCTGGGCTCGTGTGGTGGCTTATCAGGCTCCTGAATGGATGGAAGCCGATGAATTCTTTGCAGAAATGAACAAAGCAGAGATGTTCGATATGTCTGTTCCGTTCAGCGTACGTTCTCCACAGTGGGCAAACTACGAACCGTTATCCGTGAAATATTTCAAACGGGTTGGCGGCGCTCATTATGGTATGGCTCGAAACGGTTCCATTTGTAATGCTTCCATTCACTTGGCAACCCACATGGATGGCGAAAAACATTTTTATCCCAATGGCCGTACGATTGGTGAGACCCCATTAGAAGAATGGGTTGGCCCTGGTGTGATTGCTGATATTTCGCATCTTGTCAGCAATTCCAGTGTTTATACACCTGAAATGATTGAATCTGTGGTTGATGTCCAAGAAGGTGATATTCTCGTGATTAAGACCGGCTGGTACAAGTTTGGTTGGTTAAGCGAAGATTCAGACGAATTCCGCTACATGATCAAACATCCAGGCCCATCACCCGATTTTGCTGATTGGGCAGCCGAAAAGAAGATTAAATGGATTGGTGTGGACTGTGTTGCAGCGGATCATCCAATGAATACAATCCAACGCCTTTGGCATCCAAAAACCTTTGAAGAAGCCAATCAAAAGCTGATCGAAGATTTTGGTAAAGATTGGGATGAAATGTATCCTTTGGATCATTTCTATCAAGATATGCACTTGAACCTCTTCCCGAAGAAGATCGTCCATGCTGAAAATCTCGGCTGGGATTTGGAAAAAGCGACAAGCGGCCGCTATTACATTGGTTGTTACCTGCAAAAAGGTATGGAAATTGAATCAATGTGGGGTCGATTTGTAGCCTTCAAAGAAGGATAGCCGTAGGATAACAAACTGCTGTCCCGGATTAACTTGCAAAATTTCGGGACAGCAGTCATAATATTGGTGGTGACAGGTTGCTTTCAGAGTTTGTTTATAATTACCAGATTTTTCAAAATCCCCATAAAAAACACCTTATAAAGGAAGAACAGTTGGCAGAGACCCGTAAAAAGCGGGAACGCACTGCCGGTCTTTCATGGGCTATTTTGAACATCTCTGATGGAACTGCTATCCTTATGGATCATTTCATTTTGACCACTGCGTTTCTCTTAAGCAGTTTTATCAAAGTCTTTCCCAACTCTGAAACCCCCGTTTACCAAAATCCCCAAACGAATAAACTTAATTTATACAAGGTGTTTCTCATTTTATTGAGGAGGTACAGTCTACATGAAGCCAGCTCCATTTGATTATTATGCACCGACTACTGTGGCTGAAGCTGTGGAAAAATTAGCAGAGCTTGGTTATGCTGGAAAGGTCTTAGCGGGCGGACAAAGTTTAATCCCGGCTATGAATTTCCGTATGGCTCGCCCGGGTGCTTTGGTTGACCTGGGAAAGATCAAAGAATTAGCTTATATCAAACCACAAGCGGATGGCAGCGTAGCCATCGGTACAATGACACGCGATACAGCCGTTGAAGAAGATGAATTTATTCGAAAGAATTTTCCCATTGTTGCAGAAACGGTGAGTTATATTGCCCACAAACAAATCCGCAACCGCGGATCATTTGGCGGTGCAATTGCGCACGCTGATCCTGCTGCCCAGATCCCTGCTTTAGCCGTACTGCTGGATGCAAAATTAAAAGTTTTGTCCACCGATGGCGAACGTTGGGAAGATGCTGTTGATTTTATTATCGGGCCTTTTATGACAACCCTAGAACCACAAGAACTGTTGGCTGAGGTAGTTATTCCCCCCTTACCGGCAAATTGTGGGTGCAGTTACCAGCAAGTTTCCCGCCAAAAAGGTGGTTATGCCCAGGCGGCCGCCATTGCCAAAGTGGTGATGGACGGTGATAAAGTAAAAGATGCACAGGTTGTGTTATTTAGTGTGGGTGAAACACCCATTCGAACCGAACAGCCCAATAAAGTATTGGCTGGTATGGTTCCGAGCACAGAATTAATTGAATCGGTAGCCGAATATGTTGGCGCAAATGAATGCGACCCTGGCACCGATTTGCACGGAACAGAAGAGTACCGTCGCAACCTGGTTAAAGTTTTGGTTCGTCGTGCTTTGCTTGACGCAATCGAACGGGCAAAGAAGTAGGAGGGTACAATGGCAAATAAAGTGAAAATTAACGTAACGGTAAATGGTACCCAATACGAACGTGAAGTTGAACCTCGTTTGCTGCTGAGTGATTTTATTCGTAAAGATCTCGGCCTGACGGGAACACACGTTGGTTGTGAACATGGTTTATGTGGTGCGTGTACCATTTTGATGAATGGACAGGCTGTTCGCTCTTGTACTCATTTTGCCGTAATGGCTGACGGTGCAGATATTAAAACCGTTGAATCCTTGGGCACGATGGATAACCTGCATCCCATTCAAGAAGCTTTTATGGAAAAACACGCTTTACAGTGTGGTTTCTGTACACCTGGTTTCTTAATGACCGCTGTGGAATATTTAGAAGGAAACCCCAATCCTACCGATGAAGAAGCACGGGAAGCGATTGACGGGAACTTCTGCCGCTGTACTGGTTATGAGAATATTGTTGAAGCTGTCAAATTAGCAGCCAAAAAAATGGCTGATCATTAACAGCAGGAGAGGTAAATCGTGGCAGAAAAAAATGTACAAAAATCCCTTAAACGAAATGAAGATCCTCGTTTATTAGTTGGAAAAACAACTTTTATTGATGATATTGACCTTCCGGGTATGCTGCACGTAGCGATCAAGCGCAGTGATTATTCACACGGACGGATTGTGAAATTGGATGTGGAAGAAGCCCGGAAACTCCCCGGTGTGGTTGCCATTTACACCGCAGAAGATTTGGGTGATTATTGGCGTCCCGGCCCCTTACAAGTTCCTCCCCCAACCGCAATTAAAGGTTCTGTATTCCATGCTCGTCCGCTGGAATGTATTGCGAAAAACAAAGTCCGTTTTTCGGGTGAACCGGTTGCAGTGGTTGTTGCGGAAAGTCGTTATATTGCGGAAGACGCACTGGATCATATTATCTTAGATGTGGAAACCCTGGATTATGTAGGTGATCTCGAAAAAGCAATTGAACCGGGCGCGGCGCTGATCCATGAAGACCTGGATTCCAATCTGGCTGCTGATGTTGTGCAAGAAGTGGGCAGCTGGGAAAAAGCCGTTGCGGAAGCTGACCTGGTGGTGAAACGCCGCCTGGAGGTTAACCGTGTGGCTGGTGGCGCCATGGAAAACCGTGGTTTTGTTGCCCAATGGGACGAAAACTTACAGGTGCTGAACTGCTGGGCAACCACGCAGGGACCAATCCCAATGCGAAACAGCATTGCAAATTATCTGGGACTGATGGAGAACCAGGTTCGCTTAATGAACCCAGCCATCGGCGGTGGTTTTGGTCCAAAAATCATGTCATCCCAAATTGATGATGTGGTTATTCCGTGGATCGCAATCAAGTTAAAACGACCGGTCAAATGGTTCGAAGATCGCCGTGAAAACTTCCTGGGTACCACTTCTGAACGAGATCAGGTGCACTATGCAGAGATCGCTCTGAAAAAAGATGGCACAATTCTGGGTGTTAAAGATGTCATGTACCATAACACCGGTGCTTATAATCCCTATGGTATGACCGTTCCGTTGAACACACAAACCCATACCGTCAGCAACTATCGCGTACCAAATTTCTTTACAGAAATTAAAATGGTGTTCACCAATCAAATGGTTGTAACCCCGGTACGTGGTGCTGGACGTTCCCAGGGCGTGTTTGTGATGGAACGTTTGTTAGATGCCGCAGCCAAAGAATTGGGTATGGATGTGGTTGAAATTCGCCGCAAGAATATCTTATCTCCGGAAGAATTTCCGCTGCGTACAGGCGTAATTGGTCAGGATTTTGTGGAAGGTGTACTCGATAATGGTAATTACCCAGCCGCGTTAGAAAAAACGGTTGAAACCATTGGGTATGAAAAATTTAAATCAGAAATCCAACCCAAATTACGCGCAGAAGGCAAAAATGTTGGTATCGGTATCTGTATGTTTACAGAAGGTACCGCTGTAGGCCCCTATGAGGGTGCAAAAGTGATGGTTGGTGTAACAGGTAAAGTGACCGTGTTTACCGCTTATAGTAACCAAGGTCAAGGACATTACACCACATTTGCTCAAGTTGCAGCCGATCAATTAGGTGTGAATGTAAAAGACATCAATGTTGTGATTGGTGATACGGGGCAATGGCAATGGGGTGTTGGTGCTTTTGCCAGCCGTGGTATGACCCTGGTCGGAACAGCCATTCATAATGCTTCACTGAAGGTCCGCCAAAAAGCATTAGGCCTTGCAAGTAAGGTCTTAAATACACCAGAAGATGAATTAGAAATGCAAGATGGTGTCGTTCGTGTAGCAGACATGCCTGAGAAATTTGTTACATTAGGTGAGTTGGCACAACGAAGTAACCCCACCCGCGGAACCGTTGAAGAAGGAATGGAACCCGGATTAGAAGCTGCTTCTTATTACGGTCCTCCACATGGAGCGACAGGATATGGCTGCTTGGGTATGATTATTTCTGTGGATGCTGAAACCGCAAAACCAAAAATCGAACGTTTGGTTATGACGGATGACTGTGGAACCCCGGTTAACCCAATGATCGTTGATGGTCAGCTGCATGGTGGTTTGCAAATGGGAATTGGAGAAGCATTTTACGAGAATTTGGTGTATGATGATTATGGTCAATTGTTATCCGCCTCTTTTATGGACTATCTATTCCCCCAAGCCAGTGATATGCCCGATAAATTTGAAATCAACCACATGGTTACCCCATCCCCCTTAAACCCATTGGGTATTAAAGGTGTTGGTGAAGCAGGCGTTATTGCAACCCCGGCATGTTTTATGCAAGCATTAGAGGATGCGTTGAATATCAAGGGTATGGAGATTGTTGAATCTTCCATCAGCCCCAGCAAACTCTATCACTATATGGAAAAGGCGAAAAGCGCTTAGCGCTTTTCGCTTTCTTATCAATTTTTTTCTACTTATTAATGGAGGAAGTAATTAATGAAGATCGAAGGCTCACACGTATTTAATGGTCCCCGAGAAGCCGTATGGGAAATGTTCTATGATCCGAATGTGCTGACCAGCGCATTACCCGGAGCACAGAAGGTTGAACAAGTTAGTGAAAATGAATACAAATTCGATATGAATGTTCGCGTCGGACCAGTCTCCGGTGCGTTTTCTGGTGGAATGACACTCGAAGATGCTGTTGAACCCGAAAAAGTTACCATTAAAGGTGGCGGTAAAGGGGCTCCTGGTTTCTTGGATGGTGTTGGTAATGTCCGGTTTGTTGAACAGGACGACGGCACTACATTGATGGAGTATGACGGCGAGGTGAACATTGGTGGCGCATTGGCTAGTGTAGGCCAACGCATGATCGATAGTGTTTCAAAAAGTATGATCAAAACTGGTTTCGCAACCCTGGATAAAGCTTTAGCAGCTCGCTTGGCAGCCAAAGAAACCGGTGAAGAAGTGAAATTTGAAGCACCCACCGAAACTGAGTTCGCAAAAGAAGTTGCTAAAGATATGGTTGGCGGCGTAACTTCTTCTGCTGAAGTCAAGCTTGTTCTTTATATTGTTCCATTGATATTAATTTTGGTTTTACTTTCTTTCCTGTTTGGCCGCTAAAGACAGATCATTGAAGAAAGAGATAACCATGCAGAAGATTGGAGGTGCAAACGTACAGAGATATCCATTTGATTACTTTCCATTGGCCCAAGAAGGCAAGGTAGATTTGGTATTTTTGTTTGATGACCCAATTGGAGGAGAACTCTTTTCCAAGCAAACCCAAACCTTTGCCCAAACGAAAGAATTTAACATTAATACAATAAATCATCCAAATTTTAACTCTTTTTAGAGGGAGGAAGACTCGTATGGCTACTACTACAAAAGTGATTGGTTATCTTCCTGATGACCGCCCCCCCGTAGGACAAATGATACTGTTGGGTTTCCAACATGTTATCACCATGTTCCCCGCCACCGTATTATGCGCCCTGCTGATGGGTTTCCCGGTTAGCACCGTATTAACTGTTACCGGCTTTGGTACTGTTGTTGCATTGATTGGTTCCAAATTGGCAATGGGTAAATTCATCCCCTTGTACTATGGTTCAAGTTTTTCCTATATTGCAGCAGTAACCGCAATTACCAAACCAACCTTTGGTGTACCGGCTGACCCCGAATTACTCGCCATTGTGCAAACTGGTTTCGTTGCGACTGGTGTCATCAACATTATTGTTGGTTTGATTATCCGTGCTTCTGGTGGTAAAGAAGCTCTTGATAAAGTTTTACCCCCAATCGTGACCGGCTCTGTTGCCTGTACCATCGGTATTGGTTTAGGTCAAGCTGCATTAAACAATGCCAGTGGTTATCTGAATAACCCGGCTGGTGATTTAAAGTGGTGGGCTGCCGCATTGGTAACCATTATCGCTACCTTCATCTTCTCTGTGTACCTGCAAGGGAAGGGATTCATTTCGATGTTGCCAATTCTTTTGGGTGCCGTTGTTGGTTATTTGGTGGCAATCCCCTTAGGATTAGTTGATTTCTCAATCTTTGGTACATCCGCTTTGTTCCGCGCTCCTGCCTTTACATTCCCGAACTTTGCTGACGAACTTACTTTGACAGTGATTTTTGGTGTTGGTATTATGGCTATCGCGACCATTCCGGAATCTACCGCTCACCTCTACCAGATCAGTTTGTATGTTGACCACTTGGCTGATGAAATGGGCAAAGAACGCTATGGCCTCAGCAAATACATCGGCCTCAACATGATGCTCGATGGTTTAAACGACTTAATCAACGGTCTGTTTGGTTCAACCGCCGGTACGAACTATGGTGAGAACAACTCCTTGATGGTAATCACCCGGAACTACTCCGGGCCAGTATTGATTACCGCTGGTGCCATCTCCATCGTTTTAGGCTTTATTGGCCCATTGGCCGATCTTGTTTCTACCATCCCAACCGCAGTTAGTGGTGGTCTTTCCATCTACTTGTTCGGTGTCATTGGTATGCAAGGTATTGCTTTGATGATGGCAGAACGTGTCAATCTCTTTGATCCAGCCCAGCTGGCAATCGGTGCCGTGATCTTGATCGTAGGTATCGGTGGTAACATCGGCTTCCCCGGTGGTTTCTTACCGATTCCCTTACTCCAAGGTTTATTCCCACAAGGTTGGCCCGCGATCGCAACTGCTGCAGTTTTAGGTATTTTGCTGAACCTGGTTCTGCAATTCTGGAAACCACCAGTAGTACGCGCAAACGTGCTGAACGACTAATTTTTGTTTTTGATTTATCTTTGACAGGAGCTGTGCAATAGAGCAGGTGTGCAACCCCTGTCACCCAAAAATGCTCCCGACGTCTATGCTCTGGCGTCGGGAGCATTACCAAAACAGCTATTATTTATTTTTTATTGGAGAAGTACATGATTTTAATTTCTGGTGCATCCGGAAAAACGGGGAAAACCATCTTAAAATCTTTGGTGCAGCAAGGTAAAGCCGTTCGAGCCTGGGTGCATCACGAAAAACAACGTGAAGAGATGATCAGTTTGGGTGTGGCGGATGTTTTTGTGGGTAATTTGCGTGAACCATCTGCCTGGCAGCAGGCTGTGCAAGGAATTAAACGATTATATTTTATTGCCCCTAACATGAGCCCAGATGAAGATAAGATTGGGGCGATGGCAATCTTAGCCAGCCAAAAAGTAAATTTGGAACAATTTGTTTACCATTCGGTTTTACATCCACAGGTGCAGGATATGCCTCATCACTGGTTAAAACTGCGGGTGGAAGAACAATTATTTAAATCCGGTTTGGCTTTTACCATCTTGCAGCCAGCCGCATATATGCAAAATGTGCTTGGATATTGGAAAACGATTCAAGAAAAAGGCCTGTATCAGATTCCTTATTCGATCACTTCCAAATCGAGTATGGTTGATTTGGTTGATGTTGCTGAAGTTGCCGCTAAGGTATTATCCGAAGCAGGACATGCTTTTGCGACTTATGAATTGTGTGGAAAAGAACCATATTCCGCAGAAGATATTGCAACAATCATTAGCGATAAAAAAGGATTTGAAGTTTCAGCAGCAACTGAGGATCGCGGCAGGTGGGAAAAGAAAGTACGAGCCGCAGGTTTGGCAGATTATGCGATCGAAACCTTATTAAAAATGTTCGCTTATTATGAAGATTACGATTTTATTGGCAATGGTATGGTATTATCCTGGTTGTTAAAGAGAGAACCAGCCAGTTTTGAAGATTTTATAGATCGCGAATTATCCCAAGAATAAAATATTGTTAAGGAAGTCAAATGGATAAAAAGAGAAGCCAACATTTTAATTTTGCATTTGAGTCGCTGCCGGTTGTATTCCACAGCCAAACCAAAGATTTTTTTAAGTATTTAGAGCGAGATGGAAATAAATTCTTAGAATTTTGGTGGGATCATATTGGGCTTCGGTTGGATGAAGATAAAGAGGTGGATTTTGAAGGCACAAGTTTTGAGGTTCGTGAGCTGCCGGAGAAAAAATCCAAGATGGTTCTGGTGACCTTACCCCAACCGAAAAATCTTTTTGAAGTATATATGATGGCATTGGTGGAACTACCAAAAAACCGCTGGCCGGTTTATATTCCCAATACGCGTATTTTTGTTTTGGAATACGTTCCGGAGAATTTGAGTGAAACCGGAACAATTGTTGGCGAAATAACCCCACGGGCACGTTACATCCGAAAAGGTAATGGCCCAGCGGTTGATTTAGAAGCGTTTTACCAAAGAGTCTATGACATGCTTTGGAAAAAATAAGCTGAGGAGAAGGCTTTATGAAATTTGAATTTGATTGGGGCGTTGCCATCACGGCATTTACCGCACTTTTATTTTATTTTCGTTTGGCAATGCTGCGTGGAAAAAAACGCCGATTGGCGAAAGAGTTGGCATTAGAACAGATGAGGAAAGCATCTCATCTGAAGAAAAAAAAGGTTAAAGAAAAGACTCAAGAGCCTAAGATCAATAAACCCAGTATTGAAGTTGCCAACTGGGCGATTGTTGTTATTGCGATTGTTTTAATGCTGGTAGGTGTCATCGCAAAAAATTCTCCAGCAATCAATCTTCCCCAAATTGTGCAAGATTATTGGTGGATTGGGCCTTCATTAGGTTTTATCTTGTTTATGTTTGGATTTAAATAGAGCGGGGAAAATACTCAGCGCAAATCATACCTCTCGTTGGTGAAATTTACGTTAACACTGTCAGAAACGCGCCCAACGGGAGGTTTTGAAAAGCGGCCTGCCGTTGGGCGCCTTTTATCAGTGCTTCTTTGCGAAAAGCCCTAAGTGGGTTTATAAACGGCCTTGTGAAATATGTCCTGAATTGTTATGATCAGACCAATTATAAGAATGAGAAAAAGTGGATCATGACAAACAACGAAATTAAATTAACAATTGAATTTACTGGTGTGGCAAAACAGTTTACAGGTGTGCCATCGGTAGATTTTGTTTTTCCGGAAGGGATTACATACAAGGATGTGGTGCGGGCTTTAGGAGAGCGATATCCTGAATTAATTGGATTGTTAATTGATCAGGATGGGGAAACCTTTTTAAGTTCGAATATGTTTATCATTAATAATGAAATGGCTTTACCAGTCATGGTGATGGATGAACATCCGAATGATGGGGACAGGTTGGTGTTGGTATCGATCATGACGGGGGGATAGGGAAGCGAATAACGAATAACGAATAACGAATAGTTTTGAGCCTCCCCCCAAAAAAGAGACACCAAGATAAGAGAAATCTATATAATAAAACTTGGGAGTCGAAATGAGAACAAGAAGGAAAAA